>NZ_JALBWL010000002.1:0-603413 GCF_024677885.1 Veillonella faecalis
GACCGGCTACTGATCATCGCCTTGGTGGGCCGTTACCCCTCCAACTAGCTAATCAGACGCAATCCCCTCCTTCAGTGATAGCTTATAAATAGAGGCCACCTTTCATCTATCCTCGATGCCGAGATTAGATCGTATGCGGTATTAGCAGTCGTTTCCAACTGTTGTCCCCCTCTGAAGGGCAGGTTGATTACGCGTTACTCACCCGTTCGCCACTAAGATTGATAGAAGCAAGCTTCCATCGCTCTTCGTTCGACTTGCATGTGTTAAGCACGCCGCCAGCGTTCGTCCTGAGCCAGGATCAAACTCTCCAAGATATCTTGAAGCTATTTGAATAGCTCATTATTTGTTGTCGTTACATTTAAGTAACTTTGAATTATGGTTGGTTTTGACTTTGTCAAAACCCGCACTCTGGCATATGTTCAATCGTATTGATTGATTACCTATCATTGTTCAGTTTTCAAAGATCTGTACCAGTTAAACTAGATTTCATCTAGCTTTGAAGCACTTTCTTTCGAAGTGTTTCACCAACTGGCGACTAGATTATAATAACATGTTGTCATGTTCATGTCAACACCTTTTTATAATCTTTTTTAGAATTTTGTAATTTCTGTTTTAACCAGGAATTACACTTTTATTCTAAAACGATTATCAACAAACATAGATTTTATCTAGTGTTTGCTAACTAATAAACAGTCGCTTCGAACGACTGTATAGCTATTATAGTACAAAGAACCGAGGGGCGCAACCCCTAATTTTAAAATTTTACAAACTTTTTTCTATATCTCTTTATATGGTATATTCCTATTCTTATCATACTATATATTGTATTTATTAATTATATAAATATACTAATACCATGCAATTGGATTAATATATCGTTAGTTTACTATTTTAGGCATTTATAAGTCTTGTTTTAGTACCTGGTCTATACCCTCATCAATATGGATATTTATTTCCACGTATTATATTATCCTTATCTCATATTATATTACCCTTATCACGTATCATATTCCTCTTATTTTACCTTTATATGGTATATATATTATATAAAGCTACTATATTTTTTTAGGGTTATAGGACAAAAAGTGTGTGTGACTAATCCCAATAAGTTGGAAAATCTGTAGACATATGTAGCTCATTCCAAACAGGAGCATCACCCCATTGAGGTATTGAGCGATCTATTTGGCAATAATCAGATAACCGTTTGTAGATAGCAGCAATCGATTCATCTGTAGGCATACAATTTAATATATCTGAAATAGAAAGCGGTCTTGGTGAGTGCATATAGCACCACCAATAGACCGCTTTTAGTCTTCTTTCAAGTGAAAGGCCCCTATGAGATCGTAACATACTTCTTAGTTGAGCATTTACTCCACCTTCAATACGATTATTTGTTGTAGGTACTGTAATATCAATACATTCCAAAAATGTAAATAAAGTTTGTTGCCTAATCAGACGCCATAATGATGATTCGGCTTTAAGCAAACGCTCATGTGTAGAGCGTTTGTTTCCGAATTCATCAATCGTCATTTCTCATAAAAAATCAGAATATGTCATTCGCCACGCTGAAAGTTCATTAATCCATACAAGAGCTTGATCCATTGTTTTCACATTAAATAAATCTTTAGCCAGAGTATAAAGATCCTTTCCTGCTAACGTTTTAGGTCTACTTGTCATATATCGTCTAACCTGACAAAAAATGTGAAACAAGCATCTTTGGTGACTGCTATGAGGCCAAACTTTACGTAATGCTTTAGGCAAACCATTAGCACCATCAGACACAACAACTTTAGGTTCGGCAATCCGTTCCATTAAACACTGCCAAGCTCTAGCATGCTCATAACGACAGACATACCATCCTAGAACATGAGTATCATTGCAACAAATCAAAACACATAAATTCCTAGCTAAGTAAATTCCATCAAGATATACCACATCATGTACTTCTTCCACTTTTGGTGGCAATGGCCATATGGACCAAAATTTAGCGGTTTTACGCCTGAATGTACGACCTTTACCAGGCATATCAGCTTGAATATTGGTGCTGAATAACCAATTCAAGAATAGGCTTAACTCTTTACTTAAATTATTAATTTTAACGGTAAATGCCACCTTACAATGTTTGCAAAACCAACGCTGAGAACCAGATTTTAAAACACCGTGTTTAATACATGTTTCATTACAATCAGGACATTTTATTTGTCGCATAAACTCTTCCTCCATATTTGTTTATATATAGGAAGATATAACCTCATTTTAGTCAGTAATTACAAGGGTTAATTGATGTTTTCACCCACACTTTTTGTCCACCCTCAAACTTCTCCAAAAAAAGATTAAACCCTTATAACACTAGTAAATATCTAGTGTTATAAGGGTTTTTACACACACTTTTTGTCCTATAAGCCTTTTTTTAGTTATTATAAATCAGAACCACCCGTAAAACGGGTGGTTTGCTCACGGGCTATAAGCCCGTAGTACTAGGCCAGCGTCTAAAGGCGCTGGCTTTCACTACGTTCAAGCCGCATAGCCATTGACTCGTAACGGTCCCCTTAAAGGGGATATGTATTACTTGCTACCCTTAAAAGGGTCCTCATATTCTTTTACACTAAGTTTATCTTTCATTTGGTCATGTAACTCTTGCTCACGTATATATTTTTTTACGGTAGCTTCATTTAATCCTACCGTACTTACATAATATCCCTCGGACCAAAAGTGTCTATTTCCAAATTTATACTTTAAGTTTGCGTGTTTATCGAACATCATTAGTGCACTTTTACCCTTTAGATATCCCATAAAAGATGAAACTGATATTTTAGGTGGAATTAATACTAGCATATGCACATGATCTGCCATAAGCTCCCCCTCTATAATCTTGACGCCCTTATATTCACATAAACGTCTCAGTATTTCACGTAAACTATTTCTGTATTGATTATATATAACTTTACGTCTATACTTAGGTGTAAATACTATGTGGTATTTGCATAACCATTTTGTGTGCGCAAGGCTCTGTGTCTTTGTTGCCATATAAAATCACCTTTCTTTTGTATATAATGCGGCTTGAACACCTACATTATACTTAAGCAAGGTGATTTTTTTGTATAACTTTCGTTGCCGCACCCGCATAGCGGGTGGTTTTATGATTCGCGACTACGTCGCGAACCAGTCTAAAGACAATAATAAAAACAACGCCATCCAACCAGATGGCGTTGTTTAATAAGGATTTGTGTTCCCTAGTCGGGGGTCCAGGGTATAGGGCCCTCATAAACTCAATATAAGGGCCAATGTGTCATTTTAGATATATGTGTATGTAAGGGATACATCATATATCATCAGTATGTATTAGAGATCAACTAAGCCTTTTAACGAGAGAAGAAAAGGCTACAATACCTACATTACTATAGATATTGTTTATTGTTGAATCGCACTGCGCAAGTCAACTTTATTGTAGTCGTTGCTACCCATTGGTTCGTTAATTGCTTTACGAAGGTCTACTACGTGCTCATCAGCAGCAGTTGGTTCTTCGCTTGCTTTGTTTTTAACTGTTTCTTTAGCAGCGAACCAGATTGTTTCGTTCATGTAGTGACGAAGTTCTTCGTTAGATACATGTTCTTGCTCTTGCGCAAGGATATCCAAGATTGCATCTTCTAATGCTTGTGCTTCGTCGTCAGTCATAGGACCGCCTACTTGTTTTTGCTTTTGTACAACTTCGTTAACACGATCTACCATACCACGCAATACGTTGTAACCATAGCTATTTACGAAGCCATCTTTTTCATTGTATTTAGGTGTTTCAAAGTATTCGTATTCATTTTTGTTGCGGTTTTCACCGTTCCAATTTAAAGCTGTTTCAAAGCCATGTACACGACCTAAAGAATGTGTACGGAAGTAATCAGCATAGTTATGTTTATCTTTAGAATGCAACCATTTTTTATCAGCTTTAGTCAATTGTTCATGATTGTCGCGTTTAGCTTTTGCTAACGCGATTTTTTGTTCAGCATTTTCCCATGCTTTCACATAATCATGAAGAGATTGTACTACTTGTGGGCTAGCCACAGGTACCAATACAACATTGCTCAAACCAGGTGCAGATGCAGGGTTTGGCAAGATCAAGTTATCATCATATGTTGGTGCGCTTGCTGCGTGACCAGTGATGGATGCTGCGCTCATTAAAAGTGCCGCTGTGAAAGCAAGCATTGTAGATTTTTTCATATCTATTCCTCTTTTCATAGTCGAATTAATGTGCTGGTTCAGGGCTCCCGAAGGAACCCGTACCAGTTGTATCCATTTGCTAACTAAATTACATACCCATTTTCGCCATCATTGCAGCCATTTGAGCTTTCAATACTTCTACTTCACTTTGTAGACCAGCGTTTTGAGCTTTAATTTGTTCGTTTTCATATTTCAAGTCAGATACTTCACCTTTTAATCCGGCATTTTGAGCTTTCATTGCAGCCATTTCAGTTTGAACTGCGTATGCAGAGCTGATAGGGCCTTTGCGGTAGCGGTCTGCTACAGCTGCTTCAGCATCTCTGTTACCAACTTTCCAAGTTACACCAGCGTTTGCCATCATGTGGCTAGAACCGCCAGCCCAGGACAAGCCGCCATGGAACATTGTGGACTCGTTTTTGTAATGAGCTACGCCCACTGCAATCGCAGAGTTACCACGGTAGTTACCGTAACCAGCCATGATTTGAGTTGGTTCCAATGGATCGTATTGCATAGGTTTCAATGCGGACAATGCTGCACCTTGAGCACCTACACGACCGATTTCTTCAGTCAATTGATCAACGCGAGGGTCAACTGCGCCTTTTACGGAAAGGTCGTAGTTCAAGCCACCGTCAGCAGATTCAGTTTTCTTCAATACTACGGAATGATCATCAGATGTCAATGTAGTACGGGAATCTTTCAATTGTTTAACGTTTACTGCATCAGTATCATTAGTGCCTTTTTGAACATTAGTGATTTTGTTACCACCCATGTTGAGGTTGCCACCAGTGATATTTACAGTATCGCCACCGAAGGATACTTTAGGACCATTGGAGTTATTGGAAATGGAAGTGATGTTAGTGAGGTCACCTTTTACGTCGAAGGATACTTTACCGTTCGCATCAGTGTGAGCAGTAGTATTTACGCCATTAGAGAAGTCTAAACCGTCAGATAACATTACTGTTCTAGCATTGCCACCATTTTCTTTATAAGTCAATGGAATTTGTTTAGCTGCTTCTTTACCATTGAAGTTAACTTGGTAGTTAGTTGTATGGTTTGTAGCATTTGGTTGAACGTCTACAGTGATCGCTTTGTTGTCACCTGTTACAGTAACTGCTTCACGAGCTGCGTCTTTAACGTCATTTTTATCTACAGATACTTCGTATGTTGCACCAGCTGCACCGAATGTATCGCCAGCTTTAGGAGCTACTTTAGCGATGTTATTAGCATCAGCTTTAGCTTGTACTTTTTCAGTAGATTTTTTAGCTGCTTCTTCATGAACAAGTTTCAATTGTTCTTCAGTTGCTGCACGACCTTTAGTTGCGAAGTCAGCGGAATCAAGAGTTTTGTTAGTTAAGCCAGTGATATCACCAGTTTTACCATCAAGCTTGATTGTGTTGTCGCCAGCTACGTTAACTACTTGGTCACCTTTGAATTCTAATTTGCCATCGCCTTCGTTGTTAGTGATGGAAGTGATTTTATTCAAATCGCCTTCAACATTAACTTTGTAAGGGTTAGCTTTAGAACCATCGCCAGTCACTTTAGTGTTTTGACCGTCAACAAGGTTAGTTTTAGCTGCTTTCAATTGACGTACGTTAACCGCATCAGTATCGTTTACACCGTCTTCAACGTTAGTAATTTGTTTATTACCAGCATTGATGCCGTCTTTAGTTACGGATGGGCCATTGTTGATTACCAAGCCACCATCAGTGATCTTAGTATCGCCAACTGTTAAGGAACCTTTATTAGTAAGATCTACATTGTTGCTCAATGCATATTCTACTTTAGCGCCGTTTTCGTCGCTAGTTTGTTTTACAGTGAGGTTTTTACCGCCGGAGAATTCAACAGTTTTACCATCTGTAATGCTCTTAGCTGTTGTTTCAGAATCAGCAGTAGTATTACCAGAAGATTTAACGTTGAAGCTGTTCATTGTACCAAGGCCAGCACCGCTAATTGTCATTTCGCCATTAGCAGATTTGGATACTGTGATACCGTCAGCACCTTTAACATTTACTTTACCGCCGTTAGCTGGAACATCTGTGCCATTAGCTTGGATTGTCCAGATATCATCAGTGTTAGCGAATGTTTTGTCGCCGTATTTAATGCGGTCCCCATCTTTCTTAATTGTTGTGTAATTATCAGGTGTACCTAAGTGGATTTCCTTAGTTTGAATGGAGTCGATGCCTTTGATGTTTTTATTCAAGCGAATGTTCAAAGTATCGTTACCATCAGCAGTTACAGCGATGTTACCTGCAGCAGATTCAAATGTTTTTTCTTGCTCTTCAGTAACGCCTTCACCTTTAACTTTAACTGTGGAGTTAAGTTTGTTTTTGTTTACAACGCTTTCGTTGTTACCAGTGAATTTCAAGCCGTCATCAGTAGTAGCAACTTCGTGTTTGTTGTTGTTGCTATCTTCGTAAACGATACGAGTCATACCGTTGGTACCGTTTTTACCGTCTACGCCGTCTTGACCGTTAGCACCTTTGAAAGTAAGACCATCTTTACCGTCTTTACCATTCAAGCCGATAGAGCCGTCTTTACCGTTGATTACAACAGCAGAACCGTCTTTACCGTTTACACCGATCTTACCGTCAACACCTGGTTTACCGTCTTTACCATCATTACCAACTTTGATATCGTCGGACAATGCATAGTTGTAAGTGTGGTTGCCAGTTACTGCATCAACGATTTGTTCAACAGTTAAGTTTTTACCTGCACCGAAGTTTACAGTTGTGCCAGGTTTTACGATTGTTGCACTGTGATCGCCTACTGTGTTACCAGTAACGTCACCTTTCCAACCGGAGTTGTTGATTGTATCTACTACAGTTTTAACTGTTGCGATACCATTTTGGCCATCTACGCCTGGTTTGCCGTCAACGCCGTCTCTTACTTTACCAAGTGTTACGTCGTATTTAACAACACCGTTTGCATCAACGGAAGCTTTAGTGTAGTTACCGTCAACGAAGTTCAAGCCTTCAGACAATTTAACTTTTTGTTTAGCACCGCCGTTAGCTGTGTAGTTAAGTTCAGCATCGCCAAGGTTAGTTGCTTTTGCATTTACTGTGTAAATGTTTTGACCATCAGCACCAATTGTTTTATCAACTGTTACGTTGTCACCAGCTTTAACTTCTGTCTTAGCGGATTTCAATTGTTTTACGTTAACTGCGTCAGTGTCATTTACGCCAGCTTTCACGTTAGTGATGTTCAAGTCACCAGCATTGATGCCACCTTTAGTGATGGATGGACCATTGTTGATTACCAAACCACCGTCAGTGATCTTCGTATCGCCAATTGTTAAGGAACCTGCTGGAGTCAAGTTGATGTTTTGAGCCAATTGAACTTTCAATTTGCCATCTACGTTGTTCACGCCGATGTTGTTTTCAGTCAATTTAGAGCTATTAGCACCACCAGTGATATCCAATGTTTGGTTCAATTTCTTAGCGATAACTTTAGTGGAGTCAGTTTGACCATCGTCGCCAGCATATTTCATGCCGTCGTCAGTAGTTGCCACTTCGTGTTTATTGTTATTTTTATCTTCGTATACGATACGAGTGATACCATTAGTACCATTTTTACCGTCTACGCCGTCTTGACCATTAGCGCCTTTAATAGTAATACCGTCTTTGCCGTCTTTACCATTCAAGCCGATGGAACCGTCTTTACCGTTGATTACAACAGCAGAACCATCTTTACCGTTTACACCAATCTTACCGTCAACACCGTCTTTACCATCTTTACCGTCGTTACCAACTTTGATGTCATTAGACAATGCATATGTATAAGTTTGTTCACCAGTTGCATTATCGATATTTTGAGTAATTGTCAAATTATCGCCTGCTGCGTAGGATACAGTTTTACCGTTGCCTACTGCTGTTACAGCGTGGTTACCAACTACATTACCTTTCGCATCTGTGGAGAAGGAGTAGCCGTCTTTAATTTGATCAGCCAAACCAGACAAGTCGATTTTCGCGATTGTATTAGCTTGGTTAGCGCCATTGCCATCGTTGTATTTCAATGTAACGGATTTGTCTGCTACATTGTAGGAGTAAGATGTAGTAGTTTCACCTGCACGATCAGATTGAGTTGGTGCAATGTGTAAATCGTTAGCTTTGGAAATACGTTTTACATCGCCGATGTTAGCAGCGTTATCGATTACATCGCCACCAGATTTAAGGTTAGTGATGTTGTTGCCACCCATGTTCACATTGCCGCCATCGAATTTGAATTCGTTACCGCCAATTGTCATAGTTGCAGGGCCATCGTTCTTAATGGAAGTGATGTTTTTCAAATCTTTGTTCAATTGAACTTCGAGAGTATCAGTACCATCAGCTTTTACGTTGATGTTACCAGAAGCGCTCTTGAAGGATGCAGAAGTTGTTTTATCTACGCCTTCACCTTGAACTTTAACAAGGCTATTCAATTTATTTTTGTTTACAACATCAGTGTTATTACCAGTGAATTTCAAGCCGTCATCAGTAGTAGCCACTTCGTGTTTGTTGTTGTTTTTGTCTTCGTATACGATACGAGTGATACCGTTAGTACCGTTTGTACCATTTACGCCGTCTTGACCATTAGCGCCACGGATAGTAAGACCGTCTTTACCATCTTTACCATTGAGGCCGATGGAGCCGTCTTTACCGTTGATCACAACAGCAGAGCCATCTTTACCGTTTACGCCGATTTTACCGTCAACGCCATCTTTACCGTCTTTGCCATCGTTACCAATCTTGATATCGTTAGCCAAGTCGAATTCAACTTTAGCGCCGTCGTTATTGCTAGTTTGTTTAACAGTCAAGTTTTTACCTGCTGCCATTTCAACTGTTTTACCATCAGAGATAGTTTTTGCAGTAGTTTCAGAATCAGCAGTTGTATTACCAGTGGATTTCACATTCCATACGGATTGTGCAGCACCTGGAGCTACATGTAAGTCGTAAGTAACTTGGTTGCCGTTTTCAGTTTTGTTAACTGTTACGGAATTATCGTTGGAAGTTACTACTGTACGAGAATCTTTCAACTGTTTAACGTTAACTGCATCAGTATCGTTTACGCCAGCTTTTACGTTAGTGATGTTCAAGTTACCAGCATTAATACCAGTTTTAAGAACAGATGGGCCACCGGAAATAGTTAAGCCACCGTTATTAACAACAGTATCACCAATAGTTAAGGAACCAGATGGAGTCAAGTTTACGTTGTTGTTAAGATCGTATTTAACTACGCCATCAGCAGCTACGGAAGCTGTTGTGTTGGAACCATTTGTGAAGTTCAAACCTTTATCCAATGTAACTTTTTGGTCGTTAGAGCCATTCGCTTTGTATGTCAAAGGAATTTGTTTAGCAGCTTTATCGCCATCGAATGTTACTTGGTAAGTTGTGTTATGGTTTGTTTCATCTTGAACAGGTGTAACAGTGATTGGGTTGTTGCTATTGTTTGCATTGTTTACAGTCACTGCTTCACGAGCTGCATCTTTAACAGCATTACGGGAAACATTTACTTCGTATTTAGCATTTGCATCACCAGTTTGTTTGCCGTCAGCTACAGTGATGTCAGCGATGTTAGTGTCGCCTGCAGCAGCAGATTTTTTAACTACGCTTTCAACAGCAGCTTTATCGCCTGTAGGCAAGTTGCTCAAGTCGATCTTAGCTGTTTTGTTCACTGTATTATCATTGCCATCAACATATTCCAATGTAACTGTTTTATCAGCGTTCACTGTATATGTTTTGTCTTTGACATGAATGTCGTTAGCTTTGGAGATACGTTTAACGTCGCCAATGTTAGCAGCGTTATTGATCACATCGCCACCAGATTTAAGGTTAGTGATGTTGTTGTCGCCCATGTTCACATTGCCGCCATCGAATTTGAATTCGTTACCGCCGATTGTGAAAGTAGCAGGGCCTTCGTTTTTAATAGTCTTGATGTTAGTCAAGTCACCAGCTAAACCGAATTCAACTTTAGCACCGTCGTTGTTGCTAGTTTGTTTAACAGTCAAGTTTTTACCTGCTGCCATTTCAACTGTTTTACCGTCAGTGATAGTTTTAGCAGTTGCTTCGGAATCAGCAGTTGTATTACCAGTGGATTTCACATTCCATACGGATTGTGCCGCACCTGGAGCTACATGCAAGTCATAAGTAACTTGGTTGCCGTTTTCAGTTTTGTTAACTGTTACGGAGTTATCGTTAGAAGTTACTACTGTACGAGCATCTTTTAATTGTTTTACGTTAACTGCATCAGTATCGTTTACGCCTGCTTTCACATTAGTAATGTTCAAGTTACCAGCGTTGATACCAGTTTTAGTTACGGATGGGCCACCTGTAATTGTTAAGCCACCATTGTTAAGAATAGTGTCGCCAATTTTCAAGGAACCATTTGGAGTCAAATCAACATCATTGGACAATGCATATGTGTAAGTATGTTCACCAGTTGCATTATCAATATTTTGAGCAACAGTTAAGTTTTTACCCGCTGCATAAGAAACAGTTTTACCATTTGCTACAGGTGTAACAGCATGGTTACCAACTACATTGCCTTTAGCGTCAGTGGAGAAGGAGTAACCATCTTTGATTTGATCAGCCAAACCGGACAAGTCGATTTTCGCCACTGTACCAGCTTGGTTAGCACCGTTACCATCGTTATATTTCAATGTTACAGATTTGCTTGCTGCATCGTAAGCGTAAGATGTAGTAGTTTCACCTTGACGGTCAGAAGATGTTGGAGCAATGTGCAAGTCGTTAGCTTTAGAAATACGAGTTACGTCGCCAATGTTAGCTGCGTTATTCACTACATCGCCACCAGATTTAAGGTTAGTGATGTTTTGGTCACCCATGTTGATAGGGCCGCCAGTGATGTTGATAGAGTTAGGACCGAATTCCATTTTTGGACCATTTGTAGTATTGGAAATGGAATGGATGTCTACTAAATCTTTGTTCACATCGTATTTAACAACGCCTTCAGCATCTACAGAAGCTGTTGTGTTTTTACCGTTTGTGAAGTTCAAACCTTTATCCAATGTAACTTTTTGTTCGTTTGTGCCATTCGCTTTGTAAGTCAAAGGAATTTGTTTAGCAGCTTTGTCGCCATCGAATGTTACTTGGTATGTAGTGTTATGATTTGCTTCATCTTGTACAGGTGTAACAGTAATAGGGTTGTTGTTATTGTTTGCATTGTTTACAGTAACTGCTTCACGAGCTGCATCTTTTACGTCGTTACGGGATACGTTTACTTCGTAAGTTGCACCAGCTTCACCGAATTGATCGCCTACTTTAGGGGATACTTTAGCAATATTTTTGTCGCTAGAACCAGCTACGTCTGCTTTAGCTTGTACTTTTTCAGTAGAAGCTGCAGTAGGTGTTACGTTATTAACATCTACAGTATAGATAGTTTTACTGCTACCGTCTGCATTTTGAACTACGTTGCTTGTTACTTTCGCAGCGTTTTTACCTTGAACTTCAACAGTGCTGTTCAATTTGTTTTTAGCGCTGTCGGACAAGTCAGCCACTACATTGGAACCAGAAGCAGTTGTTTTAATGTACTCACCATTGTTAGCACCTACAACGCCGAAGCTCAAGCCGCCTTGTTTGTTCAATTTTTGTAATTCAGTAGCGCCTGTGTTACCAGTCAAACCAACTGTGTTATTGAAACCGTTGTTAACGATGTTCAATTGTTCTTCAGTTGCTGCACGACCTTTTTTAGCGAAGTCAGGAGCATCGATAGTTACGTTAGTCAAACCAGTGATGTCACCAACTTTAGCATTCAAGTTAATGTTGTGATCGCCTGCAACGTTTACAGTTTGGTTACCACCGAATACAACCTTGCCGTCGCCAGCTTTGTTTGTGATGGATGTAATGTCGTTTAAATCACCTTCAACGTCTACTTTGAAAGTTTTAACGCCATTGATTTCACGGTTGCTAACCTTTGTATTCTTACCATTTTCCATATCGATGGATTTTTTAGCAAGATTTTGGATGACTGTTTCACCACCCTTGTTGATATTGGAAAGATCTTGTTTAGCAATACCTGTGATAACAGCAGTTTCGTTAGGAACGTCTTTGTTGTTACCATCAAGGTAAGTCATTGTTACTTTGCCGTTATTATCAACTGCGTATTCACCTGGTTTAATGTGACGTTCGTCAGCACGAACTTGTTTCAATTGGCTAACATTAACTGCATCGTTGTCGTTTACGCCAGCTTTCACATTAGTAATGTTCAAACCACCAGCATTGATGCCAGTTTTAGTAATGGATGGACCACCGTTAATAGTCAAACCATTATCAGTAATGTTAGTGTCACCGATTTTGATAGACCCATCTGGAGTCAAATCGATGTCTTTATTCAATGCAAATTCAACAGCTGCATTACCATTATTATTAGTTTGTTTAATGGTCATGTTTTTGCCGGCTTGCATTTCCACAGTTTTGCCGTCACGAATTTCTTGAACGCCAGCAGAACCTTGTGCCACTTTACCTTCTGTAGCAGTAGATTTCACGTTGAAAGAGCTCATATCGCCAGTTTTCAAACCGCTCAAGTCGATAACTGCTTTAGGACCGTTAACAGTTTTACCATTACCATCTTGGTAAGTTAATGTAACCTTTTTGTTAGCATCTACAGTGTATTCAGCCACATTGTTATTAGTGCCTGCTGTAGGAGCTACATGCAAGTCGTTCGCTTTAGAAATACGAACAACATCGCCAATGTTAGCCGCATTATTAGTTACATCGCCACCAGATTTAAGATTAGTAATATTATTACCGCCAAGATCTAGGTTACCACCAGTGATGCTGATGTTATCACCACCAAAGTGCATTGTAGGACCGCCATTGTTAGTAATGGAAGTAATACCACCAAGATCGCTATTTAAGGAGTATGTATAAGTTTGTTCACCAATAGATTGCTTGATGTCTTGTTTAACTGTTAAGTTCTTACCAGCTGCGTAGTTAACAGTTGTACCACTTTGAACAGTTGCAGGTTTTGCAGTACCATCAACTTTACCACCGTTTGCTGTAGCATTTGTTAAGAAGTCATATTTAGCAGCTGTGTCAGCAGCGTTGATTGTGTAAGTAGTTTTACCATCAGTAACAGATGTATCAACAGTTACGTTTCTACCAGCTTTTACCAAGTTAGTGTCATCGAATTTCAAAGTTAATTTGGAATCTTTAGCACCATCATCGCTAGCAGCTACAGATACACGACCTTCACCACGAACGTTCAATTTACCGCCGTCAGTCAAGAAATCGCTAGAACCAGTATTACCAGTCACAGCAACGCCAACATTTTTCAATTGAGCTACGTTAACAGCATCAGTATCTGCAGTACCAGCAGCAAGACCAGTCAATTGACGAGTCAATGTTTCGCCATTACCGATGGATACAGCAGCTGTAGTAGCCTTTTGTACGTTACCTTGTAAGTTAGTATATTTACGGTTATGTAAATCAGATGGGTTGTAACCTACAACGCCTTTATCTGTAGTTGTAACAGAAGAGGAGCCAAGAGCTACACCATTAGCGATATTAGCTTCTGCCGCATTACCTAAAGCAGTTGCAGCCTCAGCATTTGCTTTAGTTGTACGACCTAATGCAACGCCATATTTACCGCCTGCACGAGAACCAGGACCTTCAGCAATTGCAGATTCACCAGTCGCTTGAGATTGCATACCGATAGCAATAGCATTTACGCCAGATGCAACAACACGATCAGAATCTTTACCACTTTGACCGATAGCAATGGAGTTGTTACCAGATGCATCAGCACGAGCACCAAAAGCAGTTGCACCAGAACCAGTAGCATGTGTATCACGGCCGATAGCAATTGTATCTAAGTGAGTTGCCGTATTATCGCGACCAATTGCAATTTGGGAGTTCTCATCACGAGTTTGAGCAAAGTTGGTTCCACCATTTGTGGAGTCAACCATGTTATTTTTACCAATGGCGATGCCACCCATTGTTTTAGCATCATTTTTATAACCCATTGTAATTGTATTTGCTACACGAGAAATATTTTCAGAGCCAATAGCAACAGAGTTTTGACCATTTGCATTGTTGCTATAACCAGCAGCAACGGAACCTGCTCCAGTAGCATTAGTGTATACACCCATAGCGGATGAGCTTGTACCAGTAGCACTAGAATAGTTACCAATTACTGTAGAGTATTCACCAGCATTTTTTGGTGTTGTTTGCCAAGAACCTTCTGTGTAATTCACATTGTTATAGGAACCAACAGCAACAGCACTTCTAGCATTTGCATTACTTACATTACCTACAGCAAGAGAAGCATCACCGGAAGCGTTATTACCCGCACCAACAGCTGTAGCAGCACCACCTGTAGCTGTATTTCTATTGCCTACTGCAGTAGTCGCATTATTTGTAGATGTATTTTTAGCGCCAATCGCTACCTTACCGTCATGACCAGCTACATAATCAGTAGTATTTTGGTAGCCTACAACGATAGAGTTTTGACCGGCATTATTTTTGCCATTACTTCCATCTGGAGCAGTATCAGCCCAAATATTAACATGACTATTACCAGTATCATAACCTGCTTGTGCTTCTAGAGGCGCAATGCCACCCATAGCACCAGCTACAGCCAAGCCAGCCAATACGCTAGCCAAAACTTTTTTCTTGCCGTTATTATTTTTAGCAGTTTCAGGTACTACTACGTAGCAGCCTTTAGATTTGCTATAAACGACCTTAAAAACCTTATTCATAGAAACTATGAACCCCTTTCTCTCTTATAAAGAAAACACTAAATGCCTTATATACATTTTTTGTTTCATGAATTGTTTATGACACACGTTCACATACTATTCATTAAGATATTAATATGATAACAATTTATAAACTAATTGTAAATAGAAATTCCTGAAATAATTAAAATAAATTTTATATTTCTAAACAAGATAAATTGAATTTTCTAGATATGTGAAAATATCTCCACATCAGCATATAATAAGGGTTTATATTGTAATTGTATTATATATAATATAATACATTATATATATAAGAGTATAAAACAGATCATATTAGTTTATATTTACATTATATTTGTATATCTTACACAAATTAATCTTCATCTAAAATATATAAACTTTCTAAATTAGATGAAGATAAAGCATAGCAATAAAGCGTTTCTTCATAAATGCATAGAAAAAGGTAGTTAATATAAGTAGTCTATTATTTTATAATTGTTTATATTTGTACAGCTATTGAGCCTTAAGTAAGGACAACAATACATAAACGCAAAAAAACAACGCCATCCTTTCGGATGGCGTTGTTTTGCATAAGGATTTGTGCCCTAGTCAGGGTCCAGGGTACATCAGGCCCTCAAACAATCGCCGTATGAGGGCCTGATGTGGTTGTTCATTATATACACTGTGCGTCACACATCATTTCCTAATTCATTGTATATCGTTTATGCCGAGCTCTCAGTGTGTTAATGATTTATAGTTAAATTTACAACCTTATTATTGAATCGCAGCGCGCAAGTCTACTTTTTTAATTTCTTGGTTAGCTGGACGATTGATCGCTTCACGAAGATCTACAGTATGTTCATCTTGAACAGTAGGTTCTTCACTAGCTTTATTTTTAACTGTTTGTTTAGCTGCGAACCAGATTGTTTCGTTCATGTAGTGACGAAGTTCTTCGTTAGAAACGTTTTCTTGATCTTTAGCCATTACATCCAAAATAGCATCTTCTAATGCTTGTGCTTCGTCGTCAGTCATAGGACCGCCAACTTCTTTTTGTTTTTGGATGATTTCGTTAATACGATCTGTCATGCCGCGCAATACATTGTAACCATAGCTGTTAGTGAAGCCATCTTCTTTATTGTATTTAGGCATTTCAAAGTATTCGTATTCGTTTTTATTACGGTTTTCACCATTCCAGTTCAAGAACACTTCTTGACCATGTACACGACCGATGGAATGTGTACGGAAGTAGTCAGCATAGTTGTGTTTGTCATAGGAATGTAACCATTTTTTCTCAGCTTTAGTCATACGTTCATGGTTTTCGTATTTCACTTTAGCTTTTGCGATGTTGATTTCCGCATTTTGCCAAGCTTTCACATAGTCATGAACAGCAGACACTGTTTGTGGGCTAGCCACTGGAACCAATACTACATTGCCCAATGCTGGAGCAGATACTGGGTTACGTAAAATTAGGTTATCGTCATATGTTGGAGCGGATTGTGCACCTACAACGCCTGTAGAAATAACAAGAGCCGCTGCACAAGCAAGTAATGTAGATTTTTTCATTCTATATTCCTCTTTTCTATCGTTAGATTATGGTGAAAGTATCTCTCACGCGTTTCACGTTCATATTTAAAAGCATTATTTTCATAAACAATAGGGAGAGGTAAGCGCTACGCTAGGTAGCGCATACCGTCCTTTGTTCATTCAGTTCTTACACTCACAAATGATTACATACCAAGTTTTGCCATCATAGCAGCAATTTGAGCTTTCATTTGTTCGTTTTCAGCTTTCAAATCAGATACTTCTGTTTTTAATCCAGCGTTTTGTGCTTTAACGGAAGCCATTTCTTGTTGCATTGCATAAGCAGAGCTGATAGGGCCTTTGCGGTAACGATCTGCTACTGCAGCTTCGCTATCACGGTTGCCAACTTTCCAAGTTACACCAGCATTTGCCATCATGTGACGGGAACCACCTGCCCAAGCTAAGCCTGCATGCATCATTGTGGACTCGTTTTTGTAATGAGCAACGCCCATTGCAATAGCGGAGTTACCACGGTAGTTACCATAACCAGCCATGATTTGAGTTGGTTCTAATGGATCGTATTGGATAGGTTTCAATGCTGCAAGAGCTGCGCCTTGTGCACCTACACGACCGATTTCATCAGTTAACTCATCAAAACGAGGGCTTGCACCAGTAGACAAGTCGTATACTTTAGCGCCATCAGCACTTTCAGATTCACGAACACCTACGGAACCATCAGTAGATTTAACGATTGTACGGGAATCTTTCAATTGTTTCAAGTTAACCGCATCTGTATCGTTAGTACCTTTACCAAGGTTAGTAATTTTGTTACCACCCATGTTGAGGTTACCACCAGTTACGGAAAGGTCACCAGCGTTGAAGTTCAATGCAGGACCACTGTCGCTATTTCTGATAGAGTTGATACCTTTAAGGTCTTTGTTCAACTTAACAGTTAATGTATCGTTGCCATCAGCTACTACGTTGATGTTACCAGCAGCGGATTGGAATGCAGTGGATTGAGCCGCAGTCACACCTTCACCTTGAACTTTAACAAGCGTATTCAACGCATGTTTGTTTTCAGTACCAGTGTTGTTACCTGTGAATTTCAAACCATCATCCATAGTTGCCACTTCACGTACGATATCTTTGCCGTCAGCACCTTTAATAGGGTTGCCGTCTTTATCTTGTGGAGTATAAACGATACGTTGAGATTTATCAGTGCCAGCTTCTGGGTTCACTAATGTTTGTTTACCATCGTTAGTGGAGATATCAACAGATTTACCGTTGCTACCATCAGCACCTTTAGGACCAGTCAAGCCAATGTGACCTACGCCATCTTTACCAGCGATAGATACAGCATCTTTACCATCTTTGCCGATGGAAACTTTACCGTCAATACCGTTAGCACCGTCTTTACCGGAGATAGATACACCATCTTTACCAGCTACGCCATCTTTACCAGGAACGCCAATGGAGTTCAAGCCGTTAAGATCTTTATCAAGACCGATTACAACTTTACCATCTTTAGTCATAGTTTTGATGTTAGAACCGCTGTAGTTGTCATCAGCTTTAGTACCTTCGCCTACGATTTCAAGTTTTTCACCCAAGTTTTTGTGGATGTCATTACCGGATTGAGCACCGAAGTTCAAACCTTTGTTGCCGATTGCATCAGCAGCATTTTTAAGGTCAGTAACATTTACAGCACCATTCTTAGTATTGTTGTCACCAGCAGCGGCATCAATCTTATCTAAGAATGTATTACCAGCTTTATCAGCGATGGAAGAACCAACATTGTTCAACTTAGTAGGAGCTGTAGTAGAGTCACCTGCACTATTCATGGAAGCGATTACATCACCAGCATTTACAACAGTGCCAGAACCATCTTTAGCTGTGTTGAAAGTACCATCTGGTTGTTTGTAAACTTTAGTGCCATCTTGTTTAGTGTATACCACTGGAAGTTGAGCGTTGTTTACAACACCTTGGCTATTGATCTTGATGTCATATTGATGACCTTTAGCTGCATCATAAGTTGCAGATGTAGGATCATTTTTATCAGTTACAGAAATAGTACCATCAGAAGATTCAACAGTCGTAACTTTGTCTTTCAATTGTTTAACGTTTACAGCATCTGTATCGTTTTCACCAGCTTTAACGCCTGTAATTGTTTTATTACCAGCGTCAATACCAGTCTTAGTTACAGATGGACCACCAGTGATAGTCAAACCATCGTTGTTAACTTTAGTATCGCCAATTTTCACGGAACCGTCTTTAGTAAGATCAAGGTCTTTAGACAATTGAACTTTCAATTTGCCATTGTCGTTATTTACACCGATGTTGTTATCAGTCAATTTAGCTTTATCAGCGCCACCAACGATGTCTACTACGTTGTTAAGATGTTTCTTAATAACTTTAGTATCATCAGTTTGACCGTCATCACCAGCGAACTTCATGCCATCATCGTGAGTTGCTACTTGATGTTCGTTACCATCTTTGTCTTGGTATACGATACGAGTCATAGTTTCACCAGGTTGGCCGTCAACACCAGGAACACCGTCTTTAACGGAAATCTTAGCACTTGCACCATCTTTACCGTCAGCACCCTTAGGACCAGTCAAGCCGATAGAGCCATCTTTACCGTTGAGTACAACAGATGCGCCGTCTTTACCGTTAACACCAATCTTACCATCAACGCCGTCTTTACCATCTTTACCAACAACTACGCTGTCAGCTTTAAGGTTTTTATCAAGTTTAACGTCGATAGTTGTGTTACCATCTGCATCTTGACTGATGATAGTTTTAACGTTTTCACCGCTGTACTCAGTATCAGCTTTAGCGCCTTCGCCTTGAACTTTTACAGTGGAACCAAGTTTATTAGTTTTTACACCGCCAGAGTTAGCGTCGAATTTCAAGCCTTTTTCAATCAATGCATCAGCTGTATTTTTAAGGTCAGTTACGTTTACCGCACCGTTCTTAGTTTTGTTATCAGCAGCTGCTGCATCAATTTTATCTAAGTAAGTGTTACCAGCTTGATCAGCAATAGTGGAACCTACGTTGTTCAACTTCATAGGAGTTGTTGTGGAATCACCACCATTGTTCATGGATGCAATTACATCAGCAGGTTGAACTGTAGTACCAGTACCATCAGGCTTAGTATTGAATGTAACATTACCAGTAGCAGGATCTACGATTTTGTAAAGTTTGTCGCCATCTTTATTAGTATAAACAACTGGAGTTTGAGCTTTTTCCACTACAGTTTGGTTATTGATAGTGATGTCATATTGGTGACCTTTAGCTGCATCATAACCAGGTTGACCAGCAACATTTTTGTCTACTACTTTGATGGAATTATCGGAAGACTCAACAGTTGTAACTTTGTCTTTCAATTGTTTAACGTTTACAGCATCTGTATCGTTTTCACCAGCTTTAACGTTAACAATTTTGTTACCGCCATTATCTAAGCCATCTTTAGTCAATTTAACATCAGTAGTAGTACCACCTGCAGGAGCAGTGATTGTAACACCGTTGTTATCAACTTTTGTAGCGCCAGTAGTCAAGGATCCATCAGCATCCAAGTCAACATTTTTAGCCAATTGAACTTTCAATTTGCCATTAACATTGTTAACACCGATGTTATCAGTAGAAGTCAACTTAGTTTTATCTGCACCACCAACGATATCTACAACGTTATTAAGATGTTTCTTAATAACTTGTGCATTTGTATCTTGGTTTGCTTGACCATCGTCACCAGCAAACTTCATACCATCATCATGAGTTGCTACTTGATGTTCGTTGCCATCTTTATCGTTGTAGAAGATACGAGTGATACCATCAACACCGTCTTTACCATCTACACCAGCTTTACCTTCTTTAACAGTAATATCAGCAGTTGCATTTTTACCATCTTTACCAGCAGGGCCAGTCAAACCAATGTGACCTACACCATCTTTACCGGAGATAGATACTGCATCTTTACCATCTTTACCAGTGATACCAACTTTACCATTGTTACCATCTGTACCAGCTGCGCCAGTAGGACCAGTAATGGATACACCATCTTCACCGTCTTTACCATCTTTACCATTAACAACTACTTTATCTAGGTTAGTTAAGTCTTTGTTCAATGCGTAAGTGTATGTTTGGTTACCATCAGCACCGATTTTTTGTGTTACAGTCAAGTTTTTACCTGCACCGAAGTTTACAGTTTTGCCACTTGCTACTTCAGTTTCAGTTGCAGTTGTACCAGTTTCAAGGTTACCAGTTGCATTTGTTTTGAAGCTGTAGTTGTTACCAGCAGCTGGGATGTTCAAGTCGGAGAAGTCGATAACTGCTTTAGGACCAGTTACTGCTTTACCATTACCATCATTGAATGTCAATTCAACTTGTTTAGTAGTCGCATTATATTTATAAGCTTGAGCTGCTGCGCCTGGGTTAGTATTACCAGATGCTACACCGCCTTTATCTGTGTCATTACCGCCAACTGTAGGAGCAATATGTAATTCAGAAGCTTTCAATGCTTCAGCAGTGTTGTGAAGATCAGATACATTAACAGCTGCATTTTGAGTGTTTGTATCATTAGCTGCTGCTTTCAATTTATCCAAATATGTAGCAGTTTGACCTGCAGGTACTGTTGGAGTTTGATTTTTAATAGCGGAGCCAACGTTGTTTACGATGGAATTGCCACCAGTTGTGTTACCAGCTGCATCTTGGAAGGATACGATAACGTCACTTGCAGGAACATCATTACCAGCAGAACCATCAATGTTTGTTGTGAAAGTACCATCTGGACGTTTAACTACTTTAGTTCCATCAGCTTTAGTGTAAACTGCTGGAGTTACAGCATTTACAGTGTAAGTTTTTTGGCCTGTAGTAGCATCAGATGCTTCAGTTACGTTAACATTTTCACCAGCTTTAACGATTGTGCCAAGACCAGTGATTACTTTCTTACCGTCATCAGTGATGTTGGAAAGATCGTTTTTAGCAATACCAGTAAGAACTACTTTATCATTTGGTACATCTTGACCTTTACCGTCAACGTAAGTCATTGTTACGTCGCCTTTATTGTCTACAGCATAGCTACCTGGTTTGATGTGTTTTTCATCTTCAAGAGTAGCTACAGTTTTAGTAGTTGTACCACCGTCATTAGTGTATGTAATGCGGTCGCCATCTTTCTTAATTGTAGTAGTGTTACCAGCTGCATCTTGTAAGCCGATTTCTTTTGTAGTTACTTTATCAGTAGTTACGCTTGTAAGATCTTTAAGGTCTTTATCAAGAGCGTATGCAACTTCTGTATTACCTGCACCGTCGTTAGTTTGTTTAACAGTTAAGTTTTTACCAGCTTGCATTGTAACGGATTTACCGTCTGCAATGTTTTGAGCTGTGTCACCAGAATGTGTACCTTCTGTAGCAGAAACTGCACCAGATTTCAAGTTCCAAGTAGATGCTGTGCCAGCAGCTGCATTTACATGTAAGTCATATGTTACTTGATCCCCATTTTCTGTTTTGTTGATTGTTACAGATTTGTCGTTGGAAGTAACAACTGTACGAGCTGCTTTCAATTGATCGTAGTTAACTGCATCTGTGCCATCAGTACCAGGAGCTACATTAGTAATTTTCTTACTACCAGCATCAATACCAGTTTTAGTAATAGATGGACCACCAGTGATAGTCAAACCATCTTTGTTAACTACTGTATCGCCAATTGTTAAGGAACCATCTTTTGTTAAATCAACGTTTTTGTTCAAGTCATATTTAACTACGCCATCAGCTGCTACGGAAGCTGTTGTATTGGAACCGTTTGTGAAGTTTAGACCTTTATCCAACTTAACTTTTTGGTCACCAGTACCATTAGCTTTGTAAGTCAAAGGAATTTGTTTAGCTGCTTTATCACCATCGAATTTCACTTCGTATGTAGTGTTATGGTTTGCATCATCTTTCACAGGGTTAACAGTGATAGGATTATTTGTATCAGCTGTATAGTTACCACCAGTAGTTGTACCACCGTTGTTAACTGTTACTGCTTCACGAGCTGCATCTTTAACTGCATTACGGGAAACATTAACTTCGTATTGAGCATCTGGATCGCCAGAGTTTTTACCATTACCAACAGTAACATCAGCAATGTTAGTATCACCAGCTGCAGCTGCTTTTTTAACTACACTTTCAGTAGAGGAAGCACCAGCTGCTGGAGTATTAGCAACAGCTACTTTATAAACTGTTTTATTAGGATCAGTTGTATCTTTAGATACTGTTACATTGCTAGAACCAGGAGCTACTTCAAAGGTATGGTTCAATTTAGCTTTTGCATCATCGGACAAATCAGCTACTACATCTGTACCAGAAGCAGTTGTTTTGATGTATTGACCGTTGTTAGCACCAACTACACCGAAGCTCAAACCACCAGTTTTATTGAATTTTTGAGTATCTGTGTTACCAGTGTTACCTGCTAATTTAATTGTGTTGTTGAAGCCATCGCTTACTTTTTTCAATTGGTCTTCAGTTGCTGCACGACCGGAAACTACAGTTGGGTTAGTAATATCCCAATCTTTGTTTTGTAAGCCAGTTACATAGCCACCTTTACCATCTAAGGAAATAGGGTTGTTGCCTTCAACTTTTACAACTTGATCACCAGCGAAGGAGATTTTACCAGAACCATTGCCGTTTGTGATGGAGGAGATATCAGTCAAGTCGCCTTCCACATTTACTTGGTAAGGAGTAGCTGCTTTACCATCACCTGTTACAGTAGTATTTTTACCAGCTGCAACTTTAGAAGGATCTGTAGAGCCAGTAGCACCATTAGCACTTACTGTATAGATATCATGACCATCAGTACCTTGAGTTTTAGCTACACTTACACCAGTACCAGCTTTAACTTCAGTTCTTAAACCTTTAATTTGGCTTACGTTAACTGCATCAGTATCGTTTACACCAGCTTTTACATTAGTAATGTTTTTATTACCAGCGTCGATACCAGTTTTAGTAACAGATGGACCACCTGTGATTGTTAAGCCATCGTTGTTAACTTTAGTATCACCAATTGTTAAAGAACCATCTTTAGTCAAGTCAACGTTCTTGTTCAAGGAGTATGTGAATTGTTTATCAGTTTGGTCTAATACAATGTTTTTACCAGCACTCAATGTTACAGTATCGCCAGGGCTCACTTTTTTGGATGCTTGAGTACCTGTTACGCTACCACCGTTATTGGAAGAAACTACGTTCCAACCAGATTCGTTGATTGCTTTTGCAACATTGTCAGTTGTAGCAACACCATTTGTAGTCGGAGCTACCGCTTTACCATTGTTATTAGTGATTGGGCCACCTTCAGTAAGTTTTACTTTGATACCATCTGCATCAGCACTTGTGGAGATTAAGCCTTCACCTTTAACATTCAATGTACCGTCTTTTAGCAATACATCACCATTGCCGCTATTACCAGCGTATTTCAAGTTAACGTTTTTCAATTGTGCTACGTTAACAGCATCAGTATCTTCTTTACCGGCTGCAAGACCTGTAATTTGACGAGTTGCATTAGCACCATCACCTACGGAAACTGCTGCCAATGTGGATGTTTTAGCATTACCTGCTAAACCAGCATATGTATTTGTACGGCTATCAGCTGGGTTGTAACCTTCAACGCCTTTATCTACAGTTGCTTTGGAGTTAGAACCAAGAGCAACGCCATCAGCTACGGATGCAGAAGATCTATAACCATGTGCCACTGCGCGAGATGCACTTGCTTCAGCACCACCGCCAATTGCTACAGAGCGATCGCCAGTTGCTTTAGACATAGCACCAACAGCTACTGCATAATCGGAAGCTTCTACAGTTTTACCTTGAGAGGCAGAACCAAGAGCTACTGCATAGTCACCTTTCGCTTTTGTACGCGCACCTAAAGAAACAGCACCAGTTTTTGTAGATTCAGCTTCACGACCGATAGCTACAGTATCTTGACTTGTTGCTTTGTTGTCTAAACCAATAGCGATTTGAGAGTTTTCTTTAGTTGCAGTAGTAGGATCCCCAATAGAGGAGTCAGCGATATTATTTTTACCAATTGCGATACCGCCCATTGTATTAGCAGTATTACTATTACCCATTGTAATAGTATCACCAAGATTGGAATTATTTTGTTTACCAATAGCGATAGAAGCACTACCTTTTGCTTTGGATTGATAACCCATTGCAGTAGCAAAATTAGCATTTACTTCAGATTCACGACCGATTGCTACCGCATAACCACCAGTAGCTTTAGTCTGTGCCCCGATTGTAACAGTATTTACAGAGTTACTTGTGGAATCACGACCAATAGCTATACTATCACCAGTAGAATCAGTTGTAGCATTATGACCAATACTGATGTTATCAGAACCTTTTGCCCAGCTTTCACGGCCTACAGCAATAGAGTATTGACCGCTACCTCTATCTTGGTTAGCTGGATTAGAGTTCGCACGATTACCAATTGCAATGGAGTCTTCAGCAGATGCCATAGATACGTTACCAATAGCGACAGAAGCACGTCCTGTTGCTTGGTTATAAGCACCCATAGCCACTGCTGCACCGCCAGAAGCTGTATTACCATTACCTAGAGCCATTGCAGAGTTTTCTGTAGCCGTATTTGACGCACCGATTGCAATAGTTCCATCTTGGTTATTAGTTCTATTTTGATAACCAACTACTACAGAGTTTCTTCCAGTAGTATTTGAACCATTATAAGCATCAGGAGAGATATTAACGGCACTACCCCCAGTATTAACGTTCGCATGTACAGGTGCACCTGCTGTAGCAGCTACCATAGCCAAACCAGCTAACACGCTAGCAAGAGCTTTTTTCTTACCACCATTGTTTTTTGCAACTTCGGAAACTACTACGTAGCACTCTTTAGTTTTGCTCCAAACAACTTTAAAGATTTTATTCATATTACTATGAACCCCTTTCTTAACTAGACACAATTACAATCCTTATAATTAAATCATTTAAATACAAAAGAAGGAAAAGCCTAAATTTCCCATACCTTTACGCCTTTCTGAGTATCTTTCATATTTCTTTCATTTTGTGTCATGAACAGAATATCATATATCGAAAATCTTGTAAATACTTTTCTTCATGTTTTTATCATAATCGACAGAATTTATTGTTGGAACCTTTATTTTGTTAAACAATTTTTAATATATGGGTGGTTTTTTACTCATTTTTTCTGTGTTTTATACGTATTTTATAAAATATAATCTATTTATTTCAATGCAGTTCGGTATTTATCGATAACTACATTAACTATAGTTATAAATAAACGATTAATTGATTTAATCTCATTGATTTTTCTCGATTTTGGCATCTATTTATATATTATCTATAAAATATGGATCATAGAAAAATATAATTATAATAATCCAACAACCTTTTAAAGGTACTTTCACATTTTTTTCATATACTAACTTATAAATGAAATAACTATGAATTTTTTTGACCGATTTTGATAAAAATTATGATATACTAAATCATTATGAGGACCATTTTACGAGTATTAGTTATAGAGGGGATATATTCTAATGAGTAAACAACACATTACTAGTGTAGATCAATCTAAAATTAACGACCTGAAGGAATCTTACGACGATTTTCTATACGTATCAAAACCATTTTCCAATACATGTATTACATCTTTAATGGCAAAAGCTCTTATTTATGGCTTAGACCCAGTACCAGTTGAAGAGGCGCGCGTATTAGAGTTGGGCTCTTCTTGCGGTGGAAATATCATTCCCCAAGCCCTATATAATCCAACGACTACCTTTACAGGTATCGACCTATCCCCTACACAGGTGAAACATGGGAATGAATTAATTGAATCCATGGGGCTAAAAAATATTACATTATTAGAAAAAGATATTATGGATATTGATGATTCATTTGGTACCTTCGATTACATTATCGTCCATGGTATTTGGTCTTGGGTGCCTGACGTGGTGAAAGATAAAATCCTCAGCATTTGTAACCGAAATCTATCCGACCGTGGTGTAGCATATGTATCATACAATACATATCCTGGTTGGAAACGGTTAGAGCAATTGCGGGATATTATGTTATATTCTGAAAAACATGCACCTAACGACTCATTACAAGAGCGTACGGTCTACACAAAAAATGTATTAAAACTCATTGCAGAAACAATGAAATTAGATGAACGTTCCCAACAAATTTCTGATTATAAAATAAAAAATATCAATCGTGTATTACAATCTAATGATTATTATGTTGGGCACGAATACTTAGAAGCTATTAATGATCCTGTATATGTGTCAGAATTAATTGAACGTGCGCAAGAGCAAGGTTGCGCTTACATTGGTGACGAAACATTGAATCGTTCCTTCATTACATGGCTTGATAGTAGTGTGGAAAATAATATTAGAACATTAGCTAGAGATAGCTACATTGATAAGGAGCAGTACTACGATTATGTGTATGATACTCAGTTCCGCATGGCCCTATTAACAAAGTGTAGTAACGAAGATAAAATTTCCCATGACGAAAGGGTTGAGAAGAAAGTACTAGATACACTATACTTCAACAATGCATTAGATGAAGAGCCTGGCGTCCCTCCAGAGTGGACAAATATTATGCATATTAGCATCCAAGAATTGATGGATACAAAGCGACCATTTAATATAGCAGACATCATGAAACATATTGAAGAGCATCATCCTGGTTCTGAAATCGATATGGATACTATGTATAAACGTTTATTCCATCTTGCTATCGTCGGCCATATCAACACATATGCAAAAAAATATGACCAATTACCATTTGAGGAAAACAAAACCTATATTCCAGAACACTTTATCAACTATGTATCCACACTTGTTGAAAAAGGTGGTTATCAATACATGTGCCTCGGTAATATGTATAACCAAATAGACTATTCCGTAGATGAAGGTCTATCCTACGTCATGAAATTGATGGCAAAGCCAATATCTCGTCAAGAATTAATTGATACCATGAACGAAAACATGACCGTTGAAAGAACAAAAGATGATGGCACTAAACAGATTGTGTCCTCTGAACAATATTTAGACGAGTCCATCGCGCACATTCAATCGCTAGGTTATTTTGCCAAATAAAAAGAATAGTGAGCCTAATATAACAACAAAAAGGAGTAACTGATATAATCAGTTACTCCTTTTTATATTCACTACTATGCGACCTCGGGGTGGAGTTGAGGTATGGCATAGTAGCTACTTATTAAGTTGTGTGAACACTATAAACTAATAGTATCCTTATTTTTTATTAACACGAACGCGTTCGATTGTTGGTTCACCTTTAGCATTTTTAGCTACAGTGTCAACACGGAACAAAGCCATTTCAGGGCTGAATTCTGTTACAAGGCGATCATTAACTGTTACACCGTCTTGAATAGCACGGTATACGATTTGAGCAAATTCATAACGTGTTAACATACGGTCACCACCAAATGTGCCATCTGGATAGCCTTCTACTAAACCACGGCGAGATAAATCGCTTACAGCTTCATATGCCCAATGGTTTGTAGGGATATCTGGGAACAATGTTGTGTGATCGGCTTTCATCTTAGTACCAGCAACACCATTCAACAATGTAGTCAATTTTTGAATTTGAGCATTTTGTTCAGCTACTGTTTTCTTAAGAGCTAATACTTCTTTACCAATCGCTACACGAGAACGAGATACATTGCTATGAGCGCCTACTTTCACAGATAGACCAGCATTAAATACTGTTTCATCACTGCCAACAGTAGACCCTACGCTAAGTTGTACGTCTTCATTAGGTCGGTAGAAAGCGCCGATAGCTGCTGCATCACCACTGCGGTAATGGCCATAGCCTGCAGCAAAGTCCCATTTAGCATCTGGATCGAAATCAAGTGGATGCAATGCTGCCAACGCTGCTGCACCTGCTACAGATTTATCAACACGTTTATCGATTTTAGATAAATCACCTTTGATATTTTTAATATCATTTGTGTTTTTGTTGATATTTGTTGTGTTATTTGTAATTTGGCCAGCAATATCATCAGCAAGAGATACTTTATAGTCGTGAGTATTACCATTTACAGTTGGTGTAACCTTGATGTGGTCACCAGCTGTTACAGTTGTAACTTGAGTGGATGCTGCGATTTGATCTTGTACGCGTTTAAGTTGAGATACGTTAACCGCATCAGTATCTGCTACACCAGCTTTCACATTATTAATAATTTGGTCGCCTGCGCTGATACCATTTGTAGTGTAGTAAACAGTTTTACTACCTTCACTTGCATACATACCGTATTTAGTGAAGTTCGCTTGTTCCAATGTATCTGTGTTTTCGATTTGGATACCTTTAGGTGTAACACCGATATTTTCGCTACCGTTAAAGAAGCGAGCACTGTCTTTATCGATACGAGCACGAACGTCGTCAGTTGCTTTGCCGAAGTTAGCAGAGCTCATTTCTACTAAGTCTTTATTAACAGCTACTTTATATTCAACACCACCATTAGCATTTGTACCAGATGTTACAGTCGTATTATCACCAGCTACTACAGTAGTATGTTTTTTAGCATCTGCCTCAACAGTAGAGATTTTAGTTTCTACCTTTTTAAGTTGTGCTACGTTTACTGCGTCAGTATCATTTGTACCAGCTGCAACAGATGTAATTTGACGTGTTACATCATTTGCCACGTCGCCAACAGATACAGCAGATGCTGTGGCTTTCCATGTGGAGCTTGTATCAGTAGATGCTGCTTTTGTACTGATATCATAACCAGCTGCACCAGCTGCTACAGTCGCTTTGGATTTACTACCAAGAGCTACACCACCTTCAGCAGATACTTCAGTGTTATGACCAATAGCCACTGCATCATTTACAGTTGTAGTAGTTTCTGCATCGCTAGAGCCAATAATAACAGAATTATTAGCACCAGTTACCTTGCGGTTGTCACCAACAATAACTGTATTCTTTGCATCAGATACAGTATTCTTAGAACCAATAGCCGTCATATGTTGTACATTCGTACCAGTATTACCAACACCTACTACAAAGTTATCTGCGCTTTCAACACGGTTAGCACCTGTTACAGTATTGTTAATACCAATCATTGATGTACGCAATGTGTAGTCAGCCTTGTTGCCACCACCGAGGGCCATTGTGGCGCCACCGCCATTAGCATCTCTTACAGCAGTGCGTAATTTTTCAGCTAATTCTTTAGCGGAATTACCGCCATCATCTGGTGCTCCAGAAATAGATTTAACAGAGTTAGTGATTTCGTTGCCAGCACCCATGATAAGAGAGCCATTAGAGTTAAATGTTCTATTTGCTGTACCAACAATACTGTTAGCAACACCAGAATAGTAGCTATTAGCTGTTTTAGATTCAATGCTATTTAAGGAACCATTAATAGTGGATCCCAAATTCTTAACAGGATTTGCCAAACGGCCACCATTATATTCACTAGAGATAATATTATAGGTACCTGTATTGGTTGTAAAAGCGCCATTACTAAAGCTATTAGCACCTACTGTAGTGGCATAAGCATTCAATGCATATGTACGGGTAGATGCTGTATCTACTGTGGTATCACCAAGGTCTCCTTTATAGTTATGGGAGCCAATCATAGTGCTGCCAGTACGCGCAAAGGTATTGTCCCCAATCGCCACGCTACCTACTACCTTAGTTGGATCCGCAGGAATTCTTGAAGAAGAGAACCAACTACCACTATACGTTGTTTGACCTAGGGCAAAGCTAGCCTCTACACCGCCGGCCATATTTTCAATCTTTGCATTTTTACCAATAGCAATACTACCACCTTGGCTAGCATAGTTATTAATATTAGCATCCTTACCGACTACGATATCCCCTGTAGCAGCACTAGCACCACTGGAATAACCAATCTTAGCATTATTACCAATCGCTACGTTTTCTACTTTTGGTGCATTACTGCCTGTACCATAAGCAACGCCATTGCCTGCGCCCGTTGCCGTATCGGCTGCACTCGCTACAACACATAAACTAGATAATAGCACACCGTTGATTAACAAAGTTAATAAACGTTTCCGTTTGTTCATAGTTTAGAACCTCCATTTACAAACTACAAAACCTATCATACTCTCTTTGCATTAAAATTCACTTTTTATTCATGAGTCTTATATGAATATTGTAGCACTTATACGAATTTTGTAAACAGTAATTTATATATCTATTAAGAGAATATAAAAAGGATAGTTAATCGATGAGGATTAACTATCCTTTTTTTGGTAAGAGGAAGGCGAACCCCTTACCGGTGCCGTATGATATAGGTTTGTTATTAAGAGAGAGATTTTGAAGTAAACACAACACAAAGATTATCAAATAGTTGGAGAGTAACTAAGATGAACGGGCGATCACACGGCATCAAATAATAAGATAATGGCTTTTATAAAAAGCCATTATCTTAAAAAACAATTGATATGAACACTAACGTTTCCCTTACCTAGAGTATATCACTTATATAGGAACAATAGTAGGTTATTTTTCATTTAATTTTCATTAAAATAAAATGAATGCAGGAAATGGCATGACCATTCAATTTCTCTATTCAGTTATCAAAATTATTGTTCAACAAAAACCGTATTAGTTCGTCTTACGAGGTTGAGCATTTTATCGCGAACTGTTGCAGATTGTTCTAAACGATGCTTGCCACCATACCAAGCCATCGGAGCTCCCGCTAAACGGAACGTAATTTTACCATATGCACCGCCAGAGCTATGTTCCGGTTTATTGTATCCCATATCTACAGATACACGCGGCGTAAGTTGCATCTCAGAGCCTATGCGCAAACCATTCTTATCGGCTTGTCGATCCTGGTTCCAGTGATAGCCTTCTACATAGACTCTAGCCCAGCGCGCATTTTTAAAGGTTTTACCATATTCTAAGGTATAACCATTAGATACTCGCTCTAAGGTATGCAGGTTCGCATCCAAAACACGCTCATCAGAAGCAGAACCATACCAATTAAAACGAAACTCGCTTTCACCAGACATATATTCAAGACCAGCACTGAGTCGATCGTGACGATTTAAGAAGCGATGGTCATAGAATAGATGAGCCCCATAGAGACGACGGTCGTCCTTGGAAATACGACGGTACCCAACGCCTACGTTAAGGGTAGTACCCGTATCAGAGGCGCGAGAAATGCGCTGCTGCGTAAACCACACATCACGAGAGGTATGATCGTAATGACCTAGAGGCTGAATAGTCTCCGCAGAATACAGCGGCTTCCATCCTTCTTGGAACTGAAAGCTCAGCGTAGTGCGTCGCATCCACGGCTTACCTTTGGCACCATACATAGCATTAGATACATTGGACATAGCCACCGCATTAATGGCACGGTTCACTGCATCCACATTGCTATACTGCACGGTCTTAGTATCTTGCCGATCCATGATGAGCGGCCCACCTTGTCCAATCACATGGTCTGGTGTAGCAGCAGGCGTAATGTGAAAGCCCTCTGATGCGGCCTTCATGCGCTCTGTTTGAGCATCAGTTTTTGCAGACACTACGCCCTTATCATTATGTAATTGTTGTTTTTCTGCCTCAGCTGTACCCACACAACACAATAGGGCGCTCAAGGCGATACACACAATACGTTTCATTACTCTCTACATTTAAAATTCATGAACAACAAATGAAATATATACTAGTGTATCGAATAATGTTTATGTATGTCAAGATAAGAGGTCACTAGAAACGTATTAGTTTACTAATATATGTATATAAAAAAGAGGTAATAACCATGTTATTACCTCTTTCATATCTTTTAAACCCTATTTTTCATTAAGTTTTTGCACAAGCATATCTACTGTTTCTTGTAGTTTTTTGTTTTGTGCTTCTAATGTATCTACCCGTTGTTCCAATGCGTTATAGGATGCAGGGGAGATCTTAGGCAATGTTTTATTTTCACCGAATTTATAGGATACGCCTACATTAGTCATCAAATCACCACTTACAGTTGTACCTGCTGTAAGGAGTAGGTTTTCTTTCGGATAGTAACCTACGCCAAGAGCCAATGCATTTTCGCCCTTGTAGTGACCATAGCCACCCATAATTTGAACCTTGTGGTCAGGATCAAATTGTAGTGGATGTAATGCAGCTAGTGCTGCGGCACGAGCATCACCGCGGTTGGATTCTTTTTCCACGTGGCGTACATCGCGATGCAATACATCAATTTGTTGGTTTGTACCATATAACTGGGAGCCGTTAACCGCATCTGTAGAATCCGCTGTAATACGACCTGCTGCAACATGAATGATAGTGCGTTCTTGACCTGCCGCACCAACAGATACAGTAGAAATAGGAGCAGTACCGGCGAATCTTTCAGTAACACCATTATTGTAGGTATAACTAGGAGTGCTCACTACATCACTACTTTCAGCAGTAGAATTATTACCTAATACAACTGCATTGTCTAGAGATGTTTTCACATTATTACCAACTACGAATGTATTATTAGCACTCACTTGGTTCTTGTTACCAACACTGTAGGAATTATCGCCCTTAACAGTATCCACATTATACGTACCTACACCAAAGGCGCCCGATTGGTTACCTTCAATTTTGTTATATGCGCCAATAGCGGAGTTCTTATCGCCTTTAAAGATAACGCCATGACCCATGCCATAGTTAAAATTACCATTTACTGTAGAGTTAGAACCGATTAATACAGTGTTATTCCCCTTACTAGCGGCAGCTTGAGAAGCGCCGAGCCATACGTTTTTATTACCTTGAGAGTAGGAACCTGTAAAGTAGCCTATAGCAATTGTATCGGAAATGGTTGAATTATAACCTGCTGCAAAGTTACCTAAGAAGTTATAATCACCTTTACCGCCTACAAATGTCTTAGAACTGAGCGCTACGTTACCACCACCTTGAGAACCATTCAAGGCAAGACGACCGATGGCAATATTATTACCCTTTGCATTTGGATCCCCTACATGAGCATAGGGATCGCTATTAGCCGCCCCAGTTTGACCGCCAAGATGTACATTATCTGAGTTAGTGAAAGATGACCAGCCTTGTAAACCAATGTTATAAGTGGCACCACCACTAGAAACAACAGGAATATCTGCAGCCTGTACCAAGCTAGCAGAAGATATGGTCAAAACTCCGAGTACTGCTAATAATTGTAGTTTCTTTGCGTGATTCATAATCATACGCCTCCCTTGTTACACTACAAAACACTTCTCCTTCATACTTTCCTCATAATTCTACAAGTAGATTATACTGCCATCGAAAAAATATGTAAATAACATAAATAATAATTCATAAAGAATAAATCAGATAATATAATTAATTAATAAACAAACCCCCGTAGAATTTGTTCCTACGAGGGCATTTGTTTTGAAAACAAAAGAGGTAACGGCCTATGCCGTTACCTCTTTCATAGATATATAGTTGTATATACCGATTAGCGGATGCGTTTAACGCGGTTATTACCGTCACGCATAGCTTCTTTCAAGCTGTAGATTACCATTTCATTCATGTAGAAACGCAATTCATCATTAGACATGTTAGCTGTATTCTTTTCAAGAATTGCCAAAATTTGGTTTTCATATTCAGCTTGATTCATGTCAGACACAGTTGTGTGGTTTGTGAAGAATTCTTTGTAATCTAAGTACAAGCGATCTAATGCTACGCGAGCATAGCTATCTTTTTTATAGCGATGGCTTGTAATGTACCAGTCACGACGAACATTCATGTAGTACAACACATTATTAGTATAACGTTGTTGACCAGACATTACGCGATTGTCGTCTTTGATTAAAGCATTGCTCATCCCCAATTGGAATGCTGCAAATTCAGATACTACAGCTTTTACCTCTTCACTAGGAACAGCAAGAGAAATTTCTTGTTGTTCTGCAGTCAAAGGAGCCGCAGGTTGTTCTGGCATCATCAAAGGATCTTGTGCCGCATGTACTTGGCCAGCAACACCTACAAAAGCAATTGCCATAATAGGTAATAATTTTACTAATTTCATAAGTCTCCTCTCTCGAAGTGCCCTCCCCAGAGCTACTTCATTTATCATGTAATAGATATTATCTCTTGAGGAACTTTTATCCCCATAGAGACCCCCATACTAAGCATGGTAAATTTATTAATACAGTGTGCTTCAATCAATAATGATTCTAGTAGCTTACATTTTCATTAGTATACACGATATATCGTATTTCGTCTATATAGTTTTTCATTAAGGTTAGAAGAAAAATGCATAGGTGGCTATATAGTTAGTTCTATGCTCCATACAATAAAAGCCTCCTAATAATAAAGTCATGACTCTATTATTAGGAGGCTATATATGTTAGCTATTGTAAAAAAAGATTATTTAATAAATCTACACTTAGAACTTATGCGTAAATCCTGCATTCACACCCCAGTCTGCTTGGTAGTCACCAGACAAACCTGTGGCAACGTCAGCGAATACACTATTGTTGCTATTGAAACCATAACGGCCGCCGAAGGCAAGTTCAGTCCAAGTACCTTTAAGGTCTTGCTCTGTTAATTTCGCAACACTGCCACTAGCAAATGCAGTTTTTACATTGCCTGTGAAAGCATGACCTGCTGCAAAACGTGTATAAAGGTTACCATTGCCGAATTGTTTACCCAATTCAAGGCCTAGCTTACCAGAAGTGCTATTCACACCAGATTGGTTAACAAATACATTACCTACATTAAAGTTACGGCCACCAAAGTGTGTAAAGTTCAATTGTGCTTGTGGTTCTACATAGAAACCATTAGCATATTTCAATGTTTTGCCATAGCGAACACCGATGCTATATGCATTAGACTTTGCATCGCCAGACATGGCTTCACCGATTTCATTGCGAGCTGTGAAGTCATTAGATACGCGACCTACTTGAGTTTCTACATGTACATATTGATCTTTGCCAAGGTCTTTCAGACCATAAGCACCTACGGAGAAGGATTTAACCTTGCCGGAACCATCGAATACATAGTCTTCAGAACCGCGAAGGTAAGATACTTGACCACCTACAGTCCAACCGCGGCTGATTTTAGCATCATAACCGCCTTGGATACGTGTATAATCTGTAGCTGTGTCGATACCGCTGCCAGAGTAGCTGTATTTACCGCCACCGATGCGAGCCCAAATACCAGTTGGTTCACCTTGTTGCAATACACGAGGACGATACATATCGTCAGCTAATGTACGCCAAGCGTTGATATTTCCTACTACAGCAGAACGAATACCACGCATATGAGGTGTATCATAGGCGCCACGAACAACAGGACTAGGATTTACTGGTGTAGGTGCTGGTGTTACAGGTGTAACCGGTTTTGGATCTGGAGTTACTGGTGTAACTGGTTTTGGATCTGGAGTTACAGGTGTAACTGGTTTAGGATCTGGAGTTACTGGCGTAACCGGTTTAGGATCTGGAGTTACTGGTGTAACTGGTTTAGGGTCCGGAGTCACAGGTGTAACTGGTTTAGGGTCTGGAGTTACTGGTGTAACTGGTTTAGGGTCTGGAGTTACAGGTGTAACTGGTTTTGGATCCGGAGTTACTGGCGTAACTGGTTTTGGATCCGGAGTTACTGGTGTAACTGGTTTTGGATCTGGAGTTACAGGCGTAACTGGTTTTGGTTCTGGCACCACATAGGAGCCTTGGCCATTACCGTCTTTCCAAGTAATATCCCCTTCTTTTTGGTCTGTAGTCAATGCTTTTTTGTAACTAGACACGATACCTTTAGAAGCGATGGATACAGTACCAGAAAGGTTTCTTTCACCTTTTACATAGTTTTCATAATAGAACTTGTGGGCCAAGTTATCTAAAATCTTATTTACATTACTTTCAGAAGAAGTATCGAGATGATCACCTGTTACATAGCCATGTACGCCAGAGCCAGCTACAGCGGATTTTACGATGAAGTTACCGCCCTCGATGTCAGCCGGATCAAGGCCGTCTTTCTTAGAACCTGGTTTAGCATAATTTAAGCCAGTACCACTAGTCATGTCATAAATAACATTAATATGACCGTCCAATTTATTTACATGAATGTCGCTACGAGAATCTTGGGAAATACGGCTGAAACCTTCGCGCGTACGAGTACCTGTGAGGTTGTTAATACTACTACGTTCTGTTTTACCATCAATTTTGAAAGATTCCAAGCCGCCCATGCTATCATGGCTCCACATGCCACCATCAAAGGTCATGTTGATTTCGCCACCTTTATCCTCTAAGGTGTTCACAGCTTTACCGGAGAACTGGTTAGGACTGTTATGTGCACGACCTAGACCGATATTAATCACAGATGGTTGCTGTTCTTGATGAGGAGGCATCATTTTATCAGATACCAGCACATCACCTTGCATATTAAACACTTTGTGTTTTACAGTACCCGCATCATCGACACCAAGATTAATTTTACTATTATAAGCAAATGCCACTGGATATGGAGACTTCCATGGCGCAGTAGTCACGTCCATAACACCGCCATCTACTTGGATGGAACTGTTATTTAGCATGCCTGTAATGAAAGCTGGTTGACGATAGCGTTTAGGCAATTGAGATGCATCAGGAGTGTCCAAAGAGCCAATTGTAACTTGACCACCATCAGATGCGACTACACCATTCGCAGTCGTATTACCTGTACTTTCAAATTTACTATCAGCAGTAGTTGCAAAAATACGTCCATCAGAATTAATACCTGCTGCAGCCCATGTAACAGGCATAGCCATCGTAGATGACAATAAGGTCATCATAACAGCAGACAATAAAATCTTATTACTACCTTTCATCCTCTTATACCTCAATCAATATTTCACTTACAATACAATCACATTTGTGAAAGCTCCTTCATACTTGAATATATATCTATGAGTTGATTTATTAGCCTTTATATACGGTAAAAGACAGATATACACTCTCATAATAAAGAAACTTTTTTCTAACACTTTTAAAATATATTTAAAATATTACATCATTTTTGGTGAATTGTAAATGAATTATACGTATTTATTTTAAAAATATTTAAAAATTGTCATCTGTTGGAAAATTAGTATCTATTAGATGGAAGCATACAAAAAGAGGCAACGATTAATTCGCTGCCACTTAGTAAATAATAACCATATAAAATTGTTTAATATACACTTGTTTATCCGTATTTGACGATATATGATATAAACCCTATAATATAAACAGATAGCCAAGCGAGTGGTTCCGTCGGGCTCATCTCAAAACTATAATTAATTGATGAAATGGCCTTTCAGTTACCTAATTATCCAAGGATAACGAAGGACTATTTGTCTTTTCCAAGACAAATAAGAGCCCCATGTACTAGATTATTACATCTAATACATGGGGCTCTTTTATTTTATGAGTACTATAAAAGTATATAGTACTTATCACCATATACTTTTATATAGTAACTATTATATTAGAATTTATGTGTAAATCCTGCATTTACAGACCAGCCAGCTTTATAATCGCCAGATAGACCTGTGCTAATATCACCGAAGATGCTGTTATTTGCATTGAAGCCATAGCGGCCACCGAATGCTAGATCGGTCCAAGTGCCTTTAAGGTCTTGTTTTGTATATTTTGTAGTATTGCCAGTTGTGTACGCTGTATTTACAGTGCCAGAGAAGGCATGGTTTACACCAACGCGAGTATAGATGTTACCTGCGCCGAATGTTTTACCGATTTCAAGGCCAAGGCCACCTGCTGTGCTGCTTACACCAGATTCGTTGACATGCATACGACCTGCATCAAAGCTATCCCCACCGAAATGAGTGTAACTCAATTGCGCTTGTGGTTCGATATATGTACCATTTTGGAATTTCACAGTTTTGCCGTATCGTGCACCAATTGTATAAGCATTCGCTTTCGCTTCACCAGAAAGGCTTTCACCAATTTCATTGCGAGCTGTGAAAGCATTAGAAACGCGGCCTACTTGAGATTCGATGTGAATATATTGATCTTTACCAAGATCTTTCACACCGTACGCACCTACAGCAAAGGCTTTTTCCTTACCAGTACCATTAAATACGTAATCATCGTTGCCACGAAGGTAGGATACTTGACCACCTACAGTCCAGCCGCTACCTGTTTTAGCATCGTAACCGCCTTGAATGCGTGTATATGTTGTATCTGTGTCGATACCTTTTGCGGTATAGCTATATTTACCGCCCCCAACGCGAGCCCAAATGCCTGTTGGTTCGCCTTGTTGCAATACGCGTGGACGATACATATTATCTGTCAATGTTCTCCAACCATTGATATTGCTCATAATAGCAGAACGGGCACCGCGCATATGAGGTGTATCAAAATCACCCATGATAACATGAACATGAGAATTACGCTCTGGCACTGGAGCTGGTTTCACTTCTGGTTTAGGTGTTGGTTTTGGTGTTGGCTTAACCTCAGGTTTTGGCGCTGGTTTAACCTCTGGTTTAGGAGTCGGAGTTGGTGCCGGCTTAACCTCAGGTGTTGGCGTTGGTTTTACTTCTGGCTTAGGTATTGGCTTAGGTTGAGGTTTTGGTACAGGTTTATTTTCACCATATACGTATTTACCTTGACCATCTTTATCCGTTTGCCATGTAATATCACCTTCTTTAGCATGACCAGATGTAATTACTGTAAAACGACCAGATTCAGAACCATCAGATGCAATAGCTACTGTACCTTGAAGGTTTCTTTCACCATTAACATAGTTATGATAGTACATCTTGTGAGCCAAGTTATCTAAAATCTTGTTCACATTAGCCTCAGAGGACATATCTAGGCCTCGTTGAGTCGTGTACACATGAGCCGCTGCACCAGGAGCCGCACTTGTAATATGAATATCACCACCCCAGAAGGAATCTGGAGTTAAACCATTATAGGTTTTCGTTGGTGGTTGATAACTTGGATCCTCAGTATCGCCACCTTCATCATTAGGATCGTAAATAAAGTTTACATGCCCTTCAAGCTTATCTACATAGAGCTTATTATGCTCACTTTGGGTTACCATATTCGCATAGTTGCGATTCTTAGAACCTACAAGTCGATGTACATGACTAGGTTGTGTACCACCATCTAATGTTCCTTCATGCAAGCCGCCTTGATAGAAAAGCTCCCAAGAACCATAGTCGCCAAGGAATACATTAATATGACTTGGATGCTTTGCATCTTTATCTGCTAGATTAAAAGCCAAGCCATCCCAAAGAGATTCTTTGCCAATGATACCAATATTGATCTCAGACGCATGATTTGGGTCGCTTTTAACGATAACATCACCTACTAAAGACAAGTCATTGCCAGTAAAATTACCTTTGTTGCCATCTACACCAATATTAACTGTGCCACCTTGAGCCACTGCAATAGGAGTGCTTACATTTTGAACATCATAAACGCCTTCCTTAAGGCTAACTGTACTGCCACCTTTACTGCTAATGAAAGGCTTGTTATTATAGCCAATATTAGCAACAGCTTTATCAATGCTGACTGTACTACCAGTATCTGCCTCAATGGTAGATATGTAGTTTGTCATTTCGCCAGCCTTAAACTTCCCACCGTTATTTGCCGTAATATTTGCACCATTAGGTGTAGTAACTAATGTACTCCCCGCCATTGCATAGGGCACTACAGAACTAGCAATTGTCAAAGCAATTGCTAAAGATAGGTTTGCTTTATACACACGTTTCATAAAAACCCTCTCTCATTTACACACTATAAACTATTATTAAACAATTTAATTATATTTAATAATTATGTTCTTGTAAATATGAGGGAAATTTGCCACATAACTAGAAAATTACCACAAATAAAAAAGCAGTAACTATAGTTACTGCTAACGTATACGTATATATATTTTTGTATATTTCTATTTATAGATTCTTATTGATTCGCCTATATGTTCGCCATATAATTGACTTAGGATAGTTAAGCGAGGTTGGGCCTCTCTTCGTCTATGAAGGGAGGGTTGTCTATGAGTGATTATGAGTTAATCATGATAATCCTAGAGGTAATGACTGTAATCATTGCCTTTGGTGCACTCGTGGCGCTTATTTGTCTTGGAAAAGACAAATAGCCCTTCGTTACCAATAACTGGATAACTGAAAGGCCATTTCATCAATTATTTACCCTTTTGAGATGAGCCCGACGGATCTACTCGTTTGGCTATCTGTTTATATTATAGGGTTAATCTTATATATCGTCAAATACGGATAAACGATACTATAGTACACTTATACATACTAAAAGGCAGCAATAAAATTGCTGCCTTTTTATTTACCCTTTATCTACGTGCCACACGCATAGCTGCCATCATACCTGGAGATTTCCAGACGGATTGGCCATTGTCTGAAACGAGTTTATTGTTATAGTAGAATACATCTGCATTGTAATAGTTACTATCGCTAGATGATACCTTATAGCTAAGGCCAGACGTAGTGTACACTGTAAAGTTGAGTACATCCCCTACTTTCTTCACAGAGTCTTGATCTACGTACCAGCTATTGCCGTTATAAGTAGTAGCATACACATCTGTACGAGCTTCTACATCATGTGTATTAATCCCGATCAACACGAGTAGAGCCGCTAACATATATAAGAACTTACGCATTAGAATTACCTCCGTTTTATCGTTGGAATACTTGTTTATTATACCAAAAAACGGTGAAATTCGCATTAAAATGGCAACTTCTGAGCCAACTACTATCGGCTGCTCAATATACAATACAATACGTTTCATAACAGATTTGTTATATAAGAGAACATTCAATCCCTATTTCTTATCTTCGTATATCTAATAAAGATATTATAGGTTGATCTAAATTTAGTATCCCATCAATTTGATTTCTACATAAAAGAAGGTATCAGCTGCCGTTGATACCTTCTTTTAATTCCACTATATAGTTATTAAGAATTATCTTAATATACTAGTTCTCCATTAAATGTACGATATTCATCACCAATTTTTGTTAAATCCTTTACAAGTAATCTAGAAGTTTGATGATCTAACTTCATAACTAATGTATGTCCAATAGATTTAGCCTTATGTATTACTTCACCAAGAAAATTAACAATGTTAAAGAATATCTCCTGAGGAGTACAATCTAAACATTTTAATAAAGAATCATCTTCCTTTAATCTAATACTATATACAGTTTCTCGATCGTCTTCCAACGTAAAATTCAATAAAACAGAAGTTGTCTCTACATCATAATCCAAATGATATGTATTAAGACGACCGCGCACTATAGCTTTATTATCATCTAAAATATTTGTAATTTCAAGCTCTATAGGCCTATTCTTATCAACTGAAAGTACATATTTTTTCATAATTAAAATCTCCCAAACAAATATATTAACTAATGTAATCCCCTAGGAATGAAACTCCCAATATATTCATTCCATAATATTTTGCTACACAAATTATAACTAATTATGAGATAGAAAAGCCATAAACTATATATCAAACATATTCGATATATTTTAAACATTAGTTATAATATACATATTTTACTTTATTTAGAATAACCCCCTATTCTCTGGTTATATCATTATGCTCATAAAATTTAATATAACAAACCAAAATCCCTACAAGAATTGGATATGCTAATAAAAATTCATTACTCATAAAGCATGCAATTTGCCCCAAAAATGCCACTAACAGGTAGACTAATATAGGGTTATTAATATACTTCTTAATCTTATATGTTCTATATAAAATATATAAAATTGGAGTAATAAATAAGACTTCTCCTATTAACCCAAACCATGCCAATATAGCTGCGAATTCATTAAGTACTGGATATTCAAATGCTAGGAAGCCCTTTTGTAATACGTCTTCTGTCCAACGTTTGACTTCTCCACTATCTTTAGCAAAATCAGGGAATTTATCAACCATATAGCTTGAGTGCAATCCTCTACCAACACCAAATGCTAGATGATCTAGACCAACGTTAAACATAGCTACTGTATTACCAAATCTAGCTGAATTAGATCTAGAACTAGTATTGCTGACTGACTTAACATTACTATCAATATACTTATCTAGAGCCTTTTCTACGGATATAGCCTTAGGTGCTTCCTTGGTAGTATTCGTTTGAGAAATACTAGCCTTAATTATAGGGCTTACTACAGAATCACCAACAATAGCAAAAGAATAACTTAGAACACTAAGTCCAATTGTAAATAGACATAGTTTCCACCAAGATTTATATCTAAATATTAGACTTAATACAATAAATGCAACCAGTTCGAATAGATAAACAACAACACCTGTTCGCGCTTTAGTTAAGAAAATCATGACAACTAAGAGAAATGCTAATATAATATCAAGTTTATTCTTAGAATTTACATAATGAATACCTAATAATGGTGCCAAAAACACCGCAATCATACTAAAATAGGATGGTTCTAACGCAAGGCTTCTAAGTTGACCTGGCCATAATTCCGGAGGCCACCACCCACTTTGTACAACAGGATCATATAAGCTATTATTAATAGTTACTAATATACTAGCCAAGTAATCTGAACCACTCCATAGCCAAGAAACCTCTATAATGGAGTAAGCTATACATAGTATTGTTAATATCCTTGCAGCATTAACAATAGTATCAAGACCTTTTTTACAATCATCTTTATATAGATTAAAAATGATTAAGAATAGCCCAATTAAGGGGAATATAAAGTTTCTAAACAGATACCAAACTAGTGATACCATTAACTTTACTTGTAGAATAAATTCATTACCTACAAACGAAGGAAATAGCGCATATAGTTTTTGGACAACAGATGTATTGATTAAATACGTGTAAATAACAGTATCATAAAAAGGAAAAGAAAATACCCCTAAAATGGTACAAAAAACAATCCAAGCAACAGATATTGTAAAATACGGTTTAAAGGGAAACTCTGTCTTCTTGTTCCATAGGCTATATACAATGAATAACAAAAGGGAAAAGAACAGAAATATCATCGATAGATTATTGCCCATTGAAAACAAAGTATACCGATCTGGTATCCGCATCAGTGGTAATGAAATTATCATTGCACAAAGCAATAACTCTTGAATTTTATAATATGCTGTACTAATCATATTAAAACAAACCTCTCAAATCTCTCAAACTATTTAAACCTATTGGAAGAGTTGTTTCCTTAATAAGCCTCCCATAATAATCATAATTAAAAATTCTGTTAATAACATTGTCATTGCTACCCCTTTAGCCCCCCACAAATAACACAATGGGAATATAGATAACAAGCTAAAGAATGCTGCCAATACTAGAGTTCGGCTATATGCACTATTCATATTGAGTGGTAGCATCGTTTCTTCACCAAATACAGTACTAATAGCAACCGCTAGTGGAACAAATGACAAGATTCGTAATACGTCAACAGTTAAATTATAATCCGCTCCGAACAATAGCTTGACTATAGTATCCGAGAAGAAAAATAGTGATGTACAACCAACAAGACCTACAACTAGATATAAGAGCAATTGCTTTTTAATGAACTGTAACCCTTTTGGAATATTATCCTTCATCATCTTACTTATAAATGGATATATGGCGTCACTGACAGCATATATACCTCTACGAACACATGTAATTAATTTATCAGCAGCACTATAGTAACCAACGATAACATTATTCGTAAGCATACCTAATACCACTACATTAGTTGCAGTATATAAGTTAACCGCTAAGGAGGATACGAATATAGACCATCCTTCTTTATAAGAATTAATAATTTCACCTATAGTTGGCCATTTAAACAATCCCGTATAATGTTTTCTTAACCAGACTATTGAAAAAACACCTGCAATTAAAGGCGTGCAAGCTTGTAAGAATGCAGCGAGTATATAATCATCTGGAGATTTTACAAGTAAAAATATACCGAGCATCGTACAGATACGACCACTCATATTTAATATGGTAATATACCGCATCTTCTGTATGCCCTGGAAAAACCATATAGGAAATAAAACATTGCCTATAATTCCACAGTACATAACTTGAAACAATAATATATCAATCGTGTTCCCTAGGAATATGCGTTGCAAATTATAAATAGCAAAAAATACGGCCGTAACAAATATTAATATACATACTTTTCCATAAAAATATTTGGCAAATAGAGATCCTATCTTCTGTTCTTCAGCCTGTGCTATTGCCTTTGGAGCCGTTAAGGAGTACCCAAAATCAACAAAGATTCGGAAATATTCCATAATACCTTGCATAAATGCAATCATTCCAAAATGCAAAGGTCCTAATACGCGAATTAAATATGGTACCAAAATAAAAGCGAGTACATACTCTAAGGCGCGTAGGGTTAGTAGAGAAAATATATTCTCTATTAATACGGAGTAACTCTTCCTCACATTACTTTTCCTCTATCATTAATATCTATCAAACCTTACTAACCATGCTTTCATAATTAGAGAAAATCCCATAGTATTATCAATTAAAAATATAAAGATAATCTCTATAGGTTTTAATCATATGTTACATACAACCGTATAAATATGGTTATGATTCATATTCAATAATACAATTTAACCAATACCCTCTTTATATCTTGTTTGCACTTCCATAATGGGTTATGGCTAGTATCAGCCGTATGATCTAAGACATAGTGCTTATATTGAGTGAGTAAATCATTGTACTCTGTCTTACATTTATTAACATGAACTCTACGAGATAATTCCACATAGGAATTTAAAAGATACAATTGCAGTTCGTTCTTTACACTACTACAGTGATCCATAAGATAATCATTCATATATATATGGGACTCTACGGTATCTGTCATAAAACGTCTACTAAAATTAGCCATGATACTACCAGCGCGTTGTACATAATAATAAAGAGGTTCATTTACTGTTACTATAGTATTAGCATTCAAAAATAGCCTGAAAATAGTAAAATTATCCTCTTGAACTCTCCCCTTTGGAAAACGAACTAATACTGTCCCATTGAATAACTCAGATTTAAAGAGTTTATTCCATACTACATTGAGATCGAATGGTTCCGTTTTTAATAGATAATATCGTAACATATCCATGCCTGTGAAAGTTCTTGTATCATCTTGAACAGACATAGTATGTATACTGATATCATCATCTTCTCTATAGATATAATAATTACAAGATACTATATCAGCATTAGTACTATTCGCTACAGCAAACAATCTTTCACACATTGTATTTTCTATAAAATCATCACTATCAACGAATAAAATATAGTCTCCTGTAACATGATCTAAACCATAATTACGAGCATCGGAAAGCCCACCATTTTCTTTATGAAAGACCTTAATCCGTTTATCTTTCGCCGCATAAGAATCTGCAATAGAACCGCTGCGATCAGTTGCCCCATCATCAACTAAAATAATTTCTAAATTTTGATAAGTTTGATTAAGTATTGATTGAATACATTTATCAACATACTGTTCAACATTATAAATGGGAACAATAATAGAAAGTAACGGCTCCATATACTTAATCCTTTCGCTCTATCTTATATGCAACAATATTATGTCCACAGCGTTGATTCTCAGGAGGCATCTGCATATAGTCATCATACATATTATCTAGATATTGTCTCCAACAGGACATAACAGAAAATAATTGGTCTTCAAACTCAATTGTCGTCATCTTCTCAAAATCCTGTTTAGGCAATCGTTCCTTTACACCTTCACCCCAGGCAATTACACCAACATACTCTGATTTAGTATAGTCATAAGATTTAGCCAAACGATCCATGATATCGATACAACGTTGTTTACCAAATAAACGGCACAATGGAACAATAACTAATTTACCTAAAGCATGAATAAGAGATTTCCCCTTAAACAGTTTAGCGCTAGCTAATGTAAGTATTTTTTGATAAAAAATCGATTTATCATAAATCTCTTTCATAATGGACATATCTTCACTAAATCCATCAACAGGGAAAATATCTATCCACAAATACTTACTACGCAATGTATTAGAATATATATTTTCACAAGGGATATTTTTATTGATGATAGCCGCATAGGTTGCATCCAAGCTATGATTAATAGGATTAGCAATTAGCTCTAATCCATCGTGATCATAGTGCTCTTTTAACGTTAATAACCGTTCATAATCAGGTCTTGGCATGCAAACATCAATATCATCATCCCAAGGTATAAACCCTTTATGTCGAGCTGCACCTATTAATGTGCCATAACATAAACTATATTTTAAATTATATTTTTTGCAAAATTGGTCAAAATCCTTGAGAAGATTTAACTCTTCTAGCTGAACTTCTCGTAAAGATAATTGTTGCATACTCATCAAATCCCATACTAAATTACAGTAACATCGGTATCAGATACAAACTTATTGAGGACGCGTACCTCTTCAATCATATCTTGATGGCTCATCAAGAAGCTTTCAGAGTCCTCTCTAATACATTTTAAGAACTCAACGATTTCATATCGTAAGCCTTCACCTTCAAACTTATAGAAGTATTTTTGGTTTAAGTTCACATCTTCAAAACGCAATTCAAAGAATTCTGTTTTCCACCAAGGCGCTGGTACATAAATATATCCTTTAGAACCAGATATAACTAAATCTCCCTCTGCCTTAGCATTGATTGCCACAGTAGCGGAGGCCATAGCATCATCATAAAGAAAATTAATCTTTGATAAAATATCAACATCATCAACCTTATGACTTATAAAATCAACGCGATTATAATCAAATCCTAGGAGTTTAAAGATAGCTAATAATGGATAGGATGCTAAGGATAAAATACTACCACCAGCTATTCTAATTTGATTAGCCAAATCTTCCCCCAAAACTTGTGTAAAATTAGCTTCTACATTAAAGATTTTACCAATTTTTCCACTACGAGCCATGGCAATTAACTTATTAAATGCAGGACTATAAGCTGTTTTCAAGCCTTCCATCAATACTAAGTTGGAAGATTTCGCCAAGTCCATTAAGCGTAATGTTTCATCAAGGTCACTACTAAATGGGAATTCTGTTAATACATGTTTTTTGGCTTGTAGTGCTTTTTCGATATAAGCACCACGTTTGGATAAAGGCATATTAATATATACTGCATCTACTTTATCCAGCAATTCTTCAGATGAACCAAATTGTTCTAAATTATTAAATTGATGTGATTTATAGATAGTATCAACCGACTCTGCCTCTGTGTACCCACCAATAATATCAATGCCACTAACAAATTTAGACTCATCCAAAAATCTATCTAAAATAACTTCATTACCAATGATACCAAGTCTAATATTCTCAGAATTTCTAATCTGCGTACTCGAAATACCTTGTGTTCTTGGTAAGTAAACTACCTTGCAATACTCATTTAAATAGTCAAAATAGCCTTCCCAATCAGATCCAACGGTAAATATATCTACATTAAATCGTTTGATATCATCTATTTTTTGGCCAAAATATTCTTCTACTACAATTTCATCTGCGAAACCTGTAGCACGCACATTATCAATGCGCGTCATTAAAGAATCACGAACATTAAATTTACCTCTAGATTTATCAAAATAGTCAGACGTAACCCCAACAATTAGGTAATCACCTAATGCTTTTGCATTCTTTAATAGATTGTAATGTCCCTCATGAAACAAATCGTATGTTCCATATGTTATCACTTTTACCATATTATTTACCTGTAATCTCTTTAATGACTGATTTCATTGTTTCTACGAGCATTTTATTATCCTCAATGGTTGTATCTCCAATATGAGCAACGCGTAGAACGTATTCTTCATTAACCCCACCCGTAGGATTTACAAAAATATCATATTTATCCTTCAAGATTGTAAATACCTCTTTAGCAATTGGTTGTTCAAAACGGATAGGAGTAACCGCATTACTGATGCTGAAAGTAGGAAGAGATACTGGTAATTCTTTAATTCTATTTCTGAAATCTTTCGCCACACTATCAATACGAGCTAAATAATTTTCAAAACCTTCCTCTTCAATCAGATGTAATGCTTTATTCATTTCTAAACATACCCCAACAGCAGGTGTGAATGGTGTTTGACCTCTTGTAAAGTTTTTTACATATTGGTTGAAATCAAAGTAAAGATTCTTAATATGATTATTTTTTACACGTTCTTCATATAATCTATCACTAATTACAATAGGGGATATACCTGGTGCAATACAAAGACCTTTTTGGGAACTCAAAATAGTAACATCAATATTATTACCAGCCATATCATAATAATCAATTAAGAACGAACTAATCGCATCAATTACCAAGTATGCTTCTTTCTTTTTAGCAAAGTTGCTTAATAAATTAATATCATATAACTGTGCGGTCGAAGTTTCATCAATATTAGCAATAACAAATGTAAATGATTGTTCTTCTACGGCAGCAAAGTGTTTTGCGGTTAGCTCCTCACCCTCGTCTAATTTAATCACAGTATGAGGTATCTCGTGGAGTTCACATAAATCAACGAAACGTTGACCAAAAGTACCACCATTAATAACTAACACATGGTCTGTTTCATTCATACAATTCATAATAGTAGCTTCTAATGCACCCGTACCAGAAGCTGTTAAGTAGATGGATTTATAGCTTTCTGGTGCATTCATAAATTTTTTGAGCAGTCTATCTGAATCTAACATAACTTCAGAAAATTCTGTTGTTCTAAAATAAGGAACTTGTTGATGTCTTACATCAAGAATTTCCTGTCTCATTTGAGTTGGTCCTACTGTAAATAGTTTCATAATATAATCCCCTCTTATTATTTCCAATACACTCTATAGTTATGATGCGGTACCTGTCGATCTTTAGGTGGTGCTTCCATATAATTATTGTACAAATGACTTAAATAGAAATCGCTATCTGTAAGTCCCCAAAACTCAGTATCCTCAAAAGGATATAAACTTCTATTATCAAACAAAGTTTTTTCGTATACTTCCCGTTTATTACCACTCGCACAATCGACGAGAACACTTATGTATTTCGAATTGGAAAATGGATACTGTTGGGCATCTTGATTAATCTTTTTGATTAAACTTGTAGTTGGTAAAAAATGCATTAAACTAATAGCACCAAATTTTAAGAATGTACGAACATAACCTTTTAACTTTGCAAAGCTACCTTTAGAGTCTACATAACGATTACTGAATGTAAACTTCATAGAAGACCCATGAAATAACAAGTTTAAAAATTGTTGATGTCTAAATATTTTTTGTTGTGCCTGTGTTTCATCCGGTAACCCATCAATTGGGAAAATATCTATAAATACACCTGCTTTATCAAAATTACGCCATAATGTATTATCAATCATAACCGTTTCTTGATCGAATACCTTAGCCATTGTATAGGTATAAGTATCATCATTTTCAATAGAAAACACTTGATATCTTGAGTTATGCTCATTATATGTCTTAATAAAGCGATTATAATCATCCCGTAGCATCATGATATCAATATCATCATCCCATGGAATAAAACCTTTATGTCTAACGGCTCCCAACATTGTTCCATACGCTAATACATATCGAATATCATGTGTATCACAAAAATGTGCCACATCTTTTAAAATATCTAAAGCGACACTCTTAATCTCCGAAAATCCAATTTCTCTCATCAAAAAAATTCCTCCATAATACAAATAGGTCTATTATTTAAAGAATTTTCTTTTCAAGAATAATCCACCTTTTTTAATCCAGTTTTGTGGCTCCATAAAGGATACATTTTGTTCTTTATAGTTAATGTTATTGGCCTCAAGCCATACGTCGAGCAAGATTTCGCTTACGAAACCATAGATGCGCGCTTCGTATGTATCATAATCGGAAATATCGACGCGATGTTCAATCTCTTCCAAGATGGAGAACATCCACTCGCAGTATTGATCAAATAGGTCGCGTCGCATGACGAACATATTGAACATATGCGCCCAAGTGCGATTACAAACCTTTGTGAAAGCTGCGCTATATTCAGGATATTTCTCAGCGATGATTTGCTCTGCCGCATCAAGGCCATCGCTATGATGCGCATTATTATAGTGAGAACGGTTAGATTCAATATAATATTTACGCTTATCTGCTACCACAACAGGATACTCTGAAAGTAGTTTTTCCCATTCTGGACCTGTAAGAATTTGATTCTTTTTGTCCTCTACGGAACGTACCTCTTTGCGTGTAAAGTATCGTCTGTAATGAACAAGACCGATATAGTCCGCATCAAGGTTTTTCCAAGCCCAATAAAGGCCTGTTAATTCGCAGTAATTTGCATTTTTTGAGGAAATATTATCCCCTGTATGATCGCCAGTATAACCAATATCAGCCTTGCCCTCTCTACCTACATGGATTGGCATGTATACGGAGTCCTCTGGCATCCAATATTGCTTATGTGTAGCTACTAAAATCTTAATATTCACTAGTACTCTCCTACATGAGTGTTGATTCTCAAATCTATATTTACGTCGGAAATAGAGCTTATGCTAATTCCTTTTCTACTAATGCCAAGGCACTAGCAATAACCTTATCCATATCGTAATATTTATATTCCCCTAAACGACCACCAAAGATAACATTGGAAATCGTTTCAGCCTTTTTAACATATTTTGCGTAAAGGTCTAAATTCTTTACATCGTTCACTGGATAATAGGCTTCTTCGCCGATTTTCCAGTCTTTTGGATATTCTTTAGTTAAATATGTAACAGGTTGTGTACCAAATTCAAAGTGTTTATGCTCGATGATACGAGTATACGGAATATCGCCTTCTGTATAGTTCACAACGGCAACGCCTTGATGATTTTCCTCTTCAAGACGTTCTGTTTCAAAGTGAAGACCACGATATTCTAAAACACCTTCAGAATAACCAAAGTATTCATCAATAGGACCTGTATAGATAATCTTATCTGCCAAGGCTTCATATTCTTCGCGATGTTTGAGGAAGTCTACGCCTAAACGGACTTCGATTCCTTCTAACATGCGTTCAATCATCTTTGTATAACCACCCATAGGAATGCCTTGGAAACGGTCATTAAAGTAGTTGTTATCGTATGTATAACGAACTGGTAAGCGTTTAATAATGAAAGCTGGCAATTCAGTACATTTGCGGCCCCATTGTTTTTCCGTATACCCTTTGATGAGTTTTTCGTAAATGTCTGTACCTACAAGACTAATAGCTTGCTCTTCTAAGTTCTTTGGTTCACTTGTAATAGCAGCCCGTTGTTTTGTAATGATATCCTGTGCCTCTTTTGGAGTTCGAATATTCCACATTTTAGAGAAGGTATTCATATTAAACGGTAAATTGTACATTTCACCTTTATAGTTTGCTACAGGGCTATTTACATAGTGATTGAACTCAGCAAATTGATTGACATAATCCCACACATGCTTCAAGGATGTATGGAAAATATGAGCACCATAGACATGAATGTTGATGTCGTCCTTGCTTTCACAATAGAGATTACCTGCAATGTGATTACGACGATCGATAACAAGTACAGATTTACCACGCTTATGCGCCTCATGGGCAAATACAGCACCAAATGGGCCTGCCCCAACTACTAAATAATCAAATTGTTTTTTCATATGTATATCCTTATTTTTTCATTCCAAGACATAGCAATCGCGAATAACGATTTTTTCTTAAAATATAACCTATCAAGATAGATAGAATTGTAGATGCTAAGAAGCACACAATAAAAGCTTCATAGTACAATCCTAATTTAGACCAAAGTACAATTCTGAATGGAATTTTAACAATATCACTAAAGATATAAACATCCATGGAGACAGTACCTAAAAAGATCAAAAGTGTTTTATATAATCCGATTCTAGATGAGATTTGGTTAGCTATATAGTATGTAATAGTAATGCCCGAAACTGCTGTTACAAGAGTAAGTATTTTAAGTACATTAATACCATATAGTAATGCATAATTACCTACACTAAAAATCACAAGAGATGTAAGGGCTACTCCTGCGGATTTCATATAATCCAATAGCATATATTTCTTTATATATAATCCCAAGATAAAGAAGAATTGGAAGTACAATATCTCCGATACCATAGATACAGAAAAGATATTTAATACATCAGATAGCATTCCAATAAGGAAAGATCCAATTAGTAAACCTAAATTTACACGCTTAACCAATATGGCAATAATGATTGATATAAAGAACAAGCAATATAAGAACCATAGCTCTCCATCAGGATTAATGCCTATAAATATTTTCCATATATCTTGCGGATATATCTGCTGATTTGCAAATTTTGATAAAGCTAATTTGAAGGGAAAATACAATAAACCAATAGTGAAATAAGGAACCATTAACCGTATACTTTTATCTTTTACGAATTTTTGGAAGCCCTCTTTCAAAGGTATATGCATAAAATAGCCAGCTACAAAGAAAAATACAGGCATATGGAAGCTATAAATTATAGTCCGCATCAAATATAAAGGATAACTAGCAATACCACTAGCACTTGCTTGGTCTGGAACAGAATGCCCTAAAACAACAAGCAAAATTGCAATCCCCTTCATAATATCAAAACTACTATCCCTCATAATCCCCTGACTAATAAGCCCCTTTCGATTTAACGACAGCCAACACAGTTTTCAATAGATATACAATATCGATCCACACAGACCAGTTATGAACATACCAAGAGTCCATTAATACCCGTTCTTCATAGGTAGTATCGCTACGACCGCTCACTTGCCATACACCGGTAATCCCTGGTGGTACAAGGTAAAAGTCGTTAATATAATCACCGTATTTCACGATTTCATCACGCACGATAGGACGTGGACCTACGAGGCTCATATCACCAACGAGAACATTCCACAATTGTGGCAATTCATCAAGACTCGTTTTACGAAGGAATTTACCAATTCTTGTAACGCGAGGATCATCTTTCAATTTGAAATCTCGTTCCCATTCTTCACGAGCTGCAGGATTTTCTTTCAAATATACCTCCAGTGCCTCTTGTGCATTTGGCACCATGGAGCGGAATTTATAGCATGGGAACTCTTTACCACCTTGGCCAACACGCTTGTGACCAAATACGATAGGACCTGGAGAATCTAGATAAATCAATACAGCTACGATAGCTAGAATTGGCAAAATCAAGATGCCACCACATACAGTAGCTACAATATCAAAGATGCGTTTCATAATACGGTTAGACTTGCGAGCCAAGTTATTTTGTACCCGCAATACAACGGCTTGCTCTTCCATCATGCCACGAGCCGTAATATTACTTGTAGGCAAACCAAACAACTCAGGCACAAAGGCAACGCGCTTTACTAATAATTGCAATTGATTAATCAAGGATACTAACTTTTTAGGCTCTAACCCTGGTGCACATATAAGGACTGTTTGTACACCTGTATCCTTAATAACTCGTTCCACATCGGAAAAGGCTCCAAGACATGGATATTCTTTAGCAATGGTAGAGGATTTAGGATTATCATCTACATAACCAATAATCTTATAGGTAGCAATTGGCATGCGATCTAAGGATTTCTTTACGAGCTCTGCTGTTTTACCTGCCCCAACGAGAAGGACTGGTATATTTAAATATCCAGCCTTTGAAAGAATCTTACCTACAATAAAACGACTACTAAAGATAAAGAGCAGCATAAATAGATAAGCAAAGATAACAAAGAGTCGAGATACATCGTTGATTACATGCCCTGTGTACATGAGTACAATGGATACAACGACGCCAATAGTGATGCTGCGGAATAAGTTCTTCATCGTATCCCAATAAGGAGATACTACAGAATAGGCATTATTGAGCAATAATATGGCTAAAAATACGAAAGGTATAACGCCATATACATAGATTTCATCTACCTTAAAATTTGAACCTACCGGTAACAATGGCAAATTTAAACGCAAATGATAAGCTGCTAATGTGCCTAACACAATAGAAACATAATCTGCTATAAGCACTATGATTTTGCTAATAAGCAATTTGTTGTGATTATTATATCCAGAACTATTCATACTAATACCCCAAACTATAAAAAAAGGTTGTTTTCTCAATACAATTTTTAAGAAAACAACCTCTAACCCATACGAATACAATGTACCAATATTTACATATATTGTATCATATTCAAAAGTTTAAAACTATGAAAAAACATAGATTTTAGCTATCTTTTATGCAGTTTTTTTGGAGATTTTGAGTCTATTTAAATCAGACATAAAAATCAATTAAATAATGCGTAAATATTTCCTAAATAATCCTCTAATTCTCAATTAACTCTCAATTAACTCTTAATTTCTTTCAATTGAATCATGATGCCCATAACAATCCAAAACATGCGAATCCCAGATGAATTTCCCCATGTATAATCAATAGATCCAAATAGGAATAAGTAACTAATCAAACCTACAAGGATTGATAAATCATAAGGGTTTCGTGTCTTCACATAGTGTTTCAACGATTTGCAGAACATAAAAATTGAGAACCCTAAGAAACCAACGAGTCCTAATAGACCAGATTCAGAGGCTATTTGCAATAGATTATTATGAGAATGCCCCAAATCTTGATTTTCTTGTTTTAATTTATAGTGCTCTCGATATGTTTTTTGCCATAATCCAGGACCAACACCTGTTACAGGATGATCCATAATCATTTGCTTATCTGCTTCCCATACATAGATACGGCCCAAATTTGAACCATCTGTGCTTATATTAAAAGTACTTTCAAAACGAGCTACATAGGCTTGATTGCTACTAAATGTATATCCTATACCTACAACAGCTACAAGTAGTACTAATACATAGCGAATATTTACAAAGCAATAACGCAATGTAATGAGCGCACCATTAATGCCATTAAATAACCAGGAACCACGGCTTTGGTTCCCCCACATGCCTAATAGCATGCCAAACAAAGAAAATACAGCAGATTTTCTTACATACGATGGAAATCTCTTATCATAGGCAGCAATTAATGCTAATGGAAAAGCCAATGTTAACAACATGGCAAGTCCCATCATAGAGCCGTGTATAACACCACCTGCACGACCTCCTGGTCCTAAATTATAGCCCAGTAAATATTGTGCAAAGGCCGATATAGCATCGATGCCCATATACACAAAAAATACTGATAATATGGCGTATAATTTGGGAGAACTTTTAATAAATAACAGAATTGGTACGATAACTAATACCTTCCAAACCCAAATATTAAAGAAATATTTAGTAGTCACCGCTATATCATTGCTGATTAATGCGGACGGCAATACGCATAGTAACATGCCTACATAGGCCCATCCATATTGGCGTATGGACTGTGGTACAGAGATTTCATGTCGTCTATACCAACAAGTTACTAAGGTCATCAATATAATAAGGCTATATATTAAATTTCCTAGTGCCATAGATGACCGCGTCGTACATATCATCAGTGAAATGAGTACGGTCAGCACCATTTCAGAATGCTTAATTATCCAAGATTGCATACTAACCCCTTTTCACCTACATAGTTACAATCTAATTTTCATCATATTAACATCTATTTTATAGATATCTATTTTACACGTAACAATGGTTTCAGATGCTCTTGAATCTCTTGCTCATATTGATCGAGTAATTCATAGCGTTTTCTGTATTGGCTACGTTTTTGTGATTTAATTTCTTCAATAGGTTTACGATATTCCTCTAATGGAATGTTGAAGAAACGGTCATCACTACATACAACACCACCAGATTCCTCCCACAATGGATCTAGCTCAGCTACCTTAGCGCGATGACCGCGAACTAAATGGGTATTTGCATAGAAGCCTTCATCAGATACGGCATAAATGGATTCGACCTTACAAAGGACCGCAATATGGCGTAATAGGAACATAATAAAGTTTTTTGGTCGATACCCAAACATCTTTTTAGTAACTGTTTTAGCATTATCAAGGCCATCTTTATATCCTTGAATCGTGCCAATCCACATAGCGGGTTCCCCATTAAAACCTTTACCAAGGCGGAAGTTAGCATGGTATACGCCTTGTTTACCCAAGGTTAACAACAAGGTTAAAAAACCTTCTTTTCGTTGACCCGGTCCATAATATAAACGGGCCACCATATCAAGGTCTTCTGATTCCCATACGATAAAACCACGATTCATACGACTTACATCGTCATAAATATTATCTGGATCTACAGAGTACATTTCGCGAATGGCTTCATCTGTAAATACATCTTTCAAATAATCAAAATGATTAATAATAGCCTCTAATCGTTCCTGTGGTGTTGAGCTTTTAAACAAGAAATATCGCGTCATTAACTCAAATAGACCAACTTGACGGTCTAATAATGTTGGATCTGGCGTATAGCTTGCAAAATAGCTCTCTAGTGCCTCTATTTCTCGTTTATTGCGGATAGAGCGCATTGTATGAAGGAAAGTGCGTCGTGTTTCCCTCCAACTACGTTTGCCGTAAATCTTACGACCTCGCTGCCATTGTGTTTCTAAATATCCCATCTCAAACTCCTATCCACTAAAAAACTACCAAACCTTATCATTACTTATCAGTGGAGTGTAAATTATCTATAATCGTAACTAATTCATCTGCCACACGATTAACAATGAATCGCTGTTCCACAACTTGTCGTGCCTTTGTGATGATATTTGGCAAGTCTACAGCATCACTCATCACATGTTCCATAGCTTGTTGTAAGCTGTGTTCGTTCAAAGGATCTACAATAAATCCAGATTCACCATCGTCTATGATTTCTCGCTGAGCCCCAGAGCCACTTGTAATGACTGGTACACCGCAATACATAGCCTCACAAATAACGAGACCAAAGGCTTCACGCGTTATCGTTGGCAATAGTAAGCAATCTATGGATCTATATAAACCTTCAATATCTCGTGTAAAACCTATAAATTCAACGTAAGAATGCATTTGATGAGCATGTATATAATCTTTTAATTTCTTAATTTGATCCTCTGTACCAGCCCCAGATATAATCAATCGAACATCTGGATTGTTTTGATGAATCTGTTCAAGAGCGCTTAAAATCAGATACAAACCTTTTCGTTCTGTAATACGCGCACTATAGCCAAAGGTTCTAACCTTATATTTCATGGGAACTGCATCTGAAAAGGACTGGAATCGATTCGGGTCGATACCATTATATACAACATGGTATTTGCTAGTATCCTTTATAACAGGTGTCATAAGATCATCATAAACGAGTTTAGACACACAAACAAAGGCATCCACTTGTGCATTGATCCATCTATGATACATATCTGTTTTACCAGGTACAAGATTATGTTTAATAAACACCAATTTAGCACCTGTTAGCTGCTTAAGAGCAATACAGAATAAGATATATTTACCAGAGTGGCATACAATCGTATCAATCCCTTGTGCTTTTACCTGCTTAGCCACTGCATTAACAGATAGAAAACCCTTCAAGGTATAAAGATTGGCCGTCATCACATGACCCACTTGGGCATACCGAGATTGCATATCTTCATTCGATTGGTCCACTAAGATGTACGCAGTCCTATGTCGTTGTTGTAATTGCTTACAAATATCATATACATATTGTTCACCGCCACCCCAAATTTTGGCGCCTACAATATTGATTATAGACATAGATTCCTCCTATCATACACATATCAATACACATATAGTAACATCTATTGATGTATACGAAATACTGATTACATATACATCAATAGACTATTATCATTTAATTATACTACGACTTATTCATGCTGTCCTCATGGTTAATGAGCCACATGGTCAACATTGTCCAATCTCGCGCATCGTCCCCATGATTATTAATAGGGCGAATTGGCTCAACCGGTTTATAGGACGGTATATTACTTTCACCATAATCCATACGAACATCGCCCATCATATGAGGCGTAATCCATTGATACGGTGTAACTAATGTATCTGGCTGTTCATCAAACAAGGACGGTACGATGGAGTAATATTCGAAACCCTTTGGTGCAATGGCTTCAATAATGGTAGGCATGAGGCTCATATGCGTGCCAATTGGCGCCGTAATCATATCCTTTGTGAAAGCAGGATGTTGTAACAGCCCTACCGTACAGAATGTATCGCGCAACGTATAGTCTCGTTGAATTAAGGATGTATTATTCAAAGAGCCAAATAGATTAGAGTGGTCACCGGTAACAACGAATAAACTATCAGGAAATGCCTCTTTCATAGCATTAACAAAGTTAAAAATCGCCTTATCACTATAGCGATAGGTAGCCAATTCCTTATTGCGTTTCTTGTTGAATTTTAAATCATCTCCAAGGTTTGGCATCACCTGTTCAGGATCATAATCTAATAAGGAATCCTCCATTTTATAAGGACCATGATTGGATGTTGTGTAAATAAAATGGAATGTAGGATGTTCTAAAGATTTGATTTCCTGTTCTATATGTTCTAAAAATACATGGTCATAAACACCTACCCAAGTCTTAGGTGCATCAGGACCACAAAAAACAGAAGCACTTTCTACGCGGTCAAATCCTTGAGCCTTGCCAAAGTGATTAAAGTTACCATACGATGCATTGCCACCATACCAATAAATCGTATCATAACCTAAACGCTTCATTTGAGATGCCAAAGAAGTCGGCAATGGTTCATGCCAGAAGGCTTCCCGTTCATTGATTTCCATACCCGCATCATAGACACCAGATAAGAGACTCACAATGGATGGACGAGATACATTACCGGCAGGCAAGAAATTAGGTACTTGCGCCGTATGTGGATTATCTTTAAAATCCCATAAACCAGGACATATATTAAGTTCCTTATAAGGTTCATCAAGAGACCATTGTGGGATACTTTCACCAACAATAAAGAATATATGTTGTGGTTTATCAATACGAGGACCTGATGCAACGCGCTTAAACGCATGAAGCGGTGTATTCAAATCCTGATCTTTATATTCCTTAGGAACAATACGATGAATCGCGTCATCAATGTCCTCAGCAGATGCGGTATATTCATCACGAAGTGGATGTTTTAGCACCGTTTCTAAGGCACATAGATCTGGCACTGTAGCACGAGCAAAGAATATATCCTCTTTTACCACTGTAGGAATCGTATCCCATTCTGGTTTATCATCGTGAGATAAGGTTCCACCATAGCGGAACCAATAAAACCCCAAAACGGAGGCAGCCACAAGACCTATATTCCAAGCTACAGTAGGCCAAGTTCCTTCAATAGTTGGATAAGGTATAGATGGCAAGGATAAGAAGAAATCTCCCATGTACCAGGATATAAACGTAATAGGAATCAATCCTAAAATGACGAGAATTCCTCGATCTTGATTAAAGAATACATCAATCAAATTACGTTTCTCTGCATGATTTCCATAATGAACCATATAGTTATACGTATCATGGAAATGCTTATAAAAAATCATTTTTCCTGCAAAAGCTGCGTAAAGTATACAGGAATAAATGGTTAATCCCACTAACCGTACAGTATCTTCTATTTGATGATACCCATCAAATAATAATGCAGGGAGCGTCACCAATACTAAGGGTAGTAAGAATACATAAGCATCAAAATCCATGCCCCACCAAAAGCCGTAACGCAATGAACCTAATACAGATTTCCAGCGTCCCTTCCATGTAGGGTAAGGATTATACACAATCATGAATATGATTCGAAATATGGCGCTCAATATAGGAGCCCAAAGCATTAGTTTTATATTTTGTTGTAGGGATAGAAAAAATTGTTCACTCATTCATACTTCCATATCTACGTCAAGAACAATAATTCCCCATAGTAATCTACTATACTAAATTACTGATTATAATTGCCCATTAGATTTGTTTAAATAATATAATTTTACATATTTCGTCATAGTGTACATCATATGGTAGATAGATAATAGAAAACCTATTTTTCCATCTAATATGCCACCTTGCAAAATATATATCTTAAAAAATGCCCATGTGGGACGCAATATAATATCCCCTAAAAAACTACAAGATTTCCCTTGTTCCTTGTACTTGTTGGCCGCTGCTGTAGTATATTTATTAAACTTTTCGAAGAACTGATGCCAGTTATCATAAGTATAATGATACAATTTGCCTTCTAATGTAGCTTGTGGATAAGGACTAATAAAAGTCTCATGGACTGCCCCCTCCACTGTAGCCCCTTCACGAGGCATTAATCTCAAAACCTTATCAGGTCTTACTACGCCATGCGTAGCTGGATTGTGATGGAATAAATTATATCTTCGTAGCCAATAAGCTTTTGGCTCTCCTTTAATAGATTCTTGGATTGATTTTGCTAATTGAGGAGATACACGCTCATCCGAATCTATAAATAGAATCCATTCACTATGTGCTTGAGATATACCAAATCTCCGTTGTTGTGACCAATCTCCATTCAGATGATGTGGTATAACTTTAGCCCCCAAGTTAGTAGCAAGAGGTACCGTTTGATCTGTACTTCCATCATCAATAACTAATATTTCATCAGCAAATTGAATACTTTTAATACAATCTACAATATGTTTTTCTTCGTTGCGAGCTAAGATAATAGCCGTCACAGTGCTCATAGATCATCCTTTAACTTACAAATCCCTTTAATTTACTATGTAGGTAATATGGTAGATACAAATATGATATCTACCATATGTATCGTATACAAAAATTATTGAATACTATCCCCGTGCTTAATACGCCACGCCGCTAGTTCGCGCATGTTCTTAATCACATCCCCATAGGCTTGAGGCATATTTGTGCCTTGTTCCATAAGTTTTCCACTGTTATCTAGATATAGTCTATGGTTAAAGACAAATTCCTCTTGTTTAAACAAGCTTGGCACCATGGCTTCATAGGTTTGACCAGGTCGCCCTGCTAGTTCTGCCAAGGTTGGAATGATTTGAATGCTCATGCCAAAAGCGTTTGGAGCGAGCCAGTCTTTATGAATACCACGACCGTAGAAGATAATTGGAATCGTAGACGCCACATTAGGACCTACTTCACGAGCAAAGGTAAATCGTTCACTATGGTCACCAGTGATAACAAAGAGTGCAGAAGGATCTGCTTTTTCTTCACTAGCGATGAACTCGCCCATCACATGGTCCGCATACCAAATATGACCCATTTCATTCAATTGCTTATCTGTTTCTGCAATTGTATCAGGCAAATGGCCTTTTACCTTATTCACATCATACCCTTCCTTGGCTACATTGATGCTATACGGCGGATGATTAGAGGTGGTCATGATGACATTGAGGATTTTTTCCCCTCTATGTTGATCCATATACGCAGAAATCGCTTTAAATAAATCTTTATCACCTACGCCCCACGCATTGCCGTCTTCGCTAGGCATTTCAGACGCATCGTGGAATTCGTCAAAACCTTGAGACAAGGTGAAGTTCTTCACGTTTTGCCATGTACTAAAGCCGCCGTACCAGAATACAGTTTTATAGCCTAGCTTTTTCATAACAGAGCCAATGCCTAAACCATACGGTTGTTTGAAACTTTCACCTTCATAGTTAGGATATAGACCTGTATCTGGCATACCAGTGAGCAAACCATTGATAGCCGGCATAGTGCCTGTACCTTGAGCAAGGGCTAGCTGCGTGCTCATCGCTTGAGGACTGGCAGCATATTTACGGCCTTGTTCAACGAGGTACGCACCAGGTTCGTTGTATTCACTGAGGAATGGCCACAAACCATAGGATTCACCGAGAACGATATTGATGGACTGTGGTTGCTCCGCTAAACGCTCTGTCGTAATAGTTCTTGTGAAAGAACCATCAAAATCCTTACCATTAAATGTTCCACCGATGGCACTGATTTTCTCACTCAATTCTTGAGGGGTTAAGTTGATAACCTCTAACTCATCCGCGCGCTTTGCAATACTTTTAACACGATAAAGAGCCTGCACATCGTCGAGGATGGTTTCGTTTAATAGATTAGAACTGAGGCGTGCTGCACTTTCCCAGTTGATGGAATTCGTATAGTTAAAAGCACCACCAAATCTAAAGAACAGACCTAATACACCGATAGCTACAGTCAATCCAATACCTGTGATCCATTGCGTTTTCTTAGTCTTAGGATACCAAGTAGGACAAACTAATTGAGTATCAGCGTAATCACTATATTTCTTTGTACCCCACGCCAAGAATTTAACGAGGAAATAACAAAGAGCTGCGCTCAACACAACGGCTCCAACGATATACATCAACGCATTATATTCATTGATGGCTGTATTGATAATGGCGCTGATATCATCGTTTTTACCATTAATGAGCATCGCATTATAAGAGGAATTGAATATTTTGTAGAACGGAATGCGGCCTAAGAATAGGAAGGTCAACAGTACAGTCGCTATGGAATACACAACCTGTTTAATGCGTAAGGACGGCCATTTAGGTACAAAGGTATGTACCAATGTGCCTCCTAAAAAGCCTAGTAAACACAAAGAACCGACTGTCTTGAGACTCAATCTAAAGCCTAGCCATAAGGAGGTAAGGATATTCTCCATCGTCACAGATGCTAGCTGTGATTGAAATACTGCAAGAAACACGATTCTAAATGCAGTCAACAAAGCAGAGAAAAAGATAAACACCTTAATCTCTGTCTTTATGCCTTCAAATAATCGTTGCCATCGGTTCATCATTAACCCCTACTATTCTCATATAACGTAACTACTCTATATTACCTAACTATAATTATGTTGGATATTTCTTACATTTAGGCCCCTTACATCGCTTGCATTTACCGCATCCACGGTCGATAGTTCCAGCACTTGCCGATTTCTTCGCACTAGTACTCTCCTTGGTTCTCTGTTCAGAGGACTTACTATTCCGTACAGAAACTATCGTTTTTGCTTTTTTTCGGATTTATCCTTTTTGGATTTTTTATCCTTTTTCTTGTCTTTATTCTTATCTTTTTTACTGAAAGTATCGCCTAAAAAGACGGTTTTTAACTTGTCATTTAAGACTTTAAGCTTCTTTTCAGCCTTGTCTTTCTTTTTCTTTAACTTATCTTCGGATTTAGAATGTTTGTCTTCCTTAGACTTTTTATGTTTTTTGTCCTTTTTATCCTCTTTAGACTTTTTACCATCTTTGGACTTTTTATCCTCTTTGGATTTCTTGTCACCCTTAGATTTCTTATCTTCTTTAGATTTTTTTTCGTCCTTGGATTTTTTTACGTCAGTTCCATTGATACGCGCCCATTCATCATCTACGCGTTTCAATTGCTTTTTAAGAAGCTTTTCCATCTTCTTATTGGCTTTATCTGAATCTAAGCCAGACTTACCGAATAATAAAGCATTTACTGCTGTATATGGATCAATAGAGGACATATTTTCTTCATCCATGTGATGGACTTCTAAGCTTTCCACACCTTCTAATGGATTTACATCCATATGCTCTACAATGTCTTCATCAAGGTCCGATATCTCATGTTGGGAGCTTTCACCAGATCCTGTAAAAAGACCGCCCATAGAATGCAATTCGTTCAATTTAATATGGTTCATGCCCACTGTAGAATCATGCTGTACAGGAATATCCGATAATTGGACCTGTTCCATAGCGTATACATCATTATTATGACTAGCACCCTTACCAAGATAAGATCCATCAGAAATGATAATATCCTCTTTATCGTCGCCTAATACATTGCCAAACAAATCCTCTTCAAGAGAATCATAGGTATGCAACATGGACATCCGTTTTTGAACCTCTTCAATTTGATTCCACAAATCAATGAGAGAGGATGTATAGTATATGCGTTCCTTAATCTCTAAATAAGCTTGGTAAATGATAGCCAATTCAGTTTCATTGAGTCCCTCTTCGGCACCGATTTCTTCTATCATTTGTTGGATCTGTTGATCTCGATCATAACGTTTAATTAAGGCCTTGCGAATACGTTCAATCAATGCTGTATCGATGATTTCCACGGGTACCTCCAGTCTTCAATACACTCAGCCCTATCCACTAACTTAGTGCATACGAATCAATGTATAGAACCATAAAAAATAATTTGATTTTATAATCTCTAATATATTATTATATCAGAATTTATCTGCTTTTTCCTTAATAATCTAGGTGAAAGTACCTTAAAAATAGAATAAAACCTCAATTTGAATGATGTCCTAGTCGTACAAATTTAGAACCACTAAAACAAGACTTCAACATTGAGGTTTCTTACATACTAAATACAGTTAACTGAATACATTAAAATAAATTAACTGAATATACTAAAATTCGTTCCTTTTCATCGCTTTCTTCAAATAAATCGCTGCAATCGATAGGTTCTTCTTGTTCAAGTCGCACATGGTTATTTAAGAAGTTTTCTACCTCTTCGTTAACATAGTAGAAAAATAGTTTAATTTCACGCGGATGATGATACAGGGAATCAAAAATATTTCCTAGAACGCGCTTAATCGTATGGAGTGCAAAGGGATTAAAGAAAAAGCATCGATCTGCTTGAGCTGGCAATTCATAGAGCGCCGCATCACCTAGCACAAAACTCACACGATTGCGAGCTGCTGGGCTTTCACCATTGATAAGAGCCTTTTCATACAATCGTTCATCATATTCGATACCGATGGAGTGACAGCCCGTTTGGTAGGCCATAAAAATGCTAACACGGCCCTTGCCACTGCCATAATCGATGAGGGTATGTTTCTTACGAATATGACCGCTGTTCGCCAAGCGCTCTAGGACGCAATAATCTGTCGGCTCATACGGATGATGCTCCGTATCTGACCGACTATCATCGCGGCCTGCTGTTTTTATTTGTAAAACCTGTTCCCATTCCTGTTCACTTGTCATATATCTAATCCCATCATGAGTTCCCAATTGTATGCCCTATTTCAATACTAAAATTAATATATATACTATACCCTTATTAGAGCAATATTTACAAATTAAAGGTAATCATGTATCATAATATATGACAAAGGAAGTCAATGTGAGACACGTTTTCACGCAAACAAAAAAGGAGGGTGGCGGCCCTCCTTTTTTTGTGCTAGTTACTGACGGAAGTATCTATCTAGCCACTTGCAGATGTAGTGACAGGTTACACCTGCTACGATGGATACTATTAAGGAAATCAAAGTGTCAAACACGTTTTCACCCCCTTTCTGTTACCAGTCTGGGGCAGTAACACCTATAGTATACAATAAAAGCACCCTTTTGGGTGCTTTTATTATGTCAAACATTTATTGATGCCAATATGGTATACTAAAGAGTAATATTTTATTATTCTCATGTGCAGAATGATATGTCATAAAAAAGGAGTGTCTACTTACATGGACAGTGATCTGACCTTAGATTTTATAATTATCATCGTATTAATCATAGCAAACGGCTTATTCTCTATGACGGAATTGGCCATCGTCAATGCTAAAAAACGTAAACTCGAAGAAATGGCAGAGGCAGGCAATGAGCGTGCAAAAAAAGCCTTTGAATTAGCAGAGAATCCAAATAATATGTTTTCTACTATTCAAATTGGTATTACCCTCGTTGGTATTTTAACTGGTTTGTATTCTGGTGCGACCTTCTCTGGTCCTTTAGAAGAGATTTTAGTAGCTAATATTCCAAGTATTGAGCCTTATGCAGCATCCATTAGCTCCTTACTCATCGTTGCTATTATCACCTATTTATCCCTCGTTATTGGCGAGCTCGTACCAAAACGGTTGGCCTTAAATAGTCCTGAAAGCATCGCCGTAGTCGTAGCAAAACCGATTTACTGGTTATCTGTAGCATTAAAACCTATCGTTAGCTTCCTTGGTGTTTCCACAGAATTCCTCTTAAAATTACTAGGCGTGACTGTGAAAGAAGAGGCGCCTGTTACAGAGTCTGAAATCAATAAGATGCTCACCGAAGGCGTTGCTATGGGTGCTTATGAAGAAGAGGAACCTATCCTCGTAGAAAATATCTTCCACTTAGCAGATATGAACGCTGGCGACATCATGACACCTCGTACACAGCTCAAATGGATTGACCTTAATGGCACAGAGGATGAAATTATGGAAGTCCTCAAAAATGCTAACCATTACCGCATTCCTGTAGGTACCGATTCCTTGGACGAACTAAAGGGTCTCGTAACTGTATCTGACGTATTGGTACAGATCATGCAACGTCCTAGCGAACGCTCTATTCATGATATTATTGAATCTTGTTTGAAAGAACCATTACTCATTCCAGAATCAATAACGCTCATGAAATTGTTGAACGTACTCCGTACAGAAGGCGTTCATGAAACCATCGTTCTCGACGAGTACGGTGGTTTCAGTGGTCTTGTAACCTTACATGACATCATGGAAGAAATCGTAGGTCTCATGCCTTCCGGTGAAGAAGAAATCAAGGAAGAAGAAAATAAAATCGTCGAACGTGAAGACGGCTCCTGGCTTGTAGATGGCCTTCTCGACGTAGACGAATTTAAAGAATTCTTCCACATCGATGAAGAATTACCAGGCGAAGAAAAAGACTTGTACAAAACAATGGGCGGTCTATTAAACGTTCTCTTTGGTCGCATTCCAAAAGAATTAGACAAAGCAAAATGGAATGGCTATACCTTTGAAGTTGTAGATATGGATAATACTCGTATCGACAAAATTCTTGTAACCTATGAAGAACCTATCGTAGTACAAGAAACAGAAGAAAAAGAGTAATACCTACTAGCTTCCTACTAGCTTGTAGATTTATGAGCATTGTAGATATATAAAGAGTGAGTTCTCCTATGGAGGACTCACTTTTTATATATCCCCCTAGCCGTTTACATATAAATATAGTATTATTAAATTGTATAAAATATATAATAAAATCTAATAGAGCTATTATCTAAAATAACTCTAATGGCTAAATTAGAGTTACTTTCATAAAATATATAGTCCTATGATTACTAATGTGTAGTTCTGTGTCATAGGGCTTATGTGTGGTATAAAGGAGAGATTCTATGAATCAACGAGTCATAGCAACCATAGGAGCCCTTTTAATAGGGACTGCTATAATCAGTGGTTGCGGATCTGAAAAGCAACCTGAGGATACTAGCCTCAAGGTGCGCACCATCACCATCGGTGAAGAATCTGGTACTACTAGTGCTGGCTATGCAGGCACTATCCATAATAAAACGGAAACAAACTTAGCCTTTCAAATTGGGGGTCGTGTCCTCAATAAATTTGTAAATGTCGGTGATGCTGTGCAAGCAGGCCAAGTAATTGCTCAAATCAATGGTTCAGATACATCAGCTCAAGTACAAAATGCTGAAGGTGCTGTGAAAGCTGCTCAATCGGCTTATGAATTAGCAGAAACTAATGCAAAACGATATCGCGAACTCTATGCACAACAAGCGATTAGTAAGTTGCAATTAGATCAAGCAGAAAACCAATTAAATGCCACATCTGCTCAATTACAACAAGCACAGGCCAGCCTCAACTTGAGTAGTAATCAAAATAGCTATACAAATTTAACAGCCCCTGATACAGGTATTATCACTGCTTTCAATATTGAAACAGGCCAAGTCGTAGCAGCTGGTCAAAGCGTTGGTACCTTAGCAGCTGGTCGCGACCCAGAAGCAGTCATCGCCCTTCCTGAACAAGAATTGACTAAGGTGCATGTAGGTAGCCCTGCCACTATTACATTCTGGGCTCTACCTGATGTAACCGTGCAAGGCGTGGTCCGTGAAATTTCACCAGTTCCTGACCCTGTGGCAAGAACGTATACCGTAAAAATTACCTTACAAAATCCTCCAAAAGAGGTACAACTAGGCATGACGATCAATGTAAATCTATCTACTACAGATAGCACTAATATTTCCATTCCGTTAACGGCTCTTGTGAAAGACTCTAACGGCAATAATGCAGTGTATATCATTCGAGATAAAAAGGCTCATCTCGTGCCGATTAAGACTGGTGAGTTTGGTAAGAACTCCGTCATCGTTACGTCTGGTTTAGCTAAGGGTGACATTGTCATCACCGCAGGTACCCAACAATTACAAGAAGGGACGGCGGTTAGTCAATGAAACAATTTAACTTAGCCGAATGGGCCCTCAAACATAAGTCCATTATCTATTACTTTATGGCTGTGCTCCTCACCTTTGGTATCTTCTCATACAACCACATGGGCCGTATGGAAGACCCAGACTTTACAATGCGCACCATGGTAGTCGGCGTTGCTTGGCCGGGAGCTTCCCCACAAGAAATGTCGGATCAGGTAACGGACAAATTAGAAGAAAAACTGCGCGACCTACCTGGCGTCGATTATACAAAATCTTTCACAGATGGCAGTAAATCAGTTATTTATATTAATCTGAAAGAAAATCTACCATCCGATAAAATCCGTCCCGCTTGGGAAGAAGCGCGGAACATGATCAACGACGAATGGAAGTCATTACCACAAGGCGTTCAAGGACCAACCATCAACGACAGATTTGATGATGTATACGGCATTATCTACGCCATTAGCGGCGATGAATTCTCCTACGAAGAAAAGCGTCAACAAGCAGAAGACTTAAAACGTCAGTTGTTATCTGTTCCAAATGTTAAGAAAATCAGCCTCATTGGGGTTCAACAACAAACCCTTAATGTAACGATTAATAAGGATAAATTAGCATCCTATAAAATCAGTACACAACAGCTATTAACAGCTATCAAACAGCAAAGTATGATGGTTCCAGCTGGTATGATTACGACGGATACGAATAATGTGTATCTCCGCGTGAACGGCCTATTCGATAGTCCACAAGCCGTACAAGATATGCCAATTCGCATCAATAATCAAACCTTGCGCCTTGGCGACATGGCTGATGTAACCATGACCTACCAAGACCCTAGCAATCCTCAATTCTACTATGAAGGCAAGCCAGCTATCGGTATTGCCATCTCCATGGATGCAGGTGGCAATAATATAGAATTTGGTGAAGCTATCGATAAAAAGCTAGCAGAATTGAAGAAAACTATTCCTGCAGGCCTTGAGCTCGATCAAGTATCAAATCAGCCACATATTGTTAAAGAATCCATTGGCGATTTCTCTCAATCTCTATTTGAAGCTATCGCCATCGTATTGCTCGTAAGCTTTGCATCCCTTGGCTTGCGTACAGGTGTGGTCGTAGCCCTCACGATTCCTGTCGTTGTGTCTACCACATTCATTTTGATGTATGAAAGTGGCATTTATCTGCACAAGGTTAGTCTAGGTGCGTTAATACTGGCTCTAGGCCTCCTCGTAGACGATGCCATCATCGTTGTAGAAATGATGAGCGTTAAGCTCGAAGAAGGTTGGGGTCACTTTAGATCTGCCACCTTTGCTTATCAATCGACAGCATTCCCTATGCTATCTGGTACGCTCATTACCTGTGCTGGCTTCTTACCATTAGCACTCGCAGAAGGCATGGTAGCAGAGTTTACAAAATCTCTATCCATCGTTGTATTTATGGCGCTCATCCTATCTTGGTTCGCCTCTGTTCTCGTCAGCCCTGTTCTCGGTTATAAAATCATCGAAAATAAGGCTCCAAAACCTGAATCAGAATGGAATAAACGAGACCGTATCATGCACAAGCTCAGTGTTACATTCTATGATAAATTTGAAAAACTATTACATTGGGCTTTAGGCCATCATAAGGTAGTATTACTCATCACCTTAGGTGCCTTTGTATTATCCCTACTTTCACTACCATTAATCAAGCAGGAATTTTTCCCATCATCAACGCGTAATGAAATTATCGTATCCATGCAATTTCCTCAAAGTTCATCTATTGAATACACTGCAAATCAGGCAAAAATCATCGATGAACATTTACAAGGTAACGAACACATTTCGACCTTTACATCCTATATAGGACAAGGTTCTCCGCGTTTCGTTCTCACCTTAGAACCTGAGTTGCAACGAAATAACTTCTTGCAGTACGTTATCGTTACAAAATCCTTAGAGGATCGAGATAAACTCTATGGTGAATTAACTTCTTATTTAAATGAAGAATTTCCTTCAGCCCTCGTAAATGCTCAATTTATACAAATTGGGCCACCATCTAAATATCCAGTGATGCTCCGCGTAGCAGGTCCTGATCAAAAGGTGGTAAAAGACATTGCGAACCAAGTAAAAAGCAAAATGCAAGGTGACAAGGATTTACAGAATATTGCCTTTGACTGGCCAGATACGGAACCAGTAGCCAATGTTCATATCGACCCTAACAAGGCTCGATTACTCGGCATCGATAGCTATGCTGTATCCTTACACTTACAAAGTCTATTATCTGGCACTAAATCTGGGGAATACTATGAAGGTAACCAAACGATTCCTGTTACATTCCGTTTAGGAGATAATGAGCAACATAACTTAAGTGCTCTATCCTCCTTACCGATTCAAACAGGCAATGGTTCCTACGTACCGCTTAGCCAAATTGCAACTATCACCATGACACAAGAGGATGGTATCATCTGGCATCGTAACATGATGCCATCCATCAGCATTCACGCTAATGTAAAAGCCGGTGTTTTAGGCAATGCAAAAACAAAAGAGGTTTATAAATCCTTACAAGACATTCGCGACTCCTTGCCTACAGGCTATACCATTGAACTTGATGGAGCCGCTGAAAAGAGCGTTACAGCTGTACAAAATCTAGCAACACCAATGCCAATTATGCTCTTTGTGATCATGACAATCCTCATGTTCCAATTAAAGCGTATTGCTTTCATGATTATGGCTTTGCTCACAGCGCCTCTTGGATTAATCGGCGTCGTATTAGCTCTCAATATTACGAGAACACCATTAGGCTTTATGGCTATTCTAGGTATCATCGCCCTTTCGGGTATGATCATCCGTAACTCCATTATCTTGTTAGACCAAATTGAAATCCACAAAGCAGAAGGACAAAAACCACTTGAAGCGATTATCAACTCCGCTACACTTCGTTTCCGTCCGATCATGCTCACCGCTATCGCAGCGATTTTAGGCATGATTCCTCTTATGGGATCTGTATTCTGGAGCCCACTTGCCATCGCCTTTAGCGGCGGCCTACTAGTGGCAACTGTTCTAACACTCATCGTACTACCAGTTATGTACGCAACATGGTATAAGATAAAATAAAAAAACAGCAGGGCTTCCACCCTGCTGTTTTTAGTTACAATAATACATGGAAACTTATAGTCTATTACCTATTAAACTACAACGGCTGTACCATTGCATGTAACCATGAGCATACCGTTTTCTGCACCTACTGTGCTGTATTGGAATGATACACCGATAACAGCATTAGCACCCAATTTAGAAGCCCGTTGAGACATTTCATCAAGAGCTGCTTGGCGAGCTTTCATCAAAGAATCTTCATAGCTGCCACTACGGCCACCAACGATGTCACGAATGCCAGACATGAAATCTTTCACAAAGTTACGGCCTTCTACGACCTCACCAAATACAATACCCTTGTACTCTTGTACAGGTTTATTTTCAATATGCATAGTTGTAGTAATAATCATAATTGTATCCTTTCTAATTGACTACAATATATTTTGATTAATTATAGCAAGGCTTTCACAGAAATACAATCACCAAAAAAGAGCTGTTCATTATGTATATACTGAACAGCTCTTTTATATGATTATTTTATTCTTTGCTATTTTGTTGATATTAATAATAAACTAGTTTTTCTAATTCAGTTTTATAACCGCTGAATTCATCTCGTATACGCTCACGTTTATAATGTAATTCATTAAATTTTGGTATTTTTACTAAATCTTGAATTAAATTATGAGCTGTATAATTTGTATCATCTTTATTTACCACGTTAGATGATATTTTTTTATATTCTACGTTATTTACTAAAATATTCTTTTTATCATTGATACTAAAATGATTTTTTTCTGAGTCAAATGATTGTAATGTTTTAGGATCCATATAGAAATCACGATTTACATAATAGTATTTATCTAAATCTGAATTATATCGTTGTTCAGTAAAACGTACTTTAATAGCTGGTTTATTCTGCTTAGTTATATCTTTTTCTAAAACTATAAGATAATAATGTTTGTTATCTTCTTTTATCTCCTGTCCATCTCTAACTAAAATATATTCACCTGTTATGTCATCTACTGTTTGTGTTCCACATCCAGTAAATAATATAGAGATAGATAATATTGATATAGCTGCTAATATAAAGGTAATAAATTTTTTCATAGTATTCTCTCCTATACTAATCACATTAATTCTTACTATATTTATTATTAAGAATCTTAAATAGTAACTTTTATATAGTCATTTATAACTTATTATTACATAAATTATTTTTTAATATTTTAAAATTCCAATATATATATCATACATTATAACTAGTATAAATACAAAAAAATCCTACTTAATTTACTTTCACAGGAAAGATCATTAAGTAGGATTTTATTATTTTATTAATTAAATAGTAATTGAATCAATTATTATTTATCGAAATCGCGGTCTAGGTTAACCTCTTTCAAAGGAACAAGTTTTGTTTTCTTGATATATTTGTAACCTAAGTATACTGCGAAGAAGATTGGCAATCCGATGTACGCAACGGATACGCCATACCAGTCGATTGTATCGCCTGTGAAAGCGGAGTAGTTTTGACCAGCAATGATGATGACGCAAAGAATGAACGCCAAGATTGGGCCAATTGGGAACAACCACGCTTTGTAAGGTAATTCTTTAAGATCTCTACCTTGTGCAATGAAGGCACGGCGGAAGCGATAGTGAGAAACAGCGATACCAACCCATGCGATGAAACCGCATAGACCAGAGATATTAACAATCCAAGTATATGCAGTACCTTCGCCGATGAAGCTTGTAAGGAATGCAAATAAACCGATTGCTGTAGTTAAGATTAACGCTGGTACTGGAACACCACGTTTATTAAGCTTACCGAAGATTTTTGGTGCTTGTCCTTCTTTAGCAAGTGCATACAACATACGTGTAGAAGAATAGAGACCAGAGTTACCAGCACTGAGTACTGCCGTTAAGATGATAGCATTGATAAAACTAGCAGCAAAGGCAAAACCAAAGCGGTCGAATACGAGTGTAAATGGAGAAATAGATACATTCTCTACACTAGAATTCAATAGGTTTGGATCAGTGTAAGGAATTAAGAAACCGATAACGATGAAAGCACCGATATAGAACAATAGAATACGCCAGAAGATTGTATTAATCGCTTTTGGCACGTTCTTTTCAGGGTCTTCTGCTTCACCAGCGGCTACGCCGATAAGCTCAGTACCTTGGAAGGAGAAACCAGCTACCATAAAGATAGCGAGGATAGATTCCCAACCACCTACGAATGGCGCTTCCCCTACTGTCCAGTTCGCAAATCCTGGAGATGTGCCGCCAATGCCAAAGATGAGCATGAAGCCGCAGAATAGGAATACGAATACAGTAATAACCTTGATGCTAGAGAATACATATTCACTTTCACCAAAGGAACGAGTAGACAAATAGTTCAAGCCGAATAAAACGAGCAAGAACAGAGCAGACCATACGATAGCAGGCACATCAGGGAACCAATATTTCATGATCAGCGCCCCCGCTAATACTTCAGCAGCCAAGGTAATAGCCCAGTTAAACCAATAGTTCCAACCTAAGGCAAAACCAAAGGCAGGATCTACATAGCGTTTTGCATAGGTCCCGAAGGAACCTGGAATCGGCAAGTACGTAGCCATTTCCCCAAGAGATGTCATGAGGAAGTACACCATGATACCAATGAGGCCGTAAGCTACAAGCGCACCACCAGGGCCCGCTGTACTTACCACTTCACCACCAGCTACGAATAAGCCGGTACCGATAGCGCCACCTAAAGCGATCATATTCATATGACGCGCCTTTAGGGAACGTTTTAAATGTTGATCTTTATTAGAGGTAAACTCTACGTTATTATTTTGATTTTCAGCCATGGGTCACCTCTTACAAATCTAGATTACGCACGTATTTTGCGTTATCTTCAATAAATTTACGACGAGGTTCTACTTTATCGCCCATGAGAACAGTAAAGATTTTATCAGCTTCGATAGAATCCTCTAAGCTAACTTGTAAAATCGTACGATTTTCAGGGTTCATTGTAGTTTCCCATAATTGTTCAGGATTCATTTCACCTAAACCTTTGTAACGTTGGATTGTAATACCATCGCGGCCTACTTCATCAAGTTTAGCTGTAAGCTCTGCATCAGAGTATACATACCAGTGGGACTTGCCCTTCTTGATTTGGTACAAAGGTGGTTGAGCAATGTAGATATGACCTTCCTCTACCAATGGTTTCATATAACGGTAGAAGAATGTTAATAACAAGGTACGGATATGAGCACCATCAACGTCCGCATCTGTCATGATAATAATCTTGTTATAACGAGATTTAGTAATATCGAATTCTTCACCAATGCCAGTACCGAAAGCAGTAATCATGGAACGAATTTCGTTATTCGCTAAAATCTTATCAAGGCGCGCTTTTTCTACGTTAAGGATTTTACCACGCAATGGCAAAATCGCTTGGTAACGACGGTCACGACCTTGTTTTGCAGAACCGCCCGCAGAGTCACCTTCGACTAGATAAATTTCAGTCATAGATGTATCTTTTTCAGAGCAATCTGCCAATTTACCAGGAAGGCTAGATACTTCCAACGCATTTTTACGGCGAGTTAAGTCGCGGGCTTTACGAGCGGCCTCACGAGCACGGCTTGCCATTGTTGCTTTTTCGATGATTTTCTTCGCATCTTGAGGATGTTCTTCGAAGAATGTTCTAAGACCTTCAGATACGATAACATCTGTAATACCTTTAACTTCGCTATTGCCAAGTTTAGTTTTTGTTTGGCCTTCAAATTGAGGTTCCAATACTTTTACAGATACAACAGCTGTCAAACCTTCACGTACGTCTTCACCGGAAAGGTTGGACTCATTTTCCTTGATTAAGCCAGCTTTACGGCCGTAATCATTGAGGGTACGAGTCAAGGCAGCACGGAAACCAGAAAGGTGAGTACCACCGTCAATGGTATTGATGTTATTTACGAAGGACAACAAGTTTTCGCTATAGCTATCGTTATATTGCAATGCAACGTCTACAACTACGTCGTCTTTTGTATTTTCAATGTAAATTACAGTTGGGTTTACTACTTCTTTATTTTCGTTCAAGAAGGTAATGAAAGAACTCAAACCACCTTCGTAGTGGAAGCTTTCAACACGAGGTTCCTCTTGGCGCAAATCGCTCAAAGTAATGCGAAGGCCTTTATTAAGGAATGCCAATTCTTGTAAACGAATTTTCAATGTATCAAAGTTGAATACAGTAGTTTCAAAGATTTCAGCATCTGGCTTGAAGATAACAGTAGTACCAGTACCTTCTGCTTTACCGATTTCGTGTAACTCAGAAGTTTTATGACCACGAGCAAAGGAAATCTCTTGAACGATACCATTTTGAGATACTTGAACCTTAGTCCATTCACTCAACGCATTTACTACGGAAATACCTACGCCGTGAAGGCCACCAGAAACCTTATAGCCACCACCGCCAAATTTACCGCCAGCATGCAATTTTGTTAATACTAACTCTACCGCAGACATACCGGATTCATGCATCCCTGTAGGGATACCACGACCATCATCGACAACAGTGATACTGTTATCTTTATTAATGGATACTTCGATATGTGTAGCGTAACCTGCGAGCGCTTCGTCAACAGAGTTATCTACTACTTCATAAACGAGGTGATGTAAACCGCGAATGGATGTACTACCAATGTACATACCAGGGCGTTTACGTACCGCGTCAAGACCCTCGAGAACCTGTATATTCTGAGCGCCATAATTTTCTTCAGGCATGAAACAAACTCCTCCTAACAATCTATCACACTGTACTGGATTGAAATTTGGTACAACACATGTACAGAATAAATCTTATCTCTTTATTATACTATAAAACTCGTCAATTCGTCTCATTAAAGTCTTAATACTAATACCAGATCCATAAACGCAATCATCTGTGACCACATAGGTCTTGATCTGCTCCTCTGGTACCATGGCGATATACTCTAGCGTTTCATAGTGATGAATAGGACTTTTATGGGATTTTCCGCCCTTGGCGTGCACCATGGTAATGATGGATTCGATAGGCACGGAAACGGTATCCCCAATATGAACGTACATAGGAATGCCTCCTCTACTTTTCTAATGTCCCATTTAATGAATCAATTTTCCGCTGTTCCTCTTCTGCAAGGAACTTAGATCGATATTTGTTACACAAATTAATAACATGCTGGTCTGTTAACTCATCAGGCTTCTTATGAGTGATGAGCATAGCCACCATATACATGTGACGGCGATTAATGGACCCTTTATAAATTTTATCTAGGTAAAAATATATGGATTCCCGCATGGCTTCTGCAAAATCTGGGAAGGTACACTGTATAAACTGCTGACAGTCGCTGTATTTAAAGTACGGATACTTTCTAATAACCGACTTAATATCCTTAATATGTTTTCGATGCAATTCATATTCACAGGTCGGACAGATTTCTTTTTTAGATTCCATATGCATGCCGCATCGCTTACAACGATGATACCCATGCTGCTCTAAATAGATTTCCCGCTTTCGAGCCGTAATCTGTATTTTTCTGAAAGCAGCTCGTAATTCTTCGTTATCTGTCTTCTCTAACGATTTATCGATGGCTTCTACGTCTTCTTTTGAAAGTACGATATCTGCGAAATTAATACGTTTTGTAAGAATCTGTTCATCAGGCAATGAAATCGATGTATCAGTATTTGCTTTCACATAGCTCTGACGTTTCATAATGAAGCGAATATCTTTGATCACCTCTTGATGGTAATATTTGTTTATCGCCTCGATGATACGCCGTTTTTGCATCTGCATTTCTTGCATCCACATAGAATTATCTGCACTGATAACCATGTCTGGCGGCTTGATAGACACAATTTTTGTATGCTCCGCAATGACATCGCCCACTACATCACGCCACTTGTGAACGAGGGTATTTAATTTATATTGTTCCAGTAAATTCAGTTTTGATAAGGCCTTTGGTAAACAAAGATCAAGGCTGTCCATACTGAACCTTTCCCCCTTCACAAGAAATAAATTGAACCGATTTTAAATCTTTAAAATCGTGAATATCTGTAGTAGTAATAAATGTTTGAATACGTTTATGAATAAACTGCAATAAATTCGCTCGTCTCGATTCATCAAGTTCGCTCAATACATCATCTAGTAGCAGAACTGGATATTCTCCAACCTCGGACTTAATAAACTCAAGCTCGCTCAACTTTAAGGACAATACAGCAGTTCGTTGCTGTCCTTGGGATCCAAATTTCTTTAAATCCATCGCATCAGAGAAGAATCTAAGATCATCGCGGTGAGGACCTACGCTGGTGGTCATCCGATGACGATCCTGTGGCAATGCTGCTTTAATGCGCTCGTAAAAGCCTTCCTTTGTAAATTCTAAGGATCCGTTGTCCATATATGGCTGTTCATAACCAATGGTCAAATTCTCGAGGCCACCCGTCAATTTACGGTTCATCAAATCGATGAGAAGATTGATTTTTTTCAAGCTTTCTAACCGTTTCTTTACAATAAAACTCGCCATATCAGCTAGCTGTAAATCCCATTCTTCAAGAGGAATGTTCTGCTTACCTCTATATTCTTTAAGAATCGTATTACGCTGTTGTAATAACCGATTATACTGCATTAATTGATGATAATAGGTAGCACTCGTCTGAGAGATTTCCATATCAAGGAAACGTCTACGTCCCGACGGCGTTCCTTTGATGAGCTGTAAATCCTCTGGACAGAAGATAACTGTATTTAATGTACCTATCAGTTCTTTCTGAGATATTTTAGTATCGTTTAACCGAATATCCTTAGGACCTTGGCGGAATAACTTAATATTTACCTTTTGAGGTGTATCCTTTTTCTCGAACTTAACAACAATACCTGCTTCCTCAGCATTGAACATGAGCATATCCGATGTATCGTTGGTCCGATGGCTTTTACCAATGGTACCAACATAAATCGATTCGAGAATATTCGTCTTACCAGCCCCATTGGTGCCGTGCAAAACGATAATCTCCGGATTAAACTGAATCGTTACATCCTTGTAATTACGAAACTGGAATAATTGCAGTGAGTCAATTCTCACCGATTATGCCTCCTCTTGAGTAATCACGAGATCTACATCGAGACCTTCACAAGAAATCACGTCCCCAACGCGACACTTCTTGCGTTTTTCTGTTACAACTTGACCATTCAAAGTAATGATGCCTTCATCGATAAAGGATTTGATTTGACCACCCGTTTCGATAATGCCTTCTAACTTCAACAACTGATCAATTTGAATGTACTCCGTATGAATGGGTACCTGCTGTTGCTCTTTCATAACGTCCTCCTATAGTGGACAAATTATAACTATATTGGAATTAGGTAACGATGACTTTTAATCATCATTACCTAATATATATTTGTATATTAATACAATAAAATATACGGAATATTGATATTTTTATCAACACATAGATAGTAGATATCAACATTTAATATTATTTAGTACCAGAGTACAGGTTGCTCGCTGAGCATTTTCCTTCAGAAAATTGCACGCTCCGACCAAAGTGATGTGTGGCTGGAACCCAAAGCACAGTTCTTCACTGTGGATTTTCTTAGATAACTTTATTATCTAGAAAATCTTACGTTCAGAACAAAGCGATGCAGTGTCACTGTCGTCGCAAGCTCCTCCATTGACTACTGCCCTGCTTTAAGCGTTCGTACGAACTGGTGTTACTACGTATGTATAGTTCGGATTATTGTCTTGGCGAATGACAACTGGACCATTTTGTTTTAAGAACAGGTGGATGTTGTCGCCTGTGCTGTGGCGCAAGATGTCGGAGATGTAGCGACCGTTGAAGGAGATTGTGAATGGTGTACCTTTAAATTCAACAGCTACGTCTTCTTTAGCCATACCGATTTCAGTATTTTGAGTAGACAATGTTACATTACTTTCAGCCCAATCATAACGAATTACGTTATAGCTGATATCTTTAGCTAATAAGGATACGCGGTCAACAGCACCAGCGAATTCGCGACGATCGATAACAGCGCTAGAGTCGAATTGGGAAGGAATAACCTTTTCATATTCAGGATATGTGCCTTCAATTAAACGAGAAATAATGTAAATTGATTCAAAGTTGAACACGATTTGTGTGCGGTTCCAAATGATGTTGATCATCGCTGGATTATCTGTTGGTAACAAACGAGATACTTCTGCTAAAGTTTTTGTAGGAATGATGGCGCGCATTGGCGTAGTTGCTGGTTCATCGATGGTAATTTTCTTAACAGCCATGCGATGTGTATCAGTAGCAACCATTGTTACTTCGTTTTCTTTAATTTCAAGAAGAGCACCAGTAAATACAGGACGATCTTCGTCTGTTGCAGCTGCGTAGTTTGTTAAATCGATGAGTTCTTTCATAGCAAAGCTATCGATGTTTACATGATCTTGGTCGTGAATTTGTTCAACCAAGGAGAAATCATCTGGATGCAATGTTACGAGGTTAAATTCAGAAGAACCAGACGTAATCGTTAAAGAATTTCCGTCCTCTGGTTTGTAAAGTTCGATAGTATCACCAGGTAATTTGCGGATTAACTCTTGGAAATAACGGGAACCTACTACTAATGTACCAGGTTCTTTAATGTCGCCGTCGATGGTTAAACGAATACCGAGTTCAAAGTCGTTACCTTGCAATTCTACTTGGCCATTTTTTGTTGTCATGTAGATAGCACCTGGTAAGTTGGAACTTGTTTTATTTTGAGATACCTTTTGCAATACGTTGATTGCTTTTTGGAGATTTGCTTTTGGGAATGTAATATGCATATATAACTCCTTTTTGATTTCTATATTTCTATATATTGTAGAAGCTCTAATAATAACTTATCTTGTTTGTAATATTCTATGTTTGCTATCGTAGATGCTCTATAGATATTCTGCGATAGATCTGTTTCTACTGGTTTTTTGATTGTTTGTTAGTTTTAGTAGTAGTAATAGTAGGGGCCTGTTCATATGTGTAAAAGTGAATTGGCGCTACTAACTGTGCTATTTCTTGGTTGTGTATAACTATGTTGATAGTTTGTAACCACTTATCCACATACTCACAGCAGAGTGCAGTTTTTAGGATATCCACAAAGTTACGCACAATATATCCACAGAGTTATCCACAGGTTGTTAATTTCTGTTTAATTTCAGAAATCATGTTCTTAGTTTCTTCGTTTCGTTCAATTTCCTTCGTAATTTTATCGTACGCATGGAGAATTGTCGTATGGTCACGAGAGAAGGCTGCTGCGATTTGCGGATAACTTTCATTGATCATATCGCGGCATAGATACATGGCCACTTGGCGTGGGAATGCGAACTGTGCCTTACGCTTCTTGCCGAGCAAGTCTTGCTTTTTAATACTGAAATAAGAACTTACAAAATTCTGGATACTTTCAATAGTGACCATGTTCACCTCTTCGGTATGAACGAGGCCAGCCAAGGCTTGTTTAGTGTATTCTAGATCGATAGATTCAAGACGTTGATCGATGGATGCGGTACCGATTAATTTTGTGAAAGCCCCTTGCAACACGCGGACATTTTCGCTAAATTGTAATGCCACATAGTTGATGGAGTCGTTATCGATGCGGATAACGCGATTTTTCTTATATTCACGTTCTAAAAGTGATCTAAAGATAGCGATGCGTGTTTCTAAATCTGGATTTTCCATTGTTGCAATGTAGCCAGCTTGGAAACGAGAACGGAGACGGTCTTCAAATTGCTCCATATCGTTTGGCATCGTATCAGAGGTGAGGACGATTTGTTTGTTGTTATTTAATAACTCATTGAACGTATTAAATAGCTCAGTTTTCGTACTTTCACGACTTTCAAGGAACTGAATATCGTCAATCATGAGCACGTCGATGTTGCGGAATGTGTTGCGGAACAATTTACCTTGGTTACGCTGCAATGTTTCCACGAAAATGTTCATAAAGTTTTCGCTCGTAATGGACATAACCTTCATGTGAGGATGATTTTCCTTGATGGCATTGCCGATGGCGTGCATCAAATGCGTTTTACCTAGACCTGATGGACCATAGATAAAGAGCGGATTATAGTCACCGCCTGGGAACTCAGCTACATTTTGAGCCGCCCCAAATGGAATACGGTTCGCGTTGCCTGTAACGTAGTTATCAAAACGGTACGCTGGATTGAGATTAGACAAGGACAAATCCACAGGTACATTATCAGACTGTAATGTAGGTGTTGTAGTTTCAACTGTTTTACTAGGCGCTACCATTGGCTCATCTGGAATATTCACAGGAGCTGGTGTTCGGTCGATATAAATAGGCTCCTGATACACCGGTGTGTAGAACTCATCTTGTTGAGCTTTTTCCTCTACCACAGGCGGTAACGGCATGGGCGGAGCCACTACAGGTGCATCATCAATGAGACTTTCATCAACAAAGGTAGTATCTACACTCTCTTGATTGAAATCAAATAACACCATATCCCGATGGGAACCGATAACCGTAGTAATAGCATCCTGCAAAGCCTTGCTGATCTGTGGCTGCTGATCGATTAAGTTTTTAACAAATGTTTGCATGACCCCTATATGGATCGAATGACTGTCGAGAGACATGGGAATCAACGATGACGTGACGCGCAAGTACAACGCGTCAGGCAAATGTTGCATGTTCTTTTTCGCCTCTTGCAATATATGCTCCCATATATTATTCAAATCAAATGATTGCATGACGTGCCTCTTGTGTATAACTATTGCGATAAATGTGTATAACTTTAGGAATAATGTGTATAACTCTTGTGAAAGCTGTGGAAAAACCTGTTATTCCTGTGAATAACCTGTGCACAACCTGTGAATAAGTGAAAATAAAATTCTCTTCCAACCAGATAATAACTGACTTTATAGATTACACAGGTCAAAAGAGAAAAAATGTGGATAACCTTAAAAGTTATCCAACAAAAACTTATAAAAATATATACTTTTTCCTAATTTCAAGTATGATTGTACCAAAAAATCACTAGTTTGTCATTTATTCTGTGGATAACTTTTGGTTATCTGAAGGAGAAGTGTTAATAACTCAGTTATTATCTCATCTTTTGTTCATCAATTACTTTTGGGTGAGGACTGAAAACTACTTTTATCGCTCCATACGACGCGTAAGTCACTCAAAAAGTAGTTTTCAGTCCCCTCCTCCTATAAGATAATTTTTATGATTACAATACACATAGACGAAAAAGTAATTGATGAACATAACAGCATCAACCTTCAGATAATCAAAACTAAATGATCAATAAAAATGACAAACTAGTGATTTTTTTAGAGGAAGTGTTAGGAATAGATGTGGATTTTTGACCGAAACGTGTCGTATGGAGGGAGAAAACCACATCTATTCCTCCCCCTATAAAAGTAGTATCAGTTTTAAGTTCTATCGGATTTAAGTAAAATCCACATAAAAGTCTTTCAGAATAGCCCTAAAATATTGACAAATTTACGTTTTAACTCTATAATTACCCTGTTATGGTATAAGTAAAACAATACAAATGACGAGGAGGTGTTTTACTAATGAAACGTACTTACCAACCAAATACTCTTTGGAGAAAACGTACCCATGGTTTCCGTGAACGCATGAAAACTATCGGTGGCCGTCTCGTTTTAAAAAGAAGACGTGCAAAAGGCAGAAAACGCTTATCTGCATAATATAATAGCTGTTAGGCAGGAGAAAAAACTTGGCGCTGCTGCCAAGTTTTTCTATTCTTAGGACTTAAGGACAATGCATATGGATTATTGCCTCGATAAAGCAAGACGACTGACGCACAATAATGAATATCGCCTTGTGTATAAGCACGGAAAATACGAAGTAGGCCGTATGTGTGTACTTTATCGTATGCCCGTGGCGAAGCAATCTACGCGCATTGGTTTTGTAACCGGCAAAAAGGTTGGTTGTGCTGTTGAGCGCAACCGAGCTAGACGGCTCATGAAAGAGGTGTATCGCCTCAATCAACATTCCATACGCGAAGGGTATCATATCGTAATTGTTGGACGTGGCCCTCTGAAAAACGCTACCTACGAAAAAGCGGAAAATGAAATTTTGTATCTTTTGCGAAAAAGCAAATTGTTGATACAAAATGATAAATAGGACCACAAGTTAGAAGGCTTTGGTCCTTTTTTGTGTATATGGAGGTTTCCATGAAACGCTGTATAACTACGCTTTTACGACTTTTAATTAGGTTCTATCAGCTTGCCATATCTCCCTTAAAACCTGGATGTTGCCGTTATTATCCGACATGTTCCACATATACTCTACAGGCCATCGAAAAATATGGTCCTTTGAAAGGTAGCTGGATGGGTTTAAAACGCATTCTTCGCTGCCATCCTTTCCACAAGGGTGGCTATGACCCAGTACCATAATCTATTTTGGATTAGGCTGGTTTTGCGTTCTGTGAAAGCAACTTTCACAAAAAACATCTAGCACAGTTTTGGAAATACCTGAGCATCTGTATGGATGAAATTTAGACCATACCATAACGATATATAGATGCGCAAAGGACGGTTTCGGACTGTAAGAAAAAGGAGAAACAATGGAATTCTTAAGTAGTATATTCCACCCTATCGTTGAATTGATGACTACATTGGTAACCTATGCGTTCCAATTAACTCAAATGGTAGGCTATCCAAGCTACGGTGTGGCTATTATCCTTTTAACAATCGTTATTAAAGCGGTTTTGGCACCACTTACTGTAAAACAAATCAAATCCATGAAGGCTATGCAAGAGTTACAGCCTCGCATGAAAGAATTGCAAGATAAATACAAAAACGATCCTGCAAAACTTCAAGCGGAAATGGGTGCATTGTACAAAGAAATGGGCGTTAACCCATTGGCTGGTTGTTTGCCTCTATTGGTGCAAATGCCATTCTTGATCGCTATCTTCTATGCTTTACAAGGCTATCCATACGATCAAAACTATGTACAATTCTTATGGCTTCCTAGTCTTGGCGAACCAGATCCAATGTACATTTTGCCAGTATTGAGTGCATTATCTACATGGATTATGTCCAAGCAAACTAGTAGCGGTGCAACTGGTGCTGCTGCGCAACAACAAAAGATTATGACAATCTTTATGCCTTTATTCATTGGTTACATCTCCCTTAACTTCCCATCTGGCTTAGTTATTTACTGGATCGTATCCAATGTATTCCAATTTGTGCAACAACATTTCATTTACAAAAGCTTAGAAGCTAAGAAATAGGAGACACTATGGAATTTATCGATGTATCTGCTAAAACCATTGAAGATGCCATTGCCAAAGGCGTAGCTCAATTGGCTGAAGATGGCCAAGAATTGGTAGAAACTAAAGTCTTGGAACAACCTTCTAATGGCTTCTTGGGCATTGGTCGTAAACCAGCAGTTGTTCGCTTATTCTTCACATCTGTAGCTAAAACTGCTACGCAAGAAGAAGTAGCTCATGTAGAAGAACAATCTGTAGCTGTTGCTTCCAAGCCGGTAGCAACAAGTGAAACAGAAGTACAAGATACAGCAGTTGAAACTTCTGAAGGTGATGTTGTAGAAAAACCTTCTAAAAAGGAACTTTCAAAAGAAGATCAACAAGAAATTGCTGAAAAAGGTAAACAATTCCTCGATGATATGTTTACACAAATGGGCCTCAAAGTAGTTATCGAAAAAATGATGACGAAAGATAAAATTACATTCCAAGTACACGGCGAAGATTTAGGTATTTTGATTGGTAAACATGGTCAAACATTGGATGCTATTCAATACTTAACAAATCTCGTGGCACACAAGGATGTATCTGGCCACTGCCATATCGTTGTAGATGTGGAAAACTATCGTTCTCGCCGAGAAGAAACATTGGTAAATCTCGCGAAACGCTTGGCTTCTAAGGTGAAACGCAACCGTCAAAAGGTTTCCTTAGAACCGATGAATGCTTTTGAACGTAAAATCATTCACACTGCCCTTCAAGGGGATAAAAACGTTGTTACCAACAGTGAAGGGGACGAACCGTTCCGTCACGTTGTGATTACGTACAAAAAATAATATAGTGGTGCAGCTTTCAAGTGACTGAATTCTCGGTTGCTTGAGGGCTGCCCCCTTTATTCTTTAGGTTATGGTGAAAGCTAACCTAAGTTAATCTTCGCATGCAAAGATTAGTTTAGTTTAACTTTCACAGGCGAAGAACATATACAAAAGCAAATACTAGATAATCGAAATACGGAGATATGTATGTATATAGATGATACAATAGCGGCCATTGCGACGCCGCCCGGCATCGGCGGGGTTGGTATTATTCGTGTTAGCGGCAAGGATAGTTTTCCTATTGTAAATAGCCTGTTCAAGAGCGCTGGCACCGTTCCTTTGATGGACCGCCAAAATAGAACGATTCAATACGGAACCATTGTGGATCCTGCAACGAACAAGACCATTGACGAGGTTCTTGTGTTATTAATGAAAGGCCCTCACTCCTACACGGCAGAGGATGTGGTAGAAATTCAATGTCACGGCGGTATTGTGCCGGTTCGACAAATCTTGAAACTCCTCGTAAATCATGACGTACGCATGGCAGAGGCCGGCGAATTTACGAAGCGCGCCTTTATGAACGGACGTATCGACCTCACCCAAGCAGAGGCGATCATTGATATTATTGAAGCAAAAACAGAGGACTCCCTCTCTCTCGCTGTATCGCAGCTGGACGGCACAGTTTCGTCCTTTGTAAAAGATGTGCGTGAACAGCTCATCGCTATGATTGCTCATTTAGAGGTAACTATCGACTATCCAGAAGAGGATATTGAGGATGTAACGAGCCAAGAGGTTCGCGATCAATTGCAGCCTATTTTGAAAGCTATGGATGAACTCTTGTCCACAGCGAACACAGGTCGCCTCATTCGCGACGGTATTATGACGGTTATCGTGGGCCGCCCAAATGCAGGTAAATCGAGCCTTATGAACGCTCTCTTGCGCGAAAACCGCGCCATTGTAACGGATATTCCGGGGACAACGCGGGACAGTATTGAAGAATATATGACCGTAGAAGGCATTTCTCTGCGCCTCATCGATACGGCAGGTATTCGGGATACTCAAGATACGGTAGAAGCCCTCGGTGTGGAACGGGCTCGCGACTATATTAACAAAGCAGATATCGTGCTCTGCGTTATCGATGGGTCTACTCCATTAACCCCTGAAGAAATCGAAATTTTGACCTCTGTCAGCGGTTTGAATACCATCGTACTCCTCAATAAGTCCGACGTGGCACAAATCGTTACAGATGAAAATATTAAAGAACACGGGACTTTTACAGCTATTGAGCGCATTAGTGCCAAAGAAGGCGAAGGCTCTGCAGTTCTCTCTAAATGGGTACAAGAACTCGTCTACGGCGGTCGCGTAAAACAAGACAACAGCGCTATGATCAGTAACGTGCGCCACATCAGCCTCATGGAACAAGCAAAGGCACAAGTCGAACAAGCCCTCTCCTCCATCGACATGGGCATGCCGGTGGACTTTGTCGCTACCGATTTGCGCAGCGCCTGGGAACTACTAGGTGACATCACGGGCGACACCATTCGAGAAAGCATGATCGACGAACTATTCAGTCGATTCTGTTTAGGTAAATAAAAGTAAAAGTAGGGTGTGAGCTAACAGAGGAGCGCTAGCGACGATGGGAGCCACACATCACTTTGGTCGGAGCGTGCAATTTTTCGAAGGAAAATGCTCAGCGAGCGACCTGTACACTGGGAAAGACACTGCATAACTTTGTTCCGAACGTAAAATTTTCTAGGCTACAACGTAGCCTAAAGAAAATTCACAGTGAGGAACTGGACTCTGGGTCAAACCAAAGCATCACTTTAAAAACTTTTACAGTGAGGACCTGGACTCTGGGATATTTGGCCTCGTGATTTAAATAAAATAAGCTTTCAACATAAGTAATATATAAGGAATTCAATTGATATGTACACAGTAGATAATTATGATGTCATCGTCATCGGTGGTGGTCATGCTGGTTGTGAGGCGGCCCTCGCCGCTGCCCGCATGGGTCATCGCACATTGATGGCGACCATCAGTTTAGATAATATTGCGCTTATGCCATGTAATCCTGCCGTTGGCGGTCCTGGTAAAAGCCATCTTGTTTATGAACTAGACGCTTTAGGCGGTCAAATGGGTATCAACGCAGATGCTACAGCTATCCAAATGCGTATGCTCAATATGGGTAAAGGCCCTGCAGTGCATTCCTTGCGCTGCCAATCTGATAAAATCAAATACCAACATTTGATGAAACAAACCATTGAAAATACAGAGAATCTCAATGTTAAGCAAATCATGGTAACAGAGCTTAAGGTTGAGGATGGCAAGGTAACAGGTATCGTAACAGAACTTGGCGAATTCTATGGTGCTAAGGCGGTTATTCTTTGTACAGGGACCTACTTGAAAGGTAAAATTCTCATCGGCGATATCGATTACGTAGGTGGTCCAAATGGTCAACGCGTAGCAGAACATTTCTCTCAATCCTTGCTAGATAATGGCATTGAATTGATGCGCTTTAAGACTGGTACGCCAGCTCGTGTAGATAAACGCACGCTTAACCTCGAAAATATGGAGGTTCAAGAAGGCGATACACATCATCACTCCTTCTCCTTTATGGATGAATGGATCAATCGCAATGAAGACGTATGTTGGTTGACTTATACTAACAAAGAAACGCATGAAATCATTACAAGTAATATTCACCGTGCCCCAATGTATAGCGGTAAAATCGAAGGTGTAGGTCCTCGTTACTGCCCTTCCATCGAAGATAAAGTAGTGCGCTTTGCCGACAAAGAACGTCATCAATTATTCGTAGAACCAGAAGGTACTGGCACAAATGAAATGTACGTACAAGGTATGAGTACATCCCTTCCTATGGACGTACAATATGCGTTCTTGCGTACCATTCCTGGTCTTGAAAATGTAGAAATCATGCGCCCTGCGTACGCTATCGAATACGATTGTTTGAACCCTACGCAATTGACGCCAGCACTTCAAGTGAAACATATTGAAGGCCTCTACTCTGCTGGTCAAGCGAATGGTACATCTGGCTATGAAGAAGCAGCTGCTCAAGGCTTAATGGCTGGTATTAACGCTGCTTTATGGCTTGAAGGTAAAGAACCGTTTATCCTTGCACGCTCTGAAGCGTATATCGGTGTTCTCATCGATGATCTCGTAACAAAGGGTACAAACGAACCGTACCGTATGATGACAAGCCGCAGTGAATATCGTCTATTGCTTCGTCAAGACAATGCAGATATGCGTCTTACTGAAAAAGGCCGTGAAATCGGTCTTGTAAAAGACGATCGTTGGGCTAAATTTACAGCTAAGAAAGCTAATATCGAAGAAGCAATGGATATGTTGCGAAATACACCTGTTAATCCATCTAAGGAAACTCAAGCTTTGCTTGAAAGTTTAGGCACATCACCGATTAGAACAGGTATTCATGCGTATGATTTAGTAAAACGTAACGAACTTTCCTATGCTATCGTAGCCGATGCATTTGGTTTGAAACGTTATACACCTGACGTAGAAGAAGCTGTTGATATTTCCATTACCTATGAAGGTTATATCAAAAAACAAATGGACCAAGTCGACAAGGTTCGCAAATTAGAAGAAAAAATTCTTCCAAAAGAATGGGATTACACACAAATTAAGGGCATCTCCCTTGAAGCTCAACAAAAGCTCAATAAAATCCGCCCTCACTCCATTGGCCAAGCAAGCCGTATCTCTGGCGTATCCCCTGCGGACGTATCTGTTCTGTTGATTCAATTAGAACAATACAATAGAAGTAAATAAAATATGTGATTACATACAAAAAGCTAGCTAATGTGATTTAGCTAGCTTTTTTAGTAACTATTTATAGTTTTAATTAGCTTAATGGTTTAGACCAATCTTCAACTTCTAATTGCCTTACTCTTTCAAACTCTTTTGTATTATTAGTAACAATGGTAAGACCCTTTGACTTTGCGTGGCTTGCAATGAGCAGATCCATAGGACCAATAATTTTTCCTTGTGATTGTAAATCTGCTTTTATTTTTCCATATTCCTCAGCAGCGTGGCTGTCAAAATCAACAATTTGGATAGGCGATAATAAAAGTGTTAAAGCTAATCTATTTTTATCTTTTGATTGGCTTTTTTCTACACCATGCATTAACTCAGCATATGTAATTGATGATATACATATATCTGAAGGACGATGCTTTAAAATTTTTTGTAGTACAACTTCTGGCTCTTGCTTAATGGCATAAATACATATATTTGTATCTAACATATACTTCATAAGGCTTCACGCTCCTGATGATCGATATCTTCCCGTCCGTTACACATAAAATCATCTGTAAATAATGATAAACCAGCTACAAATCCTGCCCATTCATCATCTTTTGGCATAAGTAAAACTACATTTCCAATTTTGTTGATGATTACTTCATCACCATTAAACCGAAATTCTTTTGGTAATCGTACAGCCTGGCTGCGGCCATTTTCGAATAGCTTTGCTGTGGTCATACATATCACCTCCTTGTTAATAAAAGTATATACCTTGATATATATTTTAACAAGGTATAATTTTGTATACATATCATAATGGAATTTCTGTGTATATTTATATGTATATTTATAAAACACATATTATTCTATGGTTAAAATATGTACACTAGAGAAATACATTAGATGTACATTCAGAATAGACAAAATAATCTGTAAGTGAAGAAAATTTCATGGTGATAAATTAGAAATAAACTGTAAAATTTGGGTGCTGAAAAGATGGATGATGAAATTGTAAAAAGATGGACCGATTTCTCAATTAATTATCTTAAATGATAATATAGGTATAACATCTCTACCCTACCCTATTTTCTTCTGCGCAGGTCATATATTTTGATTTATAAATGAGAATAGATTGAGAATATGCTATAATATAAAGAAAAATGACTTAAATATTTCGCTTATATGGTCATTTTATTAGTTTTTGTATATAAACTTATATAAAATTGATCAAATAAGCGGTAGAGCTTAAATTTTTGAGTTTTATAGCATTTGAAATTAGAAATACTATTTTATTATCTCATATATTGTTAATTACATAGATTTATTTATATGATGAGCTATATGACATGAGTTGTATTGAATAATTGTGGATAGCTTTTATTTTTATATAAATACCGAGTAATTTATTAGGAGTACTTATGAAAAAAAAATACGATGTGCCTATCGCACCTGAGTCTGAATTTGTTTCATACATGATGGAACAAATGAGCAACTTTGGTCTGCCCTGTACGGAAGAGCAAGCAAAGGACTTTTATGTGTATTACTCGCGCATGATTGAAACAAATAAATACCTCAACCTTACGGGCATTACTGATATGAAAGAGGTTGTAGTTAAGCACATGATCGACTCCCTCTCCTGCTATGACTCAAATATTATTAAATCAGGCATGTCTATTATCGATGTTGGCACTGGCGCTGGTTTCCCTGGCATTCCGTTGGCAATCTATGACCGTAGCCTTAAGATTACGCTCTTTGATTCTTTGAAAAAACGTCTTACCTTCCTTGAATCCGTTATGGATGAGCTAAAATTGACGAATTGTACGACCTTGCATGGCCGTGCAGAGGATCTTAGTCATCAAGATTACCGTGAAAGCTTCGATATTGCGATGAGTCGTGCAGTAGCACGTTTACCTATTCTTCTAGAATGGACTGTTCCATACGTAAAAGAAGGTGGCTATGTGGTGGCTTTAAAAGGTGCTATATATGAAGAAGAAGTGGCAGAATCCAATAAAGCACTCAGTATATTAAAAGCTAAGATTGAAGAAGTACGTACCGTTACTCTGCCAACCTTGGATGATAAACGAGCAATTTTGTACATCAAGAAAACAGGCAAAACACCGAAACAATATCCACGTAAACCAAAAGAAATTAAAGACAAACCGCTAGTGTAATATTTTATTGTTAATATAGTTGCTAAAAAGAACACCTTTCCCTACTCGCTATTGAGGCTGTGGGAAAGGTGTTCTTTTATAATTTCACAATGACTTATACATGGTCAATGATATGTAATGTTGTATCGATATCGTTTAAAGGCATAATGTGTACGCCTGCAGCGATTTTTTTGATTTGTTCTAATGTTTCGATAGCGATTTCTGTACCCGCTTCTTTACCGCCTTTTTCTACGCGGTCTAGGATCTCTTGAGTAAGATTGATTCCAGGCACTTTTTCGTGTAGGTATGTGGCCATTTTGAAGCTTTTAAGTGGAATCAATCCAAGCATAATAGGTACATCGAATTCAGACATTTTATCAATGTAGCGTTTTGCTTGTTCTAAATCGTAAATCGGTTGTGTTTGAACGAAGTGCGCACCATTTTGGATTTTGGCAGCCAATTTTTGGCGTTCGATTTCTAAATCTGGCGCACCAGGATTGCCAGTAGCACCGATGTAGAAGTTTGTAGGTTCCTCTAAATCATTACCTGCCAAGTCTTTGCCAGCATTTAATGTTTTAGCGATGTTAAGTAAGCCCATACAGTCTACTTCGAATACAGATTGTGCAAATGGATGGTCCCCATTATCTGGTTTATCCCCAGTGAGGGTTAAAATATTGTTCACGCCCAACGCCGCAGCGCCAAGTAATTCGGATTGCAAACCGATGATATTACGGTCGCGGCAAGTAAGGTGGAAAATAGTTTCAATGCCTTCATTATGTTGCAATAAATAGGACAAGGAAATTGGGCTCATACGCATCTTAGACATAGGACTGTCAGCGATGTTAATAGCATCAACCTTCCCTTTCAAAAGCGCTGCTTGATCAAATACTTTTTGAGCTGAACTACTCTTTGGTGGGTCTAATTCAACAGTGATGGTGAACTTCCCTTGTTGATGTTTCTCTCTTAGGGTCATCATGTACCTCTTATCTATTCTTATAGTAAAAGCTTAATTCCTTAGATTTATTACATGATTTGTAATATTTATAACGTTCATTTAAGAACGTTTATTTAAGATGGGCTTTCACTATATTTATGAGTAATGAAAGTAAAAAATTATTTCTCTAAAGTTTCAAAGAAATCATTAGCGTGGTTAACGGCTGCGATACCGTCCTTAGCGTAGATATCTGCACCCGCTTGGTCTGCGTAGTCTTGAGATACTACGGCACCACCTACCATGACCTTAGTTTTGAGGCCTGCCGCACGGATTGCAGCGATGGTGTTGTCGATTTGAGGCATTGTAGTAGTCATCAAGGAACAGATACCAACGAGAGCCGCCTTGTTGTCTTTAATCGCTTGAACGATAACTTCTGGATCAACATCTTTACCAAGGTCAACGATTTTGTAACCATTGTTTTCAAGCAAGGCTGCTACGATATTTTTACCTAAATCGTGGATGTCGCCTTTAACTGTTGCTACAACGACTGTACCTTTATCTAAGCTTTCACTAGCAGGAATAATTTCTTTAATGGTGTTGAAAGCAGCCTGCATTGTTTCAGCAGCAAGCATTACTTGTGGCAAGAATAATTTACCAGAACCGAACTTGTCCCCTACTACGTTCATCGCTTCAGATAAACCTTTTTTAGTAAGATCTAATGGATCAATGCCATCTGCTAATGCTTTTTTTACAAGATCTATAATCGCCTCTTTTTCCCCTTGCTCTACGCAAGCACGGATATTAGCGAGTGGATCATTACTGTCGAAAGATTTCTTTTCAGGACCTTTTGGAGCAGCGTTACCAGGAGCACTTGTTTCATCTTCATAACCGTATTCTTTGATGAATTGAGCGGAACCTGGGTCCCAGCCTAATAATGTAGTGCTAGAAACAAACGCTTTTTTCGCTGGATAGTTTAGAGGATTCATAATTGGTGTAGTTAAGCCACATGCTAAAGCCATTGTTAAGAATTGGCCGTTCAAGTAAGGGCGTTGTGGCATACCGAAGGAGATGTTAGACAAGCCCATTACTGTTGGGAAGCCAAATTTCTCTTTATATAACTGTAATGTACGCAATGTTTGGCGTGCACTATCTTCACCGCTAGCAAGTGTTAATACTAATGGATCAAGTAATAAGTCGTGTGGTTGAAGCCCATAGCCATAGGCACGATTTACGATACTTTCAGCTAAAGCAACGCGATCCTCTGCTTTTTCAGGTAAGTCGCCACTGCAGATTGGCAAGCAAAGCAAAGCAGCACCATAACGTTTAGCCAATGGCATAACGTGTGTGATGGACTCTTCTTCCCCATTTACAGAGTTGATAAGAGCACGACCTGGGTAGTTTTTAAGGGCTACTTCCATAGCTGCTGGATCCAATGTATCGATAGATAATGGAGTTTCAACAAGCATAGATAATTCGAAGATAGCACGCTCCATCAATGGAGTTTGGTCCATGCCTGCTACGCCCATGTTTACGTCGAGGATATCAGCACCTGCTTCTACTTGGTCTAACGCATCGCGTTTTACACGGATGAAAGAGCCATCGCGTAATTCTTGAGCAAGCACTTTGCGGCCTGTAGGATTGATACGTTCACCGATGATAAGAGGTTTTGTATGATGACCTAATTCTAACAATTTAGTACGGCTCGTAATGATTGTTTTAGGTTCAATATGAGCACGTTCTTTAGGTGTATGCGCTTTTACAGCGTCGGAAATAGATTGGATATGAGCTGGTGTTGTACCACAGCAACCACCTACATAGCTTGCACCTGCATCTACGATTGGAAGCATCAATGGACCCATTTCTTCTGCTGTAAGTGGGAACACAGTTTGTTTATTAATTAATTGAGGCATGCCTGCATTTGGTTGGCAGCTAATTGGCAAGTTGGTAACGCTAGCGATTTCCTCGATAAGTGGTGTAATTTGTTCAGGTCCAAGGGAACAGTTGATACCGATGATATCAGCACCCATAGCTTCTACGATAGTAGTTGCTACTGCTGGCGGTGTACCTGTAATAGTACGGCCGTCTTCACTGAAAGAAAACTGACAGATAATTTGTACATCTTCTTTTGTCTTCCCTGCTGCTTCACGAGCGTCAAGAGATGCTAATAAAGCGGCACGCATTTCTTGTACATCGATAATGGTTTCAATGATAATGAAATCTACGCCACCTTCAATCAATGCATCTGCTTGTTCACGATATGTGTCATAAATAGAGTCAAAGCTCATATTACCTAATGGCTGTAAGAAACGACCTGTAGGTCCCATAGAACCAGCTACACGAGCAGATGGTTTAACCTCTGCAATAGCTTCTTTTGCTACCTTTACAGCTGCAATATTAATCTCTCTTACTCGATCTTGTAAGTCATAATCTTCTAACTTAAGACCACAAGCACCGAATGTGTTAGTAGTAATTACATCACTACCATGTTGTAAGTATTGAGCGTGAATATTCTTTACTACTTCTGGTTTTTCTACGTTAAATAATTCTGGACAATAGCCCTCTTCCAAGCCTGCAGCTTGAAGCATTGTGCCCATAGCACCATCAAATATATACATAAATATCTTCCTTTATCATCCTAAATTTTGAAATGTTTCACGTGAAACATTATTCTGTTGGTTGGCCTTTCATAGCGATACCAGAGGCTTCAGCTGTCGTTTTACTACAGCTCTCTTCTCCTTTATTATTAGTGGTTACAGATGCCTTTTCTGGTAATTTACGAGATGCACAATCCTTTTGGGAACAAGATGTGCAACCACGCTTTGTATTGATATCTTCATTAGCTGGCATTAAACCAATGATAGCTGTTACCGACTTACGTGGGAACAATAAATAATTTTCTGTAACTTGTAAGCCAATCATCTCTGTTTTGATGATTTTAGCTAATTGTGGCTGAATTTCTAGTGGCCAGTTACCGTAACCAGGACTAAATCGCCATGTTGGTTTATAACCTTGTTTTTTAGCAATTGTATTAATAACTTCATTTACTTGATCAGCTACCTGCTCTACTGCTGTTGTAGCAGCTGCATCAAGCAATAAACCTACAGTGTAATTACCTTGTTTAAAAAGCTGTTCACTGCGGATTTCTACATCTTCACCTACTGTTACGCCTAATACATAGACCTTTGTAGATTTTTCTAAGTGTTTTTCGATGATAGAACCTTCAATTTTTAGCGGTGGATTGCTCAAAATTGTCTTTGTTTCTGCATCATAATCGTATTCTTGATATACACCTTTAGGTGTAGCTAATAACTGAATTTCTTTACATGCTTCATCCACATATTGTTGTGGAAAATCCTCTGCATGACGAAGTCCTGCGTATCGTTTTACTTCTGCTTTATCGATGGCAGGAAGCATTCCGTTATAAATGGGCATGGAAACGCCTCCTCTTCAAAATAAAAAGCTCTGCGTATCCGTAGAGCGTGTACTTAATCTTTAGTATATTGTATATAGATCAGTTGAAACTTAAAATTTACTGATTTTATGTCTATAAATATAATTACTATCTAATTAATAGTATATAGATATCGATAATGCCTGTCAAAGCATATAGGACCTATATTCTCATATAATTTAGTTGTATGTTGATATAACTTGAAGCTATATCAAATTACATTTTAATCTTAAAAGTTATCATTGGTAATTGTATAGATGTTTTAGACTGTTAGGATACCTAATATTATTATAGTTTTATATTTAATTGTTTCACGTGAAACAATCTAATAATTTTATCTATAAATTTTGATCAAGATATTAAATTTTATTTTTAGTACTGATGTTTGATTATTAATTGTAATATTAATGATAAGTTGTAATAAATTGTAATCTTAATAATAAGTTGTAATATATTGTAATCTTATTGATACTTTGTAATAAATTGTTTTTCTAAATGATTTATATTTTCTGACTGAACAATTTTCATTGGCCTAATTTTGATTCCTAATTAATTGTTTTTAGATAAATTTTGAATGAAAAAATTTTTGTGTAAATTTGGATGATTGGTATATGTTTATATACCAAAGTGATTTTTTTACTATAAAATTTTTAGTATTAAAACTATATGCTAAGGGAGTAAATTTTAGTATATCTTTTTATTAATTATAAATGTTTCACGTGAAACATTTAGGTATATGTTTTAAATCAAAATTTTATTATGAAAAAGTAAAGATAATTTGTTTCACGTGAAACAATTAAAATTCTTATAGTAGTATTTGAGAAATACAAAATAAGGTTTATAAATAAGATTTAATCATATTATTTGCTAATATATTGATATGTGTATTATTAAATAATGTAGTTAGTGAATAAAATATAGATATTTTTCTGGAATTTGATTTGTAATTACCGTAATTATCGTTGTTTTATGTTATAATTAAAAAGAAATATTTTGAACGAACATGTGAGGTGAATTAAGTGGGCAAAGTGATAGCTATTACTAATCAAAAAGGCGGTGTTGGTAAGACGACGACATCCGTGAATTTGAGCGCTTGTTTGGCTGATGCTGGTAAAAAAGTATTGCTTGTTGATTTAGATCCACAAGGTAATGCTAGCTCTGGTTTAGGTATTGAAAAAGATGATTTAGAACTCTGTGTACACGATGTTCTAATCGATGGTGAACCTATTGCTGATATTGTTCAGCCTACAATGCTTAAAAAGCTATTTGTAGCGCCTGCAACAATTCAATTAGCTGGTGCAGAAGTGGAACTCGTTTCAGTTGTTTCACGTGAAACAATGTTGAAAAAAGCATTGGCACCCGTATGTGATGAATATGATTTTATCATTATCGACTGTCCGCCATCCCTTGGTTTGCTAACATTAAATGCCTTTACAGCGGCAGATAGCGTGTTAATTCCGATTCAAAGCGAGTTCTACGCATTAGAAGGGGTTAGTCAGCTAGTGAAAACAATTACTATTGTGCAACAAACATCTAATAAAGACCTTGAAATTGAAGGTGTGTTATTAACAATGTTTGACGGCCGTACAAATTTATCTATTCAAGTTGCTGATGAAGTTAAAAAATTCTTTGGCAATAAAGTATATAAGACTATTATTCCACGTAATGTACGTCTTAGCGAAGCTCCAAGTTATGGTGAACCTATCATCGTATATGATCCAAAATCTAAAGGGGCGGACGTATATACTAAACTAGCTAAAGAAGTGATCAAAGCTTCAAAAGATAAATAAACAGTTCAATAGTTCAATAGATAGCTAATTGTTTAGTTAAATAGATAGCTCGTTGTTTAGTTAAATAGTTAAAATGACTAGACTAATACCTGGTCTATTAAATAAATGAGTGCTATAAATTGATATATAATCGCATATGTAAGGTGAGAGAGGTTAGTTATGCCTAGAGAAGTAAAAAGTAAGAAAAGTAAATCATCCGGCTTGGGGAAGGGCCTTGGAAATTTAATGAAGGTAGATACGGTAGAGTCTGTATTGCCTGAAAAGGAGATTCACGAACTACCAATCTCCGAGTTAGTTCCTAATGCAGATCAACCTCGTAAAAGTTTTGATGAAGATAGTTTGGCAACATTAGCTGAATCTATTAAAAATCTTGGTATTTTTCAACCAATTGTAGTACGTAAACAAAAGAATAAATACCAAATCGTAGCTGGTGAACGTCGTTACCGTGCTGCTATCATTGCAGGTCTTGAGACTGTACCAGTTATTGTAAAGAAATATAATACAGAAGAGATGACAGAAGTAGCCCTCGTTGAAAATCTGCAACGTGAAGGCTTAGATCCAATTGAAGAAGCTTTGGCATACCAAGGTTTAATGGATACGTATAAACAAACTCAAGAAATGATTTCTGCTCGACTAGGTCGCAGTCGTTCTTATATTGCAAATATGGTTCGTTTGTTAAAACTATGTGATTCTGTACAAAAAGATCTCATCGAAGGTGACTTAACAGTAGGTCAAGCGCGTCCATTGTTGGCATTGCGTAGTGCAGCGCAACAAATTGAAGCTGCTGAACGTATTAAAGAGGGCGAGTTGAGTGCTCGTCAAGCAGAGGCTCTTGTGAAGTCTATGCAAAATAAGACACCTAAAGCAAAGGCTGCTAAGCCGCAAAGTACTGCAGAGGTACGTGCTCTTATGGACCGTTTAAAACTAAGCTTAGGATCTCCTGTAAATATTAAATTCCGTGCTGGTAAAAAGGTTCAAGGTAAGATTGAAATTGCCTTCTCCTCTGAAGCAGAATTAGAACGTCTCATTGCTTTTATGGATGGTCAAGATAATACAGACGATACTGAAACAGTAGAATTTAGAGTATAATTGATATACTTAAATTCGAATCGAATTATGTGAATTTAGTAATGACAAACCGATAACAATTCTGTATAATGTAAATACAATTTACAATCCACGGTAAAAGCGTAGTCTACGGACTGCGCTTTTACTGTATATAAGGTATTTTATTGAGTTATAATAATATTGTAAGATAACTTAGTAGATCATAATACATACTAATACGTACTAATACGTACTAATACATGTTGTAAGATGATTAACGATATTTTGTAATAAATATAAACGTTAAGTAACAAGGATAGACTATGGAACAAACACCTAAAGCAAACCGCGTGCATATCGGCTTTTTTGGTCGTTGTAACGCTGGTAAGTCTACATTGATTAATATGTTAACTGATCAGCCTGTATCCCTTGTATCTGAGGTGGCAGGAACAACGACAGACCCTGTGAGTAAATCTATGGAGATTTTACCACTCGGACCTGTAGTGATTACCGATACGGCTGGTATAGACGATACAACTGAATTAGGTACATTGCGGATGGAGAAAACAGAGGAGGTTGTGAAGAAGATTAACCTCGCTGTTTATGTACTTCGTACCGATGAAGAACCAACTACTGATGATATGCATTGGTTAGGCCTATTAAAACAAAACAATGTGCCTATTGCATTATTTATAAATGAAATCAATGCAGAAATTGACAAAGAAAATGATAAAGAAAACAACATAGAAAATAAAACAGATGCATCTATTTATGTAGAAACTCATAAGGGATTATCTGAATTAGCTACTGTCATTGGTTCTGCTGATTTTACATCTCAAGATAAACGTTTAGAATTACTTGATCTCTTGGGTGGGTTAACACCACTTGATGTAGAAGGGGATCAAACTCTATTACAAGGCCTAGTAGAAGAGGGAGATACTATAATTCTTGTATGTCCTATTGATAGCGCAGCACCAAAGGGCCGCCTTATTTTGCCACAAGTCCAAACTATTCGTGAAATATTGGATTATAAAGGCTTAGCGTTAGTATGCCAAACCGAAGAATTGCCTGCTATGATTAATTCTCTTAAATATCCACCGAAGATGGTTATCTGTGACTCCCAAGCTTTTGATCGCGTCGATGAGTTAACACCTAGTACAATTCCGTTGACATCATTCTCTATTTTGATGGCCCGTTTCAAGGGCAAATTACAAGATTTAGTAGCTGGTGTAGAAGCGATTAAGAATTTGAAAGCAGGCTCTAAGGTGCTTATCAGTGAAGGTTGTACACATCGCCGCCAATGTGATGATATTGGTACTGTAAAGATTCCTAATCTTCTTAAGAAGCAAGGTCATACAGATTTACAGCTAGAATTTACTAGTGGGGGCGCCTTCCCAAAAGATGTATCCCAGTATGATTTAATCATTCATTGTGGTGCTTGTATGCTCACACGCCGCGAGGTGTTACGACGCATTGAATGTGCCGTTGTACAAGGCACACCAATCGTAAATTACGGTGTACTCATAGCGGCTCTGCATGGTATACTAGAACGAGCGATAAGCCCATTTATTGACGAAATAAAAGGGTAGGTATAATTAATCTTTAATTACATATATTAAATTAAATTGTATACAGTCATTTAACTTTCACAATAAGAATGGTATAATTAAGTGTTGGAGTTTGAATGATTGTATAGGAAGGAATATACATGTTCGAATCGATTCAACCGTGGATTGGCATGGCGACCATCGTCCTTGTAATAGCGTTGTTAGTGTATTGTGTAATCTTGCACATTCGCTTAGGGAGCCTTAAAAAGAAATATGATTTCTTTATGCAAGGGGACAATGGTGCGAGCCTAGAACGTAAATTATCTGTAGAGGTTAGCGAAATTCGCGATGCTGCAAAAGGTCTTGAGACAATGTTGACTGAGCAAGCGGCGATCCGCAATATTCAAAGCAATACGATACAAAAAATTGGCTTTGTCAAATATAATGCCTTTGAAAATATCGGTAATGATTTGTCTTTTGCACTTACATTACTTGATGGCAACAATAACGGTATCTGTATCTCTAGTATTTACGGTCGTAGCGAATCCCGTATTTTTAGTAAACCTATTGTGAAAGGTAAAAGTCTCGTAAGTCTTTCACAAGAAGAATTAGAGAGTTTGAACGAAGCGTTGGGCGAGCGCACCAATGAGGAAGCGTTAACGAGCGCCATCGTTTCTAAATAAGGAAGGTTTGTATTGAAAGTACCGGCATTTATTTCAAATAAAGTTGAAAGAAATGGTGACAACTGCATATTGACATTAACAACCAAGCAAGCGAAGGTTGCAGCTATTGTAAGCTCTATTATAATTATCGCCGCATTGGTTCTCGGCATTTGGGGCATCGTGCGCCAAGCTGAGATTGTGCAATTACGTCAACAGACACAATTACAATCTGAACAGCTAAAATTGTTACAACAAAAGACAGATGTTTTAGATAAGAAAATTCAAAACTTAAATCAAATTAGCGAAGAAAACAAGCAAATGCTGAAAGGCGCTGAATCTGGCACACCATCTCAAGGTGGCGGGGACGGTAGCGACCCAAAGCAGCCAGCCGCTGATGAAAGCGAAGTAAAGACGCTAACAGCGGCACAATTATCAGCTCGTCTGTCCAAAATGGACAAGGACGCACAAAAATTGCTAGTTAGCTTCTATACAATGCGTAATATCCTTCGCGATGGTGGGGCGCAAGACCTTATGGCTATGCAATCCATTAACTTCTCTGCTGGGTCTGGTGGTGTTACGAATAATACTACACCAAGTATCTGGCCGAGCAAGGGCGTTATTACCTCTCCATTTGGTAGCCGTGTGGACCCTGTAACGGGCGCTATCGGTGCATTCCACGAAGGGGTAGATATTGCGGATGACTATGGTACACCAATTGTGGCGACTGCTGCGGGCGTTGTAACCTTTGCAGGTTATACAGACGGCGGTTATGGTAACCTCGTTGAAATCGATCACGGCAATGGCTTCGTAACCCGTTATGGCCATAATAGTGCTGTATTGGTAACTGTAGGTATGAGCGTAAAACAAGGTCAAACAATCGCCTTGATGGGCAGCACTGGTAAAAGTACAGGCGCTCACGTTCACTACGAGGTACGACTCAATGGATCCCCTACAGATCCTATGATCTTCTTACCAATTAGTAACTAAAATAAAACATAATTCATAGAAAAAAGAACTTGTTATGCGTGCAAATGCACTAATAGCAAGTTCTTTTTCTTTATTTTTGCATATATATATTGTAAAATAAAAGTATATGAACGGAGGTATATCTATGAAGGCCTATGTACAAGTTTATACCGGCGAAGGCAAGGGCAAAACGACCGCTGCTATCGGTCTAGCTATCCGTGCCATCGGTGCTGGCAAGAAAGTCCTCTTTTTGCAATTTATGAAATCTAAAGTATATAGTGAACATACTATTTTACCTACCTTACAGAATTTAACCTTAGAAACCGTGGGTAAGCCATTCTTTATCATCAAAGAAGGGATGAAAAGCAAGGATGAACTCGCTAAATGGGGCGATGAAGTCGTTGTCTTTGAATCCGGTAATCCGCCAAAAGACTATGTAGCGCTCATTGAAAAAGGATACGAACGCGCACTGGCTGCTATTAGCAGTGGAGAGTACGATCTCGTCGTTCTTGATGAATACAACATGGCGCTCTTCTTTGAACTCATTACATGGGATAAAACAAAGGCTTTGCTCGATGCTCGTCATCCAGAAACGGAACTCGTATTTACGGGCCGTGGGGCTCCTCAAGAATTAATCGATGAGGCAGACCTTGTAACGGAAATGAAAGAGGTTAAACATTACTACCTTCAAGGCGTAATGGCTCGAAAAGGTATTGAAAACTAATCATAGGTACACCTAAGGAGGTGATGTGGTTGAGTACAGTGGCTATTGTGGCCCTCGTTATTGTGGCCATCATTGCAGCACTCATCTTGATTATCCTACTGACACCAATCACATATAGCATCGAAATTAACGGACGCTCGCCATATCGAGGCGAGGTGCGCGTCAAATGGCTGTGGCGTGTATTTTCACTGCATCTAGCATATTTGCAGGACAAACCATTTTTTAAGGAATTATATATTTTGGGTATGCTCAAGATTGGTCCTGTGAAAGACTATGAAGAATGGCTTGAAAATCGCGTAGACGAAGAATACCAAAAAGTTGTGGACGAAGACGATGAAATGTCTCAAACAGAAGCTTTTGCGAAGGCGATGCAAGGGGGCGGACAAGGTCCTTCTGCAAGCTCTAGTGGTACTAGCTTTGAAGATTTGAAGAGCTCTCAACGTTCTGACATTACCTTTGATGATGAAGAATCACCGGGGGCTGGTAGATCTGAAAATCCAAATGAACGCATTGAACGTCCTGAACAAGCTTCTAAGGATATGGATGCACAGGCTCGAGCTGATCGGTATGACTCCATTCAGCAAGATCCAACATCCCATATTAAAAGCGATGACGAAACAGTGAGCCGCGTTACTTTCAACAGTGACGGTTCTATCAAGGAAAAGGTATTTACGAAGGTGAAAGACCTCAAAACGACGGTTAAACATCGTTTTGAAAAACCAGATCCAAACGATCCGGTAGCATCATTTAAGTCTAAAATTCCTACATTCTGGTTCATGAAACATGTACAAAATACAGAATTATGGCACCAGCTATTCCTTGTTTCGAAACGATGCTATGACCACTCTAAACCACGGGATGTGGCCATAGAAGGTCGATTTGGTGTTGGTGACCCATATCGTATGGGGATTATCGCATCTATGCTGTACAGCATTTGGCCTGAACAAGCTGAGAACATCGAGCTCGATTATGTACATTGGGCCGGTGAAGGTAGTGGTCATATTAAAGGGCGCATCATTTTAGCTGTCATGGCTTGGCATGGTACAAGATTCTTGCTATCTAAACCAATGCGTTCCCTATTGGGTGAAAGCGCTCGCGTCTTCTGGGTTAAACGGAAGGAAGCTAAGCAGTTAGAAAAGCTGAAAGCCGAACAAGGTCAAACAGCGTAAGGATATATTAAGTCAACTAAGTAAATGAGCTGTATTAAGACAATATATAAGGTCTACAAATAATGTATATGTCATATAGAAGTAAATACATAGTATAAAAACCTAAGTATTGAACGTACAGCAATGATACTTTCACAAAAAGCGGAGGTACTGTGATGGAAAACAGTAATGTAAAAGAGAATTTGGAAGTCCTATTCGAGAAATTCAAAAATATGATTAAGGTGGAAACTGTAGTAGGCGAAGCTGTGCAAATCGGCGATACTACACTTGTTCCATTCGTAGACGTAACATTTGGTTTTGGTACTGGTACAAACCACAACACTGCTAACAAAAACCACGAATGTGGCGGCGGTGGCGGCGGTGCCAAAATGGAACCAAGCGCTATCCTCGTTATTAAAGGCGAACGCATTGAGTTGTTCAACATTAAAGGCAACCCTTACAGCAGCAGCTTCGATCGTCTTATCGGTTTGGTGCCTGACCTCGTGTCCAAATTGAAATCCGATAAATACATTTATTTAAACGATGAACAATAATTCGATGTCGAATTATAAATACTAGGTGAAAGCCGTAATACCCACATGTGTGCTCTGAATATGTCCGTAACGACTGCGATTATAGCTTCAGAGTATACTTGTGGGTATTATTTTAACTTCTATAGACTTTCATAAGCATTTCATAGGTCTTTATTATGCTATGTAACATAGTCTTGTGAAAGTTAGCGAGATTTGTTATAGTAAAAATAGTACACTATTGGATTGTATAGTGACACTTTTATTTCGAGGAGGATTTCAGATGAAATTATCTAAAAAATTAACTACCCTAGCTATCGTTGGTGCTATGTCTGCTACTGCTGCAGTAGCAAGTGCTGCTAACATTGGCTTAGTAAATATGAGCCAAGTAGTAAATAGCTACCCTGGCTATGGTGCATTAGATATGAAAATGCAACAAGTAGACGCTCAATACCGTCCACAAATTGAGAAAAAAGTACAAGAAATTGAAAAAATTCAAGATCAAACTCAAGCAGAAGCTGAATTCAATAAATCCGTAGCTCCATTGCTTCAAAAAGAAAACGATGAAATCAACAAAATTGCTCAACCTATGATGCAAGCAATTCATAATGCAGTTGAAACTATTCGCGTTGAGAAAAAAATGGATGTAGTATTGGATGATCCATACACAATCCGTGCGGCTGACGCTAACAGCAAAATCGAAAACATTACTAACGAAGTAATTAGCCGTCTTAAAAAATAATACCGGCTAAAAAGATAATATGAAATGGCCCCTTGTCTGGTTTCAGATAAGGGGCTTTTGGATTTAAAGGACTTTTATATTGAGATAGAGAAATATATTAACAGAAGTAGTCTGTATAGAGATAAGATATTGTAGGTTACATATAGGTGTTTTCTTTAAAATAGATTAGCTTATTTCAATTAAGGAGTGAGATCTAATGAAAGATTTTAAAGCATTAGCCACAGAGCGGTATTCCGTTAGAAAATTTGATACGAAGCCCGTTGAGCAAGAGAAGTTAGATATCTTGTTAGAGGCAGTGAGATTAGCACCTACGGCTCATAATTATCAGCCGCAACGCTTACTTGTGCTGAATACGACAGATAGTCTTAATAAACTAAAAGACTGCACTAATGGCCACTTCAATGCGCCGTTGGCGATTATTGTTTGTTATGATAATACAGTGAGTTGGAAACGGGAATACGATGATGCGGATATGGGCGTTGTAGACGCTAGTATTGTAGGTTCTCACCTCATGTTTACCGTGGCGGATATAGGTCTAGGAACAACTTGGATTGCTCATTTTGATCCCCGTAAAGTACGAGCAGCCTATGCTTTGCCTGATAACATCATACCTGTAGCGATATTCCCAATCGGTTATCCTCATCCAGATTGCGTACCGGCACCGGGCCATACAAAACGCTTTGATGTAAGTGACTTTACAATCTATAATTCCTTTTAATTTCTTTAAAATGTAAGCTCTATAAAATGTAAGCACTACAGAATTTAAGTAATACAAAAAGGGCGGTTAATCAATTACGATTAACCGCCTTTTCTAATAGTGTTTGTAGGTTCTGTTAGTATTTTATTCAGGTTTGTGGATAAGGTTTACTACGAATTCGCTGTCTTCTACAAGTGTTGCTTGGATGTAGTTGTCGCCGTTGAATTCTAATACTTGGCCTGGTACAAGTACATGTTCTTCAGTTTCGTTAAGGAATACTTGTACTTTACCTTTTACTACTGTAAAGACTACATTTGCTTCTGGGTGATTGTGTTTTTCAACTTGTTCACCAGCTTTGCCGCCTTTTTTTACGATTACATAGTTAGGACCTTGGAATAATAAACCTAATTCTTGATTAACTGTGCCTGCCATAATAGACCTCCTAATTCTAGCTTTTTATGTTTTGAAAGCTGACGCTATCACTTAATTAAATTAATTTGTGTAATTACCTTATGTTTACATTATAAATGATATTGCTTATCAATGCTGTGCCTATAGCTACAGTTTTGAAAGAAATATATATTAAATATAGATTTAAAATGGACGCAAAAACGAACGAAAATATTTTCGTTCGTTTTTGCGCCCGTTTTCGTTCGTTTATAGTGCCTAAACAAACAGAATGTTATGTATTTATTAATTATTTTTTCTTGATTGTATATAAACGTGTGCCGTTTTCTTCAGTCGTTACAAGTTCAAAGTTAGGATCTACCGCTTTTACAAAGGCTTCGAACCATGTTTGGTACGCAAGTGCCATGAACTTAGGATCAACGCCTGCTGTACGCCAGTAGCCTGCTTGTAATCTGTGATCGCCAACCCATGTGAATTCGTCAGGGCTTTCAGAAACAACTTGGTCACCACCATCGCAAGGCATGCCATTTACGTAGAAGTTTTGCAACGCATTGTAAATTGCTGGAGCTGTGTGTTCTTCAAGGTTATCTTGTGCCACAACGCCACATGCTTGGCCTTGTACAGCAAACGCATCAAGAATAGCTGTTACTACGTTCACCGCTTCGTCGCCAGAGTTAGTGTCAAGCAAATCTTTGATGAAAGCTGCTTCGCGAACAGATGCGATGTTAATTTGGTTGGACAACCAGCCATGGATATTGCCATGGTCGATGATGTTTTCCAGAGGAATACTTGGATTGATTGGCTCGCCATATGTATCTACGGAGATGGAGTGCAATTCCTCTGCCAAATCATCAACAACTTTAGTTGTTTTTTCTAAAATCAAGTTTTCACGCTCAACGAGCAATTGAATTTTACGATATAACCAGTAATGGATGTGACCTAAGAATGCGGACATATTAAGCTCCTTTTCGTGCTGTTTCTAATTTTTGAACTAAATCGTATACATTAACACCGTGAATTTCTGCAGCTTGCCATAATGGTTCAGCTGTAGAAGATGGGCAACCAAGGCAACCCATGCCGATGCTTTGTAACACAGGTACAACATTTGGATATGTATCTACGATATCGCGAATGATTGTATCTGGTGTAATAGGGGCACCTTCTTCGAGGCGTGGTGCTTCTGGTTCAGGATCGTTACCATGACCAGGCAAGAACACAGCTGGTTCGTCGGATTTGCTTTCAGCTGGAGCACCTTCAAGGTCGCCTAATACAGCTGCTTTGAAAGCCTCTAAACCAATGCGGTCAATAAATTCGCCCATGCGCTCGATTTGTGCATTTTCTTTATAGTATGCAATGATACGATCTACTAATGCAAGAGCTTCTTTTTCAGTTGTTACTTCAGCGATGAGGTCGCCGATGCGTGGATGAGCACCGCCGCTACCGCCAGCGTAAACATTCCAGCCTTCTACAGTACCGATAATACCAACATCTTTCATGCGGCTTTCAGTACAAGAGTTAAGACAACCGGACACACCGATTTTCATTTTGCTTGGCATTTCTTGAGACAAATATTTGCGCTCAATTTGCATGCCAAGATGTACGCTATCTTGTTTAGCACGTTTACAGAATGTAGTACCTGGGCAGATTTTTACGCTGCGCACGCGATTAGATACAGTGTACGCTGGCTCCATGCCGAGTATTTCCCAAGCTTTATCTACGTCTTCTGCTTTCAAATTCGTAATCATAATGCGTTGGCTGCCAGTCAATTTAAGAACGGCGCCGAACTCATTAGCTACGTCGATATATTTTTGTAATTGTTCAGGTTGAATGAAACCTGCAGGAACGCGAGGTGTAATTGCATAACGGCGTTGACCGTTTTTAATGCGTTGTAAATTTGCTGCAATTTGTGCCATATTAAATCCTTTCTCGAGCCCTCTCTGCGGAGAATAGTGGCTAAAACTACTTAGTTAATCTATGTGATTCTTTGTTTGTAAAATATATACGCCGTTGGGTTTTGTGAAAGCTTCGCACGTATACGAACAGCGTGATGAGATCAACTAGGCGATGCCTCATCAAAACCCGGCGTAACGATCAGTACGGGTATTAAATACTGACCTGATGTTCCTAGTATAAACTATTTTAACACGTAATAATGTAACCTAAGCTACAAAAATGAAAAATTTCAATATTAATTATTAATAGCATACATGATTTTTGATACTACATAGTGCTATTAAATTTACCTAATTGGTAAATTATTTATTTACATTTGTATTTGAAGAGGTATAATAGAATTAACCTACTAGGTAAATTATTATAAATGGCCATTTATATTGTATCAACCATTCACTATGATTTGAGAGAGTCGGTGACATATTGGATATACGATATAAGAATAATAAGATACGTAAGGTATGTACAGATATTAATGTAGCACAGAAAAAATATAATCTTAAAATGACAGTAAAACTATATGAACGGTTACAACAAATTAGTCAAGCTACATCTATTGAAACATTAATTTTTTTGCGATTAGGAAGATGCCATCCTTTATACGGAGATCGATTAGGACAATATGCTATGGATTTAATCCATCCATACCGCTTAATTTTTACTCAATATGGTAATACTGTAGATATTGTAGAGATCCAAGAAATTGTGGATTATCATTGATAAGGAGTGTAAAAAGTATGAAAATTTATAGAAGTAATACCTTTATAGCGATACCACCAGGTATGACTATAAAAGAGGTTTTAGAAGATAGGCATATGACGCAAAAAGAATTAGCTACACGAATGGATATGAGTGAAAAACACATTAGTAAGCTTATTAATGGAGAGGTGCCATTAACTCAAGATGTGGCAATGCGTCTTGAGCGGGTGTTTGGTGTAGAGGCTAGTTTTTGGAATGGTCTAGAAGCTGCATATAGAGAATCTATCTTAAAAGTAGAGTATGAGAATTCTATTGATGAAGAAATCAATTTTGCCAAGCCTTTTGGTTATGCTAAGCTTGCACGTTTGGGTATTGTTCCAGAAACGAAAAAGGCAGCTGAGCAGGTCAATAATTTACAGAAGTTTTTTGAGGTAGCTTCTTTAAAAAATGTAGCTAATGACATGGTTATGCCCTTAGTATATGAAAATATTAAGGATATGGAGCCAGCTAAAAAGAGCGCGATTTATACACTAGTACAAATCACAAAAGGGCAGGCTCGTTTTGTAGAGGTCAATCCTTACGATGCGGAGTTACTAAGAAAATTTATACCAAAAATTAAGGACCTTTCTAGTGAACCTTTAATTGGTGTGAAAGAGCCTCTTAAGGACATGTTAGCAGCATGTGGTGTGATTATTGTGTATTTGCCAATTATTGATAACATAACCTCCACATGTATTACCTATTCCAAAGGAAACTCCATTGTTCTTGGTATACCAACGGAAGATTCTGATGCTTTTTGGACCTTATTAGGAGAAGCGCTACAGAATCTGGTAGAACGAGATTATCAACGTAGTAACCGCAAATACCGTAATAATGATCCTGTAACTGTGGTGAATTATTAATTCAGATTTTGTAAATATGTAAGGTGGTACTTCTTAGACTTTTCTTAGGGCATTCACCATGCAATTTGTAAGGACTTTCAAAGTACAATCCGTAGGACTCTCATCCTGTAACAAAATAGCGTATAATAGACATATAGAATATTATTGATATAGGAGATGCAATGAAAGTCCTTTACGATACAATTTTAAAAGCGAAATATACAGGTCGCCCGAACCGTTTTGTGGTGACCTTAGATTTGAATGGTGAAAGTGTGCTTGCTCATTTGCCAAATCCCGGTCGCATGTGGGAGCTCTTGTTCACCGGTGTAACGATGTACATCGTACCTCATGATAAGCCTGATGCGAAGACGAAATACCGTGTTGTAGGTATCGAGCGCGATGGCGTAGTGATTATGCTTGACACCAACTATAGCAATGATGTAGCGCAGTATTTGATTGAAAATAAACTTATCCCAGGTTGGGAAGAGTGGCGCGTTGTACGACGAGAGTATACAGTTAAACTACACGGTACATCATCTCGTTTTGACTTGCTCCTCACCAATGATAAAGGTGATGAGTTCCTGTTAGAGGTTAAGTCTTGTACGTTATTCTCTAAGACCGGTGCCATGTTCCCTGATGCCATTACAGAGCGAGGGCGCAAGCATTTATTGCATTTAAAAGAATTGCAAAACGAAGGATACTATACAGGGGTTCTATTCCTCGTGCAATGGGACCGTGCACAGTGGTTCTTACCAGACTACCATACAGATTTGGAGTTTGCCAAAACCTTTAAAGAGGTAGCACCGTCTTTAGATTGGAAAGCTGTTGCAGTGGCGTGGGATGAGACTTTCGCTATGCCGACTGTCACCCGTGAATGTTCCTATCCGAGCACCATCCTCGACACAGAGGTTCACGATAGTGGCGTGTACGTAATGGTCATGCATCTCGACCATGATTTAGACCTTGAGATTGGCTCTAAAGGGATGATGCATTTCAAGGCGGGTTACTATATGTACGTAGGCTCTGCGAAGGCGAATTTAACGAAACGCATTGAGCGCCATAAGAGAAAACGGAAGAAAATGCACTGGCATCTAGATTACTTCCGAGGTCACTGCGAAATGATCGCAGGCCTACCAATCCGAACTAGCTGGGCTGATGCGGAATGTGCTCTCGCTGATGCGGTCCGTGGCGTTGCCGAATGGGATGTGCCTAAATTTGGATCCTCCGACTGTGACTGTAAAAGCCACCTATTTGGGATGACGGAAAATCCGATACACAATCAATCCTTTATGAATGTGGTGGAGGATTATCGCATGAATATGTTGGATGTGCTAGTTAAGTGATTGTTGTTGGGGCCCCGTCACATAGTGGTTTACTAGTTAAAAAAGTTAGACACTTATTCCTTCGCTCCATAGTGACCTAAGTCGCTCATTCATAAGTGTCTAACTTTTTTACAACCCTATATGTGGACTAGTCCCAACAACAAAAGCACTTTTCCTTTCGCATGGGGCGAGGCCCCTAATTGGGAGAAGCGGATAAAACAAAAGCTAAGTATTTGTTCTCATTTAGATTTAAGGCAAAGAATGATTGGAAAGAAACTATGCTAACAGGCATAGGTAGTACTGGTAATGATACTTCAGGTGTGGAACGAGACTTTGTTAAGATTTTGGACGATATGATATATCATGCAGCTCATTAAATAATAAGCAGGAATAGCTTATAAGTATGAAATAAAATGAGATATAAATATAGAGGGGGATTATATGACATCCTTAGAAAATGCGATTACAGGAAATGTGATTGTATATCAAGCAGAGAATGAATCTGTTTCTACGAATGTTCTATTCAAAGATGAAACATTTTGGATGACACAAAAAGAAATGGCAAAACTATTTGATGTTAATGTACCTGCTATTAGTAAGCATCTGAAGAATATATTTGAAAGTGGAGAACTAGTTATATCAGCAGTTATTTCCAAAATGGAAACAACTGCTGAAGATGGTAAAATTTATCAAACTAATTTTTATAATCTTGATGCTATCATTGCGGTAGGATATCGAGTAAATAGCAAAAAGGCAACTCAATTTCGAATTTGGGCGACAGGAGTTTTACGGGAATATATTATCAAAGGTTTTGCTCTTGATGATGTTATGCTAAAGAATGGACGTTCATTTGGACAAGATTATTTTAAAGAATTGCTACGAAGAGTCCGCTCAATTCGCGCTAGTGAACGACGCATATATCAACAAGTAACAGATATATTTGCTGCGTGTGCAATCGATTATGATGCACAATCACCTATTACTAGAGAATTTTTTGGAACGATACAGAATAAGTTTCATTATGCTATTACAGGTCAAACTGCTGCAGAGATCATTCATAGTCATGCAGATGCTACAAAGGATCATATGGGATTGACTACGTGGGAATCTGGACCGGAAGGGCGGATTTATAAGAAGGATGTAATCGTAGCAAAAAATTATTTATCTGTTGAAGAGATTGAACAACTTGAGCGAATGGTATCCTCATTTTTTGATTATATAGAACGTATTATTGAACGACGTGAAACATTTACTATGAAAGCGTTTATTGAAAGTGTAGATAAGTTTTTAGACTTTAATGAGTATCAAATCCTAACAAACAAAGGACTTATTTCTATGACACAAGCACAGAAGAAAGCTGTTAGTGAATATAAAACGTTTAATACACAACAGAAAGTAATTTCTGATTTTGATAAGTTTGTGAGAGAACATAGTTAATAATAAAGGGTTTATAGCCTTTATCCCTTAAAAATGCTATAATATTATGATGTATTATAATCAGTGTTAGTAAAATGAGGTGAGATTGTGGCAGACCAACAATGGTCCCACGGGAATATTCATCCCGTTCAGATTGATAAAGAAATGAAGAACGCCTATATCGATTATGCGATGTCCGTAATCGTAATGCGTGCTCTTCCAGATGTGCGCGATGGCTTGAAACCAGTACATCGTCGTATTTTGTACGCGATGCACGAAACAGGCATGACGCCAAATAAACCGTACAAGAAATCCGCTCGTATCGTCGGTGACGTACTTGGTAAGTATCATCCACATGGTGATAGTTCTGTTTACGACGCAACGGTTCGTTTAGCGCAAGATTTCAATACGCGCTACCTCTTGGTAGACGGCCACGGTAACTTTGGTTCCATCGACGGCGATAGTGCCGCTGCGATGCGTTATACCGAAGTACGTATGGCGAAAATTACGCAAGAAATGCTCGCTGATATCGACAAGGAAACTGTTGATTTCATGCCGAACTATGATGAAAGCTTGCAAGAACCTACAGTATTGCCAGCGAAGATTCCAAATCTTCTCATCAATGGTTCCAGCGGTATCGCCGTAGGGATGGCGACAAATATTCCGCCGCACAACCTTAATGAGGTATGTAATGGCCTTACCATGCTCATCGATAATCCAGATGTAACTGTGGACGAATTGATGACGCAAATTAAAGGTCCAGACTTCCCGACTGGGGCGCTCATTTTGGGCCGGGAAGGCATTAAAAAAGCATACTCCACAGGTCGTGGCAGCGTAAAAATGCGCGCTCGTGCAACCATTGAAGAAATGGCGAAGGGCAAGCATAAAATCGTAGTGACTGAGATTCCATACCAAGTTAACAAGGCTCGCGTTATTGAAACGATTGCAAACTTGAGCCGTGACAAGGTTGTTGATGGCATCACAGCACTTCGCGACGAATCTGACCGTCAAGGTATGCGCATCGTTATCGAATTGCGCGCTGACGTGCAACCAGATATCGTTCTTAACAAATTATATAAACACACTCAACTTCAAGAATCTTTCGGCGTGATTATGTTGGCCCTCGTAGATGGTCATCCTCGCGTATTGAATTTGAAAGAAGTATTGGGTTACTACTTAGATCATCGTCTCAATGTAATCGTACGCCGTACTCAATTCGAGCTTAACAAAGCTGAAGCGCGTGCACACATCTTGGAAGGCTTGTTGATCGCCCTTGACCACATCGATGAAGTTATCGCTACAATTCGCAGTTCTCAAACTGACGAAATCGCACGTAACGCATTGATGCAAAAATTCGGGCTTTCAGAAAAACAAGCAGTAGCCATCCTCGACATGCGTTTACGCCGTTTAACAGGCTTGGAACGTGAGAAAATCGAAGACGAATACAAGGAATTGTTGGCATTGATCGAAGACTTGAAAGCTATCTTGGCTAGCGAAGCGCGTCAACGTCAAATCATCAAAGACGAACTAGAAGATATGAAGAAGAAATACGGCGACCCTCGTCGTTCTGAAATCACAATCGATACGTCCGACCTTGATGTAGAGGACCTCATCGCTGACGAAGAGATGGTTATTACCTTGACTAAACAAGGTTATATCAAACGCATGAACGCGAACGTATATCGCAACCAACATAAAGGTGGCGCTGGCGTTATCGGCATGAAGACTAAGGAAGACGATTATGTAACACAAATTATGCATGTTCGTACGCATAATACATTGTTATTCTTCACATCCACAGGTCGTACATACCGCCTCAAAGCATACGAAGTGCCAGAAGCAGGTTCCCGTAATTCTCGCGGTACTGCTATGGTTAACGTATTGCCACTGGCTGTAGGAGAATCCGTTACAACTATGATCGACCTTGAACGCGTTCAAGAAGATGTAAACTTATTCATGGTAACTGAGTTCGGCGTTGTAAAACGTACAGCTATCGAAGAATACCGCAACATCCGTCGTTCTGGTCTCAACGCTATCAACCTCGATGAAGGGGATCACTTGATTTCCGTCAACGTAACGACTGGTGACCAAGATATCTTGATTGGTACTAAATTGGGTATTGCTATTCGTTTCAGTGAAAGCGATGTACGCCTTATGAAACGTGCGGCTCACGGCGTACGGGGTATTAAACTCAATGCAGGCGACGTGGTTGTAGGTGCTGGTGTTATTAATGCTGATGAAAGCGAAGCACAAGTGTTTACTATCTCCGAAGAAGGATTTGGTAAACGCAATGATGCGGAAGCTTACACATTGCAAAAACGCGGCGGTAAAGGCTCTAAGAACTTCAAGATTACGAACAAAACAGGTGACGTAGTTGCCGTTGAAGTTGTTCATAACGATGATGAAGTAATGCTTATCTCTGAACAAGGCAAAATCATCCGCTTCAACATGAATGATATTGCTGTGAAGAAAGGTAAAGCTATTTCTGGTGTGAAAACACAAAACCTCGACGAAGGTGATAAAGTAGCTAGCATTGCTGTTATTCCAGGTTCTGAAATCGAAGAAGATGTAACTGAGGAATAATTTGTATTAATACTATATGTAAGTAACTATGGGCGGCCATCTTAGATGGTCGTCTCTAGCGTTAAGGAGTTAGAAATGAAAAAATGGTTAGCTGCTATGTTTGCAGCAGGGGTTTTCTTTGTAGGTGGCTTTGGCCAAGCGAGTGCCGCTGATTGGTATTATATCGATGCTGATGCTGACGATGCAGCATGGTTTATCGACAACTCTTCTGTATATAAAACAGATGATGCGGCAACAGTACTTGTTAAAATTAACAATGTAGAAGGCTTCACATACATCTACACAGTACGCATCGATCGCAAAGAAAAAACATGGACAGAACTTGATACAACAGTATACAGCGCTGCAGGCGTAGCGTTATTGTCCAGCAAAGACGCACAAAAACCTACAAAAATTGAAGATGATACCATGGGCGCGGAAGTTATGCAGGCCCTATGGGGTAAATAATCCAACAATTTAATAGAAGCTGATATTCGCTCTGTCTAGTTAGATATTCAGAACGTATAAGTAGCCCCGAACTATCCTGAAAGCCTCCATAGTGAACTAAGTCGTTTTCAGAATAGTTCGGGGCTTTCTGTTTTCTTACCAATCTTACAGAGCGAATATCAGCGTTTAAATCCATTGGATTATTTAAAGCCCATAGGGGCCTTGCTAGACGTTCCTAGAGGAATAAGCTAAGTCGTTTTCATAGAAGTGTTGGGCCTTTTTATTTCTAATTTACGCTAATCTTAGTATGGGCATCCCTATTACAATACGATTATTTAATCCATAGGAGCCTCGCTAGATGTTCCTTAGGGGTTCTATATAATTTATGCATTTAATAGAGTTTTTATTAGTAATATGCAATTATGGTGTTATAATGAAGGCGTAGAGAATTTATGGTATGCAGATTGCATAGTTATTTGAATTTTATAGTCAGGAGAGAATAGTTATGAAGAAATGGTTTGCTTGTTTAGCGGTAGCCGGTTTGTTATTTAGCGCTGGTGTAGGCGTGTCTCATGCTGAAAGTTGGTACGCATTGGATACGGACCAAGCTGGTCGTACAGGTTACATCGATAATGATTCTGTTGATAAAAATGACGCTCGTGCTACATTGCGTTTGAAGATTGTAGATCCTAATGGAGATCATTCCATTTATACAATGACATTCAACCGCGCTGATAAAACAGTGCAGCTCATTGATGTTACAACATATAACCCACAAGGCTATATGATTGGCTCTGAAACATTAGCAAATACAAAAGTACAAATACAAGAAGGAAGTAACCTAGATCACGTGTATCACTTGATTTGGTAAATTTCCTCGACTAGTAGAAAGGGTTCTATCTCTCATCGACCTCCATAGTGACCTAAGTCGGTCTCAAAGAGATAGAACCCTTTCTGTACGTATGATTAAATTTACTCAAAACTGCGTAGGGGAATAGCGAGTTAAGTCGTCCTACGAGATATATTCACCCGTTTTCTCATTTCCTAATGAGGAAATGTTCCAAAATACTTATTCCCTTATTTTATGGTATAATTTAAGGGAATAATTTTATTTATAAGGGATTAGAGTGGAATGGAGGTGTGTGTATGCGTCGTTTTGAGTATGGTCGAATTCAGTCTTTGTCGTGGGATATGGATATTTTAAGTCTTATCGCAGGGATTTATCGGGCGAATGGCAAGGAGGAGGTTTTGCTTTCACAGAGTCCTGCCATATTAGATTCTCTTGTAGAGTTGGCAAAGGTACAGAGTACAGAGGCTTCAAATGCGATTGAAGGAATCGTGACGACGAGTACACGGCTTCGGCAGTTGGTGGCTGATAAGACTACGCCTCGAAATCGGGACGAGCAGGAGATCATGGGGTATCGTGATGCTTTAAATGTTATCCATGAAAGTTATGATTCCATATCTTTGTGTCGCAATCATATTTTGCAGTTACACAAGATTTTGTATAATTACCAGTTCAATGCTCGTGGTGGGCAGTTAAAGAGTGTACAGAACTATATTAGTGCTACCTATCCCGATGGACAGACAGAGGTGTTATTTACTCCTCTAGCGCCCTATGAGACAGCAGAGGCTCTTGACCAGATTTGTGCTGAATATAATCGTGTTGTAGGCAATGGAGAGGTAGAACCACTCCTAGCTATTCCTATTTTTATACATGATTTCCTATGTATTCACCCATTCAATGATGGAAATGGTCGCATGAGTCGATTATTGACGACATTGTTGCTGTATCGCAGTGGCTTTATGGTTGGTAAATATGTGTCCTTAGAGGCTAAAATCGCCGCAAACAAGGATATGTATTATGCTGCTTTACGCGAGTCTAGTGATACTTGGTATGATGAAAGTTCCTGCCCTATATCGTTTATTCGCTATTGGTTACAAATGCTATTAGCAGCGTATCATGACTTTGAGGACCGCAGTTCTATACTGGTAAATAGTGGTTCAGCAATGGATCAGGTGAAAGCAGCTATCAATAGTCATTTAGGGGCTTTTACAAAGCAAGATATTAGAGAATGGTGTCCAAATCTCAGCGATAGTGCTATCGAAGGGGCTGTACGTACTCTTGTGAAGGATGGTCGTATTCAACGAAAAGGTGGAGGTCGTTCTACCTATTATGTGAAGTCTTAATAATTGAGCACGTTTGTCTTTCATAAAATATTTAGTTTTATCGAATATACTAGTTTTCGTATTCTTGTATTTAAATCGAGAGGTAAACATATGAAAAAAACATTGGCAGCTGTTTTGGCAGCAGGCGCTTTATTGATTGGTGGCATCGGTAGTGTTGATGCAGCAAATTGGTATACTGTTGGTACTGATAGCAATGGCATCACTTGGTCCATCGATAATGATTCTGTTAAAAAAGATGACAAAAAAGCTGTTTTGGACATCAAAGCTATGGACTACGAAGGTTACCACTACATCGTAACTGAAGAGTTCAACCACAAAAAACGCGAAGTAAAAGACGTTAAGGTTACTCTTTACAATCCAAAAGGCGAAGTAGTAAAACAAGAACAACCTAGCAAATCTACTCGTAAGGTTGAACAAGGTACTCCTGCATACGCTGTATACACACTTATCTGGGGTGACAAATAATCTGATCCTCCGAGGGTTATGATTTTTGGTGAAAGCCTACATACGCACGTTCTTATTTGAGGACGTGCGTTTTTTATTTACCTTTAATTCCCTAAAATTTGGTGAATTATTTATCCATTCGTGGTACAATGGGAATATTATTACGCATTTTTGTAAGTTGTCTCTTATTGAAATATGCTTACGCACAATATCATGTAGAATGTTTGAACAATATTATGTCATCTAGAGAGGGTTGATTGATCATAATTTTACGCAAAAGTGTAACATTTCTACATAGTATAAACTTTCACTATAGCGTATACTAAAGGTAAGATGTGGAAGTACGCCTTGAGCACAGTGCTCTGTAGTTTGGCCTATTTCTTTTAAAGGTTTGCTAGTTTTAGTTTGTTAGAGGAGGTCCTCATGTCTCAATACGAATTTATCGATAAACGCGTGCCGATTGCGCTCGACAATCCATCCATTTATCACGACATTTCTAAGTGTAAAAACTGTACGTTATGCCGTCGCGCTTGTGCGGACGTAATGAGCGTACTCGACTACTACGATCTCGATGCAAATGGCGACGTGCCTGTATGTATCCACTGTGGTCAATGTGCGGCTGCATGTCCATTCGACTCCATGCATGCTAAATCCGAGCTTGAAAAGGTGAAAGCAGCTCTTGCAGATCCTGAAAAAATTGTTGTTATTCAAACAGCTCCAGCTGTTCGTGTAGCTATCGGCGAAGGCTTCGGTTACGAACCAGGTACATTCCTTGAAGGTAAAATGGTTGGTGCATTGCGTGCATTAGGTGCAGACTATGTAGTAGACACTAACTTTGGTGCGGACTTAACTATCATGGAAGAAGCATCTGAACTTGTAGAACGCCTTAAAAACGGCGGTCAAATTCCTCAGTTCACAAGCTGCTGCCCAGCGTGGGTGCGCTTTGCGGAAATCTACTTCCCTGAATTGATTCCTAACTTGTCTTCCACACGTTCTTGTATCGCTATGGAAGCAGCTATGATTAAAACATATTTTGCTGAGAAAAAAGGCATTAATCCTAGCAATATCGTATCCGTATCCGTAAACCCTTGTACGGCTAAAAAAGCAGAAACAAAACGGGAAGAAGAAAATGCAGCGGCTCGTTACCATAATGATGAATCCCTTGGCATGGATACGGATATTTCCATCACAACTCGTGAATTCATCCGTTGGATTCAAGAGGAAAACCTCGACTTCAATGCCATTGAAGAATCCCAATTCGATGACTTAATCGGTATGGAAACTGGGGCCTCCATCATCTTCGGTAACACTGGCGGTGTTATGGAAGCAGCTATGCGTACAGCATACAAGCTTATCACTGATAAAGAGCCACCTCCATATGCATTGACACACCTCGAAGACGTTCGTGGTATGGAAGGCGTTAAAGAGGCCACTGTTCAATTAGGTGATGATGTAACCTTGTCTGTTGCTGTAGTGCATGGCGGTAAAAACACACGTGACTTCCTTAATGCCTTAAAAGACAGTGATAAACACTATGACTTTATCGAAGTTATGGCTTGTCCAGGTGGCTGTATCGGTGGCGGCGGTCAACCGCGCACTAAATTGCCTCAAGCTGTGAAAACTAAGGAAGCTCGTATTGGTGGTCTTTACGAAGCCGATGCGAACTACAAATGGGTCGCTTCCTATGAAAATCCAGAAATCCAAGCATTGTACAAAGATTTCTTAGGCGAACCATTGGGCCATAAGGCACACGAACTCTTGCATACACATTACACAAATCGCAGCGCGGTTCTTGGTGATCGCAAAGACGTAACACCTGAAACATGCCCAACATCCCCTAAATATAAGGGCTAATCGTATTACCATGTAGCTAATTCGGTCAGTACGAGTCGTTTCAAATGTAATCAGTCGATACGTACATCTATACATTGGCGTGATTAGACTAGTATATGGGTAACTAACTGAACATACATAAATCCTACGGGTCATGAGTGACTTGATACTTGTGTAGATATTGACTACTGAGTGTCAGCTTACATGCGATTCGTAGGATTTTTATGTTTATCCTTATTATGGATTCATAACGATTGAGTACCTCGTATATCAATGCTTACAATTACTTTATAACTTTATTATGATAAATTAGTATAGAAAATTAGCTTTCACATGAGGAAATGATGAATTATATAGTGTATAATATATAGAGAAGTAATGTGTAAGAGAGTTCAGCAAGGAGTTTTGTGGAGAGATGAACTTGTTTTTACGGCGTGCCTTATGTGGCATAGCCTTGATAGTCACCGCCATCGGTACTGTGGGATGCCAACATGAGAGTCAGGCAGAGCAGGAAGAGGTACGAACTGTATCGTATCGGGCCGTCATGGAATCAGACAAACCTGTCCCTGAGAAGGTGAACACCTGGCTTGGAGCTATGTCTCAAGAGGACAAGATAGGTCAACTGATGATGATTAGCCTTCACGGCAGCACGGTAGGACAGTCCCAAAAGGATGTCATCAGGAAATACCGTGTGAGCGGCGTTATGCTAACAAATGAAAATCTAAATAATAAAAATCAAGTGAAAGCTTTCACCAGCGATATCATGCAAACGGCCACAACGGCGAGTATGGTGACGCCATACATCGGCATCAATCGGGATAAGGTGTTGAGTACGAATGAAAGTTTCTTGCGCTTGCCAGAGCCAAATCGTTGGGGGCAACTACCGATGGAACGGATCATCAATTTAGTGACTCGATCGGCCATCGAAATGCGCGATATGGGCTTTAATCTCATTTTGGGACCGAATGCAAACCTAGGGGTGCCGAATGTGTCCTATACATCGGACCCTACGTGGGCCGGGCATATGGATCTGGCCATGGCGGAGCGTTACCAAATCAACCACATGTGGTTTGCCTATAACTACTTTCCAGCAGTGAGCCTTGGTGATGCATCCTTTGAGACCGCTAATGATGCGAAGGCCTATCTGAACAACAACGATGTGTCCGTATTTAAACGCCTCATTACACAGACGACAGCGAATACGTACATGCTCGTCATAAGCCATGTGCAAATCCCTGCCATCGATAATGAACACCTAGCGAGTAACTCGAAAGCAATCATAACGGACTGGCTACGACGTGAGCTAGGCTATAACGGCGTGGTTATGACAGCCCGTGTTGATGTAGGGGCCTTGCAAGCAAACCAAAAGATAGGGGACTTTGCGGTATCATCTATCGTGGCAGGCAGTGATTTAGTCCTCCTTGATGCGGATACGGGTCACATCGATGAAGTCCATCGCGCACTTACGCAAGCGGTGGCGAACGGAACCATTTCAAATGACCGACTCAATGATGCGGTTAAACATATTTTGCTTATGAAGATGCAAACTCAACTACAACAATAAAGAAACAACTACAACAATAAAGAAACAACTATAACAATAAAGAAACGACTCTATAAATATCCTTATTACATACGAGTCATATGACGTGCTATACCTTATGGTAGGCACGTCTTTTTATATATGTTGATTATGGAAAAAGATTATATACGGAATATTGTATGTCAGTGTGACGAGGATGGACCTATAAGAATGCAGTAAATATAAGGGATTCCACAATCGAATGGGTAAAAAGTAAACCATTAAATAAGTATATTTTATGCGTAAAAAATTTAACATAATCAAAAGTCATGTTAATAATATGAAAATAAGTTTATATTTGTTTTAAATTTATGATATAATAATCTCCATAGAATGTTGGAGGTGAGAGTATATGAATTTTGTGGGACGTGCTGAAATTATTGAGAGTATCCAGTCCCGTATTGCGATGAATCAAATGAGTTTGTGTGTTGTGTACGGTCCGCATCGCAGTGGCAAATCCTATGTGGCTTCCCAGCTTGTACGACGTCATAAGGCGTTATACTTGGCAGGTCGCATGGCTAATGAAGCAATCCATGTAGCCGATATGAATCGAGCTCTTGAGGCACGTTTTGTTCCTACCGATGAGCAGGACAAATTCGAACCGATCACTAGCTTGCAAGAGGCTTTTGAGGGTCTATTTGAAAGCAGTGTGAAAACGCCTCAGACTGTGGTGATTGATGATTACCCTTCCTTGGTGGAGGCTGTACCTCAGTTCCCCATACACTTGCGTGATTTGTTAGATACCTATAAAGAAACGAGCCAGTTGAACATCATTTTGATGGCCAATGGTTTAGAACAGCTCGATGGTCGCATCATTGGCGATCGCAGTCTAATCGGTCCCTATGTGTCGGAATATTTTGAGGTGAAACCGTTCTCCTTGGTGGATATGAAATCCTTGGGCCTTCACTATGCTAAGGATGACTTGCGTACCGTATTCGCCGTAACAGGTGGTTTGCCTGCTTATGTGCAGTACTTTGATAATGGTGAAAGCATCGATACGAATATCATTAATTTGTTCTTCTCCGTATCGGGCGCACTCTTTGAAGAAACGCAGCATATCTTACATCGAGATATGAAAAATATAACCGGTGCTAATGCGATCCTATCTGGCCTTGCTACACTAGAGAGACCATACTATGTGGAGTTGTTGCAAGCTAGCCAAATTAAAAGTGGCACCTTTACATCTCGCTTAAACGACTTGATGGCCATGGGCCTCGTAGGTCGTATCCAAGCGAATAGCCGTGGACCAGCGAAATACGCTGACTACCACTTTACAAATAGCATGTTCCATTTCTGGTACCGCTATGTGTATAAATACTGGGGCGACATCGTTCGTGGCAATGGTGCAGACGTGTACCAAACCTACGTAAAACCACAACTCAAAGACTTTGTGGAAGCCTCCTGTATTGCTATGTAATCAGACAATTTAAAATACGATTACCTGTACAGTTACTTGTAACATCAGAATACGTTACGCCTAACGTGTATATCCGTAATCGTAACTTACGTACTATTACCCAATGGTAGTACTAATTCCTCTAAAAGAGACACTATATTCCTCTGTGGTGTCTCTTTTTATTATTTTCAGCAATTACCTATCTAGGTGTATAGTTATGTCTTTTAATGGATAGAAATTAATGCTAGCTTGTAACCGAATATGTGGGAATTCTAAGGAATTGCCAATTTGTCAAAATCCTCGTTCCGCGTTATTGTGTAGATAAGCGCTATGCCATGGCAGGAAAGGGGATTTATGTTATACACAAACGAAGAACCGTTAGTACAACGAACCTGTATTAAAACTGCAAGCTTACAATCGGAGAAATTAGTTACTAGAAAATCAGTATCTGAAAAAGGACAATCTAAAAAAGCACAATCTGAGGAGCTATCATCTGCGAAAAAAACTTCTAACGAAGTACTTTCTAAGGCACTAAAGTACAAGGTGCCAGAGGAGTTGAAATTACAGACCCTCATTTGTGGGCATCAGGTATTAACATCCTTATCGGATAAAAGCCTTGTATCGATTTGTCAAAATCCGAACATGCGAATTCAGACCGTTGGATATCAGCCGTGGTCTGTTGATGAGCTGCGCCATGATGCGGCACAAATAGAGATTTGTCGCAGGTATCGACCACTCATCTTGCACTATACGAATCGGACCGGGAACCGCGAGTTTAGGGAAGACCTAGAGAGCTATCTATGGGCCATACTCTTGGAATCGATTTATAGCTTTGATCTGAAAGGGGCTGTACCGTTCCCTGGCTTTGTGAAAGCTGGCATTAGATATGGTTATATGCGGTATTGGAAACGAGAACGATTACGTAATCATCGTGAGATTCATATACCAGATCGCATCACCGATGATGGCGAGGTAGCTGTTGGCATGGATATCTTCTCATCTGGAGAAAATATAGTAGATATGATCATGACGGCCGATGAGGAACAACGCCTGCGGGCTCGCCTTGTATGGGCTCTCGGTAGATTATCTCCAGATCAACAAGACCTATTGCGCCGCGTGTACGGTGATTGTAAAAGTCTTGTATCCGTTAGCGAAGAATTGAACTGTAGTCGCCAAGCTATCCAACGGCGCCATGAACGAGCTCTGCGGAAGCTGCGTAGATACTTGACGACAGATTTTAAGAAACTACGAGTACATTAAGTATGAATGCAATAGGGCTATACATTCATTAGAGATATACACGTATTAGAGTTATATACATATGAGATTCTTAGAACTCTGAATCGATTAGAATATGTAGTGTAAACATATGAATATTAGTCTATTAGAGTCTAGTTCGTATTAAATAATATGTGTTAATATAATTTAATTTCTTATTTATATTCTGGTTTTTGTATAATTACATTAATCTCGATTAACAGATATACATAAAATATGCAATTCTCAATTTAAATGAGAAAATATTGACACATATAAGTAATCATTAGTTTTACAAGATCTTAAAGTCTTTAATTTTACATAAATTTCTATAGTTTTGTGTATATATTTACAAATTATACAGACTGATATACAATTAAATCAACAGCAGATTAAAGCATGCGAATCTGCTTTCACAGAACACGTGTTCATTGTATTGTTGAAAGGAATGTTCCTAATTAAAGTGGAGAGAATTCCTATGATAACACATGATGAATTAACAGATATGATGGCCGCTCGGCTATCTAAGGGAGAGGATTTGGATTTGATCTATACGAATCCAAAGAACCACATTGTTTGTTTTATTCCTACTTATGAGCCTGGTGGTGGTGACAGTACGAAGTGCTATTTCGTAGATGGCCGTGAAGAACTGGTCTGTCTGCCGATGCGCACCATTACGCGGGAACTGGCGGTACAGGAAGGGTTGAGGCCCAATTATATTATGACCAGCGACGGTCGGCGTAGTAGCTATACATCGCCTAAGACCTATGGTCCGCATCTGACCTTTGCCCATATCAAATGTCGGCGCCCTATCGGCAAAGACGTTGTGTACGGCCTCTTTAACGTGGCTATACCTTATGAATATATCGTCACGGAAGGTCCGGAACCCGATACGAGCTATATTCATGTAGGGAACTTTGCACCGATTCTGGTGTACCAATCCCCGCGTCACGTTAAACACAAACTGAACGAAGCCATGCTAGAACACTGCAACTACGTGCGCAAAATGCTAGCCCGCATCAAACTCAGCCAAAACCCACAAGTCGTGGCCGAACTATTTATCGCCTGGAGAGACCTAACGAGATAAGACGCTAGGGGGAGAGAAGAATAAGTAGGGGGAGAAGACGTAATAGGGGAGAGACAAAGGAGGAGCGCTATAGGGAGAACAACATACGGGAGATATAAAAATAGGTGATCATAAATAAACTTAAAAGCTTTTCACTCTTATACAGAGCTATCTTGTTATGAGATAGCTCTGTTTTCATATATTTTTCATTTCTATTGATGCTGTGCTATAATAGACCTAGATTTAACCCTTGAAAAACTAAATCTGCGCCGTTGTGATGGTGGTGCGGTTAAACGGTATTATTTTAGCTTGTTAAAGCGCCTTTAGAGGTCTATTTACGATCTCCGCCGTTTTTTGCATTTTAGAACCAGTAAATATCTACGGTTTCAAAGACAGGGTTAAAAAAAATAATCCCCTGATGGGGACGGAACTTAACACTCATTTGTCCGCTTGATTGGACGTTATTGACTGTTAGGTTAAATTAAGTAATCCCCTACGGGGCCTATAAGAGTTCTATCTTAGTATTTTAAGGTAGAGCTCTTTTTATGTGTAATATTTTCCTCATTTCTATTGTTATAGTATAGGTGCAGAGTTATCATTTACCCTAGTTTGTTGTTAAGTGAGGTGGCATGTATGGACGTCTTAGTTAGATCTCAGCTTAATAGTGTTGTTCAGTCGTATATAGGCAAGCATATCATGATAGTTGTGCCTAGTCAGTGCGTAAAGCAAGAGGCTGATGCGGAGGAGAGAACTAATCATGTATCTATTCATAGTCAAAAGATATGTTGCTTAGATGCTAACAATCAAGCGGTGGTAGGCTTGCCTTATTCTTATACGACAGGTCGTAATTGGAATCGTCATCGTATTCATGGTCTAATCGGTGATGAAGCTTTTAATATGGAGCTTATTTGTTGGAGTCCTGATAGATTAGAGGACTTGCAAGAGGTAGCAGCGTGGTATGTGCAGAAACATGGTGTTCGACAGGTCTTGTTTGTTTCTTTAAAGGGGAAAGCTAAAATCTGGAATTGTGAGGATTCTAGAATTGTAGGGCATCAGAAACTTGGGCCATGGCTGGCAGAGTATATTGATCTATATGGTCAAATGATTGTAAACAATTCTAGGATTAAGGCTAGTTTGTATCAATGCACCTCTATTGATGAGGACTATCGCTTAATTCGTGCGCCTCAGTGTGATCGTAGCAATCTAGAGGTCTTTGGTCAGATGTCTAATCATTTAGGAGCAGATCATATTCTCTTCGTTCCAGCCATCAATCATCAGGTGGAAGGGCGTACAATGCAGCAGTATCTCGCTTTTCTTGATGTGCCCTATGACAAGGTTCATCATTCCTTTTCCACGAATGATAGCGGATTATATTACGTTCTTTACGTACGTCATTGTAAGTTAAAGCTAGTACTGGACATATTACAGTTGTTGGTTGATGATAGGGAGAGAAAACCACTACTATACGTAACTCCAGAAGGTAACCTCTATAAATTACGACGTGATATGAGCATATTGCAAAGCTGTGGAGCATTCTCTAGAGCGTCTTATGAAGCAATATTTACCGAGTCATATAAAAAAATCCTAGAAATACAATTAGATACGGATTTTCACTATCACCGACCTAATATGTTTACTAGAATGGGCGGGGCGATAGTGCTGGGGCAGTTAAGTGATTAATTATTCTTTCATTACAAGTACAATTGCAATCTGGATTATTCACTAATTTATGTTAAATAGGCATTGATGACCTAGATTGCTATTAGATTAGTCAGTAATAAGCTTGGATTACAATTTAATCTATTTTGGATAATTGATAATTTAATACACGAATAAATAAGGGCTTTACCCCAATGGATGGGATAAAGCCCTTATTATATGCCTATATTATAGTTCCTATATTACTAGCGAGTTTTAATGTTACAATAGCTATAGATTACGTATCGTTCTTAGTGTATACATAGTTTTATAGTAAAAGGATGTTGTATGTATAATGTAACAATTACGACGACAGGCATATTCGATGAAATTCGACCATCGTTATTCCCTCTTGTAGAGGGCAAGGAAGAGATTACGTTCATAAATGCTTTGGAGTATAGTACGGAAGATATTTTGCCTTTTGAAGAGGGCGATGATATTACAGATAATGGTCCTGAGATTGAGTTAGAGCATGAACGAATTCGCTTCTTTGTGTCGGCTCTTTGTGCAGAACATGGTAAACCGTATAACGAATTACGAGATGAGTTCGTAAAGGCTTTGCCTGAGTTTATGCTAGATGGTACCTATAAAGGTGAGGAGCTACTTTCAACCAAGAGAAGAGGGAGTTACAAAGTCCATGCCTTGTACAAGAGTGAGCGTGGACGGGATTTACTATTCCAACGCAATTATGGGGATACAAATGGGCTTCTTTTCTTATCTGACCATATGGTGGGATATTTAATAGAGTCTTTATATGGTAGGAGCGGCATTTTTGGAATGGCAGCAGGAGCACAGCGTATTACCACTCCTTTGCGGTGTTATACCATTCATCAAGCAATAAATCGCGTTGATAGATATTATTTACCTGAGTTGATTGCAGTTCAAGCCTTAGATAATACATATTCTATGGATGAATCGAACCGGTCTGAGTTTATGCTGATTGCTGATGCATTAGGAGCTTATATGGTACAGGCCATGCATGGTCAGACAGAATCTGAACAGCTAGATACATTGTCCAAAGATCCATTTTTCCGCAAAGTTTGTGAACCTGTTCATCGATTTTATAGGAATTTGACCAATGATGCCATCATTTCTGTATATGATGAAAGCAACGATTGGACTGATTGCTTGTTACATGATTATATATATAATCTATATGATAGATTCAGTGAGGGGATAGACTATTGGGAGGAAGGAAATGAAGGTGTACTTGGTTACGTAAGGCATCGTATACTGAGTCCTTTGGCGGATGATCTTGTTAGAGAACTATCTCAAGAAAAGCTACGCGTTGATTTATATCCTGGTTTTGATAAAGCTAGAGCGTATTTTGATTTCTTGGTGCCTTATACTAGCCATGCAAAGAACATGCTTATACACATAGGCGTTAAAGAGGATGATGATTGTCCTGATGATATAACTAATGCTGAGAATATCGGTGTAGATTTATTGTCTCATAAAGGTGCTCAGTTAACGGTATTAGAACGTATATATTGCCTTCTAGATGTTTGTTATGAGGCTGTTCGACGATACCAGAATTATGAAGTACTAGTTTCTATCGTCGATGCTTTGGATGCAGCTATCGGTGAGGTAGCTATCGAATCTCCTGACTCTTGGCAGGCTGAGTATGTGCAGCGGGTATCTCGCCTATCTAAATGGTATCGCATGTTAGGTCATGCTTTCACAGGAAATAATGCCTATCGGAATCTATTGGAAGAACTTATTGCCGCGCAGGAACAAACGCCGTTGGTTCATGAGCCGTATTTCAATAACTATATTTGTGATGTAAGCTGTCAGGACAATGTCTTTAATCTTGAATGCTTGCAGTACTTATTATTGCATCATGATATTGAAATAGGTGATTGTGAAAGCTTTGATCAGCATATTCAGTCTATTGATCATCCGTATTTCAAGATGCCTTTTAAGGCATATGGGCAAATACACAACTTGCTAGACATAGAAACTAAACTCAATAGTAATGATATTGTATATTTCTTAGTTCTTTTGAAATCAATTCATCGTTTCTACCTAGATCAATTAGACCGAAATCTATGGAATGAATTGCTCCGATTATGGTCTATGTATGGTAAACGAAATTTTCAAGACTATTACGCAGAACGCTTATGTGCTAAGTATATGGTGGTGCTCGCTATGTACATGGGAGATAGAGAGGTGGCAGAACGAATCAAGCAGGATTTACACACTAGCTTTGAGAGGTCAAGACATTGGCGTGAGCCTGTACCAAGTGATTATAGTTGGTCCACTTTTGCTTTCTATACGATGGCTCAAATCGACGAAGCCCTTGGTCATCTAGATTCAGCGCAAGAGTACTATGATAAAGCCTATGTTACACATGTCTATACACAAGCTAGTTGGGCTTACTATGAAAGTAAATGTAACCGTCTCTGGAACGGAACTCAGTCATCAATAACTGAAACAAAACTTACAGCAACTAATATCCAACCTATAGTAGCTGTGACGAAGCCTGATTTTGAGTCTGTTATACAAGAAAATAAAGGGACATTCTCCACTATCGATGAGTATAAAGCGTATTTCGATGTTCATATGATGTATCTATACAAATAGGTTATTGTACAGAAAATGAATAAATAATGAAAATCAATTATCGACATAAACATACGTCAGACTTATAAGTATTGTGTATTATAAGTTTATTTTTATTCTGTGGTGATAAAAACATTACCTTGTCTATTTATAACAACTAAATATATGCTTTGAATAAAAAAGATCGTACTGAGGTACGGTCTTTTTCTTTCTGAATTATAAAATGAATTTAAAATGAAGTTTTCGTTGACTGGCCGGCTTTCACTATTTATAATAAATATGAATTAATATAGATGATTTTCAGCAGATTTATAAATACAAGTGTGAATTGTATATAAGGGGCGAGAGAGAGTATTATGAAGGTGTTTAAAGCTTTATTAATAGGTAGTATGTTAGGGACAATTAGTATGCCAACAGTGATGGCGGATATGTATAATAATGTAGATTTAGGGACAGATAATACCGTTGTGGCTAATACATCCGCTAATGTAGCGGTAGGTAATATGAATACTACGGATATTTGGGGGATTGCCGTAGGTTCTAATAATACCGCTAAACTTGGCACTATTGCCGTTGGTCGTGATAATACGGGGGATGATAATCAGGTTATTATAGGCACGAATAATACAGCTACAGGTCCGAGACATAGACAATCGAGTGGTACGGGTAACTTTGTAGCAGGCGATCATAATGTAGTAGAAGGTGATTCATCCATTGTTATTGGCCGCTATAATAGCGCTATATCCGAATATGCACTTCAGCCGATTACAATTATTGGCAATACTTCGACTGCTAAAAGTAATGGTATCGTCATCGGTTCTAATTCAGAGGCAGATGCAGGTAATATTGCGATTGGTAATCATGTTCGTGCTATTGGTAGACCTGGTAAGGTAGATCCTAATAATATGTTTAAGTTCTTACATTCTGATGCTAAACGAGATTCCTATAGCTTGGTTTCTTTTGGTGGCAGACAGGTGAAAGGCGTAGAGCCAGGTGCTATGACTGAAACCTCTATGGATGCTGTAAATGGGGCTCAATTGTATAGCGTAGCCAAAGAGGCGATGCGTCATTCGACGGTGGCTGCGGAAGATTATACCTATGATATTATTGTGACGGAAGGTAAGAACCCAGATGGCTCGACTAAGTACAAGCTTAAGATGGCCGATAATTATGTAACCTCTAAGATTCCTACGGTTAATAGCAGTTTTAATATTACGGTAGACAAATATCGAGAGTTCAACACGTTAAAAGATAATTATTATGTTTCTTTGAATTCAGATTTGGAGAACTTAAATTCCGCCCAGTTTGCTGAACATGAGTACCCTTATAGTGTGCCTGCAGCGGATGCAAATACATCTGAAATTAATAGTAACGAAGTACGATTTGATAATCGTCGAGCTAAATTAGGCTCCTCCTTAACCGCACAGAGTGTTCAGTTTAATGCGGAGCATAGTACGTCTTCTCTAGATAGTACGTTTTTGATTTTCAAAAATAGTATTAATGGTAATACGAGTACCTTTGGTCCGAGTGGCTTTTTTAGTGAAACAAAGGATGGCAAGCGAATCGAGTTTTCCTCTGAGTACATTACCGCAGGGGACCAACAAATCCATAATGTGGCTAAAGGCGTTGATGATACGGATGCGGTGAATGTGGCACAGTTGAAAGATGTGGAACGGAAGATTACTAATATTGATTCTAATGTTATTAATCAAGCTAGATCATATACGGATGGACAAGTTGCCAAAGTAGGGGCTGGCGCGGCGGCACTAGCAGGACTACATCCACTAGACTATAATCCAAACGATAAGTGGAGCTTTGGTGTTGGTTTTGGTAATTATAAAAATGCGCAGGCAACTGCGCTAGGTGCCTTTTACCAACCTAATGAACACACGATGTTCAACATTGCTACCACCCTTGGGGATAATCGTAATATGGTGAGCTTAGGGGCCAATGTGAAAGTAGGCTATCAAGATCCAACACTTAAAATGAGTCGCTTTGAAATGGCTAAACAAATTAAAGATTTACAATCTGACAATGCATCATTACGGACTGAAGTAGATGAAATTAAAGCAGCGTTGAAAACATTGCAAGAAGCAACTGTAAACACAGGAAGAAGGGATTTGTAATGAATACAAAGTTGTTATTGCTAGCCGGTGTTGTGTCTGTGTTGAGTATGAATGGTGTAATGGTTCATGCGGATTCTACGGTTTCTACAAATAGTGAAAATTTGATGGTCCATACGAGTACGAATGCAGATGGTTCTACGAATTATGAGATTTCTGCGACGAATTATCCTACATATCAGGGCACGTTTATAGGTACTGGTGGGGATATTAACCATGGTACTCGCATTGAATCTGATGGTATATCTATTAGTGATACGGTAGAAGCAAATGCGGGCCATCCTGATGATCGTCATGCTCATATTGGAGCTGGTCACTTTGATATGTATAATGGCACGCATGAGCTTGTCTGGGTGAAGGACTATGGCTTGGCTATCCTCGATCGAAAAGATAATAAATATATGGCACAGATGGAGCCTAAAACTTTTACCATGACCAATATTCAAAGTGGTGATAAGTCTGAGCTTAGTACAGATGGCACAAAGATTGTGCACTATGATAATGAGAATAGCACTGAATACAATACGAATTATGGATATAATGGGGTGACCATCACGACTACCGATGGGGACCATGATAATGAGAAAACGGTGTCTCTCACTAACAAAGGCCTAGATAATGGGAATAATAAAATCGTAAATGTGTCTAAGGGCGAGGTTTCTAAAACCTCTACGGAGGTCATTAACGGTAGTCAGTTGCACGAAGTGAAAACGCAGGTGGACAATAATACGAATCGCATTTCTACGCTCGAAAATAATACGGTTAACATTGGTGACAAGGTGCTTAATAACGCCAAGTCCTATACGGATCGTCAGGTGTCCAAGGTGGGCGCTGCCTCTGCGGCATTGGCGGGGCTTCATTATTTGGACTATAATCCAAACGATAAATGGTCCTTTGCCACTAGCTTGGGCCACTATAAACACTCCACGGCTGGTGCTATTGGTGCGTCCTATCAGCCGAACGAAAACTCCATGGTTCACGCTGGCGTTACCGTTGGTGGTGAAAGCATGTTTAACATCGGTGCTTCTTTCAAAGTGGGCGAACAAGATCCGACACTTAAAACAAGCCGCTTTGAAATGGCAAAACAAATCAAAGACCTACAAGCTGACAACGCATCACTGCGTGCAGACAACGAAGAACTACGAGCTGAAGTTAACGAAATTAAAGCAGCGTTGAAAAAATTACAGTAATTGTAGTATTTATAATAGTCACATAAGTTATATAATAGCTAAGCTTTACGCTTGGACCATACATAGGCACGTTCTCGAGGATATAGTATACTTATACTAATGAGAGAACGTGCCTATTATTGTTTGAGAGGTGTTGTATGAAACTAAAAAGTACATTGTTGAGTTTGGCTGTGGCAGTAGCTTTCACCATGCCTATTGATGCGGCGCAGTACACTGTTCCTGAAGGGCAGCCGCCTGTACCAGGGGCCGATTCTAGGATTCCAGATAATGCGTATCAGAACTATCGTTATGGTGAAGCTCTGAATGCTAATGCGAGTGCAATTATTTTAGCGCGCAAGCACATATATGAAATGTTAGATAAGCAGGTTCAAGAGAATAAAAGGAATGTAGAAGACGCAGAACGTTGGAAAAAAGCACATGATAAATCTATGGATATATCTTCTCATGAATCTACGGTTATCTTGCTACACGAAGGTGAGCATCGGGCTAAAATGACCGTGCCTATTGGTGTTACTGGAAGTTTTTATAAGGAATCTCATAAGAAGGATGGGATAGCTTCTTTTGCCGGTGAAAACAGTGCTATTACTGGGCTTGTTAGTTTTAGTGAAAGCTTTGTAGATGATGTAGCCTATAAATCGGCTAAACAAAAGGGTGCGTTTAATTATCCTGGTATTACGAAAGGGTATTGGAGTATAACAGATAAATATTATGGTGAGAATACGCCTTTAATGTTGGCTGCTGTTACGTTTGATAAACAACCAAACCACAATTATGTGGCAGCGCTTGGCCATATAAATCACCCAATTACTACTAAGGTAGAGAGTACAATGGCTAATTTTGTAATACCATCACTACAGCCAATAGATGATGTAGATGGTACAAGTGATGCTGTTACATGGGGGAATGTAACATATCGCTTGCCTAAGGGTATGCAGTTACAATCAGAAATGAAAGAGGGGCCACATGCAGAAGGTCGTGTATATGTAGGGCCAGACATGCGGCTGGTTGTAACAAGAGGTCCTATACAGATAAAAGATCATCCAATGGTTGCATATCCTAAACGTGTTTTTAAAGATCTTATCTATAGATCCTCTAAATTATTGTTACAAAATGTACCAATCCAATCTGCGATGGTGTTGAATAATGGTGTTCCTACCTATATCATGGATCAATATAATCCTGGTAAGCTATCACGTATACTCCATTTGATACAAGATAATGAATACTCCTATGTTATGGTATTGTCGTATAAAGATGGTAAAACTAAATACAATCATCTAAAGTTACGTAATATGATGGAATACTTAGACTTTAAAAACGCTAACCAGTTAAGAAGCAAGATAGAAAAGAAGCTAAAGAAATAAGAAAAAGACCGTACCTTGGGGTGCGGTCTTTACGGTATAATAAATATAGTTTACATCATAGTTTATGAGGTTCTAGGAGAGATGTATGTTAAAACGATTCTTAGTGATGATGGCACTGGCGCTAGCTTTCACCATGCCTAGCCAAGCGATTTCAATACAGGAGTTCAAGTCATCACCGCAGTTTAAGGTAGTTGCTGAGGTAACGCCTGATGTTCCCAATGCTAATGAGCATACTACGTGGTATTTAGATACGAGCTCTATTGAGGTGCTAGAGTACGTGCCGCCTATGTATAAGATCAAGGCTACTGTGTACAATGTGTATCAGTCGCCGCGGAAACATATCATTTTTAGTGATGCCTGGACTGTGTCCTATGATACGCGTCAATCCTTAGCAAGTCAGGTATACCGTGCGAAACAAGCAGGTAATTCGTTGACGATGGTTATTGATGCGGCACAGACGAAAACTGGTATGACGGGCACAGAGGAACTATTGGGAAAATTCTCCTTTGATGGGCAGTCGCTACCGATACAGGTGAAAGCCTCGACTCGTGCTATTGTGCGCACGGCGCCTAATACGACTCGTTATGATATAGCAGATACGTTATTCTATGAAGCGTACCGTATGCATTTTGAAGATGTGGTGGTGAAATGAGGCCCATGATGAAAGTACTATATATAGCAATGGCGTTGGCGCTGTCTTGTGTGGTGCCCGCACACAGCATGTCCATGCAGGAATTACAAAATACGAGCCGATTTGAAATGCTTCATGGCTTTGGTGAAAGCGGAAACGGTGATGGCACCTATATAGATAAGGATTCCATCAAGGCCTCTAACGGGCCGAATGGAACCAAGCAAATTGCCCTCACACAGTATGTACTCATGCCTGCTGGTGATGTGATTCAGGAAAAGCAGGTTCTGTATACCTTTGATACAAAGCAGTCCTTTGCTAGTCTTATCAAGAAGCTAGAGTCCCATCAATTAGGATCCTATAAAGACCTATGGCTGCTTAAACAAAAGAACTCAGGTATCACATCTAGTGTTGTTGATTTCAAAGAATATCATATAGATGGGAACCGGTATGATACACAAAGCGAAGCGCGAGACAGACGAATGGCAACGGCCCCTGTAGACTTTGGTTTTGCAGGATACCTCTTGGCAAACCGTCTGTATGAACGTGTATATGGAGCGCAATTCGATGATATCGTTGTAAAATAAGAAAAACTCCTATTGATTTAGTCGATAGGAGTTTGTATTTATCTGTATATCTCTATTATTCGTTTCTTATTGTATCGTATATTAGTTCGTCATATAATAAGACTAGGATAGTTAGACGAGGTTGGGCCTCTCTTCGTCATCGAAGGGAGGGATAAGCCTATGAGTGATTATGAAATAATCATGCTCTTATTACAGGTAATAACTGTCGTTATTGCCTTTGGGGCATTAATAGCGCTTATTTGTCTTGGAAAAGACAAATAGCCCTTCGTTATCTTAGATGATTCGATAACTGAAAGGCCATTTCTCAAGATTCTTTGTTTTTAGAGATGAGCCTGACGTTACGACTCGTCTGACTATCTACTTATATTATAGTAAGGTTATGATATATCGTCAAATTGTGATGAATATGTGTATAATACGTAATGTGTTGAGGTCTTGTAATATAAGAAAAACTCCTATTGGTTTAACCGATAGGAGTTTTTTCTTAGAGAACTCTTTTAGAACGTTCTTTTATATTATTCTTTTAAATCATCAGGTATAGCTGGTGGAGCCGGTGGTTTACCCATGGCCCTTTCAATGCATACGACAGCCACAAAGACGATGAGGCAGACGATGGAACCAAAGATGATAGACATAATGCCATATGGATTGCCCACGAATTCCCAGTACACGCCTGCGATAGAGCCGAGCACGATGGACCAAATGCCAGCGCCAGCTGTTGCATTTTTCCAGGTGAGGCCTAGTAGGAAGGCAGCGAATGGGCCCGCAGATCTCATGGTGAAAGCAAATACGAGCATCGGAATGATGGCTTTGCTTACAAGAGAAATGACGATGGCGATAATGCCGAGGAATAGCACGCATAGACGGCTATATCTAGTGAGCTGAGCATCAGTGAGGCTTTTATCAAAATGATGTTCTACAATATCCTTGGTAAATACAGTAGCGGCGCCTAATAGGTCGCCTGCGCCTGATGAAAGCGTCGCCGATACGACAGCGGCCATAACGAAGCCTGCCATTACTGGAGGCATGAGGTTAAGGGCAACCGTTGCCACAGCATTATTCGCTTCGATGTTCGGGAACTCAGCCAATGCTACGAGGCCCAATACGGCAGGAACGAAGGCAAATAGAGCCATGACAATACCACAAATGATGGAACCGAGAACGGCTGTTTTTTCGTCCTTTGCAGCGAAGTATCGTTGTACGGACTCTTGGCCGGTGGAGAAGGTCATGAAGTACATGATAATAAGGCCGATGATGGTTTTCCAACCAACCTTAGTGAAGCCGAGCTGCTCAGGTGGTAATTTTGCTACTACTGTTTCCCATCCGCCTACGTTGTGTAATACGAACGGCACAGCGAGGGAGAAGCCCCCAACAAGAACGAAGAAATGGATAACGTCCGTCATCGTTACGCTCCACATGCCGCCGGACATGGTGTAAATTACGAGTACCGCGCCGCAGATGAGGATAGCTAGCTCTGTTGAAAGTCCTGTAAGAACGCTAATAATGGTTGCTGTTGCAGTAATCTGCACACCGGCTAATGTAATCGTTGCTAGCATGGACAGAATGGACGTAATTAAATGGCTAGAGCCACCGAAGCGACGACCGATGATCTCTGGCACTGTTGTTGCCATCGCACGACGTAAAAGCGGTGCGATGAAAGCAACGAGAATAACCCCAATCCCTGCAGAGACTACGTACCAACCTGCAGATAAACCCCAAGAACCATACGCTTTTGCGGCTACACCAACGGTACTCCCGCCACCGATCTCCGTAGCTGCTAATGTGCCTGCCGTCATAAGAACCCCAATACGACGACCTGCGAGTAGATAATCAGTACTATCTTTTACACGAATATGACAATACACGCCGACCAATAAATTCAGTAATAAATAGGCACAAACAATAACCCATATAATTGTTAAAGAGTCCATATGCCACCTCCTAAACTACAAACTAGTTAGAGACACATACTAAATTACCCTTACTACTTGCGGTGCATATATCAAGTATAGTTTAATTATCCATAAAAATTGGAGAAAATACAAAGAGGAGTTTATGTGAATGATGGAGAAAGGTATAATATTAACATTTTTGGTTTGTTTAAAAGTATTAGCGATTTTTATTCATTGTTATTAATACGTTCTTATAGTTTGGTAAAACTAATGAAGTTCTTTGTATTGAAGATCTTCTTATGAGACTTAAAAAGAATGGGCAAATATTTAGTGTAAGAGCAATTTTTGCTTATGATAAAAATTATAATTTTTTATCTTATCAGCGTGAGATAAAGGCTTTATATCCTAATATTCTATCTGAAGATTGGTTGGCATTGATTCATGTTCGTAAACACCGTAATTCAGGAGTTAAGATTAATGTTCAAGGTGCAGGGGTTTTTGACTATAATGGTAAGTTAGTTACTAAAGGACCGCTTTCAAAAGATGATAATCGTTTTGTGGATATAAAATTTACTTCAGATCGATACTATGTGGCGGAATATGTTTATTTTTATGCATATGGCTCTCATTTCGATGAAAGTGAAAAAAGATGGTAATTGTTTTGCTAGTTATAGCAAGTTTGTATAAATAGGAATTATATTTTTAGGAACTAAAAAAGTCCGTTATTAACGGACTTTTTTCTATGCATTTATCTGTATATCTCTATTATTCGTTCCTTATTGTATCGTATATTAGTTCGTTCTATAATAGAATTAGGATAGTTAGACGAGGTTGGGCCTCTCTTCGTTTTTGAAGGGAGGGATAAGTCTATGAGTGATTATGAAATAATCATGCTCCTCTTACAAGTACTGGCTATTGTCATTGCTTTCGGAGCCTTAATAGCCCTTATTTGCCTTACAAAAAGCAAATAGCCCTCCGTTACCGCATGGTAGCTAAGTAAACAGAAAGGCCATTTCCTAATTTTTTACTGATTTAGAGATGAGCCTGACGTCACTACTCGTCTGACTATCTTCTTATATTATAGGGATAAAGATATATATCGTCAAATGGAGATAAACCTTATAAATATCAATCTTATAAATATCAATTAGAAGTAACTCATATATACTAAATTATAAAATTATTAATAATAGGCACAGTCTTATTTGCATAGTATACTTATGCTAATAAGGTTGTGCTTATTTTGTTGTAATGTGAGAGAAGAAAAGAAGAGAGGGTTTTATGTTACGTAAAAGTATAATCATGATGGCATTAGCGGCTGCTTTCACCATGAATGTAAGTGCTGTGCAGATCGAAGTGCCAAAAGGACAGCCACCTGTGCCTGGGGCCGATGCGAGTATTCCTGCTAATGCGTATGAGAATTATCGGCATATTAATAAAGTTGCGGAGCAAGAGGCAGAGTCATATAGTCAGTTTGCAAAATCGAATCCTAAAAATCCGCCATCTAAGCTTGATAAGCTAAATCTGGAACATCCTGGTTTTTCTAAGGCTTTGGAGCTTGCAGATTATTCGCAGTCTACAGTGGTATTGATTCATGAAGGGGATAAAAATATCAGATTATCCGTACCAAATGTTAGCTTCCGTGGTGATGTGATAGAAACTGAGCCTGGAAAAGGGCCATTATTTGCCGTTCGTAGTCTCAGTTCGTTTTTAGTAGTAGGACCACCTCATGGTAAAGAGCTTAGTAAATATGCTGAAGGTGAAGGAAAATATAATTATCCAGGGTTGAGGAATGCATCTTGGAAGTTCATGTCAAACAATTCTCGTATAATGTATACGGAATTCACTCCGGATGATACAAAGACAACGTATGGAGTTACTTATGGGGGATGGGTTAATACAGAAGATCCATATCAAGATCAAGCACCTGAAGTGGTGATGAGTAATTATATTATTCCATCCATAGAATCCTTATCTGGATTAGATAATTACAGTCAGATTGAGCATTGGGGGAACTTTCACTATCGCATTCCTAAGACGGCTAAGTTAGTCAGTGAAGCCGTAGAAAATGAGAGACATGAGGTGAGAACTTATGAGGATACAGGGGTTAAAATACGGGTAATACGTAGCGCAATTATGAGCAAAGAGACAGATAACACGCTGATTAAGGTTCCAATAATATATTATTTACATAAATATAATGATTTGGATACACCTACACAGTACGCCGTAGTGTGGAATAACGGAATTCCTGGTTCATTAGTTGATGCCTATAAGCCCAATCGTGAATCCTATCTTCGTCATGTTGTGAAAGATTCTGTATACTATTACAGTTATCGTATTAATTATGATAAAAGTAAAATATCGTATACGCATAAGCAGCTAAGAGATATGATTGAATACGTAGGCTTTGATGATGCGGCAAAGTTACGAAAAGAGCCACAATGGCGGGAAGAAGGGGCATATAAGGAGAGTCTTGAAAATAGTTCCATCTTTATTCCATGGTATATGGAATGGGTTAAGCTGTTAAGTAAATAAGCTGTATTTGACTATTTAGTTTGAGAGAGGTTTTTATGGTTCAACGTATTTTAATGCTAGTCCTTGTATTGCTGGCTTTCACCATGCCTACAGAGGCAATTACCTATCAAGAGTTGAAAACATCACCACAGTTTAAGTTAGTTCATACTCGATCGATGAATGGTTCTATGGAGAGTGGTGGCTTGTATATCTATTTAAACACCTATTCTATTGAAGCTCTTCGCTATGCACCGCCACAGTATTCCTTGCGTGGTACCTACTATGTTGTGATGGATACGTCTTATCAATCTACTATCGATGAGAGACAGCTCACGGTGGATTATGATACTAACTTTTCGTTAGCGACTCTTATTTATTCGTCTCGTATAATGAACCCAAGTCCATCTATGATGGCTTTGATTGAGGCTAGTGAAAGTAAGTCTGGTTTAGCTATGACAGAGGTGGATGTGGCGAAGTATACCTTTGATGGGGCGACGAAGCCAATGCATTATGTGAATGATACGCGTAAGTTCCCACTTAATCGTAATAACACTATTATGTATGATATAGCGGATGCTATGTTTATGTCCGTGTATCAGCAGCATTTTGACGATATTGCGGTGCAGTGAGGTGGACGATGAAACGCATATATTTACTTTCACTATGGTTATTAGCCTGCCTCGTATTGCCTATGAAAGGTCAAGCCATATCACAGGCTGACTTATTAAACGCAGAGCGATTTGAGCACATCGATTCGAGTGCTGACTCTGGACGAGGGGATGGAAAATATTTGGACCTTTCATCTGTTAAGCCTGTAACGGCACCGAATGGTCATCGTCGTATCGAAGCGGTCATCTATGTTTCTATGCCTGCTACTAATATGATTCAAGGACTTTCAGTACAATACGATTACCAAATGGCTCGTTCTTTGCGCCATTTGATTAATGATCATGATAAAAGTTTAAAACAAGGTGATAAGACGCCATATATCTCTATTTGGCGTGCAAAACAAGGAAACTCAGGAATCACTGGAACTGTTAATGATGGTGGTACCTATTACAATAATGGGCAGAATCGCCAACAACGAATCTATGCAGAAAATCTAAAAGCCATGATTCTACCTGCTGATTTTGGTGATGAAAAATATAAATTGCCTAATTTGATGTATAAAAAAGCATATGGCATAGCTTATGACGATGAGACATAATAAATTATTGATAGTATTAGAATGGTCAGAATCGAGGATAGACTTAGATTGATGATTAAACTTATTTTTTTGTTTCTGTTAAAGTTTGTGCTTTTACTTATTTGGGGATCCTCTATTTGGTGGATTTATACATTACTGTACGATCGATATGTATTAGAAGCATACCCATTAGGGCATTATCTTTCAGTATTGATATTTACCTTTGGAAATATTTGGATTTTGCCGTGGCTCATTTTGTGGTGTAAAAAGCTATACCCTGCATTTGATACGCCTAAGGTTTATTATGGAGTAAAAGATTGGTTCGTTTCTTTGAAAGAGCAATCCCACGTAGGGGTGCTTATCTTTTATAGCATAGAGTTTTTTATAAAGTTATGTTTGCTCATATACGGCACGATTATAATGCTAGCTTGTATTATTATAGGACCAGTGCTATTGGCAATCATTAGCATGATATGTCATCAGCTTTTAGATAATATTATATAAAATTACTAGTTTGAGTTGTTTACAAGAATGTTTAGGAGAGAGGCTATGAAAAGGAAACTTATAATTATGGGGCTTGTTATAGGTCTGCAATTGGTAAGTAGCTATAATTATGTGACAGATGCAAGTTGGCTGAGCAAAACTTGGGACCGTCTTGAAACAAATGCAGCGAAACAGTCTTATGATTGGCCAAAAGCTGAGCAATACACTCATTATGTGGGTGGACAAATTGTAGGGGATACCTTGCCAGAAGAGGATATGATGATTCTTGGAGTTTCTTTAGGCAATACATTTGATAGCGTGAAAGCTAGTCTAGGTCAACCAACTAAAGAGACGAGTAGAGGAATTACTTATGGTGGTGTTACATTTGGAAATTTAAAAATGGATGGCGTAGGGCCAATCGTTACATATATGATGATTGAGAATCGTGATGCCGTTACACATAGAGGTATTGCCGTAGGCGATTCCATGCGAAAAGTTCTTAATGTATATGGTAGACCTGATTTAGTGGACTCTAACAATCGATGGTTTTATGGGAAATATCGCTATCGGACTGATATTATGCACGGAATACAATTTGAACAAAAAGGCGATAAAGTCAGTAGAATTTTGATTTATAGATGATTATATTGGAATAACAGGCACAAAAAAGCTGAGCTATTTAGTTATAGAATTAGCTCAGCTTTTATTAGTTTATTCGTATATTTATATAATATAATACTTATTGTGTCGTATATTAGTTCGTTCTATAATAGACTTAGGATAGTTAGACGAGGTTGGGCCTCTCTTCGTTTTGAAGGGAGGGATAAGCCTATGAGTGATTATGAATTAATCATGCTCTTATTACAGGTAATAACTGTCGTTATTGCCTTTGGGGCATTAATAGCGCTTATTTGTCTTACAAAAGACAAATAGCCCTTCATTTCCACTAACCTGGAGATTAGTATAAAACGAAAAGGCCATTTCTCAAAATTTTATGTTTTCCGAGATGAGCCTGACGGTACGACTCGTCTGACTATCTACTTATATTATAGGGATAAAGATATATATCGTCAAATTGAGATAAACCTTATCAATACTAAATATATACACAAAACTTATACATACTAAAATATAAAATTATTAATAATAGGCACAGTCTTGTTTGCATAGTATACTTATGCTAATAAGGTTGTGCTTATTTTGTTGTAATGTGAGAGAAAAAAAGAGGGTTTTATGTTACGTAAAAGTATAATTATGATGGCACTAGCTACTGCTTTCACCATGAATGTAAGTGCTGTACAGATCGAAGTCCCAGCCGGACAGCCGCCTATGCCAGGTGCTGATGCGAGTATTCCTGCCAATGCGTATGAGAATTATCGGGCGGGTAGCTTGAGTAATGTGGGGGCTAGTGATGTTATAAAATTACATTCTGAATCTGATAAGCGTATGGAAATGTATAGAACTGACTGGGAACTAACACAAGATGAAGTCAATCAGATAGCAAGAGATTCTGAGAAGGTGATGGATTTGTTAGTTAATGAGTCTGCAGTTGTGTTGTTGCATGATGATCGTAATAACATCCGAGCATCTGTCCCTGGACTACTATTAGCAAGTAAATATTACCCCAAACGCAGTGATGGTGAGCGTTTATCTATTGTAAGAGAACATTCTGTGTTTTTTGCCATCGGTACGAAACAGAATTATGATGATGCATTAGGCAAACTAAAAACGGACCGAAAAGGGGAGTTTATATATCCCGGTATCCCGCATGGTAAATGGGCTATTGAAACAGAGTCTTTTGGCGAAAATACGCCTGCTATGGTTGCCGTAGTTGGTTTAGATAATCAGCCAAATCAAGAATATATGATAGGGCTTAGCTACAAAAATCAGCCCGTTACCGACAAGCTTGAGCGTGTTATGAGTAATTATGTAATTCCGTCGATTCACTCTTTAGATGATATGGATCAGTATAGTGAAAGTATCAACTGGGATAATCTCCTGTATCGCATTCCTAAAGGACTTAAACTAACAGCACAGAAGTCATTAAAGGACTCTGCCGAAATAAGGGACTATCGTGGATTAGGTATGCGACTTGTTGTGGCCAAGAAATCTGTAAAGGTAGATGATAAATATATTTACTCCTTTATTAACGAAATTTCGGAGGTAAAGCCAGAAAGTCAAATTATAGGTGATGCACCTATTCAGGCAGCATCTGTTTGGAATAATGGCGTGCCTAGTCTTTTAGTAGATAACTATCAACCGGGTAAAAAATCTTTAATGCATCGATTCTTACGGGATGACAAGAATATATATATTATGAGTTTAGTTTATACTGACGGAGCAGTGCCATATTCTCATATTCAGCTGCGTAATACAGTAGAATATTCTGACTTTGCAAATATTGAAACATTGAGAAATAAGGTAATCCGCATTCAAAGTCAAGAAAAAATGTAATATAGTTGTGTATATTTAGTTTGTATATTTTGATAGGGGTGAACTAATGAGTAAACTCAAATATATCAAAACTATATTAGTACTTTTGCTTAAGGCGTATCTTGTCTATCTATGGATTAACTTTGTAGAGACCTTTACTCAGCTACTCTATAATATCTATGTATTAAAAGTATATTCACTGGAGCATTTCGACCTATTTCTATTCTTTCTCTTTGGTAATATATGTTGTATTCTGTGGCTTGTTTTATGGTGTAAGCGATTACCGCCAGCTTTTAACAAACCAAAAATATATTATAAAATTAAAGACTGGATACGATCCAAGAAACAAGAAGCACCTATCTATAAAGTCCTATTTGGCAGTTTACTGCTTTTGCTAAAACTATGTCTTGTAGTGTATATCTTAATCGCTATCTCTACTGTTTTAAGCATTCCACTGATAGATTATTAGTATTCTATCAAACGTTAAATTAACTAAAAAGCTGAGCTACTGCGTTGGTTAAGTAGCTCAGCTTTTATTAGTTTATTCGTATATTCATATAATGTAATGCTTATTGTATCGTATATTAGTTCGTTCTATAATAGACTTAGGATAGTTGGACGAGGTTGGGCCTCTCTTCGTTTTTGAAGGGAGGGATAAGTCTATGAGTGATTATGAAATAATCATGCTCCTCTTACAAGTCTTGGCTATTGTCATTGCTTTTGGAGCCTTAGTAGCCCTTATTTGCCTTACAAAAAGCAAATAGCCCTCCGTTGCCTAGTGTGACTAGATAACTGAAAGGCCATTTCCTAATCTTTTTTCAATTTCGAGATGCGCCTGACGTAACTGCTCGTCTGACTATCTACTTATATTATAGGGGTAAAGATATATATCGTCAAATTAAGATAAACATTATAAGTACTAATAGCGCTAATCCCTTTATATTCTAAAATATAAACTTATAAATAATACGTAATATGCATAGTCTTATTTGCATAGTATACTTATGCTAATAAGGTTGTGCTTATTTATGTTGTAAAAGTTTAGAAAGATGAGAGGATATATGTTACATCGATTTTTAATAACTCTAGGGCTTATGCTTGCTTTCACCATCCCAGCTCAAGCAATCACGATTGAGAAGCTCACGTCTCAGCCGCAGTTTAAGCAGGTATCTCAGTTTGTATCGGATATTCCTAATATAGACGAGCGTGGCGCGTCCTATATTGACGTGAATACGGTGAAAGTAATCGGTTTTGAGCCGCCTATTTATACAATCAAGGCGACGGTATATAAAGCGTATCAGTGGAATGATGAGAAGGTCATTACCGTTAAGGACATGACTTTCACCTATGATAGTAGCAATTCAGCAGCTAGTAAGGTCTATCGGGCGCAACAGCAAGGGAAAACGGCGATTAATACTGATGCGGGTGCGAATATGGATATGAATGAAGATATGTGGTCTAATCCAGGTATTATGCGCGATGAAGAGGAAATCAGTCGCTTTGGCTTTGATGGAACGCCTCGGCCTATCAATCGTGGTGCCTTTCTGCGCAGACCCGTTGTGAAAGATTCTCTAAATAAAGAGTTTTACGATATCGCTGATGCAGTGTATTATGAAGTATATAAGGAACATTTTGATGAGGTTATTGTTAATTAAATTCTATGTTCGGAGGTTATTATGAAAGCATTTGAAACAAAAGATTATAAGGCGTTTACCATGTTTGAGGAACGTTGGGCTCTTGTTACAGCGGGTACGCTTGATGATTTTAATACGTGTACAGTTAGTTGGGGCAGTATGGGTAACATGTGGGGCATGCTTGGCAATGATATATCTACCGTGACTGTGTACATTCATCCAGCTCGCTATACTCAAGAATTCATGGCGAAATACGATACTTTTACAGTTAGCTTATTCCCTAACAGCCAGCGTAAGGCTCTTGGCTATTTAGGCTCTCATTCTGGTCGCGATGAAGATAAGGTTGCCAATTCTGGTTTAACACCAGTGGCAGTCGGTGATGGAGTGACCTTCAAAGAAGCAGATTTAACATTTGTATGTAAAAAGTTATATGAACACCAATTCGATGAAGCTCATTTGGCAGATAAAATAAAGGAATATTATGCAGCAAACCCTACTGCCTATACTCAAATTGGTCATGATCGTTGGGAACCACATTATATGTACATCGGCGAAGTACTTGAGGCTATAGAGGGCTAGTTTGTTCACGTAACAAATGAGGATGTGCATTCAATTTTCAATTCTTTGGAGTACTGTGAATGCTGTATCTGAGATAAATATATACTTATAAAGAAATAATGAGATATAAAAACAGCCAGTATTGCGATTTGCAGTACTGGCTGTTTGGTTTACACGTTTGATACTATTAGGTTGATTTTGAACGATGTTTTAATGGGCATGGCTCCCCTCTGTATCTGGAAATAGAACATGCGCTTTCAGTTTGAAGTTAGGATTATTGGTAGACTCAAAAAACTCAATCATATTCCGTAATTTTTGAACTTCCTCAGCATGTAAAAAACTTGGGTAAAAGATGATATAGGTAAAGCTATAGGTCCCATCATAGGATTGAAAGGTTAGGATGTGATCATCCTTATGAGGTGTATAGATGTGTGTGGATAGTCCAGGAATATTATTATTCCATATAACGGTATAATTAATATAATCTGATGTTGGTTGGTAATAGTAAATATTCCAGAACGTATCTAAATTAATTTTAAAATTGTAATGACCGTTTACAACAAGATCGCGCGCATATGGGTTTTTAGGAATATTATTAGTAGAAACAAAGAATGTTATGTTCCCCTTTTTGTAGTATCTAATATCTTGGTACTCGGTGCCCTTTTCTTCACCTTTGTATATGGCGTCTTTTGGTACACGGTATTGGACACCATTTAAGTTTTCTATGCGTGAATATTGATTTAATTCATTTAGGTTTTGCACAGAGGGAAGCACATAATTAGCCAATAATTTATCTGTAGGAACTTTGTTCAGAACGGGGTTGTTATCATAATAGACAAACCCTGCGTGATATAAGGGATGACGCATGTTATAGCCCTTAAATTTAAAATTGATTGTGTCGATGGTAAGAGTTGTTTTTTTACCGTTTTCAATGTGCGGCATCTTCATGCTATCCCAAGTGCTATAGGTAACAGTAGGATATGAAAATACTGTACCCTTTATATCAGAAATATGTTTTGCTGGATTATGTTTTGCCATGTCTTGAAAGAAATCAAGTACATTCTTGTCAGTTAGTTTTTCATAAGCTATTTTTGTGTTACGCCAGTCATAGTCTTTGTAATCAGCATAGTCAATTTCTAAATTGAGACTTCCGTTATCGGTAAACACTCGATAGTCCTCAATGGTTCGACTCGGATTTTTGTAACGCCCTATATTATAATCACTTTTTATGCCCGCTACGGGGAATGAAAGTCGAATTTGGTTGTATTTGTCATGAACGGAAATGACCGTATTATGGTAATGTTGACCGCGATAGATAGAGGCAGCTTTAGCATACTCCATTTCGCTTTTGCTAATACCTTTAGCCTTGTCCGTTGCTTTTAGTGTTTCCACATAGTTTGCTACATCCTTTTCAATATCAGGATTCGTGGTTTTGTAATTTATGTAGGCATCCTTTGGAATCTTCGAATCTGCGCCAGGAATATTAACATTGATGGCGCCTACTGGTGATAATATGGTGCTCATCATGAAAATACCCGCTAATAGTGGTAGTTTGATCATGGTAGTATCTCCCGTTTATACTCTCATATCTATTGATCTTGTGTAATCCATAGGCTAAGTTGTTAAGTATAATTATATAACTAAATGACTATATTTTTAAGTTGTATGTGGAATACAAAAAAGGCAGCCCTAAGAAGCTGCCCTTTTTGCATTGTTTATCAAAAGAAAGTGAGACGGTATTTACTACCTGTATTTATAATAACATAGGGTATGGGCATAAAATGCCACATATTATTGATACAGATTCTTAGTTCTTTATTTTGGATTTTATATTACATTGGATGCTGTATTTTCTAAAAGATTTATCAAAATAAGTCATAATTTTGATGAAAAATTAGTATATATGAGTCGATAGTGATGGATAGCTTATATAGTGGGTTCTATTGTTGATAACTACTATAAATTGTATATTTTAGCAAAATTATGTGAATTTTAACCCCACAAAAAGGCCAAAATCTGATATAATAATAGTATAGAAATCGATGTATAAAAGGACTAAAAATTTTGAGTGTGAATTGATGTTTTTAGACTCACCTTTGGGCCTAAAATATCCGTAGTTCTTATAGTTACATCGATGCGATCGGAACGTTGTATATAAAAAACGACTACGCAGATGCGTAGTTTTCTTATTTTGTGTTTGGTATAGGTAGTCCCATGAGTGTAGTGAAGCCCTTATTATGGCTATTAGAACCGTATATCGTATATAAAGCCTATTTGTGGGCCCTCCGCTTTATAGCACATCCCGTGACGTGGGAAGGCGAAATAGATTTGTTCTCCTTGACCTTAACGGTGCTACTCATCCTTGATGCGGTGGTATTGCCATTGGTGATTTTGTATTGCCCTGGGTTGAACCATGGCAAGCGCGTTCCTGATTGGATTCGCCGCTTAGGCACGCCTATCTACATCGTTCACAATTGGCTTGATGGCAAGGTTGGCGGCGGTACATCTACGCCGATTGTATGGTTACGCAAAACCTTGCATTCCCTATTGTTATTTATCTATTTGCTAATCCCGCTCTACGTAGGCGGTCATCTCGTGATGGGTCTCGTAGTGGCTCTCATGTATGATGTCCTCGTGTGGGCTCATGGAGGTGTGTGATGGCGACTTGCGAGTGGCCTACTACGCCTTTGTATCAGGCCTATCACGATCATGAGTGGGGGCGGCCTATTCATGATGATCGGTTGCAGTTTGAACATCTCTGTCTTGAAAGTCTCCAATGTGGCCTCAGCTGGCTTACGATTTTGAATAAACGAGACATTATCCGAGGCTGCTTTGATCATTTTGATATTGATACGGTTGCTAGTTATGGTGAAAGCGACGTAGAGAGAATCTTGCAGACCGAGGGTATGCTCAAGTCTCGTCCTAAAATTGAAGCTATCATCAATAATGCTTCTGCTTTTAAAGATATTCAAGATGAATTTGGTTCGTTTTGCAACTATATCTGGGCTTTCACAGACCATAAAACTATTATTTATGAAAGCCACCCTGATGGAAATATACCTGCGAAGAATGGCTTGTCCATGCGGATTAGTAAGGATCTAAAGAAACGAGGGTTTAAGTTTGTAGGCCCTGTTACTATCTATTCCCACCTGCAAGCTAGTGGTCTCATCAACGATCACGGCAAGGACTGTCCTTGTTTTGACGAGATTAATGCAAATGCAGATATTATCCGACTACCTGCGGATGGTGAGAATTAATATAGTTCTTATTATTCTGTATCTAGCGTTATATTTCTTTACTTGTTTTCAATGCCTGTTGTAACGTATTTATATAATGATTAGTTAACAATAGTTTTTATACATGATTGATGTTACAAAATTGAACTTGTGTTAAACCACACTTTAAGGTGTACACTATAGTGGATGGAAAGATAGCGTTCCATCATATGTCGGCCCGCTTTATATACAAACACATATATTCTCTCTCTCCAAAGCGGGTCTCTCATATACTTCTCTCTCAAAGCTATAAACACAACATAAAGACCTTATCCTTTACTGGATAGGGTCTTTTTGCTATATGTTTTTATCTAGGGCCATATAACGGCATAGATTGGTTGTATACTATGCAGATTGATTTGTTTCGATATAGTTGGTATACTGATGATGAAATAAAGTATTACTTTCACAATTAAGAAAGGGAAATATATGATTGGTTTGGGCACGGCCATTAACATTGGCCTCATCATAGCCGGCAGCTTGTGCGGCCTCGCATTTGGTCGGTTTATGAAAGAAAATTTGAAACAGACGCTCATGATGGTGAGCGGCATTATCGTTCTCCTCCTCGGGATGAGCGGCGCTATGCAGTATATGCTAGTCATTGTAAACAGCACGTTGCAAACGACGGGGCCTATGCTCATGATTATTAGCATGGTCGCAGGCGCTATAATCGGCGAGCTTATCGATCTTAACCGTTGGATTACTGTTTTTGGTGACTGGGTGAAAGCAAAAACTGGCAACACTGGTGATCCGCAGTTTACGCACGCTTTTATTACAGCGTCCCTTACGTTTACCGTGGGAGCTATGGGTGTGCTAGGCTCTATTCAAGACGGCTTGACGGGTAACTATCAAACGCTATTGTTGAAAGGTATCCTCGACGGCATCATCGTTATGGTTATGGTGTCCTCTATGGGCAAGGGCGCATTGTTTTCCTTTATTCCTGTAGGGATTACTCAATGGATTATTACCGCTATGGCTCATATCGCTGCGCCGCTAATGACGCCGAGTGCTATCGATAACCTGTCCTACGTGGGATCTATTCTGATCTTCTGTGTCGGTATTGACCTCATCTGGCCTGGTAAAATCCGAATTGCCAACCTATTGCCAGCCATCTTCGTGGCTATGGGCTTAACATTCTTGCTGTAAATCATACTATAAATAGCATTATAAGAAACCTATATTCTCTAAACCTTTGATATGTACCTTGTACATGAGGTGGAGGATATAGGTCTTTTTATTTTCTGAAATTATTTTGTAATAAAATAACTTATGATATTTCTCCACTCAATCAAGTTAATGACATCCCTCAACCCAATTAAGTTGATAGATATAGATCCTTACGTTCCGAAATAGGTGACCAATAGAGTCACTGCCAAAGTAGGATTTGACTGGTATTACCTAGAAATCTTTTACCAAAACTAATAGCAGAATAATTTTAATTTCCCATATGACTGTTATTCAGGTAGATATTATTGAATTATACCTGTTTAACAGGTATAATCAAAGGAGAGATTCTATGATTATCGGATTTAAGGATAAAGAAACAGAACGCATTTTTTATCGTGGATACTCACGACGTTTACCGACTCAGATTCAAAAAATAGTATTATTAAAATTACGTATGTTACATGCTTGTCGGACTATAGATGATTTTATGGTTCCACCTGGTAATCGTTTTGAGTTTTTACAAGGTGATCGACTTGGGCAATGTAGTATTCGTATTAATAAGCAATATAGAATATGTTTTTGTATAGATGAAGATTTTAATTTATATGATGTGGAAATTGTAGATTATCATTAAGGAGATAAAAGTATGAAGGAACTAATCCCAGTACCTAAAATGAGTGAGGTTCTACGTGAAGAATTTATGCAACCATTGGGGCTAAGTGCATACCGTGTTGCGAAGGATATTATGGTTCCTGTATCACGAATACAAGAAATTCTTCAAGATAAACGAAAAATTACGGCAGATACAGATTTAAGATTGTGTAAATATTTTGGTATGTCTAAAGGGTTTTTCTTAAGATTGCAGATGGATTTAGATTTGCTTGAAGCAGAGGATACAGAGGGATTGCAAGCTGATTTAAAAAATATTATATGTATTACAACTCAATCTATTGCTGATTGATAATTTTCGATATATTTGGTACACTTAATCTATAAATAAATCGTTATAACATTATGTATTACTATAAGGAGACGCTATGTTATTCGTTGAATATCCTAAATGCACAACATGCAAAAAAGCAAAGAAATTCTTAGATGATCATAATATTAAATACACAGATCGTGATATTAAGTCTGAAAACCCTACAGCTGAAGAAATCGCCGCATGGTACCCACAATCTGGTAAAGACTTGAAAGCATTCTTTAATACTTCCGGTATGATTTATCGTGAACAACAATTGAAGGATAAATTGCCAAACCTTAGTGAAGAAGAAAAACTAGCTTTATTAGCATCCAATGGTATGCTTGTAAAACGTCCTATCTTGGTTCTTGAAGACAAAGTTCTAGTGGGCTTTAAAGAAGCCGAATGGATTGAGGCGTTGAAGCTCTAATTTCATATTATTTAACCGAAAGAACAGGTCCCTAAAAGCCTCCAAAGCGAGCTAAGTCGTTTTTAGGGACCTGTTCTTTCTATATCTAATAAAAAAGTTAGAGCTATCAACTAATACCTCTTAGTATTAAGTCATTTTTAGAGATAGGGGCTTTTCTTTTTATATGAAATTAGCATCTTCAACTAGGGCCTATTGAAGAGTTTCCAAAGTGAGTTAAGTCGTTTTTAGGGATCTGTTTTTTCTAAAAATAATAAAGAAATAAGAGCCTTCAACTAGAGCTTTAAAGGGAGAGGTCATTTTTATGAATTCGTTCTTTTCCTATTCTATATAGGAAATACAGTTCTTTATTATTTATCGAAAAAATTGATTTGTATATTGTTTGTATGTTTTGTATAATATTTACATTGTAGATATACCCCTATGGGTACATAAAATTTAAATTACCTTAGGTACAAAGCGTTTTAAATTACTTTAGGTACAAAGTGTTTTAAATTACTTTAGGCACAGAGAGTTTCAAATTGCTTAAGGTATAAAAAGTTTTGAATTAGTATTGTTTTTGTGTTGTGTTTCCGGAGCAAGTGAGGCCGGTTCTAGTGTATAGAGAGGTCTATATGAAGTTTTTACAGTCTTTATCGGCGCAGGTGTCGTTATTCACGCAAGGTGCTATTTTAGCATTAGGCGTTGTTTTTATTCTTTTGGATGTGATTACAGAGTCATTAAATCCTGTTATAGATTTAGCGTGGGTAACGGTTCTAGTTTGTGGTTTACCACTGCTTATTAACAGTGTTCAAAGTATTTGGGAGCGTTTAGAGATCCATGCTAATTTTCTCATTGTAGTGGCCATGGTGGCGCTTATTTCCATTGGCGATTATCATACGGCGGCCTATGTGGGGCTCATCGTACAGGCAGGTTTCTTTCTGGAGCAGCTTATTACGGGTGAGTCACATTACACTGTAGATGATGATATGCTGCCTACAATGCCAGCACAACTCGTTGCTATGCGTCAGGGCATTAACAATTATTCATCTGTCATTGTTGTGGCTGTATTGCTATTATCTATGGGCTCCTTTGCATTGACACAGGATTTCATACATACTATAACATTGTTATTGGTACTATGCCCATGTTCCTTGGAACTTATTTTAGTGGCGTTAATGATGGGCTCCCTTGTGGATGATGCATCTCCTGTATCGGAGCTTTCAAAAGGAACAAAGCAGTCTCATTTAGGTCTACTCATCGTGTCTATTGTATTCCACGTAGCGATCATCTGCGTGGGCGTACTTGGTCTTATCGCTCCTGTTACGGCTGTTGCATTGCACGGTTTGGCACGACTTGGTCTCGTGTACAATTTGAAAGTTTTAAATGGTTCTTTGTGTGTAGCATAGAATTTAGTACAGTATATATTTTAAGACATAATAAAATCCCCTAGTAACCATGTGTTACTAGGGGATTTTTACGTTCATACAACAGCTAGTTGTAGATTATTCTTTTGCTTGGGATTTGTCACCAAGTGTGAGAAGAAGGAATACGATAGCGAGGATACATGCACCAACGAGGGCCACGAAGCCGCCATCCCAACCATAAAGGTCAACCATGAGACCCATGAACGCACCAGCACCAGCGGAACCGATGAGGTAACCAAGAAGGCCTGTAAGACCAGTAGCGCCACCTGTTGCTACACGTGGTACCATGTCTGCTGCTTGAAGGCCGATCATCATAACAGGACCGTAGATGAGGAAGCCAATAGCGATAAGTGCTAAGTTATCGATAAGGATATTGCCTGCTGGGTTGAACCAGTAAACAAGGATCGCCAAGATAACGAATAGCATGAAGCAGATGGTAGCTGGAGCACGACGGCCGCGGAATACGCGGTCACTCAAATAGCCACTTACGAGCATGCCTGGAATACCAGCCCATTCGTATAAGAAGTAAGCCCAACGGGAACCTTCTTTTGTAAAGCCTTTCACAGCAGTCAAATAAGTAGGCGCCCAGCTTACTACGCCATAACGGATGAAGTATACAAAGATATTTGCGATTGCAAGATACCATAAGTATTTGTTATGCAAAATATATTTGTAGAAGATTTCTTTGAAAGTAGTTTTATTTTCATCTTTTACTTCAGTTGCTACTGTTTCGTGTTTATATTCCTCGATAGGTGGCAAGCCACAGGATTGAGGTGTATCTTTCAACAAGAAGAATGTAACCACAGCTAACACGATAGAAATAAGCGCAGGGAAGAAGAAAATACTATGCCATGTACCAAATAGATAGATACCTAACGTAGCAAGAGGTGCGATGATACCGCCACCAAGATTGTGGGATACGTTCCACCAGGACCACCAAGCACCGCGTTCAGAACGGGAGAACCAAGTTACCATATTTTTCGCATATGGAGGGTAACCCATACCTTGGAACCAACCATTTAAGAAGGCGAGTACGCACATGATAGGAATACTGCTTAACACACCAGGTAAGGTGCCGAATAATAACATAACTAAAGCACTGAGCAATAGACCTACTGTGGAGAAGTATTTTGGGTTAGAGCGGTCAGACGCATTACCCATGACAAATTTACTTACGCCGTACGCTACGGATAAGAGGGTCATGACAATACCAAGATCCGCTTTAGTGTAGCCGTACTCAGCAATCATGTACGGAACAGCCAAACTAAAGTTTTGGCGGATCAAATAGAATGTAGCATAACCAATAAAAGTACCTGCAAAGACTTCTTTGCGAAGACGTTTGTAGGTGGAATCGATTTGCCCCTCTGGTAATCGTTCAATATGAGGAGCTGGAGAGAAAATCGACATCATCACACATCCTTTCTACAAAATGCCATTGTAATCATACCATGTATGACCAAAAGTCGACTATATTTTATTTTTAATTATGATAAATAGTTATTTTAGTGCACCATTATGGGCTTAGCGCATAGATTATAGGTCATTAAAATATCTACTATTTATTAGAGAGAACTAGCACCAAAATACATGAATGGTGTCAATAAAATAGCGCTATCTATTCCGATAGACACTCAATTAGAGTTGTGGGATAGATAGCGCTTTTGTGTTGTATATTAATTGTGAATATATTTATATACTGTACGTAAATATATTGATTTTACAGTCTCAATTAATCAATATATGTTACAGGATAGCCTTTTGCTTCGATTTCACGGCGGTTAAGACCGTTTGGCAAATCTGGATAGCCAATAGCAAGGCTAGCATATACTTTTTCACCTTCTTTAAGGCCTAGTTCACGCATTTTAGCCTGGATGCGTTCGTTGTCTTGAAGGTGACGGATTTGGTTTACCCAGCAGCTGCCAAGGTCGAGTTCATTGCAAGCGAGCATCATGTTTTGCATTGCACATGACACGTCAGCAAAGTTGTTGGCATAACTTGGTTTGCTAGCCAATATGATAAGTACAGGCGCGCCATAGTTAAATACAAACTTGCCTTCAGCAGACATTTTAATGATATTCACCATGTAAGGTAATGTATTTTCTGTAATCGGCATTTTGCCGTATTCCTCTTGTACAAGTGTTACTAGCTCTTTGAGCACATCCTGGTTTGTAATGACCATAAAATGTGTCAATTGTGTATTACCACCAGATGGGGCACGGCGGCCAGCGTCTAGTACTTGGTCTATAAGCTCACGAGATACTTGATCTGCTTTAAATTTACGCGTACTATGACGTGTTTTGATACATTCTAAGGTGTTCATGAGGGCCTCCTAAGATAAATGAGATTTGGTATAGAGTTTCTTTTATTATACTACAAAGAAAAACTAGAAGAGGCCACATTTTACTAACTAGCTAATTAAACCAAGTATATTGACAAAGATAGATATAGAACTTACAATATTAATTGTGTAAAATTATATTTTAACTTTTGGTTTTGTTGAGTATTCATACGTGAGCAGCTACTTAAAGTTTTAAATCTATATAGCTTATTATAGAAGGAGAATATTATGAATTTACATGGTATTGCAAAGGGTAAATCCTTTGAAAAAACTATTGAGATGTTAAAGAACGCAGAAATTAACGGTGCTAATCAGTATTTCACGATGTATTTTTTAGCTAAAGAGCTTGGTTATTTTGAAATTGCTGATGCAATCTATAAAAATGCTGCAGAAGATGCAGCACATGGCGGAATTTATAGCCATTTATTAGGCGATGGTCCTGCTACAAAGGAAGACTTCATTAAGATGGTCATTAATTTCTACAAGGCTGAAGCGTCTGCTGATACGATCCTTGCGAAATTAGCTGATGAAGTTCGCAACTCTAATGAAGAGGGCGCTCATAAAATTGCTGAATTAATTGAGCATTCTATTCCAGAAGAATTGGATCATGCTAAACGTCTTGAAGAAGCAATGTCCGCATGTGGTATTGAATTCTAATATAAAAAAATTTTATTAATAGGTTCACAGTTATATGGTGTGATTTCTGCCCATAAATTCTATAGATGCACTCATTTTCTTAATAAAAAAGAAAAAATATATTAATTAATTGACAAATTTAAAAATATCTGAACAAAGTAGGTTTTTTACGTTGACTGCTTGCTGTAGAATTGTGTACAATTAATTTGTAGATTATTGTGTGCATATGGAGGTAGAATATGGCAGAAATTGGCGTACTCGAAGGTTACAAACATAAAGAAGATGTACCTGATGCAGAGTACCTGAAATTAGAAAACCAATTGAGCTTCCCACTTTATGTAGTGGCGAAGGAAATTGTTAATGCATATCGCAGTCACTTAGATCCGTTAAATTTGACATATACTCAATACATCGTAATGATGGCATTGTGGCAATATGGTGATTTGTCCGTTAAAGAACTAGGCCAAGTATTGCGCCTTGATTCTGGTACATTAACACCACTTTTAAAGAAATTAGAAGCAAAAGCATTCTTAAAGCGTAAACGCAGCCGCCAAGATGAACGCGTAGTAATGGTAACCCTTACTGATACAGGTAAAGCATTACGTGATGAAGCAGTTCATATACCACGTCGCTTGTCTGAAGCTGCAGGCCCGATTTTTGACGTTGAAGAAACACGTCAAATGCGCATGTTGCTTAACAAATTGTTAGAAGCAATCGATAACGCTAATGCTAGAACAGCAGAGAAGCTTAAGCGCTAATGTAGCGTACTCTAGTAAGATCTCATATGCATACATTCTGTAATTTAATATATCTAATATTTTCATAAAATGTGATATACTATACATATAACGTATTGTGCTGAGGTCATGTGAGAGCATGACCTGTCGTGAGATGCCGTAAAGGCAAAAAGGAGAGCATTATGAATAAAAATTTATTAGGTGCATTTGTATTAGCCGGTACATTATTAGTTGGTGGTGTTGCTAATGCAGCAAACTGGAATGGTTTAGCTAACTATCCAGAGGTTCCAAACAGTGCAAATGGTTCTGAAACATACTTCTTTGATAAAGCATCCCAATTCAGTGGTATCGATAGTAGCCGTAACTATGTATTCGGCATCAATGTAGTGAATATGCATAACAATCAATATGGCGAAGCTACATTGTTCAAATATATTGTTCATCCAAGCTTGCATACTGTATATCGTTTCTCTCCAGATGGTCAAGCGTACCAAATCACTCCTGGTTCTAATGAATACAATATGTTCTTGGCTGCTTGGAAAGAAGTATACGGCACTGATTTCTCTTTCCCAGCTTTATAATTTGATGGCGCAAGCCGTAATAATTACATAACTATTGCTGGTGAAAGCTCCTTTGGGCTTTCACCAGTGTTGTTTATGGAGGTTTCCTATGTCTAAATCTGAATTTGCTCAAGCCTATACGGAGCGCATGTTCCCTGATATTGCAGCCCCTGCAGGTTATATCGACCCTGAGTTTGAAGTATTGTTTGATAATTTTGCATTTGATGAAGTTATTACCGAAGAGGGTCGCAATGTGCCTGCAAAGGATCGTTTCTTAGCCATCCTTGCCACATTAGTGGGTGTATCTGCTGTCGATGAATATGCGTTGATGCTACCAGCAGCACTTAATTTTGGCTTGATTCCCGATGAAGTAATAGAGCTCCTTTATCAAGCTGTGCCATATCTTGGCATCGGTCGTGTGCGTCCATTCTTTAAGGTCACAAATAAGATTTTTGACTATCGCGGGGAAACTGTTGTAGATCCGTCTCGTAGTACAATCACTAGTGAATCTCGCCTTGAAAAGGGTGTAGAGAAACAGGTTGAAATCTTTGGTGAGTCTATCCGTAATTCTTACCAAGAAGGTCCTGAAGAGACACGTCACATCAATAAGTGGCTTGCGAATATGTTTGGTGACTACTACACTCGTAAAGGCTTGAGTGTGACCCATCGTGAAATGATTACCTTCTGTTTCTTGGCGGCTCAAGGTGGCTGTGAACCTCAACTTGAGGCTCACGTAGAAGGCAACTTAAACGTAGGCAACAGTAAGCAATATTTGATTAACATAGCGTCCCAATGCGTGCCGTACATCGGTTATCCTCGTACATTGAATGCCCTTCGTTGCATTCAAGATGGCTACACCGCATGGGAAGCTAAACAATAAAGGAGTTCTATGTTATTTTCTGGTATTAGTTTAACGATGATTTTAGCGTCTATACCAGCGCTTATCATCGCGGCTGCAGGACATGAATTTGCTCATGCTAAGGTAGCTGATATGCTCGGTGATTCTACGCCGCGCTCTATGGGGCGATTAACATTGAATCCCGTGGCACATCTTGATTTAATTGGCTCTATAGCCTTCCTTGTTGGTGGATTTGGTTGGGCTAAGCCAGTAATGGTTAATCCATCTAATTTCCGTGATCCTCGTACGGATTCTACTTTAGTTTCTATTGCGGGACCAGCATCTAATGTGTTGATGGCCTTTTTGGGGTATTTAGCCCTTCGTTTTCTTGAAAGTTATGGCTTGTTGACGAATGAATCATTAGAATTAATACTGACACTGATTGTCGTATATAATATCAATTTTGCTATTCTTAATATGATGCCAATACCACCACTAGATGGCAGTCGTATTATTACAAGTCTATTGCCTGGGAGCTGGCAATTTACGTTGGAACGTTTAAGTTTTGTAAGTTTGATTTTGCTCATCTTAGTACTTAATACACCAATTGCTAGTAAGATTTTCATTCCATTACAACAAACTATTTTGCAGTTGTTTGATCGTATCGTAAGCGTTATTTTGTAAGTGCTATACTGTAAGAACTTTAGTCCATCTTCCTCACTATATTAAAAAGTATCGATATAATTCGATAAGTATGATATACTAGAGATAGAAATCGTAAATTTTCGATATATTAGTATTCTAGTATATCGTATATAAAGCAGTGCTAAATACTATATAATGAAGTATTTAATACTATAAGTATATAGACACTGTATATAAGTTAGTATAGAGATATTCAAGTGGATAGAAGAGGAATATATATGGATTTTGAAGAAAACCAAGTGCCAGAGGCAATTCTGGATAAGCTTACAAAGGTGTGTACCTGCCGTAGCATTACACGTAAAACGATTAAAGAAGCTATTTTGAATGGTGCTCATACATTTCCCGAAGTAAAAGAAGCAACTCGTGCCGGCACAGGCGCTTGCGGTGGCAAAGGCTGTGGCCCTCGCATCGTAAAGCTTTTAGCAGAAATGAAGGAGCAAGGTAAAATTTAAGGATAAGCAAAAGTTAAGTACAAGCAAAATTTAAGCGTAAGTTTGCCCTTAACTCATATAAAGACTATTACTTCAAACCAATACGGTATATATTCGTAGGTTTTGGGTAATAGTCTTTTTTGCACTAACGCAGGACTAGATGTATTGGCGTTTTGGGGTTGTCTTTATTATTTGATATACTATACATAATACTTTTTAGAGATTTTGGAGGTATATATGTTTCGACGTATCGTAGCGGCTACGATGATTGGCGCATTGGCGCTTACAACGGGCTGCGGTTTACATAATCCATTTACTTCTAAGGCGGAGCCTGTAACCTATGAATCTGTGGCACAGAGCGAGCTTTCACCAGAGGAAAAGGTGGACAAATTAGTAGCTAATATGTCTGACGCGGACAAGGTAGGCCAATTGTTGATGATTGGTATCCACGGCAAGACCTTGAACGATGATGCGAAGTTTATGCTCAATGAGTACCGCGTGGGCGGCATCATCTTGTTTGACCGCAATATGGAGTCAAAGGATCAAGTGAAATCGCTCATTACAGATATTAATAAAACTGGTAAAAGCGCCGGTTTAACTCCATTGTTCATCGGCATCGACCAAGAGGGGGGCGCGGTGGCGCGCATGGAGGATCAGCTCATCAAGGTTCCTCCTGCAGAAGAATTAGGTAAAGAACCTATTGAACAAGCGGTATCCTTGGCAAAACAGTCTGGTACAGAACTAAAGGACTTGGGATTCAACATTAACTTTGCTCCCGTAGCGGACTTGGGCTTAACCTATGGCCGTTCCTTTAGCACAAATCCTGATGATGTTGTACGTTATGCCAGCGCTGTAGGTAAGGCCTATGATGAAGCTGGTTTATGGTATTCCTATAAGCATTTCCCAGGCATTGGTAAAACAGATGTAGACTTACATGCGGATACCAGTGTTGTGCCAGTGTCTAAAGAGACTTTGTTGAATGAAGATACGAAGGTATTTGTAGACCTCATTAAGCAGTCTAAACCGAATACCTATGCAATTATGGTGTCCCATGCCATGTATCCTCAAATCGATGCAGATCATCCATCTAGCCTGTCTAAAGCGATTATTACTGACTGGTTGCGCAAAGATATGGGGTATAACGGCGTTGTCATAACAGACGATATGGACATGGGCGCTCTTGCAAAACACTATACCTTCGGCGATATGGCGGTTCAATCTATCTTGGCTGGTAGCGATATCTTGCTCGTGTGCCATGAGTATGAACACATGCAAGAGGCGTATAATGGCCTTATGAAAGCTGTAAAAGATGGTCGTATCTCTAAAGAACGACTCGATGAATCTGTGAAACGGATCTTGCTTATGAAGATGAGTAAAATTTCTTAGGCGATTTGTTTTTCTTTGTAGGAGGGACTTATGTCTAAGCCTTTTAAGTCTTTAGATTCCCTATTACGATTGATGAGAGAACGAAATATTACAATGATTATATAGTGTATACATAACACAGCTTCAAGGATTTTAATAAATCGATAGAGAATTACTTAGTATAGTTATTCTCTATCGGTTTATTTTTTATTCGTTAGGAGTGAATGTATATGGCTCGGAGAATTATGTTGAACGGTACGTCCTATTTTGGACAAGGGGCGATTCAGGAGATTGTGAACGAAATTAAGAATCGTCATTTTAAAAAGGTTCTTGTTACGTCTACACCTGATTTATTTGAGTTTAAGGTAGCTACAAAGGTAACAGACCTACTTGATGCGGCAGGTATTGCTTACGATGTATATGACAATATTAAGCCGAATCCAACCATTGAAAATGTAACATCTGGTGTGGCTGCTTGTAAGGCGGCAGGTGCTGAAGCTATCGTTGCTGTAGGTGGGGGCAGTGCTATTGATACAAGTAAGGCCATTGCGATAATTATGACGAACCCTGAGTTCGGTGATGTACGCAGCCTTGAAGGTGTGGCGCCTACAAAACATCCTTGCTTGCCGATTATCGCTGTGTCTACCACATCTGGTACGGCTGCAGAGGTTACTATTAACTACGTTATTACAGATGTTGAAAAGAACCGTAAATTTGTATGTGTTGATCCTCATGATATTCCAATCGTAGCCATCGTGGACCCTGATATGTCCGCATCGATGCCAACTGGTCTTTGTGCGTCTACCGGTATGGATGCCCTCGTGCATGCCGTAGAAGGTTACATTACAAAAGGTGCGTGGGAACTTACGGATATGCTTCATTTGAAAGCTATCGAAATCATCGGTCGTTCCTTGCGTAGCGCCGTAGCTGGTGACTTCGCAGGCCGTGAAGCTATGTCTCTTGGTCAATATATTGCAGGTATGGGATTCTCCAACGTAGGCCTCGGCATTGTTCACTCCATGGCACATCCATTGAGTGCTGTATACGATATCCCTCATGGCAAGGCGTGTGCAATGCTTTTAACAGCAGTATTGAAATTCAATGCTCCTGCAACAGGCGAAAAATATCGTGAAATCGCTCGCGTTATGGGCGTTCCTGATGTAGATGAAATGGATCAAGAAACATATCGTCAAGCAGCTATTGATGTAATCCAAAAATTAGCTGATGATGTTGGCATTCCTAAATCCCTTAGCGAAGCAGGCGTAAAACGAGAAGACATTCCATTCCTCGCTGAATCTGCTTTCAACGATGCATGTACACCTGGTAACCCACGAGATGCATCCTTAGAAGAAATCATTGGCATTTATGAATCCATATTCTAAGGAAGTAAGAGCTTGATGATATATAGTATTTTATGGCTTGAATGATTTAAGACTATAACATCATATTGATGCATGATTTGTAGGTCTAAATAATTTCCTGGTCTAAATGATGTGAAGCTCTAGCCCTGCGGGTTTTACACCTTTAGTGTCTTTACATATTTCAGATGCCTCCGAATATGTAAAGAAAATACATTTATACACTTGCTTAACAAAACTAGCCATCTCATTGTAGAGGTGGCTAGCTTTGCGTTTGTAGCGTTGTCTTCTAATTAGATAACTGACATTGTATGTAATCGTTTCTTGAAAATGATGGTTTACATAAGTATACTAAGGATATGAATACATAGTTTATGCACGAGTGTTTAAATTTTGGCTAATGCTAAGGAGGAATGGTATGAGGCTATGGAAATTTAATAAGCGCAGTTCTACCTTAGCAGATATGTCCATGAATCGTATGTTGTTAACAGAGCTCATTGCGAAGGGCGCTCTTGTGGGCGTGATTGCAGGCTTTTGTGGTGCTACGTACCGTTATTTAATCCTTGAGTCAGAGCATATTCGTTGGCATTTGATGGACGACATTACCATGGAATGGGCCATAGGCTGGCTTATAGTGATGGTCATCTTTGCCTTTATCGTCGACAGATTGCTTGCATGGGCCCCATTGTCTGGGGGCTCTGGTATTCCTCAAATCGAAGGGGAAATGCTGGGCCTCTTTGATATGAAACCGTATCGGACATTGGCTTCTAAGATGATTGGTGGCGTACTGACTGGTTTTGCAGGCTTTTCTGTAGGCCGTGAAGGACCAGCCGTACAAATCGGCGGCTCTGCCGGTAAAATTGTATCCTATTGGATGAATTCAGGGCTTCGTGAGCAGCGCATCTTGACTTCTGCTGGTGCAGGGGCGGGCTTAACGGCTGCCTTTAGTGCACCTGTATCGGGGGCGATGTTCGTCTTTGAAGAGATCCATAAAAGTTTTTATCCTTACCTCGTTGTGCCAACCTTTGTGGCCACATTGATTTCTAACTATATTACAGTTAGTATCTTTGGCCTCGACCCAGCTCTTGGGTTTTCGGTAACCTCAGGGGTTCCTCTTGAGTACTTCCCTGTACTGCTTATGGTGGGCGTTATCATGGGGCTCTGTGGGGTGCTCTTCTGCCGCATGATCTTTGCGTTCAAGAAATTCTTTGAGTGGCTTAAATGCTCTCGGTTCTTGAAATTAGCCCTCACCTTTGTGACTGTAGCCGTCATCGGCTATGACTCGCAACTTCTTTTAGGTGGTGGCAATGATCTGGTAGGACAGCTAGCCTTTCAATCGCATGGCGTATTGCTCTTGGGTGGTATCGTACTAGGTAAGATTTTACTTACCACCTTCTGCTATGGTAGTGGCGCGCAAGGCGGCATATTCTTGCCCATGCTCGTCATAGGTGCCTCTGCAGGTGCTTTTTGTGAAAGCGTGCTTTCATCAATTGGTATTATCTCACCTGATTTTGTACCTCAATTCGTTATTTGTGCCATGGGTGGTATGCTAGCAGCTGCTATGCGAACACCAATTTTGGCGATTTTACTCGTCCTTGAAATGACGAATAGCTTCTCTAATATTTACGCTATCGGTATTGTTACACTTGTGGCATACCTTGTAGCAGAGCTTTTAAAAGAGCCGCCAATTTACGATTCCTTATTGCAAGCCATGACCGGTCAAAGCCATTTAGAATCAGTGCAAACCTTCTTCCAAACGAAGGTGCCTGTAGTGGCAAACTATACAGAGGTGCAGTTACAAGACTTGGCATTGCCAGATGGCACATTAATCGTAAGTATTCGCCGAAATGGTACCTACATTGTACCTCTTGGGGATGTGAAACTCGAACCAGGTGACGAGCTACAAGTCTCTTGTGAACGAGGACGATTAAAAGCAGCGAAAGACTTTTTCCAATCGAATTAGTTATAGCAAAGAGATTTCTCCAATCTAAGTAAAGGGAGGCCTTATTATGCTGGATAACATTATAGTATTTTATATATTCTTTACCATAGTCGGCTTTTTAGCGGCTATGCTAGGCACCATCATCGGTGCCGGAGGGGGCCTTGTGTTCGTTCCTCTCTTCATGTATTGGTTCCCGGAGTGGTCCCCATCTATGATTGTAGGGACATCGCTCTTTTCCGTTATGTGTAACGCCGTTTCTGGTTCTATTGCGTATATTAAGCAGAAAAAGGTGCTTATTAGTGCAGCTATAGTCTTTAGCTTAGCCACTTTTCCTGGCGCTATCTTAGGGGCTCAAATGTCTGGTTGGTTCTCTGGTAAAGGCTTTATGTTTGCCTTTGGGTGTTTTATGCTCTGTGCCTCGGGCCTAATTGGATTTAAGAACTTCCGAAAAGGGGAACGGAAGGAAGAAAGCCTTACTCTTGATCAACTAACGTATAGCAAGCCTATTGGCATTAGCATTAGCTTTTTTGTAGGTTTTATCTCCAGTATCTTTGGTATTGGTGGTGGCCTTATTCATGTACCGGCCTTAATTTATCTCATGGGGTTTCCTACCCATATGGCTACAGCTACAAGCCAATCCATCCTTGCTGTATCTACAATGATAGGCGTTATAACTCATTTATTGGAAAATCATATCGTCTTTAGTATTGCTATTCCTACTAGTATTGGCGCTATCTTTGGGGCCCAAGTAGGGGCGCGAATTGCTAAACGGTTGAAAGCAAAATCTATCCTTGCCCTTATGAGCGTTGCAGTCTTTGCACTAGCTGTACGTCTTATTCTTAAGTCTGGTATTTTGGGATAATATGACTTCTCTGATGATCAACAGAAATTTGAATACTATACTGCTTATGTTCTAGCTAGTATGAGCCGATAGATTTGATATGTTTACTCTAATCCCTCTAGTGATTGCTCGAAAGAGTTATATCGCTAGAGGGCTTTTTATGTGAAAGTGAACGATTATTAGTAGGGAAATCTAAAAGTTATGATTAAAAGTCATACTTAAATATAAATGAGAATGATAAAATTGAAATAAATGAAAATATACAGTTTTATGTATAATTTATGTAAACTATTTCCTATAGAATTATATACACGATAAATCAAGTTTTATGGGCAATTTGGCGTTCATTTATTATAGAGTTCTTTAATTACTAAGTAAACAAAATAGTTTTATTTTAATATGTGAAAAAATGAGTACATGATAATGCCACTGAGATGCACTTTCAAGTAAAGAAATAAAAAAGCCATGCATATCGAGAATTATTAGGAGACATATAATTTATGCATAATTATAGTAGTGAGAATGAGAACGGCGTATACTAAATATAAGACAAATTCCTTAAGAGAGGATAGGAGGATATACAAGTGAGTACGCTTATAAAAGATTATGAACGTTTTGCCAAGGAGGCAAAAGAGATTTGCAAAGATCGTGTCTATACTGATCATTTACGTCGTTATGCATATGGTGTTGACGCGTCCTGTTATAGCTATTTACCAAAGGTTGTTGTAAAGGCTGAGGATGAACGTGAAGTAAGACGCCTTATTCGTTTGTGCCAACAATGTGGTACACCATTTACATTCCGTGCAGCTGGTTCTTCTTTGTCTGGTCAATGTTCCAGTGAAGACGTGCTTATCGTATGTAATGATGGCTTCAAAAAAATGGAAGTTATCGACGATGGCAAAGCTTTAAAATGCGAATGTGGTGTTATCGGTTCCGATGCGAACGATTTATTGAAACCATATAACCGCAAAATTGGTCCAGATCCTGCTACACTTGCAACAGCATTAGTAGGCGGTATTTTGAATAATAACTCCTCTGGTATGTGCTGTGGTACGGCTCAAAACTCCTATAAAACAATCCGTTCCATCCGCGTTGTATTACTAGATGGTACTGTTCTTGATACATCCGACAAAAAATCTATTGAACAATTCCTTCGTGAAAAACCTCAAATGGTTGAAGATATCTTGCAATTGCGCAAAGAAATCTTAGCTGATGAAGAATTGACTCATTTGATTCATCACAAATACAAAATCAAAAATACTACAGGCTATGGCTTGAACTCCCTTGTTGATTTCGAAGACATCATCGACATCATCAATCACTTGTTCATCGGTTCTGAAGGTACATTGGGCTTCGTATCTGAAATCGTGTACAACACCGTTGAAGACGTACCTCATAAAGGTTGCGGTCTCATGTTCTTTAGCACATTGAACGATGCATCTCTTGCGGTTGTAGCCTTGGCTAATATGGGCCGTGAAAAGGTTGTTGCTGCTGAAATGATGGACTATCAATCCTTGAAAGCAGTTCAAACTCTTGAAAATGTACCTGACTTCGTTCGTGAAGTACCAGAAGGTACAAGTGCTATCTTGTTCCAAACTGAAAGCTATTCCAAAGATACTGTAGATGAAAATTTAGCTTTCATTAAAGAACAATTGAAAGATATCCCAACAGCTATCCCAAGTCTTTACTCTCAAGATCCTAAAGAATACGATTCCTGGTGGGCAATTCGTAAAGGTATCTTGCCTATCGTTGGTGGTCAACGTAGAAAAGGTACTACTGTTATTACCGAAGACGTTTGCTTCCAAATCGAAGACTTCACTAAAGGCATTGAAATGCTTACAGAATTATTCCACAAATACGATTTCGTTGATGGTGGTGTAATCTTCGGTCATGCTTTATCTGGTAACGTTCACTTTAACATTACACCTGATTTCAGCGATCCTAAAGATACTAAGAACTTCGGCGATTTGGTAAAAGAAATGTCCGAACGCGTATCTGGTTTCGGTGGTTCTTTGAAAGCCGAACATGGTACAGGCCGCATGGTAGCACCATTTGTTGAAATGGAATGGGGCAAAAAAGCGTACGAAATCAACCGTCGCATCAAAGCTATCTTTGACCCTGAACGCATCTTGAACCCTGATGTTATGATTACTGATGATCCAGATGTGTACAAGAAAAATCTTAAAGCTCAATGCGTTATCGACGATGCTTTCACAATCTGTATGGAATGCGGTTTCTGTGAAAAACATTGTCCAAGCCGTAATTTAACATTGACTCCACGTCAACGTATCGCATTGTTGCGTGAAACTAAACGCCTTGAAAACGAAGGCAATTTCACATTGGCATCTGAACTTAGAAAAGGCTATGAATACTTCGGCGTAGATACTTGTGCTGCATGCTCCATGTGTAAAGGCCTTTGCCCACTCAGCATCGATACTGCTCAAATTGCTTTATCCATGCGCCGCATCGACCCACCTGCACCAGAATTGGCTAAGAAAATCTACGATAACTTCTCTACAACACTTCAAATGTGTCGTGCTGGCGTGAGCCTTGAAGGCATTGCTGGTTCCATCATTACTCAAAAAGCAATTTCTAAGATTACTGAAGGTTTGCATGGCGTAACAGGTGTTACACCATATGTTCCTAAAACAACTCCTAAAGCTAATCGCTACAAATTGAAAAACCGCATCAAACCAACTAACTTTGAAAAGGTTGTATACTTCAGTACATGTGCAAACCGTGCCTTTAAACCTAACCAAGGTTATGACGATGATCGCAGCTTGCAACAAGTTGTAGAAAGTCTCTGCAACAAGGCTCATATCGATATTATCTATCCAAAACATATCGAAAACCTCTGCTGTGGCTTGAGCTTTGAAAACTACGATGACGTTCATGAACGTGCTGTAAAAGACTTGCACGATGCATTGATGAAAGCATCTCAAAATGGTAAATATCCAATCGTGATTGACCATAGCGCATGCTTCAACCATGCTTTCAAACACATGCCAGACTTAGAAATCAACGATATTTCTGAATTCTTGTGCAAATACGTAGTACCTCATCTCGACATTGAAAAATGCGATGAACGCGTTATCGTACACAAACAATGTAAGATTAAATCTTTGAATAAATCTCAATATATTGAAGACTTGGCGCGACTCTGCACAGACCATGTATTCAATATCAAATCCTTCGCATGCGATGGCTTTGCTGGTCAAAAAGGTTTCTTTACACCAGAACTTAACAAATCTGCCACAAAAGACCTTGCTGGTGAAATTGCTGAATACGGCGCAACATTAGGCGTAAGCTCCAGTTCCACATGTGAAATTGGTCTTGGTGAAAGCGGTGGCATCCCATTCGTAGGCATTGCATTCCTATTAGACCGTTGCTCTAAAGCAAAACAATAAGATTTATAACATTACCTACCATATAACGAAAAAGGACGAGTTTCGGCTCGTCCTTTTTTGTATATAGTTTTGGTATAATTGTAATGTATTTAATAAATTATAAGATATTACTACATATTGTCATCACATTAAATAATGAATATATACGACATAATGTGGTTGTATTATATAGATAATATAGAGGTATTGTATGAAATATATTCTATTATGTATATGTTTGCTTAGCCTATTAGGTTGTGGCACAGATACTAAGACCCCGCAAGACACTAAACCTACAACAACAGCTAACGAACAAGCTAAAAAAGATCAAGGTCAAGATGCTCACGTAATGGCAGCTAAGCAAGCTTTATCCTCTGGCGATTATGCTAAAACCATTGAGGAAGCATCAGCTTCTATTAAGGATAATCCTAATAATGCAGAGGCGTACTCCATCCGTGGCTTCGCTACGGCATTGAATGGTGATACAGCTAAGGGCTTAACAGATACTAAAAAATCATATGACCTAGATCCTAATAATGTAGCGAACTACTACAACATGGCTATGGTGTACAAATTACAAGGCCAATTAAATGAGTCTAAACAATGGTTTGAAAAGGTATTAGAAAAGGACCCTAGTAACACCTGGTCTGTGTATGGCATTGCTACTATTTATGCAGACCAAGGGGATGATACGAAGGCCCTTGATTGGCTTGAAAAAGCAATTAACATTGATCCATCTGTGAAAGCTGTGGCCGCTGAACAAGACCATTTTGAACGCTTTCACAATAATGCGCGATTTAAAACATTAGTAGGATTATAGGCATGGATGTGAAACAGATGATTCGCCTTATTATAAAGGCGATAGGATTTATATATTGGTTTGTTTTTCTATACCTTGGTGGTTTAATGGTCGTAGACTGGTCAGGGTTTATGTCCCAACATAATATAGAAACACCTCTATTCCTTACATACTTAGTATTTGTAGGATGTTTTGTAACACCGTATATTATGCTGTACTGGAAGAAGCTAAATCCTAATGTGAAAGTTCCATTTTTAGTGCGCCATCTCTCCGAATTTATGGCGCGATTAGAAGATTGCCATAGCATATGGTTTGATGTGCTATATGTACTAAAATTATTGCTCTATTTCGTAACAATTCTGTGGATGCTTTGTATCATATTACTTACCTTAGCAGTTATTGCGTGGACAGTAGTTCTAATTTTACTGAGCAATTGATGATGTACATTTACATTTACATTGTTTTCTCTACTAATGCTTCTTGTAAAAGTTGAGAAAAATTAATTCCTTTAGCTAGCGCTCGATCATTTAGCCATGCAGGAATTGTTAAGGTTTTCTTTACGGATTTACTATTTTTAGCTAAATCAATATCTGTTTGTACTAATGTAGGATACGTTGTATCTGTACAAGGTAAGTTGCGAATAGATGTAGGTGTAGGTAAGCTTTCTCCATCTTCTAAGGCACCTAAAATATATAGTTCCATTGCCTCTTGGGCATTAGTTACGAGCTCTGTTAGGGTTGAGCCAGTACTGCTAGTATATTCTAAGTCTGGAAACTCAGCCCAGAAACCATCAGCATCATCATGGATTATAGCAGGGTATATAAATTTCATAGGTCCTCCTTATTTTAGTCCCGTACGTTTTCTTTTATGGTAACACGTGTATACGTATAAAACAATTGTTAGGAGTTATATATTCTTATTTATAGTCTAACTGTATATAACAGAAAACAGGGGTGACCATTGGTCACCCCTGACTCTATCACTTGAGAAACTAGATGTATGCGTTGCGTGCATTAATTCTATTTGTATAAATTATATTAGTATATAATTAAGGTATATAAATCGGGTTGTATATTGATGAAAGGAGAGAATTCATCATGAAACCATTGGGTAAACGGATTGCAATGGCTGTGTTGTGTGCGGCGACGTTGACATCCCCCTTATTGTTGAGCGGTTGTAGTATGTCAGAATTATGGCAGGGCTCTGAACAGAGTCGCAAGGAAATTGCACAGCGGTCTGAGCAGGATCAGGTACAGTTATTTAATCAATATGTAAAAGCAATAAGCCGATTTAATCGCATGGCTGTTATGTTTGATTATGCGAATAGGCCAACTCTTAATGAGTTAAAAGCGGGGCAGCATTTAACTGTATTTAATGCGCCGAACTTTAAACAGCTACAAAAAGAATTAGAAGAGGCTAAGCAAGCAGGTGTTCCTTATGATGAAATGAAGGAGCCTTTAGATAAGCTACTTTCAAAATTGAACGAAATAACACCGGTTGCGGAAGAGCTCGATGCATACTATAAATCTAAAGGGTATACCACAGATAACTATGCTAAGGAGCAACAATTAGGTCCTAAATATGTTCAGTTATACGAACAATTTATTCCTATTTATGCTGACTTTGATAATTTGATGCATAAGATTAACACGGACCGATTGCAACAACGGTTACAACAATTGCGCGATGCAGGTAAGAAAAATGCAGCCGCTGCACAAGAGGTTTCTTTGCGACTTACTGCAGTCCTAGAAAAGCTAGATAGTGAAAAAGAACCAGATGTAAATGCGATCAATCAAGAGCTACAAGCTATTGGTGATTTAGCGAATGGTATTTCTAATCCTAAGTATGACTCTGTTAAGACCTCTGTAAACTCTACGATTGGTGCAATCCGTACCTATATGGGATCTAAACAAGATAACGATTATAAACATATGGTTGAGGCCTATAACCGTTATATTTCCAATATGAATACGACCAATATGAATGAATTGGATCAATAAGCAAGCTAGAAGAATAGTGTGATAAATTAATAGGCATATATAAGATATAAAAAGAAAGCTGTATCGAATGAGGATATCATTTGATACAGCTTTTATGTGTTTATAGGTTAGATATAGTTGCTAAAATCTCTTGTGAGATTGCATGCAGATGGCATACGCTCTCTTGTACTTAACTACATTTTTCTAATGGTTGTAATTTGATTTGATAATGAGAACAACACTAAGGCTATCCAGATACAACCAAAGGCGATCATTTGTGGTGTGCCAAAGCTTTCACCAAAGTAGAAGATAGCTATCAATAAAGCAATAGTTGGAGATACATATTGAAGGAAGCCTAGTAGGTTGAGCGGCAATAGTTGGGCCCCATAGGAGAATAGCACTAATGGAACCGATGTTGTTAGACCGCAGGCTATGAGTAGCATGGACGTATACCAATCTGTGCCGAAATAGGACCACACTGTATTATCGACCATGGTCGTATAGAGTAAGGCTAGTGGTGTTAATAGCCAAGCCTCAAAGGCGATGCTCGTAAAGGGAGAGATGAGCAGCTTTTTTTTAACGACCCCATAGAGACCAAAGGAAACGGCGAGGATCATCGACACTAACGGCAAGGATCCCACTTGATAGGTGAGCAAGGCGATACCGATGGTAGCGATGAGGACGCTTAGCTTTTTCGGTACAGATAGAACCTCTTTAAATAGGATGACACCTAACACTACATTAAAGAGTGGGTTGATGTAATAGCCAAGGCTCGTGTCCATAACTTGGTTGTTGGCGATGGCCCAAATGTAGGTAAACCAATTTACGCTGATGATGACTGATGCTACCAACAGTAGTAATAGTTGTGAGCGCTGTTCTTTTAGTAATTGAAAGTCTTTTTTGAACTGTTTAAAATGTAGGCCAAATACGACGATGGCCATGCAAATGCCTGACCAGATAATGCGCTGCGCCAGTATATTATACGGTGAAACATGGTTTAATAATGCCCAATAGAGAGGGAGTAAGCCCCAGATGATATAGCAACTAAGGGCTGTCATTAGACCTTTTTTACTTGTGTGCTCCATAATGCCTCCTTGTGATTGTATTCATTATATCACGCATTGTGCTTGCATTTGTGCGTAGGCTTAGATTTTATGATGATTTGTACTCGATTTATAACTCGATTTGCAGACAATGAATACGTATATTTGTTAGCGATGAATACGTATATTTGATTGTGATGAGTACGTATATTTGATTGTGATGAGTTTTTATCATTTTAAATATGCATTAGTTATAACCTAAAATTTGATACTTATGATTAACTGTTATGTTCATTGACTTTGTGCATAATCTTACACTATATTGGACTTAGAACAACGAATATAGAGAATAGGTGTCACAAGACTTAATAGAGAAATCGGTACAAGCCGATGCGGTCCCGCCACTGTAAGGACGAGCCTGCTTTCAAAAATGTCACTGGAGAAATCTGGGAAGGCGAAAGCGAGGTGATGAGCCCGAGCCAGGAGAACTGCCTATTTGATAATCACCGTTATGTACCTACGAGCGATAGGAAGGGGATTGGGGTATGCTGGTTTCAGTGTTTTTTGGTGTACCTTTCAATAAGAAACCTTTACGTGTCACTTTTGGGTGGCACGTTTTTTGTTGCCCTTGAAAGTGGCTGTTAAGCATATATATCAGGCTTCATAGTTAATGAATTGATGAACACATATTTGAGGTTGATGTGATCTAAATATAGGAAAGCTCGTGTGATGTATATGTATAACAATTCGCAGGTACGGTGCGCTGTTTCTCGGTATGGTTTCGAGTTGAAAAGGAGGCACATATATGTCTGACAAAAAGACTTCAAAGGATGCTGAACGCGATCTATTAGCTCCTGTATCCTTTGATGAATTTGAGAAACCTACGTATGAACAATGGCAGGCTGAAGTTGAAAAGGCGTTAAAAGGTGGCGACTTCCACAAGAAGATGTTCACGAAAACCTATGAAGGTATTACGTTGCAGCCGATCTACACACCTGCATTGCATGCAGAAGCAATTCCGAAGGGCGTATACCCTGGGGCAGGTGAGTTCCTACGTGGCACTAAGGCAAGTGGTTATATTAAAGACTCTTGGGGTGTATCCCAATATGTAGATGACTCTTTGCCTAAAGATGCTAATCATGCAAGTTTATACGAGATTGTAAAAGGTGGCACCATTCACAACATCCGCCTAGATGAAGCAACACGTCATGATCAAGATGTGCAAGTAGGCGCATCCGTTGGCGTTGGTGGTACATCTGTATCCACTATGGATGACTGCAAACAATTGATTGACCGCTTCAATTTGAAGGAAAATCCTTTGTACATTGAAACAGGTGCTTCTGCAGCCATCTTGCTTGGCATGTTAGCGGCTACTGTGAAAGGCGCTAAAAAACAAACATCTGATTTGAAAGGTCTCGTTGGTGCAGACCCTATCGGTGTTTGGGTGAAAGATGGTGCTTTGCACATTTCCTTAGATACAGCCTTTGATGAAATGGCACATACTGTTGTGTGGGCTAAAGAACAAGCTCCAGAGCTTAAAACAGTACTCGTATCTGGCGATGTATACGCTAATGGCGGCGCTAACGATGTACAAGAGGTTGCCTATGCATTGGCAACAGCTGTATGCTACGTGCGTCAATTAGCACAACGCAATATCGATATTCACACCATCGCGAAGAGCATGATGTTCACATTCTCCTTAGGTGCTAACTTCTTTATGGAAATTGCTAAATTACGTGCGTTGCGCGTACTTTGGGCTCGCATTATGGAAGCATTCGGGGCCGAAGAAGCAGACCGCGCCGTTCATGTACACGGAAGAACATCTGCTTTCACAAAAACTGTATACGATCCATATGTAAACTTGTTGCGCAATACGACACAAGCATTCTCTGGCGTTGTAGGCGGTTTGAACAGCCTTGAAGTATCTCCATTTGACCAACCAATTCGCAAAGCCGACGATTTCTCTCGCCGTATTGCCCGCAACATCCAAGTTATGTTGCAAACTGAATTCGAGTTGCGTCAACCTGTGGACCCTGTAGGTGGTTCTTGGTACGTGGAAACATTGGCTGCTGAACTCTGTGAAAAAATTTGGGCTGAGTTCCAAACAATCGAAGCTAAAGGTGGCATTATTGCAGCGTTGAAAGAAGGCTATCCTCAAGCTCAAGTGAAAGCCATCCTCGAAGAACGCTTCAAGAACCTTGCATTCCGTAAGGACGTCGCAGTTGGTAATAACATGTATGCGAACATGACGGAAGAATTGCTTGATCCTAAACCAGAAAATCAAGAAACATTGCGTCAAAAACGAGCTGCCCAAATCGATGAGTACTTGGCAGGTGCAGAGGCTGATGCAGTTGTGAAAGCACAGGCTACTCTAGAAGCAAGTACAACAGAACCAGGTGCATTGATTGGCCTCATCGAGCTTGGAGCATTACAAAAATTGACAATCCGTCAAATCCGTAAGGCTTTAGATGCAGGCGATATTGCTTCTGAAACAATCGAACCAATTACAGCACATCGCTGGACTGAACAATTCGAGGCACTTCGCATGCGCACGGAAGCGTATAAACAACGTACGAAAGATAATGTGAAGGTATTCTTGGCTAATATGGGCCCAATCCCTCAACATAAACCTCGTGCGGACTTCTCCACAGGCTTCTTCGAAGTAGGTGCTTTTGAAGTTATTAAAAACGATGGTCATGAAACAACGTCTGATGCGGCGAAGGCTGCTCGTGAAAGTGGTGCCGATGTTGTGGTTATCTGTTCCACAGATGATACATATCCAGAATTAGTACCACCACTCGCTAAAGAGTTGAAAGAAACTATGCCGAATGTAACAGTTATTTTGGCAGGGGCGCCTCCTAAGGACCTTGAGCCTGTATACCGTGAAGCTGGCGTAGACGACTTCATTTCCGTTCGTGCAAATTGCTACGAAATCTTACATACGTTACAAGATAAGAAAGGGATGTGAGCTCATGTTTAAAAATCCAGACTTCTCCTCTCTTGGCTTGGGATCTCAGTCGCCGACATCTCGCGATGCATGGCTTGCTGAACTTCAAAAAGAAACAGGAAAAAGCTTTGAAGATTTATATAATACGACAATGGAGCAAATCCAACTAAAACCTCTCTACACAGAGATGGATTATGAAGGAATGACACACCTTGACTACATGGCTGGTGTACCTCCATTCTTGCGTGGACCTTATTCCACAATGTACGTAACTCGTCCTTGGACAGTACGTCAGTATGCTGGTTTCTCCACAGCCGAAGAATCCAATGCGTTCTACCGTCGTAACTTGGCAGCAGGCCAAAAAGGTTTGTCTATCGCCTTTGACCTTGCCACACACCGTGGTTACGACTCCGACCATCCTCGCGTAGTAGGTGACGTTGGTAAAGCTGGTGTTGCGGTAGACTCCATCCTCGATATGGAAATTCTATTCTCCGGTATTCCTCTCGACCAAATGTCCGTATCCATGACAATGAACGGCGCCGTATTGCCTGTTATGGCGTTCTACATCCTAGCTGGTGAAGAACAAGGTGTTGATAAAAAGGTTATGGCTGGTACGATTCAAAATGATATCTTGAAAGAATTCATGGTACGTAATACCTATATTTACCCTCCAGCTACGTCCATGCGCATCATCGGCGATATCTTTGCTTACACCTCTCAGTACATGCCTAAGTTCAACAGTATCTCCATTTCTGGCTACCATATGCAAGAAGCAGGCGCTACTGCAGATATCGAATTAGGTTACACATTGGCCGATGGTCTTGAATACATCCGTACCGGTGTAAATGCAGGCCTTCATGTAGATAAATTCGCTCCACGTTTGTCCTTCTTCTGGGCAATCGGTAAAAACTACTTCATGGAAGTAGCGAAAATGCGTGCAGCTCGTATGTTGTGGGCTAAGATTATCAAGAGCTTCGGTTCTGAAAATCCTAAATCCATGGCCCTTCGTACACATAGCCAAACATCTGGTTGGTCCTTAACGGAACAAGATCCGTTCAACAACGTAGCTCGTACATGTATGGAAGCGATGGGTGCCGCTTTAGGCCATACGCAATCCTTGCATACGAATGCGCTTGACGAAGCCATTGCATTGCCTACAGACTTCTCTGCACGTATTGCTCGTAATACGCAGCTTTACATTCAAGACGAAACTAAGGTATGTAAGGTTATCGACCCATGGGGCGGTTCCTACTATGTAGAAGCCTTGACTGATGAATTGATCCGTCGTGCTTGGGGCCATATCCAAGAAATCGAATCCCTTGGTGGTATGGCGAAAGCGATTGATACTGGTCTTCCTAAGATGCGTATCGAAGAAGCGGCAGCTCGTCGCCAAGCTCGTATCGACTCTGGCCGTGAAGCAATTATTGGTATCAATAAATATCGTCTAGATAAAGAAGATCCATTGGATATCCTCGACGTAGATAACACAGCTGTACGAGAAGCGCAAATCCGTCGTCTCGAACAATTGCGTGCTAACCGTGATGAAGATAAGGTTCAATCCTGCCTCGAAGCGATTACAAATGCTACAGAATCTGGGGAAGGCAACTTGCTTGCCCTTGCACTTGAAGCAGCTCGTGCTCGTGCATCCTTGGGTGAAATTTCCTTTGCTGTTGAAAAAGTTTGTGGCCGTCATAAAGCGGTTATCCGCTCTATTTCTGGCGTATATTCTAGTGAATATGAAGATGACGATGTCATCAAAGAAGTACGTCAAATGGCAGATGACTTCGAAGAACTCGAAGGTCGTCGCCCTCGTATCATGATTGCGAAGATGGGCCAAGACGGTCATGACCGCGGTGCCAAAGTTATCGCTACATCCTTCGCGGATATGGGCTTTGACGTGGATATCGGACCTTTGTTCCAAACTCCAGAAGAAACAGCGCAAGATGCGGTGGATAATGACGTTCACATCGTCGGATTCAGTTCCCTTGCGGCAGGTCACAAAACATTGTTACCTCAACTTGTGGAAGAACTCAAAAAACGCGGTCGTGGAGATATATTGGTTGCCATCGGTGGCGTAATCCCTGCTCAGGACTATGAATTCCTACGCGAACATGGCGCAGTGGCTATCTTTGGCCCTGGTACAGTCTTGCCAGTAGCGGCGAAAAAATTACTAGAAACATTGACTAGCCACGTTCAAGACGAAGACAATGACTGATAATAAACGGCCTACTCCGGATGTATTGCATACGACTCAGGATGCTACCTTCACCACTGGTGAAGGTAAGGCCCCTGAATTAGGTGTAAAGAATGCAAGCGCCGAGGGTAGTACCTATCGTCCCGATTGGGTGCCGGAAGATGCGAAAAAGGATGATACCTTCGCGTGTCATGTAATGAAAGGCGTCAAGGAAATGCATGACGGCCTCTTGTCTAGCTCCGCTCATCTGGCTCCGTCGGTACGTCCCGTACAGCGGCGAAAGAAGTTAACTGTCGCTGATTATGTACGCGGTATCGAGCAGGGGGACCGCGTTATACTTTCACGGGCTATCACATTAGTAGAAAGTAATAATAAGGACCATTTCAAACTAGCTCAACAAGTATTGCAAGCCGTATTGCCTCGTACGGGCAAGGCGTTGCGCATCGGTATTACTGGTGTGCCTGGGGCCGGTAAAAGTACATTTATTGAAGCCTTTGGCAACATGCTCATTGAAGCTGGTTACAAGGTTGCCGTACTCGCTGTAGACCCTACAAGCCAAGTCACAAAAGGCAGTATTTTGGGCGATAAAACGCGGATGGAAACGTTGACGAAACATCCTGAAGCCTATATTCGTCCGTCGCCGGCTGGCGGTACACTAGGCGGTGTGGCTCGTAAAAGTAGAGAAACGATGCTACTTTGCGAGGCTGCTGGGTACGATATTATTCTCGTCGAAACCGTAGGGGTTGGGCAAAGCGAAGTCACTGTGCGTTCCATGGTAGACTTCTTTATGCTCATCGTATTAACAGGTGCAGGCGATGAATTACAAGGCATCAAAAAAGGCGTTATGGAGCTGGCCGATGCTATTGTGGTCAACAAGGCTGATGGGGATAACCTCAAGCGCGCTCTCATCGCTCGTAGCGATTACGATCGGATGTTGCATTACATTCGTCCTGCTACGGAAAAATGGAAAACCCAAGCCTACACATGTTCAGCAGTTACAAAGGATGGCCTTGATGAATTGTGGGATGTAATCCAAGAATTTGCTGAACAAGGTAAAGAAAATGGCGTCTTCTTAAAACGCCGTCAAGAACAATCCCTCCGTTGGGTACGTGATATGATTGACGAACACTTGCACAACCTATTCTTTAATAATGTAGTCATTCAAGGTCGTATGGGCGAAGTCGAAGCAGCTGTTTTAGACGGTGAAATGAGCGAATCTCAAGCCGTTGAAGAATTAATTGGGGTTTTTGACAAGTCTATTAAATGAGTAGATAGCTACATACCTATTTGATAAGATGGCATAACTTATCTATTAAGACACTCCGATTAGCTATCATACTGATTTAGACATATAAGATGTATCCAGAAAAGGCATAGTATAAACATTACTATTGGGTTTAGCCCAATGAAGATGTATACTATGCCTTTTTATGTGCCTGTGAAAGCATATTCATGAAACAAATTTCATAAAAAACACGGTTGATACTTTCATAAATATCATATATGATATATAATTTAATCATAGATTGTTACTTGTATGTGATTAAAAAGAGAGGGTCATTATGAAACCACTAGTAAAGAAAATGTTAACAGCCGTATTGTGTGCATCTACTCTAACAGCTCCATTATTTTTGAGTGGTTGTAGTTTTTCTAAGATTGCCAATGGGGTGCAGCAAGGCGCTCAAAAGGCATCGCAAAAAGACATTCAAGTCTTTAATCAGTATATTGAAGCAGTTGGTAATTTTAACAGTGGTACCGTACGCTTTGGATATGCTATTAATCCTTCCATTCAAAAACTAAGAGAGGGTCAACATTTATCAAGCTTTATGGCACCAAAGTTTGATAGCTTACAACAAAAATTACAAGCCGCTAAAGATGCCGGTATACCATATGATGATATGAAGGAACCTCTTGATAACGTATTAGCCGTATTAAAGGACATTGTACCAGTAGCAAATGAATTGGATACGTACTACCAAACTAATTCATATCAAGCAGATAATTATGCTAAGGAACAACAATTAGGACCTAAATACGTTCAACTATATGATCAATTCTATGCAGCATATAATCAGTTAGACGCAGTAATTCATAAACATAATACGGAAAATCAACAAGAACAGTTGAAAGAACTTAAAGATTCCGGTAAGAAAAATGCAGCTGCTGCTCAAGAAGTTCATTTACGTTTAACTGCATTATTGGATAGCTTTGAAGAAGGCAAGCAAATCGATGTAAATGCGGCGAACCAAGAGTTGCAAGGAATCATGGATGTATCCAGCAGCATTACTAGTCCGGACTATAACTCTGCTAAAAATCATTTAAATACAACTATTGGTAGAATTCGTACATTCTTAGGTGACCAAACAGCTGATCATTACAATGATATGATTGAATCCTACAATAGCTTTATTGGCAGTGTAAATCGCTTGGATATGAACAAACTCGATAAATAATATCTAATCGTATATACCATGTTATGAAATGTTAGGAGAGGAATATTTAAATGAGCAAGAAAATGTTATTACCCGTTGGTATAGTTGTTCTGATTATAGGTATTGTTATCCTATTATTAAATCCAGATCCAGCTACAACAAATTTGGAAATTGCAAGAAACGCTACTAATGCACGAGACGCAGCGAAAGCGATTTCTTCTAATAATCAAACCTATGCATGGATGTATTCCCTCGGTATGTTCTTTACTGGTTTTGGCGTGTCCTTAACAATCGGTGGCATACTTGTAAAATTCCTAAAAAAAGACCAATAAACCATACAAATGCTATGATTATGCTATAAAATCATGACGGAATAAAAGCAAAATAAAGCAAAATAAAGGGCTATACTAATATGTGTATCACTATTAGTATAGCCTTTTTTTAACTCATAATTATTTTTAGATCCCTTAAAACATGATATAATAAAGGGTATTGGGGCCTAGAGGGTAAAGGCTTTTGGAGGTTAGTATGAGTAGCATAGCGCATTTATTTGTGGCTGGTGGATTTGTAATGTATCCGCTAGTAATTTTTTTGCTCTTTGCGTTGATGATTGGCATTGAGCGTATCGTTTTATATCGCAAGTTTACAAAGGACTTGCGTCGCTTTAATAAGGTGTTAGAGAAGAATCAATCTTGGGTCATGTTACCAAGTGTTCTGGAACGCGATACAGAGGAGCTTGGCGCTTTGTTTGCTCGCGCTATGCGCAGTGCAAAGAACTATAATGGTCTAGAAAACCGTTTGCAAGACGTAGTGTCTTACGCCGATGAGCGTTTAAAACGCGGCCTTAGCTGGCTTAGTATGATCGTAACCATGGCTCCACTATTGGGTCTATTGGGGACCGTGCTTGGCATGATTCGCGCCTTTGCTGTCGTAGGTGGCGATATTGGTGCGCCTACCATCATTACAGGCGGTGTATCCGAAGCCTTGGTAGCAACAGCGACAGGCTTGACTGTAGCGATTATCGCTCTTGGCTTTCACAGTTACTGTGCGGCAAAGGTAAACGATTCTATTACTACCTTAGAGCATGAGTGTGGTAATATCCTCGATGCATACAACGAGGAACATGATATATGAGACGACGCACATTAGGGGTTAAAAAAGAACCGACCATCATGATTATCCCTATGATCGATATCGTATTTTTCTTATTGGTATTCTTCATGGTTGGCACGCTGTACATGAATACAGAGCAACAAATTCCGCTCAATTTGCCATCTGCATCCACATCTACAGCAAAATCTATTGAACCTATTACGATTACGCTCACCACAACGCACACGCTATATATCGACAATCAGGAAATCTCTTCCGACCGATTGGCTGAAGAGGTACAATCTATCGTGAAGCAGGCACCTCGACAAGCTTTTGTCATTCGCGCATCTAAGGATGTGTATTACAGCGAGGTTATCGCTCTATTGGACATGCTCAAGGTGAATGGTGCTAAATATATTAGCGTTGCCACAGAACGGAAGTGATTCTATGTTTGAATCGCATTATTTGAAACCGTTTATTGTGTCCTTAGGGATTACGACTATGCTGATTTCTGGTATGGGCCTTTCTTTGCGGGGAATGGCAGGTACAGGTGCTGCCCATGATGCGGCGGAAATTAGCTTTGATTTGCCTGATGATGGTGAAAGCGATACAGGGGTTGAGGCTGTTGACACTGCACCGAAACCAGCGGAAAATCCTATGGAAAAACTACAGAACGTAACTCCAGAAGGCGCGGCACCTAAGGCGAATTCTTTGGTGAATGAGCGCAAGCCAGAGGAGGAACGTACTAAAGAGTTAAGTGAAAGTACAGCAGCATCTAGTGTGCGCCGAGAATGGACTGTTCCAAAGGCTATTGAATCGGAAACGAGTAGCAGTGAACAAGCTGTAGTTACGCACGGAGCAGATTCTAAGGATGGAAAATCCTCCAAGAATAGTAAAGCGCCTATCGGTAAAGAGATAACATCAGATCCGAATGCAACTGGAGATGGATTGCCTGAATCTAGTGACTTATCTGTCTTATCTGATTTAGCATTGAGTTTATTGACGCCAGGACAACAAGCGCTTTTACAAAAACCAGATATTAATCCTCATGACTATTTGCGGACTGTGCAAGAACAGGGGCGAGCATCTGTCGTAACAGGCAAGGTGGTAGTACGAGTTAACTTTGATGTTAACGGTAATGTCATCGTTGGCGAACATACGCCACTGATCGTGGACGATGTACCACCAGCTGTACGAGACGAAGCACTGCGCATCATCAAAAGCAGTGGATCCATTGTTAACCGACGGGGCGAACCTGTTTACTTAGCGGTTCCCGTTATTCTAGGACAATAAAGAGGCATATCTCATACAAATGTATGTAAGATATGCCTCTTTTTATGTTTATAAAACTCTCTTGACAGTTAGTGTATGATTAAAGTAGGTACAGTAGTAAGTCGTGCCAAGTAGTTCCTATCAGGAGGTTTATATGAAAGCTTATGAAATTTTGAACAATCCCTTCCTAAATAAAGGTACTGCCTTTACAAAGGAAGAACGTAAAAACCTTGGTCTTGAAGGTTTATTGCCTCCAGTTGTACAAACGTTAGAACAGCAAGCAACCCAAACTTATGAATTATTTAGTCGCAAAGATTCTCTATTACAAAAACGTGAATTCTTAATGCGTATTTTCTCCACAAATCGCACTCTATTCTTCAAAGTATTTAGCGAGCATGTTGTTGAAATGATGCCAATCGTTTATGATCCTGTTATAGCTGAAAGTATAGAACGTTTTAGCCACGAATTCATTGATCCAGAATATGCAGCCTATATTACAGAAGAGAATATTGATCAACTTGATACTATTTTAGATCGAGCTGCAGATGGTCGTGATATTCGCTTAATTGTAGTTACTGATGCAGAAGAAATCTTGGGGATTGGCGATTGGGGTACTAACGGCGTAGATATTTCTGTAGGGAAATTAATGGTCTACACTGCAGCAGCAGGCGTAAATCCTGAATGGGTACTACCAGTTGTACTTGATGTAGGTACAAATAGACAAGAGCTTCTTGAGGATCCATTATATCTAGGGGTTCGTAAAAACCGCATCACAGGAGATGCATACAATAAATTTATTGAAACTTTTGTTCGTCACGTAGAATCTAAATTCCCTAAATTATACCTACATTGGGAAGATTTTGGTCGCGACCATGCTACTGAAATTTTAAAAGTATATCGTCCTCAAATTGCTACCTTCAATGATGATGTTCAAGGTACTGGTATCATTTCCCTTGCAGGCATCTTAGGAGCACTCAAAATTAGCGGGGACACATTAACTGATAAAAAATATGTGTGCTTTGGCGCTGGTACAGCAGGTGTAGGTATCGCCAACCTTGTAATGTCTGAAATGATAGCGCAAGGGCTATCCGAGGAGGAAGCTAGAAGTCGTTTCTACCTCGTAGATAAACAAGGTCTCCTATTCGATGACATGACAGACTTAACAATCGAGCAAAAGCCGTTCGCTCGCAAACGTTCTGAATTCACTAATGCTAATGAATTAACTAATTTACATGCTGTTATTAAAGCTGTACAACCAGGAATTCTCGTTGGTACATCGACAGCACCAGGCACTTTCACAAAAGAGGTTGTCCAAGAAATGGCTAGTCATGTAGAAAGACCTATTATTTTCCCATTATCTAACCCGACAAAATTAGCAGAAGCAAGTGCACAAGATCTGTTAACATGGACAGATGGAAAGGCTCTTATCGCAACAGGCGTGCCATATTCACCTATCGAACTTAAAGGTGTAACATATGATATTGGACAAGCTAACAATGCACTCATTTATCCAGGTGTAGGTCTTGGTGTATTAGCTGTCAATGCAACTCGCTTAAGTGATGCTATGATTTCCGCAGCAGCTCATGCCTTACAAGGTATTGTAGATACTACAAAACCAGGTGCAGCTACGTTACCACCAGTAGCAAAATTAACACAATTCTCTCGTACAGTTGCTAAAGCTGTTGCCGAATGTGCCATCAAAGAAGGCTTAGCACCTGAACAAGATATTGATGCTGCGATTGATGCTATCTTGTGGAAACCAGAATACAAAAAATAATTAATAACAGTACATCAATAATTAGATAAATAATAACAAGAGGCATACCTCACATACGCATGTATGTAAGATATGCCTCTTTTGTTATGTTTGTATTAGTCTTGGTTTGTAAGCATTGTTTTGGTAGAGTTAAACACCGCAAGATATACGATGGCGCCACCGATAAATAATGTGACCTGCATAGGCGCACTAAACTGATCGACACGCCATAATGCAAAGGCGTAGAAGAACATAGTTACTAGCATGATGAGGAATGCAATGATAACGCGTACATTGGTGTTAACCGCTAAGGATGTAGTAATGCGAGATTTATTGAGTATCACGTAAATTAAGGATACGATGATATCTGCTGTAAAGATGGAGAATACATAGTTGAGATCAAGTTCTCCAAACAGAACTACGGCCAAGCCGATAAAGCTGAGTACAAAGAATAGGCGCAATAGTATGCCTATAGTATTTGATTCGTTGCGCTGTGCACGACGCTCTTTGCGATTTAAATTTGCCATGAAAGCCTCCCGATAATGATATACAAGTTCCTGTATATTTCAGATAGCTCTAGTATATCATTTTATTAGTATAAATTCTAAGTTAAAGTATGGTGTACCAATAAATACGAACAATTAGTAAATTTAATGTAATTATCATTCGGAAAATTTAGGTCCATTCATTGAATGGAGCTTTCACATATGGTACAATTATCCTATAAGAAATCTAGCTTTTATCATGCAAAGGAGACATCATGATACCACGTTATACACGAGAAGAAATGGGCCATATTTGGAGCGAACGCAATGAGTTCGACACAATGTTATTGGTAGAAACATTGGCATCCGAGGCACAAGCTGAGTTGGGCGTTATCCCTAAAGAAGCGGCTAAAGCCATTCGTGAAAAGGGCAATTTCGACGTTGAACGCATTCATGAAATCGAAAAGGAAACAAACCACGATATCATTTCCTTCGTAACAGCAGTAGGTGAATACGTAGGTCCTGAAGCGGCTAAATACATTCATCTTGGCCTTACATCTACTGACGTTAAAGATACAGCACTTGGTTACATGATGAAACAAGCATGCGACATCTTGATTGAAGATTTGAAACGTTTGCACGAAGTATTGCGTCGTCGCGCAGCTGAGTTCAAATATACACCTATGATTGGTCGTACTCACGGTATTCATGGTGAACCTACTACATTTGGTTTGAAATTAGCATTGTGGATGGCTGAAGTAGAACGCGATATCGAACGCATGGAACACGCTCGTAAAAGCGTAGCTGTTGGTAAATTGTCCGGTGCAGTTGGTACATACTCCAACATCGATCCATTCGTAGAACAATATGTATGCGAAAAATTAGGTCTTGAACCTGTTAAAATCGCTACACAAGTCGTACAACGTGACCGTCATGCTGAATTGTTATCCACTATCGCTGTTGTAGGCGGTACATTGGATAAAATCGCTTTGGAAATTCGTCATCTTCAACGTACTGAAGTGCGCGAAGCGGAAGAATATTTCAGCCCTAAACAAAAGGGTTCTTCTGCGATGCCTCATAAACGTAATCCGATTACATGTGAAAGAATTTGCGGTATGGCTCGCTTGCTTCGTGGCTATGCTCAATCTGCTTACGAAGACCAAGCTTTGTGGCATGAACGCGACATTTCCCATAGCTCTGTAGAACGTGTCATCTTACCAGATGCAACAATTTCGTTGAACTACATGCTTCACCTTACAATCCGTACAATTGATAAATTGTTGGTATATCCTGAAACAATGCTTAAAAACCTTAACCTTACAGGTGGTCTTGTATTCAGCCAAACAATTTTGACTCACCTTGTAGACAAAGGTGCCGTACGTGACGAAGCATACCGTTGGGTTCAAAAATACGCTATGGAACGTTGGCTTGAAGGTAAAGATTTCGCTACAGGTCTTAAATCTGATGAAAACATCAAGAAATACATGACTGCTGAAGAAATCGATGCATGCTTCGATCCTCATAAATTATTGAAACATGTAGATACAATCATGGCTCGCTTTGGCCTATAATTGTAGGGTACTTCCCACATAACATATGAAAGATTAGGGTAGGTATAGACCAACAAGCCTATGGCACATGCATTAGGTGTTGGCTATATCTACCTGTTTTTATTTATTTTAGGAGGTTATATGAAACGTATTATACGAAAATACGGACCGCCTATTTTTCATTGTATTAATGACTTTGGACAAGGATCTCTAGCGGCGCTTATACCGTTTTTTATTGCTAACTTTGGGCTTAATTACTATCAATCAGCATCTATCATTTTCTGTAACACCATCGTGGCTTCTATAGCCCAACCTATCTTGGGCTATGTGGCGGATCGGTGGCGCGTGCCTTGGTTCATTCCTGTAGGTTTTTCTATAACATTAGTCTCCATTAGTGCCATTGCACTGGCGACGAGCTATGAGATGATACTTGCTCTATCGCTCATTGCAGGCCTTGGGGCTGCATTGTTCCATCCTGAGGCGGCACTTCTTGTAAACCGTATGCAATCCAATGAGCTTGGTAATGCTATGGGGCGCTTTGCCGTAGGCGGTAGCGCTGGTTTTGCAATGGGGCCGCTCCTTGCTGGTGGTGTGTACGTCTTTGGCGCTCAGTTCCTTTGGGTGTTCACGGCCATTGCCTTAATTGGTGTGTTATTGTATGTGTATGCCTTTACAGGTTCTGCAGCTACCGATGTTATTGGTGAAAGTAAAAGCTCTGCTAAGTCCACTAATACTGGTGCCAACGATTGGGTAAGCTTTGGTAAGCTATTCTTTGTAATCGCTTCACGATCTATATTGTTCTCTGTACTATCTATCTTTATTCCTATTCTATACATTACCGTTATTAACGGCGAAGCCAGTGCCTCTAGTTTGGCGCTAACTATGTACTTTGCAATGGGAGCAGTCCTTACCTATATGGGCGGGGCTTTATCTGATAAATTAGGCTTCCTTAAAACGGTGCGCTTAGGCAATCTTATCTTCTTGCCATCCGTTTTAGTGTTTATATTTGTGCCTAATATCTGGGGCTTCTTCGGTGCTATGATACCGATGGCCTTTGGCGTATTCTCACAATACGGACCCATTACTGTACTAGGTCAAAAATACCTTGCTAAAAATGCAGGCTTTGCATCGGGGATTACACTAGGCCTTGGCATTACCTTAGGCGGCCTTGTAGCGCCATATGTAGGCCATCTAGCAGACATCTATGACGTGCAAACTGCTTTGATGACATTGATACCTGTAGGACTTATGGGGCTCCTAATGAGCCTATGGCTTAAAGAACCAAAATAGTACTGGCACAATAAATACTTTCACAGAGTCCGAACATTGTTGTATAATGTTAGTGAATTATTTAGACTTTCACATGGAGGATATAGATATGGCAACAAGTATGGTTATCGGCACTCAATGGGGTGACGAGGGTAAAGGTAAGATCGTTGACTGGATTGCGGAACGTGCGGACGTTGTAGTGCGCAGTCAAGGTGGTAATAACGCAGGTCATACTGTTGTAGTAGATGACAAAGCATTTGCGCTTCGCCTATTACCAAGTGGTATCTTGTATGATGATAAACAAAATATCGTTGGTACTGGTGTTGTTATCGACCCTAAAGTTTTGTTACAAGAAATTGAAGGTCTTGAAAAACAAGGTAAATCTGCAAAATCTCTTCAAATTTCTGACCGTGCGCATGTTATCATGCCATATCATATCGCGTTAGATAATGCAGAGGAAGCATCTAAAGGGGATGCTAAAATCGGTACTACTAAAAACGGTATCGGTCCTTGCTATGCTGATAAGATTAACCGTATCGGCATCCGTATCTGCGATTTGTATGACTTGGATACATTCAAACAAAAATTAGCATACAATGTAGAATTCAAAAACAAAATGCTTACAAAGGTTTATGATGCTGAACCTGTTAACTACGATGAAATCTTAGCTGACTACATCAAATATGCTGAAGCATTGAAACCATATGTAACAGATACTAATATCGCTGTTTTGAAAGCAGTGCAAGAGGATAAAAAGGTGTTGTTCGAAGGCGCGCAAGCAACTATGCTTGACCTTGATCATGGTACATATCCATTCGTAACATCCTCTCATCCAATCGCTGGTGGTGCTTCCACAGGTGCTGGTATTGGTCCAAACTACTTGAAAAATATCTTCGGTGTAGTAAAAGCATACGCAACACGCGTTGGTGCAGGTCCATTCCCTACAGAGCTTCTTGATGAAACTGGCGATAACCTTCGCAAACTTGGTCATGAGTTCGGTACTGTAACTGGTCGTCCTCGTCGTTGCGGTTGGTTAGATCTTATGGTTGTAAAATACGCAGCAGGTCTTAACAGCCTTGATTACCTTGCAATCACTCGTTTGGATATTCTTGATACATTCAAAGAATTGAAAATCTGCGTAGGTTATAAATTGAATGGTAAAGATGTAGAAGGCTTCCCAGCTAACTTGAAAGACCTTGAAGCATGCGAAGCAGTATACGAAACATTGCCAGGTTGGGAAACAGATATCTCTGGTATCCGTAAATACGAAGATCTTCCTGAAAATGCTCGCAAATATGTAGAACGTATTGCAGAAGTAACAGGCGTACCTTTGGGTATCGTATCCGTTGGCCCTAACCGCAGTCAAACTATTGATTTAGTAAACGTATTTTAAGCTATACTAATTTGATATAATAGGATTGCTCTAGAGTAGACTAGAATTCATCATTATAAATTCTATGTTTTTCCTACTATACAATCGACTTATAGAATTATACAGATAAGGCCCCTCTATGAGGGGTCTTTTGTATTGAAAGTCATTAGAACACAAAATCGGTATAGTTTATATCTAATCCTTTAGATTGCTAATATAGTGCGGTATATCGAAGTATGCTATAAGGTTATCGGAAAATGTGTATATCGAAAATTCTATAGAAGAATATTTTACACAACTTTTATATATGCAAAATTATGTATAACTAAATAAATCTATGAGATGAAAATTTATTTAAAATATTCACAATATACAAACTATAACGTGCTTAAATTAGTTTATAATGTGGTAAAAATTACTCATCTATATAAAAATGATATTCATAATAAATTATTAAGATACAAATATAAAGAAAAAAATAGATTTACATTAAGAAATAGTATATAATAGAGTCAATAAAGTAGATTGACATTTTTTGATACGGATTTGAGGAGTTAAAGATATGGTTGAAGTTTCTTACGAACGTTTAGCTACGATTTTTAAGGCATTAAGCGATGAAACAAGATTACACATCATCGATATGTTGTCTTGCAATGAATTATGTGCAGCTGATATTTTAGCTAGCTTCAATTTGTCCCAATCTACGTTGAGCTACCACATGAAAATCTTAATTGATGCAGGTGTAGTTAACTCTCAACGTAATGGCTTATGGACTCGTTATTCCATTAATGAAGCTACATTTAGCGATATTTTAGATATCATCCCTCAACTATATAAATCTAAGGATGAGTGTATTTGCGCGCAAATTAAATACTGCCGTATTTCTGAGCACGAAAAAGAAGCGTAACAATGAGACGATGGATTATGCATGTTGATATGGATGCATTTTTCGCGTCCATCGAACAATTGGATCATCCAGAATATAAAGGCCACCCCGTAATTGTGGGTGGTCTTTCTTCACGTGGCGTCGTTGCTACCTGCTCCTATGAGGCTCGCAAATTCGGTGTTCATTCGGCGATGCCTATTTCACGTGCTAAGAAACTCTGTCCCGATGGCGTCTATGTGTATCCGCGTATGGATCGTTACAAAGAGGTATCTCATCAGATTTTTTCTATTATGAAAGAATTTACGCCTCACATTGAGCCTCTATCTATCGACGAAGCCTTTCTCGAGGTTAGCGGTATGTCTACCATGTATAGTGGACCAAAAGCACTGGGCAGAGCCATTAAAGATCGAGTATTTGAGGAAACTGGTCTTATTATCTCTGCAGGGCTAGCACCGAATAAATTCCTTGCCAAATTGGCATCCGATTTAGATAAGCCCGACGGCCTCGTAGTCATACCTTATGGCCGTGAAAAAGAGATTTTAGCTCCATTACCGATTAAACGCATTTGGGGCGTAGGTCCTCGTACAGAAAAAATCTTGAAAACAGGGGGCTTTCACTTGATGCGTCATATTCAAGCGTTGCCTGATGAAAGCTGTTTAATTCCTCTCGTGGGCAACCAGGCGCGCCGCATATGGGAACTAGCAAATGGGATTGACGATAGACCGGTGGAAACAGATCGCAAAATACAATCTATTGGTGCGGAGGAGACATACGAAGAAGATTTAACGGATGGTAATGCTATTGAATTAGAGTTTAGATACTTTGCTAACCGCTTATCCAAACGATTGCGAAAACGTAATCTCTTAGGTCATACCGTATCCATTAAGGTTCGGTACGATGATTTCACTACCGTATCCCGCCAAAAGCGGTTAGACACGCCATCAGACCATGAGCATGTGTTTTTTGAAACGGCTCTGCTCTTGTGGAATAAACTGATGCAAGATAAGACCAGTAAAAAACCGAAAGGCACAAAGAAAGACATTGAAGTATTAGGAGCCACTACGAAGGTTAAATCTACAAATTTAAAATCTACTAATTCAAACTATAGTAGCTCAAACTATGGTGGTTCTAGTGAGATTGCCTTTATGGATCCCCCGGGCCCTATACGACTATTAGGCCTTACCGTAAGTGGTCTCGATGAAGAGGTGCCTATGCAAGATAGTCTTTTCGAATCACCTAAAAATGAGACTGAAAATAAACTGGCTGGTGTATTAGATTCATTAGAGTCTAAATTTGGTGAAACTGCCGTTATGAGTGGGGCTCTATGGCAGCGCTTTCACGGAGACAATGGAACGCGTAGAAAACGATCGGAACTAAAGTCCGCAGTAGATGCACAGTCTACTACTGAGGATGTAGAATCTACTAAAATGGATAAGGACCTTGACCTATATAAGAATGATGATGTAGGAGACATTAACGAAGACATATAACTCGATACAATAGACTCATAAAGTTTATATTGAATACTTTCGCTAATATATTTATTCATGTTACAATATGGATATAGTGTTTAAAAATTACCGCAAGAGAGGTATAGATATGAGTTTATTTCGTGTAGCCATTCATTATGGCATCAACAGCAATGGTTTCTTGTCCTATGACACAGAAACAAAAACAGTGTCCGTAGATTTACCTGAACAAGAGTGGGCTGATAAGGTTATCGCTTACTTGAACAATGAACATGCCATCGAGCATGCTACAGGTCTTGATACATATGAACGGTTGAATGTAAAACCATTAGAATCTTTGGATAACTTAAAATTAGCTTTAACACGCATGTGGGAAGCTATTGACGTACAAGTCGACTGGAGCCGTCCAGCATAATTAAAATGAAACCCCTTCGTAGCCATGTTGGTGCTATGAAGGGGTTCTCTTATTGTGGCTATCGTTTTTGTGAGAATACTACTATAATATGCTGCAACGTACTAGACAGTAAGGAATGAAATGTATGAAAAAGATAATGATACCCATTGGATTTCTTATAGCATTAATCATTGCTATAATGGTGAACTTTTTACACAGTTCTGCTGAACGCCCTACCTTTATGCGTGAAGTGTTACCAAAACAGGACGGATTTGCCTCCGTAGGTAATGGCACTACTGGTGGCGCTAATGCTACAGAGCAGAATGTATTTAAAGTGACGAATAAAAAAGAATTTGTAGCTGCTCTTAAGAATAGAAAAAATACGGACTCTAAGATTGTGCTGGTTTATGGCACCATAGATTTTGACACCGATGATACTGGCAAATCGCTGACGATGAAAGATTACATGGCCGATGGTTATGACTTTCAACAATATTTAGAAACTCATAAGCCACATAGCACAGCGCCTAAGAGTTTGAAAGATGAGCAGGAAGAAAAGCGCAAGGCGTCACAAAAGAATCAAAGTCAGTCTATTACCATTCATGTACCGGCTAATACAAGTATCATTGGCATGGATAATGCAAAATTAAAGGGTGTAGATTTGGTCCTCGATGCGGATAATATCATCATAAGAAATGTACAATTTGAATCGCCTTATGACTATTTTCCTGCTTGGGACCCTAAGGATGGTCCAGAGGGCAATTGGAATTCTCAGTATGATAGTCTTTCCATAAAAGGTGGTACGCACATTTGGATTGATCATTGTTCGTTCCAAGATGCTCCTGAAACGGTAGAAACATACTTTGGCCGTAAATACGAGCATAGGGATGGATCACTGGATATTACCAATCAAGCGGACTATATAACTATATCCTATTCAACATTTGAAAATCACAATAAAACCATGTTGATAGGCAACAGTGATTCAAACGTAGCAGATGAAGGAAAATTACATGTCACCTTGCATCATAACTATTTCCATAATGTAGTACAACGCGTACCTAGAGTACGATATGGACAGGTTCATATGTACAACAATTATTTTGTGTCAGATACTACCAATGGTGAATATGCGTATGCTTACTCCTTAGGCGTCGGCAAAAACTCTCAAATCTATGCTGAAAGCAATGTAGCGGACATAGTAGGTAAAGACTATACATCGTTTGTGAAAGTATTTGGAGGAAAACAACTTACAACTATTAATAATATGTTTAATGGAAAAATTGTTGATACATTTAATGATACGTTAACACCTGTAGATTGGAAACCTGAACTGTTCACGACAATAGATCCTTTGAATGAGGTAAAAGAAAAGGTCTTGCAGAATGCGGGGATATTTAAGAATACTAGATAAGCTAATCTCTTTGTATTAGTGTTATAGAAGCGGACATTACTGATTTGTCATATTATTACTTATTTTATTATTCTAAGAAAGAACTTCCTTAAATTAAAACGAAGCCCCTCCTTGCTATGTAACTCATAGTAAGGAGGGGCTTTTGTCGTGGTGAGTGTATTTAAATATCGCTAATCAAATTTCTTATTTGTTAGGTCTTGATACATAAGCTTAGCGATTTCATACTGAGGATCGCCGGCTTGCAATTGGTGGGATGGTAGTTTGAATACAGCTTCAGCTCTTTCCTCTTTCTTGATATCGATGCCTTTTACATCTTCGGACCGACTTATGGAAATGGTATGTGTTGTTGGATTTATGAAGTATGCATTTACATCGATGCTGAAAGCTTTGTTTTCGTCTTTTCTCATGATTACACGTAGAATCATAGCTGAAATAGCAGTGGTACCATCTTTTTCACCTAATAGCTGCTTAGATGTGTAATCCACATAATCTGCATAGACATAAATATCGCCAGGTTTAGCCTTGTCATAATCTTGTGTATAAGCCTCTACTAAACGCAAATCGAGTTGTCTGCCAAATGGTCTAGAGAACATTTCACTTTGTAATATGCGTGTTTCACTGACAGGTGGATAGGACGGTATGGGTGTTAAACCTTTTAGCATATCTGTGCGTGTTTCGTCTTTTCTTTTAGCCTGACGTTCTGCAGTGACCTTGTCTAAGCGTTTACGCTCTTTTAACATGGCCTTTTCTTGTTCTTCTTTAGTTTTGTAAGTTTTTACGGATACAACACGGTTACCAGACATAGTCACTGTTGAATAGACGGGCTTATCTTTGGTCGGTTTTCCCTTAGACATATTAAGCGTAGATTGTACTATAGCAGGTGTTGCGTTTTCGATAGATTTTTTTAGCTCTGGAATATTAGAATAATCCATCTCAACCACTGCAGCATCTGTACTTTCAGTTGGCTGTACTGGTGTAGCCCCATATGCAGATGATATAGCCAATATAGCTAATAGTGAACTGGTAATAATTGATCGTTTACATACTTTCATTACATATACCTCTTTTTTATAAGAACTCTCTAATACTATCAACAGCTGTATTATAGCATAGTTCTTGTGTAGATAGATTTAAAATACACAGATAGACTATAAATCTATAGAGGACTTTCGTATACCTATGTAGAATTACATTGTGTATTGGATGTATACAGAGAGCACATGTGGATAGGAGGCAATTATGAAACGTAGTAGTTTGGCATGGTATGTAGCGGTGGCTTGCCTTGGCGGCAGTCTTTGCGTAGGGTCTGTAGTGCAGGCGGATTCTCCGACGGCGGTGAAAGCAAATTCTGTAGTTCCTACAGCGGTTGTTACAGAGGTTCAATCAACCCAATCGACTAATAGTACGGCGCCTAAGAATGCGGTAGCTAATACGGTAGCTGCTAATAGTGAGCCTACAAAAGCTGCAGTAGCGCTAGATGAGCAGGTAGCACTGAAGCAAAAACAGCAGTATCAAGCCGAAACAGAAACAATGGGGCTCTTATGGATGCGCACCTCTGCAGAGTACAGAGCACTAGCGTATCAAGGGTACAATGTGGCGCTAAATCTTGTTAAGATGGCTGTTACTGATCCATCTCATCAAAGAAAACCTCTTGCTATCGTTCTTGATGCTGATGAAACAGTAGTGGATAATACTAAACTGATGGGTGAAAGCGTTGCTAGTGGTAATGGTCGCTTCGATGCTCCTTGGTGGCGCCAAGCGGTGCATCAAGGTAAATCACAAGCTATGCCAGGTGCTGTTGAGTTCCTAAATGAAGTACATAAACAAGGTGTTGAAATATTCTACGTTTCAAACCGATATGCACCTGTTAACTATGATGTAACAGTACAAAACTTCAAAGAACTAGGATTCCCATCGGTCGATAAAGAACATGTACTACTATTCGAAAAAGACTCTGATAAACAACCTCGTTTTGATGCCATTACTAAGAAGTACGGCATAATTTTGTTTATGGGTGATAATGCAGGTGACTTCCCAATTGGTACAAAAGGGAAGACCTTAGCTGAAAGAAATGCTATCATCGATGAACATAAAGAAGACTTTGGTACTACCTTTGTTGTATTCCCAAATCCTGCCTACGGATCCTGGGTTAGTGCATTAGCAAAAGGCTACCAAAACCTAAGCCCAGAAGAACAAAAACAAGTGAATAACCAATACCTACAACAATAAGGACGCCTTGCGTATACTTTATTAAAAACGATATAATAAAGTATACATGCGTCTATAGCTCAGTAGGATAGAGCAGCAGTTTCCTAAACTGCGTGTCACTGGTTCGATTCCGGTTAGGCGCACCAGTATAGAAAAGAAGGTATACGGCTTATAAAAGCCGTATACCTTCTTTTTTGCATTTTCTTGCAATTCTTATGAGCTAGAATTATAATATTAGAGTAATATTCATACTTTATTCATGTTAAATCATGAATGGTGCATAGAGGGTGCTATACGATTCAGGTTTCATTAGGTAACTTTGAATCTTTTTTTGAGTATATTGTTTGTGTTGTCTTAAAAAGGGGTAGAACACATGAAAAAAGAATTACTTTTAACGGCTATGATTACCGCCGGTATTACTACAACAGCCTTTGCTGCATCTAATTTAGATATTAGTGCTACAACTGCTGCGCCACTAAGCATGCAAAATTCTATTGCCTATGGTGGGGATAATAAAGTTGAGCAGGGTATGTTCTCCCCTGTAAAAAATATATTGCTTGGTGGCGATAAGAATACCGTTCGACCTTCCGCTAATGATACTATCACCTCTGGTACTAATAATACTGTATCTGGCCCAGGTAGTATCGTATCAGGTTGGTATAATACAAACTCTGCTACTCACAGCTTGGTAGTAGGTACTAGCAATACTATTGGTGGTACTAATAACATCGCAGGTGGCTTTAACCATGCTAATAATGACAATGCAATTAACTCTTTATTAATTGGTAACCGTAATAGCATTGATGGTCAGAATTCGGTGGCTTTGGGCATGAATAACACCATTAAGGGCAATAATGCTTTGGTAGGTGGTACTGGTGCCAAGGTTCAAGGTAATAATGCAATCGCCTTTGGTGATAGTGCGAAAGCAACATACAACGATGCGTATGCAATCGGTCGTAAAGCGGAAGCAACTGCTCTAAATACAGTTGCTATTGGTAATAATGCAAAGGCCAATAACATTATGGGCACAGCGATTGGCTATAATGCAAAAGCAAAAAATGATTACGCTACAGCAGTAGGTTATAGCTCCACAGGTTCTGGTAATCAGTCCTCTGCATTTGGTTTCAATTCGGAAGCAACTGCTATGAATACAACTGCAGTGGGATCTTATGCAAATGCTAGCGGTGCGTATTCTACCGCATTGGGCTTTAAAACTGCAGCTTCTAATGAGGATTCTGTAGCATTAGGTAACTATTCTACTAGTGCTGGTAAAAGTGCCTTTGCTGCTGGTACATTAGCTAACGCAGCAGAAAAGGACTCTTTAGCAATCGGTCATAGCGCAACTACAACAAAGGAAAATGGCATCGCTATCGGTACGAATGCGACTGTAGATGGCGTTGATTCTATTGCTATCGGTAAAGCAGCTAATATTGCTAAGGCAGGTAGTATTGTAATTGGTAGAAATACGACGGCTGATGAATTAGCCGTATCCATCGGTACTGACTCTGTAGCAACTGGCTGGGGTGGTACTGCAGTAGGTACTATTTCCAAAGCAACTGGTGCTCAATCCACTGCTATCGGTGATAATGCGCAAGCATCTGATACATACTCCACAGCACTTGGTGTGTCTTCCGTAGCTTCCGGCAGAGCGGCTAATGCGATTGGCCTTTCTAAAGCGACAGGCTTTGCATCCAATGCTATTGGCTTTGTAGCGGAGGCTTCTGGTAAAAGCGCTACTGCAATCGGAAATGCAGCTAAAGCTCTTAATGAAAACTCCATCGCTATCGGTACGAATGCGAAGGCTGCCACAGATAATAGCATTGCACTAGGTGCTAAGTCTGTTACTGCTACAGCTGTATCTACTAACTCTGGTGTTATCGGCGGCAGAACCTATAACTTTGCTGGTGGAAATGCGGTTGGTACATTGAGCATTGGTGATAGTGGTGCAGAACGTACGATTACAAATGTAGCGGCAGGCCGTGTATCTGCGACATCTACTGATGCAGTCAATGGCTCCCAATTACATGCCATTAAAGACGTGGTAGATAATCATGAAAACCGTATCACTACTATAGAAGGCGATATTAATACATTAAATAATCGTATTATTAATGGCGGTGCTAATAGCTTAAATGAAGCTAAATCCTACACTGATCAACAAGTATCTAGCGTAGCAGCGGCTTCTGCAGCACTCGCTGGCTTGCATCCATTAGATTTCGATAAACATGACAAATGGTCCTATTCCGTTGGCTTTGGTAACTATAAAAATGCTAATGCAGCGGCGTTAGGTGCGTTCTATCGCCCTAATAAAAACACAATGTTTAATGCTGCTACTACTGTTGGTAACGGTCGTAATTCTATTAGCTTAGGTGCTAATTTCAAATTTGGTAAAAGCTCTGAAGAGGTAACTACTGAAGATGCAGCACAACTTAAGAAAGATATGAAAGACCTATCTGAAAAATATAATGAGTTAGAACGAAAATATACTGAATTGGCAGCTAAATTAGAATCTAAATAATTAGAACCTAAATAAGAATCCAAATAGTGTGATCAATACTCCTACAAGACGTATCTTGTAGGGGTATTTTTTATCCTATGCTTTTATTATAAGTATTCCTTAATAATGATATAATTAAGATATATATTCAGTTACATATTCAGTTACATATTCAGTTACATATTTAGTTACATATTTAGTTACATAGTCAGTTAAACATTATATGTAAACAGCAGTATATGGGGGAGAGTGCATATGAGCTTTTACAATTGGATTCAAGAAAAACTATTTGATAATTTCGAAGAATGGCGCTTGAAGAGCCCTGGTTCTAATGGAAACGGTTTTAATATAGTCGGAATAGATAATACCTTAAAGGCTATGCATGATGGATTTTATATGTACATGGAGTTATACCCACCTCATGCCATCGATGGATGTACAGCCATGAAAGCACGTGTAGGTAAAACGCAGGATGCAGTAGATTTATTCTTAGATATAGATGGCAAGACTTATCGTATGGCTGATGTAAGTTATCCTGACGCAGTGAAGATGATGCGGGCTTTTATGAAAAAACGCAGAGTACCTGACTATAGTTTGTGTGTAGAAGCAGTGTATCTAGATATTGATCAGATGCGATCTACATTTACAGAATTAGCAACGTTGTTGCTAGGCGATGCAAAACAAGCTAAATCGTTTATGACCAAGGTAAAGTTGAGCTCCCTGGAAGAATTGGAAGATAGCTGGTGGAACCTCTATGAGGAACTACTCTCTAAAGGATATGCCGTAGAGTTAGACTGTAAATGTGAACTAGAGGATTTTATTTATTATGTACAGAAGTTAATACGTAATAAGTCTTTAGATACTAGAGAAAATCTAACTATTGATACAGCAACATTAGATGAAGATCAAGTTATTATGGACTGGTGTGCTAGTCTTAATTCTACGTGGGAAAACTATACGTTAGCAGGCATGGACACAGGAACCGATAGCTTTGTACTTATGGTGCTTTCAAATGAGGAATTCAAAATAGCCAAAGAACTAGCGAAAGAACTATTACATAGAATTGATGTAGCTGAACACTTGTGATGCAACAGAACATTTTAATGTTATAGAAGTAATTATACTATGGCATCATCTGTAAAAGGATGTAGTTCTAACTGTAAATAGTTTGTACCGTAAAATGTGATGAATAGGAGAGAGTCATATGAGTATTGTACGTTTACCAGAATATGAAGCAGAGTTTGAATCGGAAGAGTTTGAAATCTATGCATTGCCACGCAGCGATGCGAATGGGGCTAGTCCTTATTTAGATAAGTATCATAGACCACTGGTGGACACCGATGCTATCCTAGATACTCGAACTGGTATGCTTGACCGTAGCGAAGGCATTTTGACGTGGATTATTGAGGGCCTTGACGATAGATGGGGTTATTCTTTTGAGCCCCATGGAGTCTATAAATTGTTGGTTAAGAAAGCAAAGCCTTTAGAGGATTTGGGCTATATGCGTCCATCTTGGAATAATCGCTATTATGTGCTTGAGGTGTTAGAGGAACATGCTAAACATAGCGAATTAGAGGTGTTGTCGGCTTATTTGAAAACCCCTAAATACCTTCATACCGACAGGGGTGACTTCTTGTTAAATCGAGAGTATCAATATTACACAGCAAGAATTGATGATTATGCATTCACCCTTGATGTAGATGAGGGCTCTGATGAAAGCTGTACTGTAGCATTGGCTGCTTTCAATACAATCGATAATTTCAAAGCATTTGAACAACGAATTAGTACCTATATTAGTGAAAAATTACTAGACCTTGCTAATGATTGGCTCGACAATGATGACCAAGACCCGATTACATCAGACGTATTTGCTAAGCGTATTACGATGGGCGAATTGGCATTCCGTAACGATGGCACCATAGAGGTATATTATGACGATGATGATATCTTCTGGGGACACTGCATCATAGCCAATATTGATGCGGATGGGAACCCTGTTGATGCGGATATTGCAGGATAATCAATTAACGGAGCGTCCTGATGAGAAAATCGGAATTAATGACATTATGGAATGTTGAAAGCTGGTCTGAAGAACCGTATGGCGTTTACTTTGTATCTCGCAGATTGGGCATTAATCGTTTAGAGAATGAAGGACAAGCCTTTCAAAAACTTAATATTAGTTGTACCAATTATACTGAGGCTGAGGTGCTTTCACTACCAATGTGGAAACAATTATCTGTTGAATTAGATGAATTAGATCAACTAGCACAGGAACTCATACAACAGGAAATACCGCAAGAAGAGTCTATTGTACTAACCTTAACGGATATAATGCTGAATAAATCAGGTTGTTACGACGCATTTGCACTAGGTTATGATATAGGTGAATCCCCAGCAGGACATCTATATGTTTTAGTTTCTTTTGATGAAAACTTTACGGTTCAACAAGATGTGATTTATGAAACCTTATAGAGTTGTATTAAAGTGGGGATACTGGTGTTGTAGACTACCTAAAAATATAAGTGATATATAGGAGAGAGACCATGGAAGATATGTATAAATTAGTCAGAGATTTCTTCAGTCATGATATGGATTTAGATGATTTATTTGATTCTGAGGCTATTATTTGGATTGACTGGCGCGAGGATGACGAGGATGTGGTGAACTATTTCAATGATATGATGGATGAGCCTATCGATATTCAAACTGTTAGTAATGGCAAGCTCTATGGTGACGATATTGTGTTACAAAAGGGCGATAAAAAACTGCAAATTCCTTATAGTGAGGAGAAAGATCGGGATGTAACCATCAAATACTTTAACGACTTCGTTTAGCCTGATTATGAGGTGCGCTGGTTTGTTGAAAGCCTTGGAAACGATACACTTGGGTTTACCGTGCTTTCAGGGGCAGAATGGGCCCATTTAGAAGATGAATTTGGGGTAGATACAGTTCGTTACTATTTTGAGCCTATCAATCTTGAAAGTAATATGTTTAATCTTGATATGGACGAAGTATTTGCACTACTGGCATTACGAGAGTCCTAGAGGAGATTCATATGGCAATTGACGGTGTGAAAATCATAGATAGTGATGACGGTCATGATATTTATAATGCCATTGTTGAGCGGTACAAGGATGGCGTCAGTGTTGATACCATAATTTCTGAAATCTTAAGTGAAGAACAAAATTTTTGCATTGATGAGTTTTACACAGAGATTTATTGGACTGCTGTGGCTTATTCGTTGTGGAAGATAGGGCATCTAACAGATGACATTAAACAGAAAGCCTTAGATATAATCGCTCAGGGTCCTCATGAGTTTTGGCTAGAAATCGATGATAAGGCCCTTAAACAGCGTCAAAAGGTATTAGATAAGTTAGCCCTGCAGCTACAGAGCGAAAATCCGAAGCCTGTTAAGGTTCGTAAATCTAAAACGAAGAGAGAACCTCATTTTAAGATGGGGGACGTATTAGCTGTTAAGTTTGAAAACAAGTATGGTGCTATATTCGTCTCTGACGTGGATCAATCGCCGCGGAAAATCGAATATCATTTAGCCTGTACGCGGCTTTTACAAGAAGAAAAACCAACGATGGAGCAATTTTTAAATAGCAAAATCGCATGCCGGAAAGATAATACAAATTTTGGTATCGATACAGATTGTTGGTTTAATCATAAGGACTTAGGCTTGTTACTGGATAATTTGGAAATTATCGGGACAGTTGAACTATATCCGTGTAAATTATGGACACTAGCACCAAGAAGAACGCTTGAGGATATCTATGAGGAGATTACAGACGAGCCAAGAATAGGTAGACTTCGCCTTATAGATACCTATGAATTGGTGAAAGCGGTTATTGAGAAATAATCATTGGCCGAAGGCGTTTCTACATGGGCGTATATATAAAGGTATAACTATAATGGATACTATGACGAAACAATATATAGAAACGGTAAAAGTCAGTGATATACCGTGGCATCGGTTAACCACAACCTATGGCCGTGCTACAGACTTTCCTACAGAACTTGATGTGTTGTGGAACATGGAAAGCATGGAAACTGTTGATGCGGCTGGTGAGGCGTTAGCACAGAATATTGAGCATCAATCGACGTTGTGGCATGCTACACCATTTGCCATGATTTTCTTGCTCCGTATTTTTAAGAAAGCTCAGGAAGAGAGCGCTCATAATGAGGTGGCTCAGTATTTAGCAGAACAATTGGTTGAGTTGTTTGTTGTGATTGCTGAGTGCATTCGAGATGGTCTTATGCTAGAGCATGCAGATCCATTGCCGAACTTTGAAGATATGCTCAACGAAGAATACCTTTGGTCGGAAGAATATGATGAAGACGAAGATGTTCTTAGATATGAGGAAGAGGACGTATTCCCTGATGATTTATTCTTTAGCTTTTATTATTACTCCTTGCAAGCACTTTTGTTAGCTATTCCGCTATTAGATACATCTGATGAAGGAGAGGCTAAATTGCTAGGAATAATTTCTGCTAATAGGAGCGTGTAAGATGGGTTATTTAGATATATTGCGAAATGATGCCAAGTTAGCTGAAAATTTTGATACACTATTTGATTTTCGCTTGCTAGATGCGTTGGAGGAACGAGATACGGCTGAAGGTCGCTGCACGTTCTCTGTGCCCGGTATGGCATTTGCTGTAGATGGCGCTGGCGGTGAATATCATCTATTGGAGGACGGATCCATAGGGTATTGGAGTAGCGAGGGTGCCGCTGGCCGTTTAGCTGAAAGTATAGACGATTTATTTCACTTAATCGTTTTTAGTATTTGTTGGCATGATTACTGTGACTCAAGTAAGTATTCTGATGCGGCAGTACTTGAAGAATATGGTCAGAATAAGCAGTCTCAGATTATCTCTTATTCGCCAATGGAACTATGGGAACCCATTGTGAAAGCTTTACATATGCCAATAGACATGAAACTTTCACTTGTATTACAGAAATTCTATGATGCGGCGCATCGTGAACCTGTATATACCTGCTATTTCCATGAAGATGATGGAAGTATTACAGAATCGGAAAATTTATTTTTCTAATGGTTAGAAGAGTTTATGAAAGGATTTAATTATGGGACTAATTGCCAATTATAGCTGTTTAAGCGATGTAAATTTAAAAGAGCTTAAAGCCATGGGCTCAGAAGAAGAGGAAATTCTTGAGAGCGTTGAAGAGTGGAATGACGATGATGAATTATTGCTTGATATCGACAAGATGTGGGATGTACTTCACTTTGTGCTAACTGGCGTAGGAACGGACCATAAGGATGATAATAACCCTCTTAGTCAAGCTGTGCTTGGCATAACAGCTGTTGAAGAAATATCGGATTACTTAGCGTATACCGAACACGATAAGTTAGCAGATATCGTGGCGGCTCTAGAACAGTTTGACATGGAAGCAGCTCTCGAATCTTTTGATATGGCAGCCTGCAAAGAGGCAGAGCTTTACCCAAATATTTGGGATTATGAAGAGGAAGAGGAAGAAATCAAAGATGAACTTCTTCATGATTTCGAGCAGATGAAGGTGTTCTATAAAAAAGTGCTAGAAGCGAAGGGGCATGTGCTCGTATCAATTTGTTAGGCCCGTTATAATCTGTTGGTCATGGCTCTGGTTATAGATAAATTAATTATAGGACTGACGAAGATGAGGAATTGTAAATGGCAGTGTTAACGGAAAAGCAAATTAAATATGGCTTTGACTACTATCATAAGGATGAGACACAGCTAAAATCTGTGGTTGAGGTTTCTGAATATGATGGTGAAGACAAGCTGATGATTAATTGCACACAGTTAGATGAGTCTTATTCTGCTAAAGATAAGAAACGCATTTTACAGGAGTGGTGTGATTTTTTAGTTGAACATCCAGATAATTTTACAGAGCTCATGTTTTGTACAAGAATGCCACAGGAGTTATTTGATGCGGTGTGTGCCCAACAGAGACTCAAAAAATTACATATAAAATGGGGCGTTTATCCAGATATTTCAAAATTAGAGAACTTACAAGAACTAGAATATCTACACATTGGGTCCGGAAGAAGTGTATCGAGCTTAGAGCCTATTTCCAGATTAGTAAATTTAGTAGCGCTGTCGATTGAAAACTTTCAACAAATTGATGATTATACGCCATTAGCTAATCTAAAACATCTTGAAAGTCTCGCCTTAGAAGGTGATTTTGCATCGCCCAAAATTCTTAAGGTTCAATCATTAGGATTTTTACGCCATATGAAACAGTTGCGTTTTTTTAGCTTTTTAACGGCAAAGGTGATAGATAAAGACTACTCTCCCATTTTAGAACTCAATAATCTAGAACATCTTACGTTAAAATCTTGTAAAGAGGTTAAGCAGTTGTATCCTCAATTAATTAAACTACCAAAGTTGAAGTATGGCACTGTATTAGAACGACCAGAATTATATGAGAAATAAGGCTTGAGATATAAGTCATGAGCTATAACTTATAAGACATAAAAGGGAGTAATCATAATGGATAAAGCGCGTAAAAAGGAATTATTGAAAGGCTATAAAGCTAAAGAAAAACAGAATTTTCATGATAGCTTACCTATGGACGAAGAATTATTTTGGAATCTCTTTGATTATGTAGACGAGAAATTAGAAACAAATGACGGTTGCGATCATAGTCTGACTTTCACAAGAGAGTTTTTAGAAAAACAACAGGTAGATGTTGAAAGCGTACTAGACTGGATTATCAACGAAGGTGGCGGTTGTGATTGTGAGGTTCTCTACAATGTAGAGGAACGTTTTGAAGAGTACTGTTAATAGTATTTTTTATAGTTAATTCTATGTATTTGCAGGTGTTACCATAAAGGTATATAGTATAGACATGTGATGGATATAGTCACATGTCTATTTTTATAAGGAGGACGCTATGCAACACGTTCAAAACCGCAGTACTACGTCCGCGTTAGTACTCACAGCCGTATTGATTGCCCTCGCAACATTGTTTACCATGTACACGAAAATTCCAGTACCTGGCATTCGCGGCTATTTCAATGTTGGAGATGTCGTTATTATGACGTCAGCTCTATTATTAGGTCGAAAATATGGCGCCTATATTGGTGCTATCGGCCCAGCGTTAGCTGATCTATTCCTCGGCTACGCAATCTTTGTACCAATCACTCTCGTGGTGAAAGGCATTGAAGGCTATCTTGTCGGTACTGTCTATAACAATAAGACAACTATCTCTGCCTTAGTGGCAACCATTGTAGGTGGCATTATCATCGTAGCAGGCTACTTCATTGCCGAATACTTTGTATTTGATCCAGGCGTAGCCATTGCTAGTATTGTGACCAATACCATTCAAGCCATTATGAGCGTTATTATTAGTATGATTCTCTATGCGATTTTGCGTAAACGATTGGGGTAGGATTACTGATTCACAATTCATATACAAATTATGATATAATTTGTATATGAGGAGGTGCTTTTATGGGGTTATTACGTGAAAGTATCCGACCATCGTCGGATTTAAGAAATAAATATAATGAAATCTCTACCGTTTTAAAAACAGGGGATGAAGCTTGTATTATGACGGTAAATGGTCGTGGTGATACGGTATGTATGGGATATGAAACCTATAATAAATTGAAAGCACAGATAGAATTATTAGAGGCTATTGCCTTGGCAGAGGAAGATGAACGAAAAGGTAGAATGGGTCCTATTGAGGATACTTTTATCAGCATAGAACAGTTGTTAGCTGAGGCCGAATAGTTATGGAAGACACTGCTTATCGTATCATTATTATGGCGCAGGCCGATCAGGCATTGCATCATATTGTTCTGCATGTAAAGCAATCTTTTTCCAATGAAACTGCCAAGTCTGTTTATCAAGAGATTAAGGATAGAATTCTTTTATTAGCGGATAATCCTTATATGGGCATGATTCCAAGACATACTGTTTTACGTAATAAAAACTACCGTATGTTGATTATTAATAAAAATATTATTCTATATCGTGTCTTTGATGATAAAAACGAAGTGCGCATATATAATATATTTAGTCAACGGCAAGATTATTTACAACTTCTGCAAGGATTGTAGATGTTTAGTTGTTTTGAGTCCTATTAATGCTTTTGCTGATTATCAGAGGGATACGTTTGATATACAACGCTCTCTTAATGAGCAGATACATTCTCAGTTAAAGGTTCCGGCTGAAGTCCTTAGAACGAAGAATGATAAAGATTATAGTTTTACATTAATGATAAGAACGGATTCTCAAGGACGTATTACTTCTGTTGAGTTAGATTCAAATGAGAATATATCTAATGATGAGATATATTCAAAATTAGTACAGTCTGCAAAAGATACAGTTTGGAATATAGGGTATATTGATGTTAAAGAAGATCTTGTTATTTATGTTCCTTTTCATTTTATAATATCCTCTAAGGACGATGTAAATTGACAGCCTCTAGAATTCAGACTATACTATAAGTACAAAAGAGCCAGTTAACGTGTTCTAGGCGTTAGGCTCATCAAAGAATGTTGAATTTGATAAACCTAACGTGTCTAAGTATTGCAGTACTTAGTCTTAAACGTTAGGTTTATCTTATTTTGTAACTATTTACTAGTTACTTTTTAAGAATTAACACTACGAGGGTAGCGAATAAAATCATTAATGATAATGCTTCGTATACAGTCATAATGTCACCTCCCTCGAAAAGACGGAGATGAACCTAACTCACGTTAATGGCTCTTTCGTTATTAGTATATAGCGGATTTTGAATATTGAAAAATACGAATTAATTTCGTACAACTTTTACACGAATAAAAGGGAGACTTTATCAAGAGTCTCCCTTTGTTAGTTTTAAATAGACTAATATTTATTAATAGATTTTTATTACTGTCGTTCCTTAATTACAGTATGTTTCGTTCTTCAAAGACCGCTTTCACCGTGAACAGTGCGTTCAGCACGCGTGGAAATCCCGCATAGGGGATGCAGTGGGTACAGACCTCTACGATTTGCTCGGGCGCAATACCGACATTGAGTGCCGCATTGGTGTGTACTTTCAGCTGTGCCTCGCAACCGCCCAGCGTTAATAGGGATGCGAGCGTAATCAGTTCCCGTTCCTTGAAATCCAGGTTGGGGCGCGTGTAGATGTCGCCGAACAGCTCGACCAATAAATCGGCTATGGCCGGTGAAATCTCTTGAATTGTGTTATACACCTCCTCGCCGTGCAGCCCGTCAATTTGTTTCAATGTGTTCATACCGATGTTAAAACGTGTTTCTTTCATAATTATTACCTCCGTCTAGACGTATGATATATGCTCGAGTATACTTGAGGTCAAGGTGGTGAAAGTATGAAAATCGGTGAATTTTCAAAATTGGTAGGGCTGTCTATTTCTACATTGCGATATTATGAGGATCAAGGGTTCCTTCACATCAAGCGGCAGAACGGCATTCGCAATTACCATGCGGAGGATGTGGGGTTTGTGCAGTTTATTAAACGCTTGAAAGACATGGGAATGCCGCTTGCGAATATCAAGCGGTATGCGGATTTAAGGTATGCCGGATCTCATACGGTTCATGAAAGAATGACACTGTTACAAGACCACTATCGGTTTATTGAGGCCGAAATCAAACGATTGGAAGGCTATAAGAATAATCTAGAAGATAAGTTAGAGTTGTATGAAACTTTAATAAAGAGAAATGAGATTGATTAGGTTTTTTATTGTAGATGGTATATAGCACTTGTATCAATGTGGAGGTAGGTACCTCCTATTAATCATAATTTGACGATATATGGTATTCAACCTATAATATGAGTAGATAGCCGAGCGAGTAGAGACGTCAGGCTCATCTCAAAAAACTGAAAAAATCAGGAAATGGCCTTTTCGTTTTATCTAGCTACGAGCTGTAACGAAGGGCTATTTGCTTTTTGTAAAGCAAATAAGGGCAATAAGTGAGCCGAAAGAAATGAGAATTGTCAAAATATCTATGACAATTGATAAAATTTCAAAATCACTCATAGTTTCACCCCCTTCTAAAAAGAAGAGAGGCCCAACCTCGTCGGCTACACTATTATTATAATGCGAACTAATATGCGATACAATAAGCATTGATTAATAGAGATATAACTATTTTATAGAGTAGTTATAATGTTTTAGTGGAATAAAGTTTTATATGGTATAATACTTTCATTATGTAGTGAGAAAAGGAGATCTAAATGGCAAATTTACCTAACTGCCCTAAGTGCGGCGATGAGTACACATACGAAGATGGTCATATGTTTATCTGCCCTATGTGCGGCAATGAATGGACAGCGGCTGACGCGCAAGCTGCAGCTGAAGCAGGTATCATTCGCGATGCTAACGGCAACGAGCTAGCTGATGGCGATACAGTTGTTGTTGTAAAAGACCTCAAAGTAAAAGGCGCTGGCGTATTGAAACAAGGTACGCGCGTAAAAAATATTCGCCTCATCACTGGTGCTAGTGATGGCCATGATATCGATTGCAAAATCGATGGTTTCGGTGCAATGGCATTGAAATCTGAAATGGTTAAAAAAATCTAATATAAGGAATCCCTACCGATATATTCGGTAGGGATTTTTTCATATCATAAATGGTATAATCAACGTATACTGCGTGTAGCGTGAGAGTATTTAGTCGAGAGGAAACTATGTTAAAACGTGTTGTGTTACTAGCCTTATTGGCGTCTACGATGGGAATTGTTAGTTCTTTGGCGGCTGATTTAAAGCCTACAGATAAGCGTACCTATGAATTACAGCAACAAATCTCTTATAATGTCATCATTCCTAGTGAGGCTTTCAAAACGAGTGCTGACGGTACCTTGATTGTGCCCGTAGAAATAAAAACAGACGATAAAGGAAATATTGTAGCCGTTGAAGCGGGGCCTAATAATTGGAAATTAGATCGAGAGGCTTACCCCATCTTTGAAGAGGCTGCCAAAGAGGCGGCTTGGAATACAAAGCATGTGGATACAGAGGAAGAGTTGGTGATAACCATTCCAGTTAGTATTGTTATGCTATCCGGTGATAAGCCTAAGAAAAAATAAAGGAGCACTTATGGAATCTACAAAAGATTTAGAGAAATACACTTACGACCTACTGGCGGAGCGTGGCGTTACGGTAGAGGATATTGCAGAGCTCGTTTTATACGTTCAAAAACCGTATATGCCGAATTTAAAGATTGAAGAGTGTCGTGAGCATGTGGCATCCGTGCTTTCAAAACGAGAGGTACACAATGCGATAATTACGGGCATTGAGCTCGACAAGTTAACAGAACAAAATAAATTGTCTCAGCCTTTGCAACGCATCGTGGCTAATGATGAAAGCCTCTATGGTATCGATGAGATTCTAGCCTTTTCCATCGTTAATCTGTATGGCTCTATTGGCTTTACGAACTATGGCTATTTAGATAAGGTAAAGCCAGGTATTATTAAGAAGCTAGATAGTGAAGAGGGCGGTCACTGTAATACATTCCTCGATGATCTTGTAGGTGCCGTGGCGGCCGCTGCAGCAGGAAAGCTAGCTCATAATGAGCCACACCGCGTACGTCATGCGTTAGCTGAGGAAAAAGAATAAATTTCTAGTATTGATGTCATTGAGTATAAAGAGTATAACTAGTATAGTGAATAAATAATTTATTACTAGTAGGTTATATACAGGAGGAACTATGCAAAAGGTTCTAGTTGTTATTGATATGCAAAAAGATTTCGTAGATGGCGCTCTTGGTTCAGCGCAAGCACAGATGATTGTAGAAAATGTGCGCAAAAAAATTGAGAACTTTGACGGGCCTATCATATTTACACGCGATACGCATGATACTAATTATCTTGAAAGCCAAGAGGGCAAGTTTTTACCTGTGACACATTGTGTGAAGAATACAGAGGGCTGGCATATTGTGAAAGGTTTAATCGAAGCAGCAGAAGGGCGTCCTATCATGAGCCCTGTATCCTTTATCGATAAGCCAAATTTCGGATCCTTTGAATTATTATCCCGTTTGGAAGGCATGAACTCGGTAAATCCTATTGAGTCTATTACGCTCGTTGGTTTATGTACTGATATTTGCGTTGTTTCTAATGCGATTATACTGAAAGCAGGATTGCCAGAAATCCCTGTTTACGTAGATTCTAGCTGCTGTGCAGGCGTCACAGAAGAGTCTCACCAAGCGGCGTTAAAAACAATGAAAATGTGCCAATGTATCGTTGAATAATTATCTTGTTATCACTATAGTAGATTGAATTACATCGGTGTATAGTGATTAACATATACTTTGATGCATAGTAAACATATACCATTGAGAATTAGAATTTTATATTGGTAAAAGAACCCAAAGGCTATAGGTAATCCTATAGCCTTTTTCTATGGGCACTTATATTGACGATTTTCTATATAGAGTGTACAATAAATGAATAATGATAATTCATATCAATTAAATAAAATAAAGATGCAGGTGCATCGAAACGCTTTCACAAGAACGATACATAGTATTTAAAATCGTTCATGCCCTAAATTTAAGGAGGACTATTATGAAACCTTTCGAACTCGCACCATTGCCATATGCTTATGATTACCTTGAGCCTGTTATCGACGCAGAAACAATGAAATTGCACCATGATAAGCACCATCAAGCGTATGTTAATAATTTGAACGCTGCTATCGCAAAATATCCTGATCTTGCTTATGGCTGTGTAGACTGCATCCTCGGCGATATCGCTAATGTGCCAGAGGACATCCGTCAAGCAGTTATCAACAACGGTGGCGGTCACAAGAACCACACTATGTTCTGGGAAATTATGACAAAACCAGATACGTCTAAATTGGAAGGCCCTTTGAAAGAGGCTATCGATGCTGAACTTGGTGGCTATGATGCCTTTGTTGAAAGTTTCTCCGCTGCAGCAGCAACACGCTTCGGCTCTGGTTGGGCATGGCTTGTGGTAAACAAAGATGGTAAACTCGAAGTGACATCTACTGCGAACCAAGATAACCCTCTACTAGAAGGTAAAACAGCAATCCTTTGCTTAGACGTTTGGGAACATGCATATTATTTGCACTACCAAAACCGTCGCCCAGATTACATTAAGGAATTCTTCCGCGTTATTAACTGGGATAAGGTTTCTGAAAACTACGAAAAAGCATTGAAACCTCATCATCAATAAGAGGTAGTTTTTAGTATTGGTATATCTATCAAACTAGTTGATCTCAGAAATATATAAATCTCTCATTTTACTAACTCTCTTAAAATACTAAACCTTTCAAAACTAATAAATCTCTCAGAACTTTCATCTCTCTAAAAACTAGATATATATTTTAATAAATAACGGATAGTTGGTTCAAAGCGCTTTGATTGCTTAGGTGACTTTGAATACTCAGCTATCCGTTATTTTTATATGAAATTTTGATATTATTGAAATATCTTTCAAAAGTATAGCCATGGATACAGATTTTATAATCGATATCGTTTATCATAGGGTCATAGGTTATGTTAGATAAACCTTTCACAGTATATATGGCCTTGTATACACAGTGGTACGTATAGAGGGCTACTCACATAAGTAATAAACAATATTTTTGACACGAGGGGATCAAAATGGAAAAGAAATTAGATTTGTCCAAATCCGTATATGATTTGGTAACAGAATATCCTGAAGTAACAGAGATTATGAAAAGCTTAGGGTTCAGTGAAATCACTAATAAAGTGATGTTGAACTCTGTTGGTAAAATCATGACCATCCCGAAAGGGGCTAAAATGAAGGGCGTATCCATGATCGATATCGTGAGCGCATTCATGAAAGCTGGTTTTACCTTGGAAGGTGAAATGCCAAACCTACATGGTGATGATGCATCTGCTAAGGGTGCTCCTGCAGAGGTAGCTACTACTCATACTGAGGCATCTAATGCTAATGACAGTGTAGAAGCTAATGCTACTAAAAATGTAGAAGCTAATGCAGAGGATACTGTTACAGATAGCGAACGTGTAGAACAATTGAAAGGTTTCTTGAAACGGTTAGGTACTGGTGAAGAGCTTGGTGCTGTTCGTGAAGACTTTGCGAGCCAATTCAAACATGTTGAGGCTAGTGAAATTATGAAAGCTGAACAAGGTCTTATGCGTGAAGGTACACCTCTAGAAGAGGTACAACAATTATGTGACCTTCACTCTGCGTTGTTCCATGGTTCCACCATTCATGAACAAATGGATGCAGAACATGCTAAGGTAGAAGCGGTTCTAGAAGCTCAAGAAAAGAGCAAGAGCGTTGTGGGTTTGGTAGAGACTGCAGGTCATCCGTTAAACCGATTAACAGAAGAAAATAAAGCGCTCGATGAGTTGATTGAGGCTATTCGTCCAAAAGTAGCAGACAAAACTGCCACTTATGATGATGTGAATACAGTGCGTCAACTATCTGTTCACTATGCTAAAAAAGGCGATTTATTATATCCAAAATTGAAAGTGGATTATGCAATTGGTGGTCCATCCATGGTTATGTGGACTGTTGATGGCGATATTCGCGACCAATTAGGTGATTTAGCAAAATCTAGCCAAAGTGTAGATGATTGGTATAGACGTTTTGATGAGCTTCTTACACGTGCTCAAGAAATGATCTACAAAGAACAAAATATCTTGTTCCCAATCTGTGCAGAAAACTTCAGCAAAGAAGATTGGTATCAAATTTACAAAGATACAGCGCAGTATGAAGACATCTTTGGGGTAACACGCATTGCTTGGCCAGAAGCTGATGCCGCATTAGCTGCGCAAACTACAAAACCAAGTGGTGATAATAATGCTATCGGTTTAATTGGTGGTACTTTAACTGTAGACCAACTAGATGCTATGCTCAATACAATGCCAATGGAGGTAACCTTCGTTGACCATGAAGATATTAACCGTTACTTCAATGATGGTGAAAAGGTATTCAAACGTCCTACTACAGCAATTGGTCGTGATGTGTACTCCTGCCATCCACCAAAGGTAGAACCGATTGTACGTGGTATTATCGACTCCTTCCGTAAAGGTGACCGCGATAATGTGGCAGTATGGCTTGAAAAACAAGGTCGTCCATTCTATGTAAACTACATGGCTGTACGCGATCAAAACAATAACTATATTGGTACATTAGAACTCGTACAAGACATGCAATTTGCAAAGGAACATTTCGATAGAATTAAATAAAAACTAGTGTAATACTAGTTGTGTGATACAGTGAAACTTTGATACAAAAAGGCTGCTCTAACATTGAATGATGCTAGAGCAGCCTCTTTTATTGTTTTATTTGTAGGAAATGAATTTTTTAATATGATTAATGTAATTCCTGATGAGAGGTACCCATTAAGGGTGTACGTACTTGATAATATTATGGGTAGCAGTCTTGATATTTTCAAGGCTAGTAGCCAAGTTAAGTCGCACAAAGGTGGCGTAGTTTTCGCCGCCAAACCATTCGCCAAAGCTTGGTGCGATACGGCATTTATTTTCGAATAAGTCGTGCATATCTTCAGCTTTAACATAGGCACCAAAATCAATCCATGCTAAATAGGTGCCGTCCATAGGGCTGATGTGGATTTGTGGTAATGCCGTACAAAGCTCTCGGCACAGATATTCATAATTTTCACGTATAACAGCCAGTACATCTGTGAGCCATGCCTCTGCCTCTGGATGTGTGTAGGCTGCAGTGATAGCCGTTTCGGCAATAACGTCGGAGTCCGTATGGTACACATGAGTTTTATAGGCATTGTATTGGTCCCTCAGCTTTTCGTTTGGGATGATAACCTCTGCGTGATGCAAGCTAGCCATATTAAACGATTTTGACAGGGAAGACATAGCAATAATGCTATCCGCATAGGCACCGCTAGCTACTGTTAGAGCCGATGTAAATGATGTTGAACCTGTGATGAGATCCTGATGGATTTCGTCGCTGATGATGAGCACCTTGTGTCGCTCACAAATGCTAAATAACCGATCCATCTCATTTTCTGTCCAGACGTGACCTACAGGATTATGTGGATTGCAGTGAATGAACAATTTAACATCATGCTTGGTAATCACCGTTTCAAAGGCCTCGTAATCTACGGTGTAGCGATTATCGTCACTGCGTTTCATAGGAATAGCGATGATCTGGCGCTGTGCATCGCTAGCGCTCGTATCAAAGGCGCCGTACACAGGACTTAGAACGGCAATGGCATCATTTGGTTTTGTGAAAGCACCGATACACCACATAATGCCTGTAATGACATTTGGAGCGCTGGTGAGCCAGTCTTTAGAAAGTATACATTTGTGGCGCCGCTTATACCAATCTATGACTGCTTCAAGATACTTGGGATTTGTCATGGTATAGCCTAAAGGTTGGGCTTTTACATAGGTACAAATAGCCTCTTGTATGCACTGAGGCGGCATAAAATCCATATCTGCTACCCATAGAGGCAATAGATCTGTGCGATTAAATTTCAAATGCTGACCGTCCCATTTACGGGAGTGCGACCCACGGCGATCGATATAGTATGTTTCAGTAAAGTCTATTGTGCTCATAGTAAACCTCTATATGTGTATGTTAATGTGGTGGAAATTAATTACTCTATCTATTATCAGTATACATGCATGGATATATATGTAAATATACCCTTAAGAATGGCTGTTACAGTATCTTCTGTTTCTATGCAATCCTTGCATGAATAGGGGCTATATTGGTATACAAAAGGTGCTATATTTGCTTGACTGTTGGGACTTTCACAATTTAGAATATACTATAGAATAGTGTGTGTCTGACCAGTGACCACACGTCTATCGAATGGTTACAAAAGATAAATCTTAGCAGCATGTGGCGACATCCCTATGTGAGAGGGCTCATCGGATTGTTCAGGTACATGCAACGCTGTATAAGTATAGTACTGGATCCTTGTTAGGAGGCATGTGCCATGAGTAACGAATTAAAACCACTACATTTTGATGCGGATTATACAATGGAGGAAGCGCTCGCTGAGGCGAAACGTTGTCTAAATTGTCCAAAACCATTGTGCCGTATGGGTTGCCCTATTGAAAACGAAATCCCTCGTTTTATCCAAGCTATTGCGCACGGTAACTTCGGTTTAGCCAACGATATCTTGGCAGAACGTACAAACTTGCCATCCATTTGTGGTCGCGTATGTCCACGCGAAAACCAATGTGAAGGTAACTGTATCATGAATAAGGCGAAAAAACCGCCTATCAATATCGGTAAATTGGAACGCTTTGCTGCTGATTTTGAAAGCATCAATGAACTTCGCAAACCTAAGAAGATTAAACAAGATCTTGGTAAGGTTGCCGTTGTAGGTTCTGGTCCTGCAGGCTTGTCCGTAGCCGGCGATATCGCTAAACTTGGCTACGATGTAACTGTATTCGAAGGTCAATCTGAACCAGGTGGCGTACTTTTATTCGGTATTCCAGAATTCCGCTTATCTAAATCCGTTGTACGTCGTGAAATCGCTCGTCTTGAAGGTTTAGGCGTTAAATTTGTATGTAATACATTTATTGGTCAAGATAAAACATTGGATGAACTCTTTGCAGAAGGCTTTGACTCCATCTTTATCGGTACTGGTACACATATTCCTCAAGAAGTACGCATGGAAAATGATGAAGTGCATGGTGTATTCCAAGCAATGTACTTGTTGACGAATGTACAATTAGTAGAAAATGGCGAGCTTGATGAAGCTCAAATTCCTGTTAAAAAAGGCGACCGTGTTATCATCATCGGCGGTGGTAACGTAGCGATGGATGCGGCACGTACATGCGTACGTTTAGGCTGTGAAGCCGTAACGGTAGCGTACCGTCGTAGCCAAGAACAAATGCCAGCATTGTTGTCTGAATACGAAGAAGCACGTGCCGAAGGCGTTCAATTCCAATGGTTCGCTTCTCCAGTAGGCGTAGAAGGTAAAGACAAGGTAGAAGGCTTCAAATACGAAGTGATGGCTCTTAACGAAGATGGTGCGGGTATCCATGGTACTGGTAACTTCCAAGTTATGCCTGTAGATAAAATTATTATCGCTGCTGGTCACAAACCAAATGCACGTCTTATCGGCGAAGGTAATAACTTGAAAGTAGATGAAAAAGGCTATATCATTACATCTGAAGATCCATATGGTATGACTAATCGCGCTGGCGTCTTTGCTGGCGGTGACGTTGTACATAAACCTGCTACAGTAGTACTCGCTATGCGCGAAGCTAAAAAAGCTGTTGACGGCATGGTTAAATATATGGAAATCAAAAAAGCTCAAGAAAGTGCTAATCAATAATCTTATAGAGATAATTAAAGGGGCCATACTTAGTATAGGCCTCTTTTTACTATAAGGATTTGATTATTATAGTGTTTTAATAGTGTTTTATTATTGGTTTCAGTTTACGGTCAAAGTAGAGGGTCATGTATATATGTACTTATTATGATGTAGGCTAATCCAGTGTGATATTAGAATTCAAATTTGTGTTTTCTGTATAGACAATGTATAGAAATTACGATAAATACTTATAAAACCTGAGCTTATCGATTACAATACTTGTATTTTTAGTCTTAATTATCTCTAGATATACTAAAATTCCACGAATTGATGAAATCGGACATAACTTAATATGCAAAGAAAAAAGCCTCGATAGAACTAATTTATACCTTAGTTTTTATGGAGGCTTTTCTGTTATCGCATTTCAACTGCTACTAGTCACGGCCTTGGGCTAGACGTATAGTAAAGGCATAACCATGTGTTGAGTGTGAAAGTAGATAGAGGTTGCTATGAATCCTATCCTATGTTGTCGTGATATACAGGTTCGACAAGAAGTTCACAAGCTAGGAGTATTAATTTTACTTTGGCGTAGACAATTGGGCATGACACAGTATCAATTAGCAGATAAATCAGGTCTAGCTCAATCTTATATAAGTGATCTTGAAAGTGGTGCTATTGATCCGCGGTGGTCCACAATTTATAGGGTTGTATCTGGATTAGGGCAAATGAGCGTACAAGATTTTCTAAATGGTCCACAAACCATTAGAAGCCTAAGGACTCATTGATAATAATAATCTCCATGGTTTGCATATTACGCATCTTTTTATAGTAAATAGTTAATGCATTACATATACGATCTGGAGAGCCGCAGTCGTAGCATTTTTCGTCCAAGGTAGCACATGGATTGAGAGAGCTCTTTTTATTTTTCTTACTGTTAAGTGGGGCTGCTACATTTCGTGCTCGATAAATGGCAGACGCTAAGTCAGGCGTTATTTTATTAACGCCTAATACAAAGAATACCTCTTGAGAACCAAATAGAGAGGCCGCCACACGATTGCCTGTGCCGTCGATATTCACCATCTCTCCCGTTTGTGAAAGGGCGTTTACCGAGGTGAGAAATACATCGCGTCCCATTGTGCGTAACGCCGTATCGCGAAAGCTTTCACCAGGCAGTGGACGCTGAATGTCTGTTATGTCCTCGTTGACCTCAGATAAAGCATCATGAACACCTATTTCTAATAAAGTGCGAGAATCGCCAATGGCTACACATTTGTTTTGAATGCGATTTTTTAGATACGCAACGGCTTCGGCGCCCGTTTCAAAATAATGAACTACGAATTTATTGCGCTCTAAAGCTTTGATCGTTTTCTCTATATCGATGGGGGTATCGTTGTTTTGAGGATTGATAACTGCGTTAATCGTCGTTTCTGTATTGGCCATGAGTCCTCCTGAATAGGTGTTTGTGATTAGAAGCTAATGTTTCGATTAGTAGTGTTTGCTATTTACTATTGTATCGTTTTATAGGCTTAGAGTTCAATGAAAGCTATATATCTTCCTTGGTATAAGAACAAATAGAGGTGAGGTATTATAATTTATTAGATTAATTATAGGAATAAAATCCAAATTATGTATCTATACAATAAAACTTTGGAATGAAATCCAACTTTGTGGTAATATTAGTATAAAGTTGGAATGGAATCCAAGTTTTGTAGGTAGTCGATATGATGACTGACAATAACAGTAATTGGGTTCCATCTATGAGAAAGTACATAGATGAGGAGGCCCTTATGAAGTTGATTCAGCGCCATGGGTATATAGAGTTTTTACGACGGAATCGTGAACGGTCTATTATTAAAGTCGTTTCTGGCATACGTCGTTGTGGTAAATCGACATTATTTCGTCTGTTTAAGGATGAGCTACTAGCAGAGGGTGTAAAACCGGAACAGATTATATCCATAAATTTTGAGGAGTTAGAATACGAACCTTTACGAGAGTATCATGCGCTGTATCAATATATATTAAATCAAATGCAGCCTAATCAAATGAACTATATTTTTCTTGATGAGATTCAACATGTCGATCAATTTCATCGTGTTGTAGATAGCCTATTTGTAAAAGAGAACACGGATATTTATATTACAGGTTCAAATGCATATTTTATGTCTTCTGATATTGCTACACTATTGACTGGTCGATATGTAGAAATTCAGATGTTACCACTGTCCTTTGCTGAATTTTACTTTAGCAAATATGAAGAACAGCAGTACTCCTTGATTCCTGCCTATGAGGCGTATCTTCGTGAAAGCTCGTTCCCTTATACACAACACTTGGGTGGCGAAGATTTTGATATTCAAGAATATCTTCGGGGGCTCTTTAATACCTTGTTATTACATGATGTAGTAGCTCGATTAAAAATTAATGATGTCATGATTTTACAAGATATTGTGCGATATATTATGGCGAATGTGGGAAGCTTGCTTTCACCAAATAAAATAGCTAAATCTCTTGTTAGTGCTGGCCGAAAGATTGATAATAAAACGGTAGAACGATATTTACAAGGGTTACAGGATAGTTTGTTACTATACAAGGTGAATCGCTATGATGTACGAGGCAAAGAATTACTACGCATTAATGCGAAATATTATAGTGTTGATGTAACCTTGAGAAATTTGATTGTTGGCAATACAAGCCGTGATACAGGTCATATATTAGAAAATATTGTTTTTCTAGAACTCATACGTCGTGGATATACTGTATATGTAGGTCAACTAGCTAAGGGTGAAATTGATTTTGTCGCAGAAAAAGCTGGTATTATTGAATACTATCAGGTTAGTGAAACTGTGCTCGATCCAAATACGTTAAATCGTGAACTGGCGCCTCTAGAGGCTATCAATGATCAATATCCTAAGTTTTTGCTTACCTTAGATGAACTCAATAAAAATGCAAATTATGACGGAATTCAACAACGAAATGTTTTAGAATGGTTGTTAGAGAGCTGTTAACTTGCTATAATAATAGTATTGATATGGCATAAAGCCAATGTTAAGGAGGCAAAAATCGTGGATTTAATTCAAAAATTAAAAGACCAAGTAAAACCATTAGGTAAAAAAATCGTGTTGCCAGAATACAAAGATGAACGTGTATTGAAAGCAACTGAAATCATTTTGAAAGAAGGTTTCGTAACACCTGTATTAGTAGGTAATCCTGCTGAAATCGCTGAAGCTGCTAAAGCTGTTGGCGTATCCATCGAAGGTGCTGAAATCATCGATCCAGCTAACTACGATCGTTACCAAGAAATGGTTGATACATTCGTAGAATTGCGCGCTAAAAAAGGTATGACTCCTGAAAAAGCTGACGCAACTATGAAAGGTGACTGCTTATTCTTCGGCGCTATGCTTGTTCGTCTTGGCGCAGTAGATGGCATGGTTGCTGGTTCCGGTTGCCCAACTGCAAACGTATTGCGCGCTGCATTACAAGTTGTAGGTACTAAACCAGGTCTTAAAACAGTATCTTCTTCCATGTTCATGTTCACAAGCAAAAAAGAATATGGCGACGACGGTATGCTCGTATTCTCCGACTGCGGCGTATTGCCTAACCCAACTAGCGAACAATTGGCTGATATCGCAGAATCCACTGTAGAAAAAGCTCGCAAAGTTGTTGGCATGGCTGATCCTCGCGTATCCATGTTGTCCTTCTCCACTAAAGGTTCCGCTTCCACTCCAGAAGTAGACAAAGTAGTAGAAGCTGTTAACATCTTGAAAGAACGCAACGTTGACTTCAAATTCGATGGCGAATTACAATTGGACGCTTCCATCGTTCCTTCCGTAGCAGAAAAGAAAGCTCCTGGCTCCAACGTAGCTGGTAAAGCTAACATCTTGATCTTCCCTGATCTTCAAGCTGCTAACATTGGTTACAAATTGGTACAACGCTTCTCCGGCGCTGACGCTCTTGGCCCATTGATTCAAGGCTTGGCTAAACCAGTTCATGACCTTTCCCGTGGCTGCTCTGCTCAAGACGTTGTAGACGTTGCTGCTATCGCTGCTGTTGAAAGCATCTAATTTCAACTAAAACTTCATTTGAAACTTTTCAATGAAATAGAAAAAGCTGATTCTTCGGAATCAGCTTTTTTGTTTGTGTAAATCTATATAGAAGGTGTATGATTAAGTTAAGAATATTTGATTAATAACTTTAATCAATATATGTATTTCGATGATATATCCAGTATGTGCTGGGGAACTGTGATTGAAATTGTGAAAAGGAGAGGGCTATGATTTCTGTATTCGACACAAATCCTGTTGTTTTTGAAGGTTCTGATCGTACTTTAACTATTAGTTACAATGGTGTGCTCTGTAAAGATGCTAATGGTACGGTTATCACTGACATTGATTTTGAAGATGTAAATGAGCTATATCTTACAAGATATCTAAATTCAAATAGTAACTATACGATTTTGTTTAGAGACCATAATTGGAAAAATATAGAAGGCCAAGATTTAGATACGGACCGTACAGAATCTAACATTGGTCATAACATTCGTGAAACAAAAGCGATTCTTACAGCCTTTGCTCGAAATAAATTGACCGCAGATTTTCCTGCGAACTTAGATACTCTTCAATTGCCATTAGACTCTTCCTTTATGGGTAAACGAGAAATTACCATTAAAAACGGCGTTATCTCTAATGGTAAGGTAGATATTCCTATTAAAGATATTCGTCGCGTAGTATGTGCATCTAATGGCACGATTAGTAAATTGCTAGTATACAAGGAAGAAAAACCTAGCTCTTTCCTTAAAAAGATCTTTGATTCTCCTGATATGAAAATCACGTTGAATGCCATTACGTTGCCATTATTGGAAGCCATCGTAACACGCAATACAGGTCATGGCATTGACTTCAGTCGTGGTAATGGCTTTGATCAAAAAGATTCCAACTATATCATCATTCGCTATCTTGACTCTGGATTCTTCCTTGAAAAGGATGGTACAGCACCTACAGAATGGCAGAAAACTGCGGCTGAAAGAACGGCTGCTTTCAAATATGATGTAAATCAACTTGTTTAAGTATAAACTCAATATATAAATAAGAGCCTCTATGGATTCCCTATTGATGAAGGAATGCCCGTAGAGGCTCTTTTATAGTTGTTTTTAGCTATAATCTTGCTATTTACTTGTACTAGTTGTTGCCTTCAAAAATAAATCCCGTCATCGACAGGGAACCTGAATTATAACTTTGGTTAAAGGCTGTTAGTTTTGTACCGCAGTAAAACGTTGACGCCCAAACTTGTGGTTGTTGATTTCATCCACTAGAATTTGTGCGAATGTAGCATATGAGATATAAGGTTTGCCTTCTTTGTTTAAGATAACATTTTCATTACCTAATACATAGTCATTAGATTCAGGACCTTCTGCATCTAAGATTGGTGGTGGGGTAAACATTGTCCAGTCTACATTGCTAAATTTACGCAAAATATCGTCAGATTTACCATGGGTTTTGGAACGAACTAGGAACTCTGGAGGAAACTCTGGTGTATCATTTAGTTGAACGGTATGATCTTCGTCTACATAGAGACTGCCTGCACCACCTATAGCGATGAGGCGTGTATTTGTGTTAGCTAATGCTTTTACGAGTAATAATGTCAAATCTGCTGGTAAATGATATGTATCTGGTGTGAAAGCACTAGTAGCATTAATTACTACGTCAAATTGAGTTAGTTCTTGTTTTGTTAATTGTAACGCATCTTTTACGATGGTTGGAATGCCTTCAATGGCGCCTTCACGACGAACAACGCCCGTTACTTGATGATCTGCTTTGAGGGCTTTTTCTACTATACGATGACCTGCTTTACCATTTGCACCGATTACTAAAATATTCATGATGATTCTCCTTTTTGTGAAAGTCTCTTTTATTGAGCGCATAGTTTTTTATGTGATGGAGTAAAGTTATTTTCTAGATACAGGTTAGTAAAGTTTACTTCGTAGTTGTTATTGTGTTCAGCTGATGACCTCATTATATAAAGGTGCCAATATTTTGAATAGTAGAATCATTTTGGAGAGGTACTATCAAAAGTGATAGAATTATGATAAATACTGATTAAAATTTTTTCAAAATAATTTGTACCCTAAAAAAAGATACTGTAAAATGCTTGCAATATGATAAATTTGTGATATGATTTGAACTACATTAGAAAGACATATTTCTAATCTTGAAATGGAAATAGTAGTGTAGCTATACATGGTTGAGCTTAGCTATAGAGGTTTAGCCTTGTTATAACTAGCTACTTAAGCTATATAGAAAAGGAGAATTACAATGGCAGAGCAACTCGTAAATGTTCATGACTTAGTGGGCAGATGTCCCTTTGCAACGAGTCAAAAGTTATTAGCCGGTAAATGGTCTTTGTTGATCATGCACGAATTAGCCGAAGGTCCTGTGCGTTTCCGTGAATTAGAGCGCCGCTTATATCCAATTACACAAGCAACACTTACTAGAGCGTTACGCCAATTAGAGGATGATGGCCTTGTGCACCGTGAAGTATACGGCACCATTCCACCAAAGGTTGAGTACAGCCTTACGGAAGTTGGAGCTGGATTCAAAACTGTTCTTGCATCTCTTGAAATATGGGGGAACCAATATATTGATTATATGAAAGCCGCTGGCCGCATGTAAGAAGCGGCAGCGGCATTTCTGCCCTTATTATGATTATAAACCTGGGGCACTATATATTTGATAAGGCTATAAAAAGGCCTTTATATATGTCATAAATAGCCATTTGTTTATGCCATGTATTAAGAAAAATATGGTATAATAAACAATACGAATGATATAAATTCTCAATAAATGAGGAGTATTGATAATAATGTTAAATGTTACGTTTTTAGCGCATAGCGGCTTCCTCGTAGATGATGGTAAGCGTTGCTATGTATTTGATTATTATAAAGATCCTAATAATATAGTTTGGCAATTAGCGAAACGCGGTCGTGAGCTTTGGTTCTTTGTGAGTCATACTCACGGTGATCACTTTAATCCGTCTATTACAGAGTTTGATGGTCCTCAAACTCGTTATATTTGCCATCAAGATGTACCATTAGAGGGCAAGGTGAAGAAATGTATTACTATGCGCCCTGGCCAAGATGCCACACTTGATGATATAGGCATCCATATGTATGGTAGCACTGATGAAGGCGGTTCTTTCTACGTAAAGACAAATACGGCTGACATCGACTCTGATTCTATCTTCCATGCAGGTGACCTTAACTGGTGGCATTGGCTTGGTGATACGCCGGAGAATAATGCTGATGCAAAACGCATGGCATGGCGTGAGTTTAAGGAATTAGACGGCTTATCTGTAGACGTGGCGATGTTCCCGGTAGATAATCGTCTAGAAGACGCTATGGAGTGGGGCAGTATTGAGTTCTTGCGCCGTGTAGAGGTAAAAAAAGCCTTTATTCCTATGCATCTAAATGGACCACTATGGACACCATCTGTGTATTTTAAAGCTCTCTTTGGCGATGTCCCTGTATGGGAACCTCAAAAAGATGGGGATGAATGCACATTCTAAATATACTTTCACAAGTTGTAGTATGTGAAAGTTCGTGGCCTATGTGGTCACTACGTTATATGGGGAGAGTCTATATACGTAATTTAGTAAGTTAGGATCAAGTGATGATGAAAACTAAACCAGTGGCAACTACCCTATTAGTTGTCATGGCTATTATATTTTTAATTTCATATCCACAACGGCAAGATATGTTTTGGGCATTTATCATGCACGTATCTGGGGCCGCTATGATCGGTGGCTTGGCGGACTGGTATGCGGTAACGGCACTCTTTACGAAGCCTTTGGGTATTCCCTTTAAGACAGCCATCTTGCCGCGTAGCAAGGAACGTCTTATTCAAATGGGGCGCACCATGCTCAGTGAAGAGTTGTTGCGCGTGCCGCAGATGTATTATGCCATAAAAAAAGAACGCGTTATGGTCCGTATCATCGAATACGGCATGAGCGATGTAGGGCAAGGCCAAATGCGCGATATTTTGTACGGTGTAGGAAATCAGGTCTTGTCCCATATGGACATTGAGCCGATGCGTCAGGAAATCAACAAGGCTATATATAAAGGTGTTACAAATTGGAAGGCGACACCTCTCGTTATCTTATTTGGTCGCTGCATGTTAGAGCGCCAAACAGCAAGTGTTTTCTGGCTCTACTTTAACCGTACATGTCAGCGTGTCATCGCATCTAATCAAGTATATCCGTACTTGTACCGCGTTATGCTAGACATTATGAAAACCTATACGAAGGACTCCTTCTTCCGTGAATTGGCCATTGCTTTTGGCGGCGATGGGCTTTCACCAGAACGATTGGTAGAAACGGTGCAGAAAAAGGCCGTTCAATTCTTGAAGGAAAATGAGTCCATTGATTCTGCGCTAGGTCGCTACGTATGGGGCCAAGCCATTCGTTTCTTCAATAATTTGGAAACTAATGCAGAGTGGCAAGCTTTTATCGAAGAGCATAAAGACCAATGGATCCGAATGGTTCTCGAAGAATGGGAAGGCAAGCTCATCGACGGCGATACTGTGGACTGGAAACGCCTCATGGATATCATTATCGGTCGCTTTAATGTGCTCGGTACGGAAATTTTGTTGAACCCAGATAAGCAAGCGCCCTTTGAACGGTTCTTCTTGATTCGTAGTATTCCGTGGTTACAAAAATTGAACCCTCTTATCGATAAGGTGGTAGGGCAGGAACTATCTCGCTATTCACCTGAGGAAATCACCCAAATCGTACGCGGCAAGATGTACTATGACCTTCAAATGGTTCGTATTAACGGCTCACTCGTAGGGGCTGTTTTAGGTGGTATATTCTACGGTTTATACCTTTTGATAGAGGGGGTGCTCAAATGATTAGATATTTGAAATCCCTCACCTTGCGGCAGCGCGCAAACGGTATTCTTGGTTTGACTGCTGTATTGTACTGTTTTGTTTTTGTAGGTCAATTTCTCTATGGTCATGAAAGCTGGTATCAGCCGCTTTATTGGGCTGTACAGTCTGCGCTCATCGGCAGCGTAGCCGACTGGTTTGCCGTAACAGCCTTATTCCGTAAGCCGCTCGGTTTCCCGTATCATACAGCGTTAATTCCTAGAAATAAGGATCGCCTTATTAACGGCGTTATCAAGCTGGTTGAGACAAAGATGCTTACCAAGGATCGTTGCAAGGTATTGTTAAATAATGTGGAATTTGTTCCATTGTTTGAAAAGTTCTTGCTATCACCGGAAGGGCAACGAGCAGCGCGTCTCGTGATTCATCAAGGGTTGCATCTATTATGGAAATCTCAAACGAGCGAGGAATGGGCTCAATGGGGGGCAAAACGCATTCGCGGTTTACTAGAAAAACACTCCCTCGTACCTGTGTTAAAACACGTATTGCTCGATTTATGTGAACATAATCGCTATGAAAGCATGGTTGTACAGGTATTGAACGTAATTCAAGAACGTATCAACCATCCAGCTATGGTGACATGGCTTACAGCGGTTGTAGCAGAAGAGGCCCATAAGAAAAAGAGAAAAGGCTTTTGGTCCGATTTCCTCATCTCCATGTCTGAAGCGACCGATGTGGTGAACTACCATGAGTTGGCACAGGCTATCGTTCAAGAGGCTTATGCTATGCTTGAAAACTGGAAGCGACCAAATAGTCCTGAACGGACTGCATGGCTTCGCCAATGGGTAGATCCAATTCGCCATATTGAAGAAAACCGCGAGGTTTGTAATGCTCTTGATGAAGCGTGGGAACGTTGGATTCGTGAACAAGATTGGGAATCTGTCATTGAAAACCATTTATGCCCGTATGTAGAGGAATTGTTACTCGTAGGGGATGAAAATGGGGAAACACCAGCACAAGTTCTCGTGAATATTGCCCTTGAATTGTGGACTGTATATGGTCAATCCGAAGATTTGAGAAACCGTATAGAAGATACATTGCACAATATTGGCATCTATGTCCTCGAACAGGGCTATGATCTTATTGAAACCATCATACGCCAAGTGCTCGGCGGCCTTAGCACAGAGAAGTTTATTTACTTCATCGAATCTAAGGTGGAGGACGACCTCAGCTGGATTCGTATTAATGGTGCCATCGTTGGTGCCGTAGCGGGGCTTGTTGTATGGACCTTCCTGGAATACGTTTATATGCCGCTATGGCAACAATTTATAGGCTAAACCATTCAAGATTATATACTATAAACGCTACATAATACAAAAACACTACATAATACAAAAAAACGCTAGCAACGAGACGATGTCTCTGTGCTAGCGTTTTGTTATATGTATGTAAGCTTTAGCTTATTCTTCAATTCTATTGTATGGCAATCGAACTGTAAATGTAGTTTTTACTTGAGGTTCACTGGTGGCTGTTACTGTGCCGTGGTGCAAGTTAATAACTTTGTTTACAAAGTACAGGCCAAGGCCAATACCATGGTTGGATTTCTTGTTCCGAGATTGCTCTGTTTGATACATTCGATCCCAAATATGCTCGAGGTTTTCCGGCTCGATACCGATGCCGTTATCTGTTACGGTGATAATCAGTTCACCACCTGCAAGCTTAGCTGAAATGTCGATAGAGGAGTTCGTAAACTTGATAGCATTATCAACTAAGTTTGTAATGGCACGACGTAAGGATACTTCATGAGCGACGATACGCATATTAGGTTGAATGGTGGATGTGATGGAAATCCTTTTTTCTGTATTTTCTGCACAGAGCCGTGTATAGTCATGTACCATGTTCGTTAACATTAACGACACATCTACAGGCACTAAGTTAAGGTCATGAGCATTTTCAAGGCGTGCTACATCGAGCAATTGGCTTACGAGGTTTGTCATAAACTTGGCTTGTTCCAAGATATGTGTCAGACCTTCACGTAAATCATCTTCTGTACGACCGTATTTTAAAGCAAACTCACTTTCCGCTTTAATAACCGCAATCGGTGTGCGCAATTCGTGGGATACGTCAGAACTAAATTGCTTCTCCCGATTGGAGGAGTCTTCAAGGCCTGAAAGCATGCGATTAAATGTGGTAGTAAGCTCGTATATTTCATCTCGTGCTGTACGGGATGAAATATCAATACGGCGACTTAAGTCGTTATTCTTACCGATAACCTTAGCTGTTTTCGTCAAGGTTCGGACCGGCTTGAGACCTTTCTTGATGAATAGATAACCGCCTAATGATGAAATCAACAAGAATATAACATCACCTAATAATAAACTATATAAAAGGTTTTCTGTTTTTTTAGAGGCCGTTTTTACCTTTGTAACGGCGCGCAAAATACCGCGATAATTTGGTTCGTTAACCGGTGTATCGTAGTAGTAGAAGGTATCATCGCCAACAGCGATTTCTCCAACCTGCCCCAAGGATAGGACTGTTTGATTAGGGAAGCCATCTGGTAGCGCACCTTTAATAATATAGCCGTCCTGGGTTGATACAAAGAAGAATGTGTTATCTTGGTACGGCTTAAATTTACGAATATCCGTAGCCATGATCATTGCTTGCTGCTGTAAGCGCTCGCGAACTTCTTTGTTATCGGATTCGTGCGTATATGCATAAATCCATGCGGATGCAACCATCAAAATGATAAGCAAGAAGATGGTATACCAAGACATGATTTTAAAAGTTAGGGGCAGCCGATTAAATAAATCGGTAGCTGCCCCAGACATGGTGTCTAGATCTCGGTGAGGATCATTAGTTTTCTGTTTTGAGGACATACCCTACTCCACGAACTGTTTGAATGAGTTTTACATTCTCATCAGTATCGATCTTTTTACGTAAATCTTTGATGTATACATCAATAAGATTAGAGTAGCTTTCATAATCGTATTCCCAAACGTGATCAAGAATTTGTTGACGTGATAATACGATGTTTTCGTTACTTGCTAAATAGTATAAGAGGTCGAATTCTTTTGCAGTCAATGTGATTGTTTCGCCGTCGCGTTTAACAGTACGTTGAGGCACATTGATAGTAAGAGGACCAACATGGATATCATTTTGTGCATGACGTGCGTTACGGCGCGCTAATGCATAGATACGAGCAGTTAACTCTTCAAGATCAAATGGTTTTACAAGGTAATCATCAGCACCAGTGTTGAGACCTGTAACTTTATCTTGTAAGGAATCTTTTGCAGTTAAAAGCAATACAGGTGTTGTATTGCCATCGTTACGCATTTGAGCAAGAGCACTAATGCCATCGAGGATCGGCATCATGATATCCATAACGATAACGTCATAGCTAGATGTGTTTACATAATCAATCGCTTGTTGACCGTTGAAGCATGTATCAACCGTCATATTCTCTGCACGTAAATATTTGGCGGTAATGCCATTCAGCATTTCTTCGTCTTCTACAAGTAAAATTTTCATTCTCTGTTCTCCTTATGTATGAGTTAAAAATATAGCTCTCCAACTACATTAATATAGTCATTATATATATAAGCTTTCTTTTTTGTGAAAGCCACAACACCATATAAGGGTGACTATATATATAATATTATATAACTTATTTATCTATTATCATACCTTATACAACAGGAATGAGCAAAAGATGAATGTATATGCGAGTTTATAAGCGTCTTCTTCATGTTTTGAAAGCCAAAAGATGGGAAAAACTTGAAACTTAATGAATTCTGCTAATGAATGAAGATGAACTATATCGAAGATTGCCGTATGCGCATAGATAGACCTGATTTTACCAATTTTGGCGAGTGTGAAAGAAATCACTAAAAAAACTTGTGATAATAATTATCAGAGAGATAAATACCAATAATAGTCGTAGAAATTTAATGATTTTCGATGGTTAAAATCGAGGTAGTTTTGGTAGGAATTTAACGGATATTAATTATTATGAATGATTTCGACGTTGAATAAACACAGTATTTATAAGGCTAGTTGATGTCTTGTAAGAAATAAAAATATACAAAAATTTCGGAACCGAATTACTTTCGTAATATCCTTAACTTCTTGTATGAAATATTCATAAATCTATTTTAAATGTTCATAAGTAAACAAGAAAAATAATAAGTGAAATAAATTATCAGTTAGATTAATCAAAATTAATTATGCATAATAGGGTTTAGACATCACACCAAATGCTCTCTATAATTATATGTAAAGCTATAAGAAAAGTCGCATAAGTATGGGGCTTTTCTTGAAAGAAAAATGATTAGGTTATCAAAAATTTTTATAAGTTTTTGAAATGAGATAGTCTAACAAATTTTCTTATTAATAGGTAGTTATGAGGAGGTCATTATGGAACAGTTTGATGTTCTAGTAGTAGGTAGCGGTGGCGCTGGTCAACGCGCGGCTCTTGAAGTTGGTCGTCGCAAAGGCTTAAATGTAGCTCTTATTACTAAAATTTTCCCAACTCGCTCTGCAACAGCAATGGCGCAAGGCGGTGTAAATGCATGTTTGAATAACGTTGCAGCTGAAGATACAGTTGAAACTCATACTTTCGACACAGTAAAAGGTTCTGACTATCTTGGTGACCAAGATGCGATCGAATTCTTCTGCTCTCGTTGTCCAGAAGGCGTACTTGAAATGGACCACATGGGTGCTCCATTCTCTCGTACAGAGCAAAACAAAATTGCTCAACGTAACTTCGGTGGTCAATCTTATCCACGTACTTGCTACTCTGCGGATAAAACTGGTCACGTAATTTTGCACACTACTTATGAACAATGCTTGAAAGAAGGTGTACACTTCTTACAAGAATGGTACCTTTTAGATCTTGTTAAAGACGCAAACGGTCACGTTGGTGGCGCAGTTGTGTGGAACATGAAAGAAGGTCGCGTAGAACAAATTAAAGCAAAAGCAGTTATCTTGTCTACTGGTGGTGCAGGTCGTATTTTCTGGACTCGTACTACAAACCCATTCCTTTCCACAGGCGATGGTATGGCAGCAGCATTCCGCGCTGGTAATGCATTGAAAGATATGGAAATGATTCAATTCCATCCAACTGGTCTTGGTCGTACTGGTATCTTGATGTCTGAAGCGGTTCGTGGTGAAGGTGGTTACCTTCTTAACGCTGAAGGCGAACGTTTCATGAAAAAATATGCGCCTAACAAAATGGAATTAGCATCCCGTGACGTTGTAGCGAAAGCAATCGAAGATGAAATCGCTGCAGGTCGTGGTTTCGGTTCTGGTCTTAACGCATACGTAGTAGCTGACCTTCGTCACTTAGGTCCTGAAGTTATCATTGAAAAACTTCATGGTATCCGTGACTTGGCTATGACTTTCGAACATTGCGATCCATTAGTACAACCAGTACCTATTCGTCCTACATGTCACTATACAATGGGCGGTATCGACGTAGTTGATTACAAAACTTGTGCATGTGAATTGCCTGGTTTGTTCTCCTCCGGCGAAGCTTCTTGTATCTCCATCCACGGTGCTAACCGTTTAGGTGGTAACTCCTTGGCAGACGGCGTAGTATTCGGTAAAGTATCCGGTGCTGGCGCAGCTGACTATGCTGAAACACATGAACAACCTAACGTAGATGCAGAATTAGCTGCAGCTGCAAAAGCTTGGGAAGCTAAATTCACTGAAGTAACAACTCGTGAAGGCGGTCGTCCTGTAGTTGAAATCCGCGATGCATTGGCTGATGCAATGTGGAACAAAGTAGGTATCTTCCGTAATGAAGACGGTATTACTGAAGCATTAAAAGAAATCAATCAATTGATGGAAGATTATAAAACTTGTTATGTAGGTGACCCTGAACGTACTTACAACATGGCATTCGTTAACTATTGTGAAATCGGTTCCATGTTAACAGTAGCTAAAGCTATTGCTATGGGCGCTTTACACCGTCGTGAATCTCGTGGTGCTCATATCCGTGAAGACCATCCAAAACGTAATGATGAAAGATACTTAAAACACTCTTTGATCAAATTGGGTGCTAACGGCGAGTACGAATTGACTGAACGCGACGTAGTGTTCACTAAATACGAACCACAAGAAAGGAAGTACTAAGATGAGACAAATCACCTACCATATTCACCGTTACCAACAAGGTCGCGCGTTTGTACAGACTTTCAAATTTGACTATGAAGCTGACCGTACAATTCTTTGGGGCCTTCAAAAAATTAAAGATACTCAAGATCCAACTTTAACATTCTTGGCAGCTTGCCGTTCCGCAGTTTGCGGCGCTTGCTCCATTCGCGTAAATGGCGAAGCAATGCTTGGTTGCGAAGCTAAAATCGACGAATTAACAGAACGTTATGGTACTGATGAATTGACAATTGCACCAATCGGCAACTTCCGCGTTATCCGCGACTTAGTTGTTGACTGGGAAGCAAAAGTTGATCGTTTGAAAACAGTTGCTCCTTGGATCTTCCTTAAAGCAGAATTCAACGAAGGTGACAAAATCGTTCGCCAAACTCCAGCTGACTTCAAAAAATTCGTTGCTGGTACAGAATGTATCCTTTGTGGTTGCTGCGCATCTGAATGTAACAAATTGACTGCACGTCAAGATGACTTCTTAGAACCATATGTATTCACAAAAGCTAACCGTTTCGTATTGGATAGCCGTGATGATGCACCTATGGCTCACATTCAACCTGCATTCGACAACGGTCTTTGGAAATGCGTTCACTGCATGAACTGTATCTCCCGTTGTCCTAAACACTTAAAACCTGCTCAAGATATTTCCAACTTGCGTAAAGAAGCTACAAAAGCTGGTCTTACTAACAGCAAAGGCGTTCGCCATGCAGTTGCTTTCAAAGACGATCTCTACAAAACTGGTCGCTTGAAAGAAGTTTCTATGAGCTTGAAATCTGATGGTGTTGTTGATTCCGCTAAACAAGCATTCTATGCTTTACGTTTGTGGAAACACAGCAAAATCAATCCATTCGAACTTGTAGTACCTCAAAAACCTGTAAATGGTATTGATGGTGTTCGCAGACTTATGAAAGCAGCTGAGGAGGTAAGCAAATAATGAAATACGCATTTTTCCCAGGTTGCGTTCTTGAAAGCGCTGCCAAAGAAGACTACTTAGCAACAGTTGCTGTAGCTAAAAAATTAGGCATCGAGTTGGAAGAGCTTGACGGCTGGACTTGCTGCGGCGCGTCCCACGTTCAAGACATCGCTCCAGAAATTACACTTGCTACAAATGCTCGTAACATTGCATTGGCAGAAGAAAAAGGTTTGAACCTTTTAACTGTATGTAACACTTGTACTTTGATGCTTCGTGAAGCTAAAAACGAGCTTGATAAAAACGAAAAAGAAAAGAACGAAGTTAACAAAAAATTAGCTCAAATCGGTAAACAATACCGCGGTACAACTGATATCACTCATTTCTTATGGGTATTGATCCGCGATTACGGTTTGGATAAATTGAAAGCTAAAGTTGTTAAACCTTTAACTGGTTTACGTGTAGCTGAATACTATGGTTGCCATATTCTTCGTCCTCAAACTGAATTGGGCTTCGAAGATTATCAAATGCCTACATCCTTAGCAGATTTGATCTCTGCTATCGGTGCTACACCAATCGACTTCTCCCGTAAACTTGATTGCTGCGGTTTCCATGCTGTATACCCTGCACATGATTCCGTAATGCAAATGACTGGCTCCATCAACAAAGATGCAGCTACAGAAGGCGCGGATTGCGTAGTAACTCCTTGCCCACTTTGCCAAATGCAACTTGATATGTTCCAAAAAGAAGCAAAAGAAGTTGTTGGCGGTGGCAAAGATATGCCAATCTTGCACATGTCCCAATTAGTGGGTCTTGCTCTTGGCATTTCCCCTGAAGAAATGGGCATGCCTAAACGTCACTTAACTGATACTGCAGCAGTGACTAAATTCGTTGGTTAATTCGTTTGATTTAGACATGACCTCAGTTGGTCCTCGTATTGTCTTAAATCTAAACCTATTATCATAATTACCAGAAGAACCCCCTAGCTTAGGCTAGGGGGTTTTTCTTTTGTGGGTTAAAACCAAGGTAAGTTATTTGAGATTAACATGAAGAGTTTGCCGATAATACAGTGTTTATCTGTATTGGTGAAGTGAATTCTCTTTGATATGAGATGATAATTGTAGTATAATAAATACATTAATTGTATACACTTAAATGAGTAATAGCTAATATGCTATTACTCATAAATTATTTAATATTATATATTTCGAGGAATATAACAATAGAAGGGTAAATTGTTATATTATATTTTTTTTGAAATATATGCCTGAGGGACACTAGTGTTGTAGAGTGTTATACACAGGGAGGCTATAATGAATGATATGTTATTAGAATATATTGATCGCATAATCGATGAAGAGAAAGACCATCGTGTTTTTTCTGTAGAGTTTAATGATAAAACCTATTATGTAAAACAAGATATCAGTAATCACCGCTCTAGTTGGATTAAACCAGCTCCTAGAGCTTCTTTTGATTATGAGTTTTATAAAATTTCCTTCGTAAATACTCAGTTGCCTGTAGCGCCAGTGATTGCTGGTTTTAGAGAGCATTATTTCGTTACAGAAGGATCTGGTAAAACATTAACCTATTATAGCGAATTGCCGGCTAAACATCCTGATGATGATAGCTTACAAGATATGGTTACTCATATCTTCTATAGTTTTGGTAAAACATTGGGACAACTTCATGACTATGGTTTGTCCCATGGCCGTCCTGCCATGCGAGATATCACCTATGATCCAGATACTGATAAGGTTACTTTATTAGATTGGGAAAATGGTCGTCGTTGGCCTGAATTTACACCACAAGGTTGGGATTTACTCATCTTTGTGCATAGCTATTTGCGTGAAGATAATCTACCGATTTCTTACCTATACGCTATGATGAATGGCTATAGTTCGGCTCGTACGGCGCGCGATACGGTGTTACATGTAAAAGAAATTTTACGTAAACATGAATATCTCTTTAAATTCTGTCGCTTATTAAACCCGCTACACTTTGTAGATACTGAAGCAGCTGTAAAAGCACATGACTTTATGCTAGCCTTGAAAACTGAATAGTATTTATCTATTGAGCACAGACCTTAATAATGGTTTATGGTACTTTATAGATTTTCATTGCCCTTTATGGGCTTATGTAGACCTTTACAGTTGTTAGTTATATTTGTATAGCTAATGATTTGTAAGGGTCTTTTTCTGTATTTATGACATGTTTATAGCGTGTATACTTCTGTATTGTTTGTTAGATTTATATAAATACTGTAAGAAATATAGATTTAAAGTTGTTGTTCTCTGACTTTCACAATGATTACCTTAATTACTCTAGCGGGGGTTGTCGAGAGGGACCCTCAGGAATATAAGAGGGTGAAAGGAGGTGATATGATGGCTAACATTAAACGCACTAAATTGGTGTTGCGTTTTAACATCGGCACCGAAGATGCGCCGAAGTACAAAGACGTAACCTATACACGTGTTGCAGAAGAAGCGTCCGACGATAATATAAAAACCGTTGGTAATGCGCTGGCAGCCTTGTATGACCACAGCTTGTCCGACGTGGTCCGCGTCAATGAAGTATCCTTAGGACATTAATTGAATCTTATCTATTCGTTTTTTAAGTGATCCAAACACATTCTTATTGCTAGTTTTTATATCCTCCCATAGTCGTAACAGGATATAGAGATTGCAAACCCTCACATTCCCATCCTTATTGATATGAATTGTAGATAGATATATTTAATCTAATTGTAATTTGTGTAATTACAGAATTGCAGAGTTACAGAAATCATCCTATTCTATCTAAATTCGAGAACTTGTTTATGAAACGTGAAAGGAGGCGCCCACATGGCGGAAAAACGCGTTGTATATCTTACATTTTCTACGGTCGGTGGTAAAAGCACATCAGTCACAATTAGTGCTCCTCGTGCTGGAATTACTTTACAAGATGCTAAAACAGCGGCTAATGCGCTAGTAGCTAACAAAGTAATCCTTGGTTCTGGTGATGCAGAACTTGCTGCATTTACTACGGCTCGTGAAGTAACAACTCAAACTACTGAATTGCAATAATCGTATACAGTTAAATGGTAAAAAGGCTTTCACCTGTGGTGAGGGCCTTTTTATTATGGTAAAATATAAGATATACCGAATAAGTATGGTAATGATGAAAATACTATGCCCAAAAATTTGTGCATAATGGACCCGTATGGGAATTAAAAAGGGGTAAAACAGTGGAATATATCATTTCATTTATGGAAACGTATGGCTATGGAGCCATGTTTATTGCAATGGTTTTGGAAAATGCTAACATTCCTATTCCTAGTGAAATCGTCTTAGGTTTTGCTGGATATCTGATTGCTCAGGGCATATTTGATTTGCATACGACTATGGTTGTAGGTATTTTAGCAGGGATTGTAGGCTCTATCTTATCCTACTGGATGGGTGAGCATGGCGGACGTCCACTTCTTTTGAAATATGGCAAATACATATTCTTTAATGAACATAAATTTGAACTCGCTGAAAAGTTGTTTAATAAGTATGGTGGTGCCGCGGTGTTCTTTGGCCGTTTGTTGCCAGGTGTTCGTACATTTATTTCTTTCCCAGCTGGCATGGCTCGTTATCCAATGTGGCATTTTGTCATTTGGACTGTACTAGGCACGATTCCTTGGACAATCCTTCTTGTTTACCTGGGTAAAGTACTCGGTGAAAACTGGAAAGATCTAATCCAATATAATCATGAGTTCTTGGTTATTATGATTGTTGTATTCGTTATTATAGCGGCTGTATTGGGCTTTAAATACTATCGCAATCGCCGATAAGGAGGCCCTTATGAAACTTTCACGATTAACTCCAGTCGTATTTATTGTATGGCTTGTTTTTTATCTGTTTGGCAATAATATGTTGCCTGTTACGGATCCTGTGGAATCTAACTATGCGTTAACTGCTAAGGAAATGGTTCTCTCCGGAGATTGGTTGTCACCTCAAATTTACGGCACCTATTGGTACGATAAACCGATTATGATTTATTGGCTCATTGCCCTTGGATTTAAAATCTTTGGTATTGCCGATTGGGTGGTTCGTTTACCCAGTGCTATCTTTGGCGCTTTATCTGTAGCGACTATGTATCAATCGACGCGTACTATGAGCGGCAAGTGGGCCCTCGGCTTAATTGCGGCCGGTGTTCTTGGTACATCCCTCATGTTCTGGACCGTAGCTCATGGCGTTATTACGGATATGGTGCTACTTTATACGACGATCATGGTCATGATTTATTCCTATAAGGGAATGGTGGAACAGAAACCACATGCTATGATTGTGGCCTATATCTTTGCAGCCCTCGGGGTGCTCACAAAGGGGCCTGTAGCACTCGTTTTGCCGGGGATGATTTTACTCGTTTTTGCCGGTATCAATCGTTCTTGGTCGATGGTGAAAGCTATCTTTGATTGGCGTGGCATTCTTGCCTTTTGTGTAGTCTGCTTGCCGTGGTATATGTATATGTACAGCGTTCACGGTCAAGATTTTATCAATGGCTTCTTAGGGCTTCACAATGTAACACGGGCCACACAATCTGAACATCCTGAAGATAATGTGTGGTGGTATTATATCGCCATCTTCCTAGGTGCTTCTTTGCCGTGGACTGGTGCTGTTATTTACGGTATGATTGATGGTTTTAAACAGCGTCATACAGCCTTTATCTATAACATGATTTGGGGTGTTGGGGTCGTTTTGTTCTACACCTTAATGGCTACAAAATATCCTTTATATACATTCGTGAGCTTAGTTCCCTTTAGTGCCATCGGCGCTATGGGCGTTATGAAGATTATACGTAAAGGTAAATCTAGAGCTGTAAAATGGGTCATTATGGGACCTACCTTACTCTTATGGATTGCTTATGTAGCGGGATCATTCTTCGCTCCATGGGGTTTCTATTTCTTGCTCTATGTTGTGGCGGCTGTAGCCGTAATCCTTTTATTCCACGCATGGTATACGAAAAAAGGGTATCGTCTTGTTAGTGTCATTGTCCTAGGTACGATGGTTATTTCTTCCATTGTTGTGGTAGAAGGGTTAGAACCATTTGTAAAACAGCGTAGTAATATCGATGTAGTGCCTGTGGTAGACTCCTATGATGGGGATATCTATTACTACAACGGGTACAGTACATCCGCTGTATACTATACAGGTCATAAGATTATTAAAATCAACGGTGATGAAAGTCGCTGGGATGATCGAGATAAAATTAAAAAACGCAGTGCCGAGTGGTCAAAGAAATATCTTATGGAACAAGTTAACGAAGAGGAATTTAACAAGATAATCGCCTCTGGTAAACCTCTAATGCTCATCGTTCCAAAAGGTGAAATCAAGCACTTCCGTCAGTCTACTATCTACCCAAATGTATCTGAGTCTAGCGAAGCTGGTACAGCGGAAGTATATATACTAAATAAAAAGACACTGTTTTAAGTGAATCTTCACATACAATCTAACAATAAGTGAAAATATTAAAGCTGAAAATATTAAAGCTAGTAGCAGGTAGTATCCAATGGATACTACCTGCTTTTTTGTTTAGTGATAGAGTTCTTGTTTATAGTATTGCTAAAGCTGGAGTGCTAAATCGTTTTGTAGATATAGTAGTTCATATCTTTAGACTACTATACTTAGACTACTATATTTATTTGGATTTATTTGGTCTATATTGATGTATTTCGTACTTAAATAATAATACCTACAATATTACTGTGTTTTATTGACATAATTAATACATATTGATATAGTAGGGTATAAATAAGTTTAGAAGACAAGGTATTCTAGAACCAGACTTCATCTAGGTTTTAGAAAAGTGTGAAAAATGACATGTGTCAAAAACGCCCCTTGTTGTGAGGTAGAAAGAGGGGAAGTTATGAAGAAGACATGGTATCTAATCATCGGAGTGGTTCTCTTGGTTATTGGCTGCATAGCCTATGGTTATTATGAACACCATAAACCAAAGACGGCTCAAGAATTAAAGACTGTACGCGTAGCCTATTTACCAATTACCCATGCATTGCCAGTATTCGCCACAAAAGAATTAGAAACGGCAGATGGTCCTGTTCATGTAGAGCTTGTTAAATATGGGTCTTGGCCAGAGCTTATGGATGCGTTAAATACTGGTAAGGTAGATGCCGCAGCTGTTCTTGTTGAACTGGGTGTAAAGGCTCGTGAACAAGGCATTGATGTTCGTGCTGCTGCACTTGGTCATACAGAGGGTAATATTATCATCGTCAATAAGGATATTAACTCCGTTCAAGACTTAAAAGGCAAATCCTTTGCTATCCCTCATAAACAATCTACTCAAAAAGTTCTCGTGGATTGCATGCTTGAAGAAGCGGGTCTTTCTGAAAAAGATGTACAAATCGTAGAAATGAGCCCTCCAGAAATGCCATCTGCTCTATCGGTAGGTCAAATTGCTGGGTATAGTGTAGCCGAACCATTTGGCTCTCTAGCCCTTGAAATGGGAACTGGGAAGGTCTTTGAAGATCCTGACCATCTCTGGCATGATAATATTTGCTGTGCTCTTGTGTTTAATGGTCAATTCGTCGATGAACATCATGACTTGGCAAAAGCTTTCACAAAAGCCTATCTCGATGCAGGTAAATACCTAGATGAGCATCCAGAGTCCCAAAAAGAAATTGCCTTAAAATATTTAAAGTTTAAGGATCCTATTATTGAACGTTCCTTACAAGTGATTGGGTTTAAAGATTTAGCCCTTACAGAGGACCGTTATAATGCGCTTGTGCATCATATGACACATATTGATTTAATCAAAAAAGTGCCGACCTATTCAGAGTTTGTAGATACATCATTGTTACCATAGGAGGGGGACCATGAAGAAATATACATATGTGCCAGGTTCATTTATCGCAGCTTGGCTAATTTGGGAGTTGATCGTTCGACTCGGCGGTTTTAATGAAGCGCTATTTCCAACGCCATATAAGGTATTACTCGGATTTGGAGAACTTATAGGCGACGGTGTTCTTTTTAAAGATATTGCAGATAGTTTAGTGCGTTTCTTTATCGGTTACATCATTTCCGTTGTGGCTGGCGTATTCTTCGGCCTTATCTTGGGGTGGTATAAGGGGATTTGGAACTACATCAATCCAATCGTTCAAGTCATTCGACCAATTTCTCCTGTGGCGTGGTTGCCGTTTATCGTTCTCTTCTTCGGTATCGGTCAAGCACCAGCTATCGTTATCATCTTTATTGCAGCATTCTTCCCGGTGCTATTGTCCACCGTATCTGCTATTCAAAATATTGACCCTGTGTACATCAAGGTAGCACGCAACTTTGGTATTAAACAGCCAGAACTATTATTTAAAATCGTATTACCTGCCGTATTCCCAGGCATTGCATCGGGTCTTCACATCGCTCTCGGTACGGCGTGGATCTTCCTTGTAACAGGGGAAATGGTAGGCTCCCAAACAGGCCTTGGCTTCCTTATTATCGATATGAGAAATAACTTGCGTAACGATCTCTTGATGGTAGCTATTTTGACCATCGGTTTCGTTGGGCTTTTACTCGATTGGGGCGTGTCCCTCATCGAAAAATGGATTTACAAACGTTGGGGTATTGAGAAATAGGAGGTGGCCTCATGGGTTACATTTCGGTGCGCAATGCACACAAGGAATTTATGAAAGATGGGGAACCACTCACCATTCTTGAAGATATTAATCTAGATATTGAAAAGGGCGAGTTTATTTGCCTCTTAGGCCCTTCTGGTTCCGGTAAAAGTACGCTATTAAACGCTATAGCAGGCTTTGAGCTCGTTACATCTGGTTCCATTACTATCGACGGTGAAGAGGTGAAAGCGCCTCAACTCAGATATGTAACGGTATTCCAAAATTATGGCTTGTTGCCATGGCGTACGGTGGAAAGCAATATTGAGCTTGGTCTTGAAAGTAAAAAGGTGCCTAAAGAAGAGCGTCCCGCTATCATCGATAAATACGTTAAAATGGTAGGCCTCGATCACGCTCGCAATCGCTATCCTGCAGAACTATCTGGGGGCATGCAACAACGTGTATCCATTGCCCGTGCACTAGCGGTAGATCCAGATATTATCTTCATGGACGAGCCGTTAGGCGCCCTCGATGCATTAACACGTATCAACTTGCAAGACGAAATCTCTCGCATCTGCCGCGAAGAAGGTAAGACGGTTGTATTTGTTACCCACGATATTGAAGAAGCCGTAGTCCTTGCGGACCGCGTCGTAGTACTAGCGGCAAATCCAGGTCGTGTACAAACTATCATCCCTGTGAACATCATCGACAGAACCGATCGTACATCGCCGAACTTTGTTAATATACGTAACCATATCTTCGAACAATTCCAACTCGCAAAAGAAGACAAAATCGAGTTCTATATTTAGTTTTATATATCAGTTATATACATCTCAAAAGAAACACCCAAGAACTTTTCTGCTTGGGTGTTTTATAATAGACAAAACTCTAAAATAATGTATACTATAAGTAGCTGAAGGATTGTAAGAATTCACTGTTAGCACAAAAAAAACTCCCTCAAGAACCGCGAAATACTTGAGGGAGTTTTTTATTGCTTATGGTCGTCTAAGCTAACGGGGTTAATCACCATGAAATTTCCTATCTAACCACTTGCAAATGAGATAGCTGGTCACATTTACCACGATAGGAACTAGAAGGATTATAAGAATATCTTTCACTGTTGCACCTCCTTTCTGTACCTGTTTCCCCAGAACGGAGTGGTGACATCTTGATTGTAGTACATATAACTATATATTTCTTATGCAATTCGTGTAATTATCATGTATAGTAGATATATATCGGTAATAACATATGAAATTTAAATTGGAGGCTGTATGTCTTTGTTTGAGTTAGAGAAGACCTTGTCTTTTGATGAATATATAGGGTCCTTTGATACAGAGCGCGTAGAGACGGTGCGCGGTTTTGTAGATTGGCTCGCCCAGTATTCGGGGAGTCTTGTCCATAATCCTTGGGGTGAGGTTAATCCTGATTTAGAGATTGTCACAAAGGGCTTTGATGCGGCACAGGTGCGCCGAGATAATTTGGTCGCTTATTTATTGCCGCGCTTAGGTCGAGCTAAGGTCTTTGTAGTGGCAGAGGCTGTAGGCTATCAAGGAGGCCGCTTTTCAGGGATTGCCATTACTTGTGAAAGAATGCTACTAGATAAGCACAAAACCATTCGTGCGAAGGATGTAACTCCTATTCAGTTGGAACGTACTAGTTCACCTACTAGCTCTTTGTTAAAAGGAGCACAGCAAAAGGATGGTTTTAATGAACCTACTGATACTGTGGTATGGAGTGCCATTGTTGAAAAGGGTATCAATACCTATGATACATTGCTATGGAATATATTCCCATTCCACCCACATAAGGATGGAAATCCATTGACTAACCGTACACCTACGGATAGAGAACAACAAGTAGGTTGGGAATACACAAAACGCTTGTTAGATTTACATCTTGAGCTAGGAGGTCTAGAACCTCTTATGCTCGCCGTAGGGCAAAAGTCTGCGGATACGATGGGCAAATTTGGTCTATCTGCCATTGGTTTGCGCCATCCCGCAAACGGTGGAGCTAATCTATATCGACAAGGATTTGCTGAGGCGGTAGATACCTATTTAAAATAATAGGTGATTGAGATAATTAAAATAATAAGTAATTGAGATAGTTAAAATAATAAAAGATTGAGAGTTTTGGAGAGAAGTTTATGAAACGGTATTGTGATGCATGTCGTCATTATTGTGATGAGGCGGCTATGTTTTGTCCTACGTGTGGACAGTATACGGTGGCAACAGAGGTGGAGCGCATCGCACCAGAAGGTGATGTGATTTATCCTTTCGCCCATTACCAAATGAGTTATAAGGATACATTCCTCTATGTAATGGGGAAAAAGTTCATGGATACGGATGGACGCGCCTCTCGTAGAGAGTTTTTCCAATTTCTGTTGTTGTGGCATATTGCTATTATTGGCTTGTTAGCAGTGTTTTATGGATTGACAGCCATATTCCAAACGGGGCCCTATCTAATCGGATTAGCTGGTCTTATCGTTGCCATACTTAGCTTAGTTTCCTTAATGCCTTTGGTTGCTTTATCTGTACGACGTCTTCATGATACAGGTAAAAGTAGTGCTACATTGTTGCTGTTTCTCATTCCCTTTGTAGGGCCACTGATCTTATTAGGATTATTATGCTTAAAAGGTCAGCCTCAAGACAATCAATATGGCAGCGCATTGCAACATATCATCATAGATAAGCGTTTGGCATCTATTATGAAGGTATCCCCTACGAGTAGTGCTTTAACAACGCGTGTTCTGGTGGGATTACTTGTTATAGTAATCTGTGTGTTTGGCACATCTTTACGTGCGATGGGCCCAGCTAATGAAGTATTCCCTGACGGATGGCTTACAAACTCTATCGTTGGTGAAGGCAGTGCGGAAGCAGCGCGAGCTTCTGTGCAAAATTATTTTGATGCCCTGAATAACAAGGATTATGATAAGGCTTTCACCTATATCATTAGCCAAGCTAGTACAAACCCGACAGAAAAACAAAAATGGCTAGCATCTATGAAACAGGCGCCAAAGGTGGATGTAGTATCCCTAGGTGTTACACGGGTGAGTCGCACAGGGGATTTGAAGCGCATTGTCTTTGATGCAAACCTACAAACTACAAAGGTTGGCGCCGGTGTTGTAGAATCAACGCCGATGAAGCGCTATATTTCTGTCATTGAAGAGAATGGTGCGTGGCGTATCGAAGGGTTTTACAAAACTATGCCCGATGATGATAAATAGAATGTGATATATCTAAGTAGCGTTAACATGGGGGCTACCCTCTTTTGTTAACGCTATTTTTATGTTACAATAGACATAACGTATGAAAGCGAGGCTTTCATCAAAATCGATCGGATTATATTGCAAAACTCATTAGATTGGAACGAAGAGAACGTACCCGTCGCGGCTGACATGTCTAATGATGGCAATATACTCATTTGCTATGGCAAATGGTCACAACAACACTAGGAACGGCAAAAGTTGATAGCGCATTTTTGCGCCCATTTGACGAGACGCTAGTATTTTAGCGCCTTTTTCTTTGTGTGGCCTCCATAGCATAGATCAATTCAAGTGATAGGTGAGAAAAGAAACTATGTTAAATAAAATAATGAACAAAATTTTAGGAGGAACTGTGAATACAACAGATAATCAGGTTACTGCACAAGTGAAAGCAGAACCAACAGTAGCAAAACCTGCTACTCGTACAGCTGCGGCTGAAGGCGAACATAAACAGACTCGCCGCCGCACTAATACACGCCGCCCTGCTGGCGAGGGTCGTACTCGTCAACATGCAGCTGGTGAAGGTGAAGGCACAACACGTCAACGCCGTACAAATACTCGTACAAATGCAAATGGTGGTCGTACTAATACGACACGCCGTACAAATACACGTCGCAATGCTGAGCAAGGTGAAGGTCAAGAACGTACAGAACGTAAACCTCGTCAAACTCGTGCACCACGTGGTGAACGTAGTGAAAATACGCGTAATACGCGCTCTAACAATGGTCGCAATAGTCAAAACCGTAATAACAACCGTCCAAATAATCGCTCCACAAACCGCAACAATCAAGAGGCTCCTGTGGAATTAGTAGGTCGTACACCAAATGGCGCTAATAAGGGTAAATTCCAAATCATCCCTCTTGGCGGTCTTGGTGAAATCGGTAAAAACATGACCATCTTCCAATATGAGGACGAAATTATCGTTCTCGACTCTGGCCTTGCGTTCCCTAGCGAAGATATGCTTGGCGTAGATATCGTTATTCCTGATATGAGCTATATCATTGAGAATAAGGATCGCGTGAAAGCTGTCGTAATTACCCATGGTCACGAGGACCATATTGGTTCCTTGGCATACCTTATGAAAGAAATTAACTGCCCAGTATATGCAACAAATCTCGTTTGTGGTTTGATTGAAGGCAAGTTTAAAGAACATAAGGTATCTCCAAAATGTCTTCGTACTATTGCTGCAGGCGATGAAGTTCAAATTGGTCAAGTGAAGGTTGGTTTTATCCAAACAAACCACTCCATTCCTGACTCCTGTGCTGTGTACTTCGATACACCAATCGGTACTGTACTTCATACAGGTGACTTTAAAATCGACCAAACACCAGTTGATGGTCGTTTGATGGATATGCACAAATTTGCTGAGCTCGGTAATAAAGGTGTATTGGCCTTGATGTCCGACTCTACAAACGTTGAAAAACCAGGTACTACAGGTTCTGAAAGTTCCGTAGGTCCTGCTATTAAACAAGCTGTTGGAGAAGCAAAAGGTCGCGTTGTGTTAGCTACATTTGCATCTAACGTATCTCGTATCCAACAAGCTATTGATGCGGCAGTTATGTTCAACCGTAAGGTTGTCGTTATGGGCCGCAGCATGGTAAATGTTACAGAAATCGCTCAAGAACGCGGTTATTTGAACATTCCACCAAATACAATCATCGACGTAGATGTAATGCACAACTACACAGATGACCAAATTATGATCTTAACAACTGGTTCTCAAGGTGAACCGATGGCAGGCTTGTCCCGTATGGCTACAAGCAACCACCGCACTGTAGAGTTGGCACCGAATGATACAGTTATCATCTCTGCTACACCAATTCCAGGTAACGAAGGTGCTGTAGGTAGAACTATCGATAACTTGCTCCGATTAGGTTGTCACGTTGTATATGGTAAAGATCGTGGTATCCACGTATCTGGTCATGCGAGCCAAGAAGAGCTTAAAACAATGCTTAACCTTGTTCGTCCAGAATACTTCATCCCAGTTCATGGTGAGTACCGCATGTTGCGCCGTCATGGTGAACTTGGTGTTGCTATGGGCGTAGATCCTAAGAAAGTCCTTATCGGCGACAATGGTCAAATCTTTGAATTTGATAAAGATGGTGGCCGTAAAGGTGGTCGTGTACAAGCTGGTGCTATCTTCGTTGATGGCCTTGGCGTTGGCGATGTAGGTAACATCGTTATCCGTGACCGTCAACAATTGGCACAAGAAGGTATGGTTATCGTTGTAATGGCGATGGATAAAGCTTCTGGTACAATCGTAGCTGGTCCAGACCTCGTATCTCGTGGCTTCGTATACGTACGCGATGCAGAAGAACTCATGCTTGCTGCAGAACGTAGGGTAGAACAAGTTCTTGAAGATTGTGAAGTACAACGCATTAAAGATTGGACTACAATCAAGCAAAATGTACGCGACGCGTTGGGTAAATTCTTCTATGATAAAACTCGTCGCCGTCCTATGATCCTGCCGATTATTCAAGACGTATAATCACATATAATAAACAAAAGTACCGCACCCTATGGTGTGGTACTTTTAACATTTTAAAAAGGACCTATGGAATCTACTATAAATAGCGGTGTCATCGCATTTGTCTACTATATAGGGTATTTGAAGTTACCTTTTTAAACTGTTATAATTAAAAGATACCAATTAATCTATCTTCTTTTATTTAGAATGGAGATTTATGAAACAAACAAATACAAGAGCGATGGTAGAAACAGGATTTGTTAGTGCTATAGGTGTCATCCTTAGTGCTGTTAGTGTGTATTTACCAGCTTTCGCTTTTTTATCATTTTTTGTTACACCTGCAGCCATTGGCATAATTGGAACAAAATGGGGTCGCAAGTATAGTATATCGGCAGCTGTTGTTACTACTTTCTTAGCGGTAGTTTTGTTTGGACCATGGAATGGTATACCTGTTGGCTTATTTGCTGCGGTAGGTGTAGGGGTAGGAGAAGGAAATCGTCTTTCTTTAGGGACGATTAAGCGACTACTACTCCCTAGTATTGCTATGTTTGTTGCTGTATTAGTAACTTTAATGGCACAAGTATATGTATCTGGTATTACTCTATCAATGATAGATACACAGATGACCGAGCAAGCTCGTATGATTGCTGATCAAGCCTTACAGACGAATCCTAATATCACACAGGAACAAGTTGATTTATTTGTAAAAAATGTAGATAAGCTTGCTACTGGTTTGAAGGATGCGTTTTTTGTGGCTGTAGCTATAGCTGCAGTATCATACAGTTATATAACTATTCAGATATCTATATGGCTAGGTAAGCGATTACGTATCTCCATACCTCGATTTTTACCAATTGAAGAATGGAGGATGCCTGTCTGGAGTGCAGGGCTATACGCTTTAGGTATTATTGGTATATATGGTACGCCGCATATCAATATGGACTCTTCCTGGGTCATAGCCATTAGTACTAATGTATTACTCCTTGGTAGCTCTATGTGTTCTATTCATGGTTTTGCAGCTTTAGCAGATTTAATGAGTAGTTACCGCATGAGTAATAAATTGAAGTGGATACTGCTAGGGGTATATGCCTTTTTCTTTGGACAAGCACTAGCCATATTTGGTGTCATAGATATGTTTTTAGATTTACGGACACGTTACAAAGCGCGTCAATAGTAATAGAAAGGAGGCCGTTATGAAATCCTTTCAACGGAAATGGGAAGGTTTAGAAATTACCATTATTACCGTTATCGTATTATTGTTATTATTGTTGGCCTATCTAAATTGGGCCATTGCAATTCTAGCTTTAATTATCGTGGTAGCGGCGTATTTGGTTAATTATAACACCCTTCATAACCGGCGTCGTTTAGCAAGGGAACAGTTTGGGGCGATGATGAAAAACGTCACACAAGCTTCGAACTTTGCTTTACAAAACTTGCCAATGGGGATTGCTCTTGTTAATAAACAAGGTACCCTCGTATGGAATAATAGTGTCTTTGCAGACTGGGTTAAGGTAGATTGGAATAAACTTCAAAAAATGTCTGCTCTTATGCCTGGCTTCCGTATTGATAAAATCTGGGGAAAATCTGGATTTATGACGGAACAGTATGGAGATAAGTATTTCCAAATTATTTACAAATTCATTGATCCTCGTGATGCACGACCAGATATTCATAGTGAAGATGAATTGGCAGAGCATGCAGTAATGGCTCTTTACTTTAAGAATATTACAGACTTAGAAAAGGCCCGTATTAAAGCCGAAGAAAATCAGCCTGTGTGGGGCATGATTCAAATCGATAATCTCGAAGAATTGACAAAAGGTCTTAGTGACCGCGAGTATACTAGCGTTTGGACAGATATTAATAACATTATTATGGATGAAATTGATAGACAAGAAGGCTTCATTCGTAACTTCCAAGATGATATGTATACCTTTGCTATTTCTCGTGGTGCACTTCATGCGATGGAGGAAGATGGGTTTAAAATCCTTGAGAGAATCCGTAAATTGCCTTCACCCCGTCAAGTGCCTGCAACGATTTCTATCGGGATTAGCGAGAACGTAGGCTCTGTAAAAGAGGTTTCTAGTCGTGCTCGCGCCGCCTTAGATATTGCATTAGGTCGCGGTGGTGACCAAGTGTGTATTATGGATGGTGAAAGTACCCGATTCTTTGGGGGCAATACAGCTGGTGTTGAGAAGAATACCCGTGTTCGTGCTCGTGTTGTATCGCAAGCTTTACATGAGCTTATGCTTGATTCCGATAAAATCCTTGTGATGGGTCATAAGCGTGAAGACTATGATGCGTTAGGTGGCATTGTCGGTGTTGTAGCTATTGCGCGTACCTTGGGTAAAGAATTACGCATCGTACTTTCAAAGGAAACGAGCGCCATTGATAAAATGGTGACTGTTCTGAAAGAGGATGACTTCTGGACAGAACATATTATTACTCCTGAAGCGGCAAAAACTTGGGTAGATGCTAATACGCTCACCATTGTATGTGATACACATCGCCAAGAAATGGTCGCAGCTCAAGAGGCTCTTGAAATTTCTGAACGACGCATCGTTATCGATCATCATCGTCGTGCAGCGGACTTCGTAGAAAACCCATTGCTTACATACTTGGAACCAACTGCATCATCTACATCTGAGCTTGTTACAGAGCTTGTACAATACGCAGGTGGTGGTGTAAAACTTTCAAAAGCAGAAGCTACAGGCATTTATGCGGGTATCGTGCTTGATACGAAGAACTTTGTGCAACAAACTGGGGCACGTACCTTTGAAGCGGCTGCATTCTTACGCCGTGCAGGGGCAGATATTGAACGCGTTAAACAATTATTTATTGAAACCTTCGATTCTGTTCAATTGCGTGCTAAAATGGTATTTGAAGCCAATCGAACTGAAGGAATTGCTATTTCTGTAGCCCCTGAAGGTTTGAAGGATATGATGGCATTAGCTGCACAAAGTGCAGACATGCTTATCAGTAATGAAGATATTGAAGCAGCCTTTGTACTGTATTCCTTGAATGACGGCGGTATCGGCGTTAGTGCTCGATCCAAAGGCAAGGTAAATGTACAGGTTGTAATGGAAGCCTTGGGTGGCGGTGGTCACAGAACTGTGGCTGGTGCCCAATTACAAGGTATGACAATAGAGGAAGCGAAGAAGGCTATTTTAGACCATGCTCTTGAAGCCCTTCATTCCGCAGAGAAAGAGGAGGAAGAACAATGAAAGTAGTATTGTTAGAAGACGTTAAAAAGGTTGGTAAAAAAGGCGAAATCGTTGAAGTTAGCGATGCATATGGCCGTAATGTATTAATCAAAAAAGGTCTTGGCCTTGAAGGTACAGCAACTAACGTAAATAATGCGAAACAAAAGCAAGAATCCATCGCTCACAATAAAGCTGTTGCCAATGACGAAGCTAAAATCTTGGCAGCTCAATTGACTAAGGTTGAAGTAACTGTAAAAGTTCGCATGGGCGAAGAAGGTCGTGTATTCGGTTCCGTTACTGCAAAAGATATTTCCGATGCAGCTAAAGCGCAATACAAAGTAGATATCGATAAAAAGAAAATCGAAATCAAAGAACCATTGAAAACATTAGGCGTACATGATGTACTCGTTCGTGTTCATCCTGAAATTACAAGTACTATCAAGGTTAACGTAGTAGCTGAATAATAGTGTTCACCATGCTCTTTGAGTATGGTGAATTCTTTTATCCTTAGTGGTTTTATAAAGGGGATTATCATGGATGTACGCATTCCACCGCATAATTTAGATGCGGAAAAAGCCGTTTTGGGGGCTTTATTAACGAATGGATCCAACTCGGGTGCCGTTGTCGATACGGTAACGAGTATTCTAAAATCTGAAGACTTTTACCGCGATGCGCATCGTATTATTTATGATGCTATCTTAGAAATCGTGCATGCTAACAAGACGGCGGACTTTATCACTGTTGGTGAAGAGCTAGATCGTCGCAAGCGACTCGATGCGGTAGGCGGTCTTGCATATATTACATCTTTGGCTAATGAATCGGTGTCCTACAATGTGGAGGAACATGCGAAAATCATTAGTGAGAAAGCTCAGTTGCGCCGCCTTATCGATGCAGGGAATAAAATCGTAGGCATGACGTACGCTGGCGAAGATGAGCCAACGGCTATCCTTAACAAGGCGGAACAAATGGTATTGGACGTAAGTGGTCAAACACAGTCCGAATCATCATTTGCGCCTATTGGGGAGGTTGTATTATCTAACTTAGATAAATTAAATGCATTGCAACAGCATGATGGTGCTATTACAGGCGTTCCAACAGGCTTTAAAGATGTGGACCATGTCTTCAATGGTCTACAAAAATCTGACCTTATCCTCGTAGCAGCCCGTCCTGCGATGGGGAAAACGGCTTTCACCTTGAATATCGCTCAAAACGTAACGATGTTGTACGATAAGACGGTAGCGTTCTTCTCCCTAGAAATGGGCAAGGAACAGCTCGTTGGTCGTATTCTATCCTCCGTGGCAGGTGTGAGTTCTGAAAAATTGCGCCGTGCGAACATGGATCCTACTGACTGGGAAAAGGTTATCGCTGCAGCGGATCGCATGAGTAAATCCAAGCTATTTATTGATGATACGCCGGGCCTTACCGTACAAGATATGCGATCTAAATTGCGCCGTCTTAAGGTGGAGCATGGTCTTGATCTCGTTATCGTCGATTATATTCAGTTGATGCAAGGCCGCAACTCTGGTAAGGGCAGCGAGAACCGTCAACAAGAGGTGTCTGAAATCTCTCGTAACCTCAAATTGATCGCTCGTGAGTTCAATGTGCCGCTTATCGCCTTGTCTCAGTTGTCTCGTAGTGTTGAAAGCAGACCAGATAAACGGCCTGTACTTTCCGATCTTCGTGAATCTGGTTCTCTTGAACAAGATGCGGATATCGTTATCTTCTTGTACCGCGATAAATATTACGATGAAAACTCCGAAAAAGGGGACAACGCAGAAGTCCTCATTCGTAAGCACCGTAATGGTTCTGTCGGTACCGTGGAACTCCAATTCATTGGGGAATTAACCCAATTTAGAGACGTGGAATTCCGAGACATGGGGCCGGAACAATAATGAAAACTATCGGTTAGTTCCTATATATTGATGGGGCCCGACCTTATTTCGACAACTTAGTTACAAAAAAGCACCACCTATCTCGTGGCTCCAAACGACACGTAAGTCGCCCCTCGATAGGTGGTGCTCTTTTTGTATTACGTTAGCTAAAATAAGTCCCATCAATATATTGGCACTAGATAGTTTTCAGTGTATTGTTGAAAGAACTGGGAATAGAAGTTTTGGGTTAGGTTATACACGTACTTAAGAGTACCTACTATTAGATTTGATGTCTAATAGTAGGTACTTTTTCATTTTTATGTCCAAAATTTGCCACTATAATAACAAACATATGTTTGAAAATACTCCGTATTTTTGTTATAATAATCATAGAAATTCTTCTTTTCATATTTCTTGTAAAGTCTAGTTATTTAGCGGTTTGAGGAGGTGTTTGTATGGGTTCAGCTGATACGGATCGAATGTATATGTGCATTGATTTGAAGAGTTTTTACGCGTCTGTGGAGTGCGCCGATTTGGGGCTGGATCCGTTTACAACGCCTCTGGTGGTGGCCGATGGGTCTCGTGGCAAAGGGGCTATTACATTGGCCATTTCACCGGCTTTAAAAAAGCTAGGTGTTAAGAATCGCAGTCGTCTTTTTGAGATCCCTCCGCACATTGAGTATTTGACGGTGAAGCCTCATATGAAGCGGTATATGCAGGCGTCTGCTGAGATTTACGGGACTTTGCTCAAGTATGTGGCACCTGAGGATGTACATGTATACTCTATCGACGAGTATTTTATCGATATTACGCCTTACTTACCGCTCTACAAGAAAACGCCTCGAGAGCTAGCGCAGATGCTACTTGATGCGGTGCTAGAGGCGACCAAGATTTATGCCACTGTTGGAATTGGAACAAATTTGTTCCTTGCCAAGATTGCTCTCGATATTCTCGCAAAACATGCACCTGATTTTATAGGGTATCTTGATGAAAGCCTCTTTAAAGAGAAAATCTGGTATCATCAGCCTTTGACCGATATTTGGCAGATTGGTAAGGGTATAGCCAACCGCTTACATAAATATGGAGCTTATGATTTGCATGGTATTACCATGGTTCCAGAGGCCAAGTTGTACAAGGAATTTGGTGTTAATGCAGAGCTCATTATCGATCATGCTTGGGGCCGTGAGCCGTGTACGATTGCAGATATCCATGCGTATCGTCCTATTAAGCATTCTATCTCGCATAGCCAGATTTTGTTGCGTAACTATACTTACGAAGAGGCCTACGTGCCTATGCGAGAAATGGTGGAGTCCTTGGTATTAGAGCTTTTACAAATCAAAGGGGTTACGAACCATATTCATGTTCATATTGGCTATGCAGATGATATGGTGCGCTCTACTGGAGGTTCTAAAAAGCTTAAACAGTACACTGATTCATTGCAAGCATTAACAACGGCAGTAATTAAATTGTACGAACAACATTGCCATAAAAATGAACTTATACGGCGTATAGGTGTAAGCTTTGAGGATTTAGTCAATCGCTCTGCTATTCCTCAAGAGGTAGATTTATTTAGCGCCCTTGCGACGGATGAAGAAGAAAAGGAACGGCAAGTCCATGAGGCGATGTTATCTATCAAGGAGCAGTTCGGTAAAAACTCTATTTTACGTGCCTCTAGCTTGCAAGATGAAGGGACAATGCGCTTTAGAAATACTTTGGTAGGTGGCCATAATGGGGAATAAATAGTGTAATGGATACAATGGCAATTGAACGGAGAATACAATTGAAAATAGATTAGTCGCATAAGGGGAGGTATACATTAATGAAACATCGCATGTCCCGGTTACAACGGGCGAAACAATTTATGCCCTTTGCGGCATTAAAGGGATTTGAAGTATTGCTGGCAGCTGTGGCACGGCCTAAAGAGAATCGTGTAGAGCTATCGGAGGATCAAATAGAGGAATTAAACCGTACTATACAATCCTTGGTGGAAGGGGATTTTGTGCGAGTGCTTTATTATACAGGTCATTGCTATACGGAATTAGTAGGGACTATCGAGGCGATAGGTAAACCTGCACATAGTCTATCTATTGAGGGCGTAGCCATTGCTTTTAAAGATATAAAGGAAATTAATCTTTTTGAATAAGAACCTTTGAAGAGTTGATAATAATAGCACTGATATAAAATGTAAAGTAATCAAATAAAGAAACTCAGTAAAGTAAATTGTAAAGTGAAGAAATACAGATTTGGCCTATGCTCATGTATGATGAGTATAGGCTACTTTACTATTGTTTATTATCATAGATATTTTGATAATTCTTCTTGACATACACCATATCTTCTATTAAAATAAACATATGAATGGGTATTCATATAAATAAAAATATCTGATGAAAAATGTTTAGGAACATATATAACAAGATATGAAACAAGATATGTCTAATAAGTATTAGAAAAATATTACCTATTAACTTACAATACAGGATAGAAGCTTTCACTATTATCAAAGGAGATATCATGGAAGAAACATTGTTATTGAAGGATTTGAACTGTGCGAACTGTGCAGCAAAAATTGAAGATCGTATCCGTAAAATGGATGTTGTAGAGACTGCCAATTTTACACTTGCTACACATCAATTAAAATTAACCGGCTCTTGGGAAGACCGCGAAGCTCTTAAACGTGACATTCAAGACATTTGTGATGCCATCGAAGAGGGCGTAACAGTAGCTGATTATGAACGTAAATCTAAAGCGGCTATGGATGACCATGGTCATGATCACGACCACGGTAGCGAGGCTGTAACAATTGCTGTTATTGTAGCTGGCTTGCTATTCATGATTTATGAAGCATTGACTTCCTTTGTGCCATCTATCAGCTTGCCAGAGAGCATTGAAACTCCAATTTACTATGTTGCGTATATTCTTCTTGCGTTCCCAGTATTGCGCATCGCAGGTCGTAATATCTTAAAAGGCCAAGTGTTCGACGAGAACTTCTTGATGTCTATCGCTACATTGGGCGCTATTGCTATCGATGCATTGCCTGAAGCCGTAGGCGTTATCTTGTTCTACCGTATTGGTGAGTTCTTCGAAGAAAAAGCAACTGATCGTAGTCGTACAGAAATCATGAACGCTGTCGATATGCGTCCTCAAGAGGTGCGGGTTGTAGATACAGACTGCGGTGGTGAAATCGTAGTTATGGCTCCTGAAAAGGTTGAAGTAGGCTGGACTATCGAAGTTCGTCCTGGCGATTTAATTCCTCTAGACGGCACAGTGCTTGAAGGTGAAACACGCGTTAATACAGCGCCTGTAACAGGTGAACCTGTACCTGTTCGCGCCGTACCTGGCACTCAACTTATGTCTGGTTGTATCAACGAATCTGGTCGCATTACAATGCGTGTAGATAAGGTTCTTGAAGAATCCATGGTTACTAAAATTCTTGATGCCGTGGAAAATGCAGCATCTTCTAAACCTAAAATCGACCGTTTCATTACGCGTTTTGCTCGCGTATACACACCAATCGTTGTAGCTCTTGCATTGGCTGTAGCTATCATTCCATCCCTTATTACTGGTGAATGGCATAAATGGATCTACACAGCCTTAACATTCCTCGTTATTTCTTGCCCATGTGCATTGGTGCTTAGCGTGCCACTTGCATTCTTCTCCGGTATCGGCAATGCGTCTAAACACGGTATCTTATTAAAAGGTGGTCGAGTTATCGAGGCGTTGGCTAATGTGAAAGCAGTAGCTCTTGATAAAACTGGTACTATCACATCTGGTGAGTTCAAAGTTCACAGCGTAGAAACTGTAGGCTCTCATGTAAGTTCCAGTCAATTGTTATCCATGGCGGCAGCTATCGAAGCTGTATCTACTCATCCAATTGCAACAAGCATCGTGTCTGAAGCAAAAGATCAAGGCCTTACAGTGGAACCTTCTGATTTCGTTCAAGAGTTAGCTGGTGAAGGTATGGTGGGTATGACTGATGGTCAACAAGTACTTATTGGTAACCGTCGCCTTATGGAACGCTATAATGTGCAAGGCTATCCAACAGAGGCTGCTGAATATGGCACAGAAGTTCTTGTAGCAGAAGGTAATACATACTTAGGTCGTATCATCATCGCCGATGAAGCTCGCCCAGACTCTGCGGAAGCGATTGCTAATCTTAATGGTCAAGATATTAAAACTGTTATGCTTACAGGTGATGCTGAAGCAAGTGCAAATTACATCGCTAAAGAAACTGGCGTAAGTGCTGTACGTGCTCAGTTGTTGCCTCAAGATAAATTGTCCGTTGTACAAGATATTCGCTCTGAATATGGTCCAACTATGTTCGTAGGGGACGGCATCAACGATGCTCCAGTACTTGCTGGTGCTGATGTAGGTGGCGCGATGGGTAGCGGTGCTGATGCGGCTATTGAAGCGGCAGACGTTGTGTTCATGCGTCCTTCCTTGACTGCTATCGCACATATCCTTGATTTGTCTAAAGCGACATTGCGCGTAGCATGGCAAAACGTAGTATTCGCAATTGCTGTAAAAATCCTTATCATGGTACTTGGCCTTATGGGCTATGCATCCATGTGGTGGGCAGTATTCGGCGATACTGGCGTATCTATCCTTTGTATCTTGAACTCTATTCGTATCTTGCGTCGCAATTAGTGAAAGTAGAGTTTATAGCTCTGTAGAGGAACGAAATAAATTACATTCTCCTGATCTGAATGATCAGGGTTGATATAAATAACCTCTAGGTTAGTAACTGACTAACTTAGAGGTTATTTTATTGTGTGGATTAAACATTTACGATACTTTTACTATATACATTTGTACATCATAAATAGACATAAAACTGTATATGTATGTTCTAGATACACAAAACTTTCACAATTGAATTGAATAATAGCTATAAAATAGTATATAATTTATTAGATGATTACTATAAGTTCGTTGGAAGGAGGGATAGCATGATTACGGTGTATAAACACATAGAAGAAGAGTTAGTTTCCGATAGCACTGTATCAGATGCCACAAAAGGTTCTTGGGTAAATTTGGTGAACCCAGACCCCGATGAGTTATCCCTTATCAATATTTTGACGGAAATCCCAACGGACGTTTTAAAGACCGCTCTCGATATGGAAGAACGTTCTCACGTGGAGTTAGAGGATAACTACATCTTTATCGTTATTAATATTCCGGTTATCCGCGGTAACGATATGTATGATACAGTACCACTTGGTATCTTCTTGACGCCAGATTTCTTTATTACGGTCTGTCTCGAAGAATCTGAAGTATTGTATCCGTTTATTTCTAATCAGATTTCTACGTTCTATACATACAAAAAGACGCGTTTCTTGTTCCAAATCTTGTATCGCACAGCAACTATGTTCTTGCGCTACTTGCAACAAATCAACCGCCGTACCGATGATATTGAAGTCCAATTGCGTCATACTACAAAGAATAAAGACTTCTTCCAATTGTTAGAATTACAGAAATCCATGACATACTTTACATCTGCATTGCGTACGAATGGTACCGTTATGGAACGTCTATTGCGCTTGCGTGGTCATAGTTCCTATAAACATCTTCTCAAGATGTACGAAGAGGATGAGGACTTACTAGAGGACGTTATCATCGAGAATAAACAGGCCATCGAGATGGTTGAAATGTACTCTAATATCTTGATGAACATGATGAACGCCTTTACATCCATCATTTCTAATAACCTTAACTTGGTTATGAAAATGTTGGCGACCCTTACTATTGCTATGGCGGTGCCAACCATTGTATTTAGCTTGTGGGGAACAAACGTGCCATTGCCATTCCAAGAGGATCCAGAGGGATTCTATGAGGTTATAGGTGTTGCATTAGTATTCTCTATTATTGCCATTATCGGTATGTGGAAAAAAGATTTATTCTAATTTATGATAATTAGTGAATACTTAATTCAATAGTAAGTAGTTGAAACATTACTTTAACAACAAATATACATGAAAAAGCTGGCTTTGAGCCAGCTTTTTTCTTGTACGATATTACGTTGTTGCTTATTATTGGGCCAATCTGATATAATAATACCGTTATGGAGAGGTGTCCGAGTGGTTTAAGGAGCTGGTCTTGAAAACCAGTGACTCCGCAAGGGGCCGTGGGTTCGAATCCCACCCTCTCCGCCACAATTTAGAAAGCCCTTTAGGTTATGATATCTACCCCCTTTACTGGATAACCAGTAAAGGGGGTATTTTAATGAGATATAGTTATGAATTTAAAAGTAAAGCAATTGAAAAGGGAATTGTTATGATAACTCTGTGATAGAAACCTTTTTTGGTAGATTGAAAACAGAAATATATTATGGTTTTGAAAAAGAATATATATTATTTAATGCTTTTGCAGTAACGATAGAAGAATACATTAATTATTACAACAACAAAAGGATCCAGAAAAAAATAAAATGGATGCCTCCTGTAAAATACAGGGAAGCATCAATGTGTTTAGGCTAGTAAATAATATGTGTCCAGGAAAATGGGTGCAGATCAATATTTTCAGACGACCTTTTTGGTGCCGTACTTAACCGTCACTACGCCTATATCTACATTCAGTAAGCTTTCCACCTGCAAAACCAATATGTCGACCGTAAGACGGGGCTGCATTACAACCTGATGCGTTATTACGAGCCAGAGGCCGGGCGGTTTGTGAATCAGGATCCTATTAAATATTTAGGAGGTACAAATTTTTATACTTATGCATTTAGTATCGTAAATTGGGTAGATTTTCTAGGATTAAATCCCTTTAGAGTGTTTTGCAAAGTTACAATAATTGTTTAACAAAGCAAATAAAAAAATAATAAATCTGATAAACGTGATCGAGAATATCAACTAGCGAAAAGGTTTTGTGATACTCCAGTATCACCTCAAGCGTCTATATGCGCAACTCTAAGTGCGCAAATTAATCATGCCAAAAGATATATCGAGTTATAACTAATTGGGATAGAAAAATGTAACCCTGGAGACATACAATCAAAATAAATGGTTGTTAAAATAGGCTAGATGCTTTAAAAGAAAAAGCAAAATCTGAATATACTAAATAAATTCTTTATGAGGCTAAATAATGAATAATTCCTTGAAAAATCTTTTTTTTAAATATCAGGATTTCCCTAGTTTTTTGAATCATAGTCCTATAACCTCCGTACATGACTTAGGATCTATGGGAGAAACATTATTAAATTTAGCAGTTAATTCCCAATCTAAAAAAGATGTTATTCTATTAATAGAAAATGGAGCAAATGTCAATCAACAAGGTGAATTAAATTTCACTCCTATTCAAAATGCTTGTCTTCATGGAAATCTTGATATTATTGAAATTCTTTTAAAAAATGGAGCTAAAACAAATATAAAAAATGAGTTTGGATATGATGCAAAACATTATACATCTGAAGAATATCACGATAAAAAGAAATCTAAAGAAATTAGAAACCTAATGGGATATTACAAACAATAAGTTACATATTTAATAGAAACCTGATAAAACATTAAGGCCGTCTGAAAAACGAAGAAGTTTCAGACGGCTTCGAAGAGGAAACCGGATTTGTTTGGGACAGCAGTTACCTCTTGCAGAAAGTTCAGCCGGATGGTAGATATACCTATATCTACACCGATTCCTATAGCTATAACCCTTGGCACAGGTACACAACCGGACCAACATGGTAATAAATACTCTTTAAAGAATGCACATAAGAAGGAGAAATTATGTATTTAGATCAAGTAAATTATGAATTAAACAAGAAAATCAATGAGTTTGTATGTAACTCAAATGACGCGCCCACACCGGAGGAAAGAATTGATATTCTAAAGCAGGCATGGGAACTTTTACCCAAACCAGCCACTCAATTTGTTGAGCCTACTTCGGCAATCGCCTGTGGTGTTTCAGAAAATTATAAAAAATTAGGTGATTATCAAAAAGCCCTTGAGTGGATGTTAATTGCACTTGAGGCACGAAAAGATGAACCTGCAGCAGGTGTGTTTATATGGACAGGAATCGTTTATTACGAATTGGGTGATATGGAAAATGCCTATAAATATTTTGATCTAACTTATAATGAGCTACGTTACACACCTTTCTCTATGGAAGACAAAAAATATTGGCAATTTTATAAGCAACGTAAAGAAGAATTAAATCCTAAGAAAAAAACCAAAAAGTAAGATTCGATATTTTCAGACGACCTCACTATCTTCTTTGAGGTCGTATGAAATGTTTTCTCTTTAACAATCTCATCACTAGTCAGCATGAAGGTCGTTTGGGACGGCAGGTATACCTATCTCGATACCGTTACCGACAACTATGAACTCCTGGCACTGGTACACAACTGCACCAACGAAGACGGAGAAAACCGACAACAAAACAAGATTGGATTAATTAATTAACATAATAAGGAGTAGCATTATGAATATAATGTTAGAATTTATAAAAAATAATTTATTAGAAGTATCAGGTAATTTTCAAAACAGTCGATGGAAAATTATTCAAGATATTTCAGTAGCACAAAGATATGCATATCAGCAGTATGATTTAGAGACTGTTTGGGCGGATTCGCGTGAATCGAACTCACTAATTTTAAAGTTATCTACAGATGAAGATGACAATTTTTGGGATGAATATGCTGTTCCTGCAATTGAAAAAAAATTAAATTCCTTGAACTTAGTGGAGGGATTAAAAGATAGTTTATTTAGTGATATAGATGCCGATTTATTTAATTGTTATTTAAATAACAAATATAAGAAAAATCATCCTTTTTGGAATATGATAGAAGATGCTTATTTTAAAGGGTTTTGGCCTTGTGGATGGGAAGGTAAATATCCTGAGGGGAAGCTTGTCGTTTTTAAATTAAACTATGCTTAAATAAAAAACATCCTTCAGCAAGAAGACCTGGAGGCTATATAACCTATGACGTGGATTCCCATGGCAGATTGAGCCCAAGCAAATTAAACAAGCACTAAGTCAAAGTTACAAGTATTTCAAAGAACAAGGAGCACTTTAAAATGAATAAACATGAATTAGAAACCTTATATACTCTAAATGATCCTGCTACTAGCCAAGCTATAAAAATGTTACCTCCAGAGTGGCATAGTTTATATCCTTCATATCTTCAATTTTTAGAACTAAGCAATGGATTATTTGGAGATGAGATAACCCTTTTGGAGGCCGAGGATATCCAACAAAGGAATATTGACTATGAAGTAAAAGAATATTTGCCGAATTTTCTTATGATTGGAGATAATGGTGGAGGGGTTGCTATTCTGATGGATAATAAAAATCAAAATATTTTTGCTGTCGGCATGGGAGTAATGAGCGAAGACTCCTTAGAAAAAATATCATCTTCTTTAGAAGACTTTCTATTAGTAAAAAAAGGATTGTTTAATTATTTAGAAAACTAGTTCTAGCCCGCACACCCCCAAAAACACAGGTTGGGTACAACCAAGCAAGCCGTAGCCCGTACGAAATCTCCAATCCTGACGTGTGCTGAGAGCTTTCTTCTATACTAATAGACGAAAGGGTGTGAAAATGATTTTTAAATGATACTGTGGAACGGAACAGTAGCCCTAGTATTGACTACTGTCGTTTCTATTCATATTGGCTATTCTAGGACTGAGATGAAAAAATCTATAAATGCTCAGAATAAAATTGAACCCGCAAATCTCCCCAAAACAATGGTGAGTCATGTACTTGTATTATTCCGAAAAAATACACCTCTGGTGCAGTGAGACAAATTGGTGTATCTTATAGTGGCTTCGTAGATGAAAGCTATACTCTACTATCACTCTTTGATGATGTAGAACAAATTGAAAAAGATAATAGACTTCAGACAGCTATTGATGTTGTCAGAGAACAGTTTGGTTTTTTAGCCATACAAAAAGGAACCGTCCTAACTGAAGGTTCCAGAAATATTGAACGCAGTAAACTTATCGGTGGTCATTCCGCGGGTGGATTGGAGGGATTAAAATGAAACAAGAAAAAAATACAGTACAATTTTCAGAAATCCGTAGCAAAGGATGTAATGATATTGAAATGCTTGAAAGATTTTTACATGGAATCGTTGAAACAGCAACTTCAAAACTTCGTCAGAGAAAACTCAAAACAACTGAAATATCGATACGACTAGTACATGCTAAATCTGAAAACCGATTACCATTGGAATTTACATTTAGCATTAAGCCAACAAGCTCATCTGTGATAATCTATACTGAGGTAATCAATCGCTTTAAAGAATGTTACACAGGTGGGGGAATTCAAGGTTTTACGATTCAATTTGATAAAAATACCCTTGCCTCTGCATAGAAAGGATTTGATATGATTGACCGTTCATATTTACCATTTCAATCAGCAAGAGAGTACCAGGATACAAAGATGCAAAAATGGATGGGATTTTTCCTATCTGAACATGCATCAGCACTCTCTGATGATACAAACAAAGTAACGTACATGTCTGACTTATCACTAGAGAAGAAATTATTACTCCTCAGTCAAGTATACGCCGGGCAGCTACGCACACGCATTCAAGTGATTGAAAAAAACAAGCGTGTTTCCTACACTGGAACAATACCAAGTCTGACCAAAGATTTCATTTTGATAAAAACTACAACAGGTCACATCAATTTGAAATTAAAAGACATTATTAGTATTGAACTTGTCGAGGAGGTGCTCTATGAATCAGCTTGAGTTTCAGCGTAATCACCTACAAATGGACTATTATAGCGAGAGCTACCAAGATTTTGAACGTGACTTCTACCGCTACTCTAACATGAATATTCCATTGACCTTCCTAACTGATGATATCTTAAAAACAATGGCGACTTCACGTAAGAATTACTTTGTCCTCAATAAGGAAAAGTCCAGAGATAACCGCGATCACTTCTTCATATTTGAAGTAAGTACCGTAGATGAGAATCCGCTAATCTATCATTATACATATAAGAAAACTACAATATATTTAGCAGAAAAATAGGAGCAGTTCAATTGACTGTTCCTATTTTTAATATTCATAAAATCTAAAGTCTTTATACTCTTTAACAATGGAGTCGCCAACCAGAACAGACTATACTGACCAGCGACTACCTTAAATTTAATGTTTCAGATTTATTTTCTTATCTCTAATTTCATAAACTACATCTGCTACATTTTCGAGTAATCGTTTATCGTGGGTGATAAACACGATAGTTCCGGTGTACTCCTTCATTAGTATTTCCAAAGCCTCTAAACTTGGTATGTCAAGGAAGTTACTGGGTTCATCCATTATTAGGATGTTATATCTACCCATGAGCATTTTAGCAAGCAACAATTTTATAATTTCTCCACCGCTTAAAACAGATAAACTTTTTCCAATATCGTTCTGTTTGAACCCCATAGATGCTAGCACTGAACGAATTTCTGATATATTGTAGTCACAATCCTTCTGCATAAACTCCATAACATTCTGATTACTGTTGTACTTGTAACCATTCTGTGCAAAGTAACCTATTTTTGCCTTAGGCGAAATAGAAATTCCTTCTTCATGGTTTAAGATCATTTGGATTAAAGTTGTTTTTCCGATTCCATTACCACCAGTTAACGCCACTTTTGCTCCTAACGGAATTTGAAAAGATGCATTTTCAAACAGAGCCTTATCCCCAAATACTTTATTAATTTCTGCACCGACTATAGGGTATGGATTATGGAGCTCCAATGCTTTACTTTGCCTGAAACGAATTCTGCGAATGCCTTCCGGAGCTTCTACTTTTCCTAAGGCCGCAATCCTGTGCTCTAGGGTTTTAGCAGCATTATACATCTTTTTTTCCTTACTTCCTATTGATTTTTGATGAGCTAAACGCCCTCCGTCTTCAGTACTTTTTTTCTTTGAAGAACCTTTTGCCTTCTGTTCTATTTTACGAGCCTGTTTTCGCTTTTCCTCCGCAGCCCTTTCCAATCGGGCACGTTCCGCAATAAATTGTTCGTATTCTGCAGCTTGGCTCTTACGTTCTTCCTCTTTCTGACGAAGATAATCAGAATAGTTTCCCCAATACTCAGTGATTTTGCCATCTTTCAGTTCCCATATTTTATCTACTATTTCATCAAGAAAATAGCGGTCATGGCTAATAACTAACAGTGCACCTGTAAAATATTTTAGCTGTCCTATTAGAAAATCAATTCCTTCACGGTCTAAATGGCTCGTAGGTTCATCCGCTAAAATACCATGAACCTGTGCCGATAAGGCCTGTGCTATTTTAAGCCTTGTTTCTTCACCACCGCTCATAGTCTGTATATTTAATTGCTCAACACCTAGCTTGCCTACAAGTGCAAAATCTTTTTCCTCCTGCAGAGTTACTTCGTCCAACTGGGGAATATAGGCAAGTTCACCCAGACGATTCATTTTACATCCTGGGGGAGTTAATTCTCCTAAAAGTACCCTGAGTAAAGTGCTTTTTCCAGCACCATTTGCTCCTACTAAACCAATACGGTCATAATCATATACTTCTAATTCATTTATATCTAAAACATCGCGTCCTTTGAATTCCACACGAATGTCTTTTGCTTTTAATATTAATTCCATAACATTTCCTCCTGTCTATAATCGCATGCTTTCATTTGCTTGTATGCAGGGAAAACCCTGCGATTTTAGCAGGAAGAGTTACATGAAAATAAGATACATAAATATTCCTCCAATATTGTTTATTTTAAATCTAATTTTCTAACCTCAGTTATCATTTGGCAAACTATAGCAATGCCAATAATTAAAATACCTGATAGTAAAAACCAATGATTTACACCGATTTTATCAGCAAAGAATCCAGAAAGAATTAACCCAATTGGCATAGCAAGTGACATGATACTTCCGATCAAAGAAAATACACGTCCTAAATATTCAGGCTTAATTTTCTCCTGAAAAAGAGCTGTTTGCACACCGCTATAAAATGGCACCGAAAGCCCCATTATTGCACAGCAAACTACGAATATTACAAATCCATTTGGAGGAAGTATTCCCGAAACGGCTAAACTGGTCCCCATTATAAAAAATGAACTTGTTATTAGTAATACATGCTTTTCGAAGCCCCCTAATCTTCCTAATAATAAGCCTCCTGCTAGCATCCCAAATGCAAAGGAAATTTCCGTAATAGAAATATGCACAGGCGTTCCATTAAAGTGTTCCATGCTTATTAAAGGAAATAGTGCATTGATTGGCATATAAACAAAAGTATATAGTGTTCCTAAGAGTAATAAGGCAAACAATCCTTTGTTTTGTCTCAGAACCACAACTCCTTCTTTCATCTCCCTTATGAAATTTGGTTCTAAACTTTGCACTTGATTACCCAGCTTAGGTATACGTACAATTGCTACCGTAATAGATGCAATCACAGCACCCAATACGTCGATGGCAATAATAGCATTTAAATCCCAAACGGAGTATAAGAGTGCTGCAACTGCCGGACTAACAATATAGCTTATAGACTGCAAAGACTGACTATAGCCTGCGCATTTCGTTAGCTGTTCTTCTGGTACTAAAAGTGGTGTAACCGCATTGAGTGCTGGGGTATGAAAAGCTGTTCCAATGCTACGGATAAACAATACTATCATAATCATCCAGACAGGTAGCTCCATACAGAATGCAACAATAGCAAGCACTGCACCAGCTGCTGCGATAATTAAATCGGCACCAATCATTATCTTCTTCCTATCATGACGATCCACTAGCACACCAATGGCAGGTCCCAAAATCGCATAGGGTAAAAAACCTACTAATGAAGCCATAGACAAGACCATCGCAGATCCTGTTTTTTCTGTAAGGTAAAAAATAATCGCCATTTGCAGGATGGCACTAGTGATTAATGATACTGCTTGCCCTGCCCATATTGCATAAAATTTTCGTTTCCAATTGTTGTATTTTTCCATTTATATTATCTCCTGCATATTATTTTGCTTGAATTTCTATTTTGAATAGCATTCTAGGCAATAAAAAATGCAGGCCAAACCCCACAATGTGGCTTTTGGTCTGCATACATACAATTTGGAAACATTCATATTAAAGACATAGTTAAATAAAGGTATAGTTAAATAACCAATATCCTCACCGTAACTAATGAATGCTCAATATCGTATAAATAAGCACAACAAAAAAGCCTATCATCGGGTATAGATTCTGCTTTTTTTATTGCCAGCTTATCTTAAACGCATTGAGGCTGTCATAGTTTCGGTTCCTCCTACATCTTTGTTTATATCAATTTATAGTATAACACAACAAGATGATATGTTCAATATAAAAGTTATGGAATGAGACTCATACTTCCAATTCGATGCCAGATTTAAAGGATATGACGAAGTTTTCTTCATAGACTGTAACGCTCTGGATTATCTTCCTTAGTAGCAAGCGATTAGCTTTCACAAAATCTTCTGTTTGTAGTTTTAAAAATTCATCAGGATTTTCTAACTCAACCTCAAAATATTTCGTTTTACATTCCCTCATTTCATTTATTGATAAATTGAGTTTGCAAAAAAGAGTGGACAATTTTTGTCTACTCTTAACCTTTAAAATAGTTTTTTTTAATCGATTTGAAGTTGCCTAAATTATTACTTATTCGGTAAAATGAAGTATTGCTTTCAACAGATTTCCTTCAACTACACTTCACTTGATTCAAACAAGGTGGGTACATTTCTATTCCCACAAACTCCTTGTCAATGGAAACAAACACGTACCCACAGGGTAAATGGAAATAGAAACTGATAATTTCTAGCTATCACTTCTACTCATTCCAAAAATTTTCTCACTCTGATACTTACCCACCATAAAGCAAAAAGCCTTGCAATCAAGGCTTTCATTATCCCTTTCGTTCAAAGGTTTCTAAGCTTTTACGAGCAGAGCGACACACTCAGCGGTTCGCTATCTCCGTTCTGTCTGCGTGCTAGCACTTGTCAATCACGGACAGCAATCGCATGGGCGGAAGTAAATGCTAATCTTCGTCGTTTTACTCCTTGACTAGCAAACTTACCGCCTCAACATGGGGCGTGTGCGGTACTCACGAACGCGGTTTCCGCTTTTTAGACGGCTCGAAAACCAAACCCACTTCGTTTGGGACTGCAGCCATTTACTGCAAGAAGCCAGCTCGGACGGCAGATATACCTATATCTACACCGATCCCGACAGCTACGAACCTTTGGTACTGGTCCGCACTGGCATGTAGCTACTGCCAAAATAGATGGAAATCTTATTCAAGAAAGAAATAATGGGAATGGTACATTATCTTGGAAGTACTACAAAGATAATGTAACCGAACAACATAGGAAATAGTATCATGACAACTTTAGAAAATAAGATCTTTACTTTAAAACAGAATCATTTAATGAAAAAAATGAAAGAAATTCATTTTTTGAATAATTTAATTTCAGATTCTGAAAAAATTATTCCATATCCACTCTCATGTGAAATAATAAATCGTCCTTTTACCCCCTATAGAAATATAGAATTATCAAAAGAAAAATTTAGTTTATCGATAAAAAATGAAATATTAAATTTTTTTGCACCAGAGGAAAATGATATTGCTTATGTATACTTTTATGGAGGAATAAATGATTCGGCTGAAATGCCAATAGAATTATTCCCCTTGTTTATTATCAAAATAAAAAATATTAGCAATTGGCTAGAATTAATAAATAAACCAAATTTTTATTGTTTAAAATTCTTTAGTCATAAAATAGATAAAGTTATCGATATATCTCTACTCGGTAATGAGGAAGATGTGTTATTTATTTCTATTGGAGTGAACGTTTAACTTTAAAAATAAATAAACTATTCTAGCAGAAGCAATTCTTGGTTTTGTATAACTTAGAGGTGTTAACCATGAAAGAATTATTAGAAAAACTTGAAAATAATAGGTTTATTTATAAGGTAAGAATGGATCTTGAATTCGATGTAAAAGACTATCAAGAATTATTAAAAATTTTAAATGAAATAAAGCATTATACTCATAATCATGATCTAATTGAAAAAAGACTAGCGTCTATTTTATATGAAATACCGAAATTAACACATATTTGGTATCTCAATCTAAAAGATGATCCAAATAAAAATGAATCTTCTATTGTTAATCAACTTGAAGAAGCATGGATAGAGTTAGATTCAATAATTGGAGAAGAAATTCTTGGTCAAGGACAATAATTAATGAAAAAAGAATTATTATGTATTTTAAAAAAATATGAGACACATCCTGATTTTTTGGGTGACACTATTAAAGATATAAATCAAGTAGGGGGCATGGATGATACAGTTTTACATATTGCAGCTAGAAATAATTCTTTAAATGATGCTCTTGTATTTCTTCAAAATGGGGCATTGATCGATCTTAAAGGGGACTTAGGATATACTCCCCTACATTATGCATGCATGTTTGGAAATATAGAAATGGTGAAAGTACTCCTTGATAATGGATCTGATAAAAATATACAAAATGAATTTGGAGAAAATGCTGTTAGAATTGCAATTAACTCATCCAGCGAAAATAAAGAGAAGATAGTAAAACTATTAAATGACGTTAAAAAAGCGTAAATAAAAAATAGATTATAAATCAATCAAATGGTGCCATATCTTAAAATGTAGAAAGTAAGACATGAAAAAAAACAATCTAATTTTATTAATTAAAAATCAAATGTCAGATAACCCAAAAAATGAAGATGCTTTACATTTAAATACACTTTTACTAAGCTCGATAGAAAATCCTAGTATAGATAATGATTGCTTCATAGAATTATTTAGCTATTATTCCAACATATCCCAAGGAGAAGTAAGTGAACTATTTAATTTACTGCAATCTTTAACCAAAAATGAAATCAATATAATTCATGATTTTTTAGAATATATTTCCAAGTTTATCAAAGACTTAGGACTATGTTGTGAATTTGAAAACTTTCTAACGGAAGTAAAATATATACAAGAACGAAATTATCTAGAGGAAAAAATTGGGCCTACTTTTCCAGTTTTCAAAGTTGATAAAAATAACATCATAAGTTTTGATGATAGTGATGACTCTTATATATTTTCTATAATGCAACTATCTACTAAAACTTGGATTGAGATAACATACGATGATTTTCTCTCAATACTTGAATCACTAGAGTGGCAAGCTTTTACTAATAAGGCTTTATTATATTTTACTCCTTGCTGTTTAAAATATATTTTTTCTAATTTATCTAAATTTCATTTATATGGTTACGTTGTTGAATTTTTATATATTGCCCTAAGAAATGAAAGTACGATATTTAACACTACTCAAATCAACTTAATTATTGATTTTTTAAAATTCATCCAAAATTTTAACCAGGAAATTAGTGTCGAAACACAAAAAAAAATAACAAGTACTATCCAACTTTATTTATAACTTCCCGACCTTCAAAGGTGCGGTGGGCGTCGGTCGGCCGGTGAATCCGATACATGGTTTGTGATTTATGGAGGATACTTTTATGTTCAAATCAAAATTATTTCCCGAGGATTTTTTTAATATATGTATTAAGCGTAAAGTAGAAATTAAAAAGTTAGATAAACTTCCTAAGCTGGATAATAACTATTTGTTATTTATTGCTAAGTATCAGGAAGTAGAAATAATACCTGATATTTCTCTTTTTAATTATGAAGAGGCTTTAAATGAAAATAGATACCTAGAGTGTAATTATCCCGAAATATCAAGGTGTTTTTGGAGTATTGGGCAAGCAGGACAAGGAGATGGATGGTTTTTAAATAAAATTGATAATACCATTTTTCATTATAATCATGATGCTGGAGAGTATACCAGATCTTGCTTTACAAATTTAGGGATAGATTTCTCACAATTTATCCAGTTTGCTTTGTTATACAGAGATTTAGAGCACCTATTAGATGAAGGAGAGACACTTACGGATAATATAAAAAGTGAGTTTATATATTCAGTAAATAGTATAAGTAATAATTTGTTTGATGTTTATCCATATAAGTATTTTTAATTGGAATATTCAATAAATTTATTAAGCAAGTCGTAGCCCGCACAAAGCCTTCAGTCCTAATGTAGAGTGTATGTGGTTCGCACACCGTTTCTGTTTTTCAGACGACCTCAATCATTTTTCGAAGTCGTCTGAAATATTGGTTCTTTAACTATCTAGGCCAAAACCGCCTACAAATATGGTCAGGACGGTCGGTCGGTTTGTGAATCAGGATCCGATTGGGCTGTTGGGTGGGGATAATCTTTATGGAAGAGGATAGGATTATGTTGGATAGATTATATTTAATCAAACTGATTGATCAGTTAAGAAATTTTGAAGGTTCAGAAGAGGATGAAGCTGTATTTTTTGAAAAATTAGTAAATTTGGTCACAGATCCAAATATATCAGATTATATATATTGGACAAACATGAGCTCCGAGGAAATAGCTGATAAAGTACTTAGTTACAAACCTATTATCCTTCCTGATTTAAGAAATTCTTAGTCTACATGAAATTTTTAGTTTTAATGTAACGCATATGTGGAATACATACATGTACTATGTGTAATAAACGACCTAATAAGAAATGTTGATTATTTGACAAATTATAACTGAAAGGAGTGATGAAAATGAAAATTAAGAGTTTAGTTGAGAAAATGGGTGGAGTTCAAAGGTTTACATTTGAACCACTGATTCCTACATCTAGAAAATCAATGTCTAAATTTTTAGATATTACTAAAGAAGAATTTTCAGATTATTTGGATTATCTTGAATTATTTGGTGGAGAGACAGGATTTATAAAAGAATTTAAGTTAACACCATATAGTAATTTGCCTGAATATTGTTATCCTGATGACGATATTCCTGTGGGTGGTAATATCGAATGGAATGGTGGTGATTAGGCTTTTTTTATGGTGAAAATATAAACTACCAAAAAAACTCCCAAATTAGTGAAAGGCTTGAAAAATACAAAAATAGAATACCAGATAATTTTCTACCAATATCAAGTAATGAATTTGGTGATTTAATTTGTCTATGTACTCAAGGAGAAAGAATTGGACAAATTTTCTATTGGGATCATGAAAATGAATGGGATGAAGAAGATTATTTTGATGAATTTGGTGTACAAATGCCTGAAGAAGTAAAATTCCAAAATATCTATTTAATTGGTAAAAATCTATATGATTGCTTTAGTAGAATGATTCCAGTTTAATAATTAAAGCAAGCCGTAGCTCGTATAAAACCTCCAGTCTCGAAGTAGGTTGTGTGCTGTGTTCAACCTCCGCTACATCTACGACGCACTGGGCAACCTGATCAACCGCCAGTTGACTAATGGCGAGAACCAATATTACCAATACGATTTAGAAAACCAGCTCGTCCGTGCTGAAATCAAAAAGTCCGCCGGCAATACCGAAATCTGGATATACGCCTACGACCCATTCGGATGCCGCCTTTCCAAAGACAGCAAATAATACCTCTCCTATTTCTACAACGACCAAATCGGCATACCGCCTAGAAAGGATTTAATCCATGATTAAAAATTTAAAAATTAATGACGGTAAAGCTACTGCTTTAATATCTTTATCGCCTAGTGGTATGCAACCGCATGATATAACCATTTTTATTGATGATGAATCAGGAGATATACAAAGAGAAAGCCAAATTCATCCAATTCTTGATAGGATAGAGAACTTTTTTAAACAAATAAGCATTGATGATTTAATAAGAGAAATCTCAATAGAGATTAATCAAGCCTGTTATGAGCAAAGTGATTATGAATCAATGGAGTCCGATAATAAAGAGTTAGCAAATGACTTAAGAATTATGAATATTACAGCATATTTTGATGATTTAGTATTTATATACTATTCTAATTCGTTTCTTCCCGATATGGAAATATCTGCTCAAATAACTTATGAAGGGAAATTAGAAAATTTGGAAATATATGATAAATAGTGCCTATATTTGGTCATTCGGAGGAGCAAAAATATCTAAAGAAACGATAATAAAAGGATTAGGAAAATCAGCTGTGACTGTACCTAAAGGATTTTTCTAGAAAAATTACAAAGGGAAGAAGGATGAGTTATCAACTAATAAATAATTTTATAAACCTCTTACTAGATTATGGTTGGCATGTTCAAAATGCTGATAGTTCAGATTTATTCTATATTTCTGGCTCTGAGATGGTTTGGAATTTGATAAATGATGATTTATATAGAACAAATACATTAGTTTTTTTTGTTATTGGAGATTTGGGCGAATTAAGCAAGAAACTTAAAGATATTATTTTTGTTACTGATAATAAAGGAAATAGACTTATCTTTAAGAAAGATAATTTATCTGACCAAATTAATTTTATTAGAAATCTATAATAACAATAACGACGGCCTCTATGCGGTTATGGCATCAAATTATTGTTTGACAACACCGAAGAGATATTTAAAATGCAAAACGAATTAAGAGAAGGGGTTAGGACCGGTAAATATACTTGTACTGCACCAATTTCTAAAAGTAATAGTAAAAAAGGAAAAAATGATGACTCTTTATCAAATATACTCTGCTGTTGATAATGAAGAAGCGTATGTGGACTTAAAACAGGATGATAGAAAAATTGTAGAATTTATTAATTACAATAAAGGTAATTATACAGAGGAAGCAGTTTTTATAGCTCAGAGTGGATATACCTCCAAAAATATTTCTAAAACAGATTTTATTCAAACAATTCCTAAGATGTTATTGTTCTCTGAAACTTTCATTAATAAATTGGCTGATAAATTAAAAAATGAATTAGATTTTTTTCCGGCTAAACTTAGAATCAAGAATGATGAATTTAAATTTTTCCTTGGAAAAATTAAATTAACTGCTGAATTGGTAAATATGGAAAAATCAAATTTTTATGAAATAGATGGAGAGAAATTTATCGATTATCCACCTGTATTCTTTGAAAATATATCTGGCTTCGAGTTTTGTGCAAAAGATATAAATGATGATTTAATTTGGGCTTTTTCTGATAAATTCAAAGAATTAGTTGTGAGTAATAATTTGAAGATGGAATTTCTTCCTCTAACATGAAATACTCTGTAAGTAAGTTATAGCAAACCGTAGTCCGTACGAAACCTCCGATCCTGGCTTAGGACATGAGCGGTACGCACGTACGCGGCTTCGCCTATCGAACCCCCACCAACGAAGACGGCGAAAGTAGACAACAGACCCGCTACTTCCACTGCGACCAAATCGGTATCCCAAGAGAGATGACCGATAAGGACGGCAATCTGGTTTGATTCAGCAACTACACTGGCTGAGGCCGTCTGAAAGAGGAAACCAAGGTAACGGATAGCTTATACTAGCCGTTCCGCTTACAGAACCAGTATGCCGACCGTAAGTCCGGGCTGCATTACAACTTCTTCAGGCCTTATGAGCCTGATGCGGGTCGGTTTGTGAATCAGGATCTGATTGGGTTAGCAGGAGGAAAAAATTTCTATCAATTTGCTCCCAATACACAAAGTTGGATAGATCCATTAGGATGGATTTATTGGAAGAAAAGTACTCCTAAACCTCCTGGTTGGCGTTAGCTAAAAGATGGAACATGGGCAGGAATTTCAGGACATTCTCCTTTTATCCCAAATAATCCTTCCAAATTATGGTACAAGATACTAAAGCCTATTTACGACAAAATAATCTGATTTTGCATTATTCTAGTAGGAATACGACTCAATTGATCCCTGAATCTTTACATGATGGTATTCGACATACAGGTCCTGCCAGTGTGATGCGTAATAAACAACCTAAGAAGAAATGTTGATTATTTGACAAAATTATAACTGAAAGGAGTAATAAAAATGAAAATTAAGAGTTTAATTGAGAAAATGGGTGGAGTTGTAAGGGTCGGAGCAAAGCCTTTCGATCCTGTATCACGAAAAATAATGTCAAAATTTCTAGATGTTGATAGAAAAGAATTTTCTGATTATTTAGATTATTTGACGTGTTTTGGAGGAGAGACATATCTAAATGAAGTATTTTATAAATTAACCATGTATAACAATGGACTACCAAGCTATTGTTATCCCTCTGATTCACCAATAGAAAATGTTGTAATAAAGAAAGGGGAATTTGGTTGTTTCTATGGGGAAGGGGAATCGTATCAAACTGGCTATTCATTGAGCAATGCTATAAAAAAAATGGAAAATAGGATTCCTAAGAATTTTATACCTATTGCTGAGAATAACTGCGGAGATAGGATATGTCTTTGTATAAAAGGGGAAAAAATAGGACAAATTTTTTATTGGTACCATGAAAACGAATGGGATGAAGAAGATTATTTTGATGATTTTGGAAAAACTATGCCTGAAGAAGTAAAGATGCAAAATATGTATTTAGTCGGAGAAGATTTGTATGACTGTTTTAATCGTATGGTCTTAGAAGAAGAATAATTGTCTGAAATATTGGTTCTTTAACAACCTCATCAGCATCATCGCCCCCACCTGTTACACCACAAGATACAGCTATAACGCCCAATGGCTGTCCGAAACCGTTACCGACACTTACAATACTACAGCTACGACGCCTTGGGCAGAAGAATAGGCATACTCCTTTTAATTTGAGAGAAGTAACTAGAGAACAACATGCAGCGCTTGACCCTTATAGGAATCTAGGAGATTAGCTATGAAAGCAATAGAAATTTTAAAGAATTTTGTAGAAGAAAAATTATCAACTGAAGAATTGGAAATGGCATTGTATTCCAATCAAGAATTAATTTCCTTGTTGGAAAATACTAAAGCTAAACCTTATATGAATAGTAATTCCACTTATGAATATTTAATTAGTCAGGATTTGACATCTCTTGATGCAAAGTTAAATTTGATGGATATTTTCAGGGGAATTTTAGATTACAAGCATGTCCCGTACTCTTCGAATTCAACGACAGAAAAAAATTTTGATTTGATTTTGGAGGCTATTCCTAACTGGATACCAGCTGATATGGGTTATTTAAATTCCTTGTATGCTAAGTACAAACCTAAGACGGCGACTACTTTTAAAAAGATTATTAAGGAACATTTCATTTGCATGGATAAACATCCCAAATGGTTACAGGAGCCTGATTGGCCTATCGGTGATAATATTCCCGCAATGTTTCTAGGGCAGTTAGATATATCGAAGTTGAAGCATGATACTACTTATTTGTACATTTTTTGGGATAAAAAAACAGACAGATATATAGAAGTAATACAGTCTCTATAAATGAGGAAGCTGTAGCCAATGAAATCTACAATTCCGATGTAGAGTGCGAATGGAACTCACGCACGCGGCTTCTGCTTCTCAGACAGCCTCGAAGAGGAAGCCGGATTCGTTTGGGACGGCAGCCATTTACTGCAAGAAATCCAACCGGACGGCAGATATATCTATATCTAGACCAATCTGGATCCCTACGAGCCTTTGGCACAAATTCGAGGCTGGAACAACGAAGATGGAGAAGGCGTCCAACAAGCCCACTACTTTCACTGCGACAAAATCGGCATCCCACGTGAAATGACTGATGATAAAGGCGACCTGGTTCGGGGATTATTACGGATGGGAAACAAATGCGTATTGATATTATAGGAAAATAGATATGTTACATTTAACTAATTTACAAACAAAAGGATATGATGAACTTATTGAAATTGATGGAGAGATTGTTTATCAAGTATTTGCTATTAAGAAAAATAATGGAACTTATAGCACATATTACTATACAGTACCAAAAAATAAATTGGATCAGGCTGAAGATTATGAGATAGAAGAATTTAATGAATTTAATGAACTTGGATTAGCTATAAAACATATTCAATCAAAAGGCGCTAATCTATTAAGATTTAATATATTTAAAGGTAACAAGCCTCTTTAAGACCTTTTTTTTGACCATAGGTTGGATCGAGCCCCAACAAAACATCAAGGTCGTCTAAAATCAATTTTCAGAAGACCTTCCCTATGATTTTTATCCAAAAAATACTGACAAAGGTATGCTTGGGAAAATAGTCGGTCAGCCATCACCAATGAAAACGGTGCGTGCTACCGCTTTAACTACGACGGCCTCGACCGATTGATTGCCGAAAATGGAGATAAATATGCCCTTCCTGAAAATTCCTTATAGAGATTATCCTGAAGAAGGATTGTTTAAAAACCTTTATCGAGAAAACATCTATAAAATAGAGGAATTTAAAGATGAATTTAAGTATTACGAATATACCCCAATAGAGAAAATTATTATTGATGAACATAATTTAGTACCATTCATCTTTTTTTCACCAGAAGGAATAAATTATTTAATGCCTAAAATTTTTGATAGCATCAGTAATGGCATTAGAAATGATGATATTCCAGTAAATATAGAAGAATTTATTATAAATATACCTACCGCAGAAAACATCACTCATGCTTTAAATCTCTTAAAAAAAGATGAGCTTATAATTCTTAAAAAGTATTTAGAAAAAATATTATTTGGGGGCTCATCAAATTTGATACAGCAAATAGGTGAACATTATTTATTCAGAAGTATTGAATATCTCGAAAAGTTAATAAATAATTCCTAAATCTACTTATTATTTTGTTAATCAAATATATAAGCCAAGGTTTCTAGAAAAGGTCAAACCATACCCTTCCCCTTCTCCCGTGGGAGGTGGCAAAAACAAAATCCAGAAGGCCCAATTATAGAACTACCAAAAAGTAAACATGATTTAGGGAATAAAAAAATGCACCCCTTTGGCAATCAAAAAGGAAAAGATGTGGCTTATTACCATACTCATGGGGCTTATGACTCAATTTAAATTTTGGTATTAAGGAAAGAATGATGAATAAAATCTGGCTCTTTACTATATTAGTATTTCTTTGTTTTACTTCAGTTTTTGCAAAAGATTTTTTAGACAAAAAGGAGAGCAATATGTTGGTCAGTTCAGAAAATATGGCGCTTGAGCTTGCTGAAATATACATAAAAAACGTATATGGAAATACTGTTTCAATAAATCAAAAACCATACCGTATTATTGAAGAGAAAGATGTCTGGATCATTAATGGAGCCCCTCCACAAGCACTAGGTGGTAATTTCCATATAGTTATTTCTAAAAAAGATGGGAGAGTAGAAAAAATAACCCATTCAAAATAGCAAGCTGTAGCCCGTACGAAACCTCTAATCCCGACGTAGAGCATTGTGGTACGCACGAAGGCGGTTTCGCCTATCAAAACCACATCAACGAAGACGGAGAAAGCCGCCAACAAACCCACTACTTCCACTGCGACCAAATCGGCATCCCGAGAGAGATGACCGATGACGAAGGCAAGCTGGTTTCCTTCTTACAAAAGAAAATGAAAATTTTGGTGTTTTTTTTCCTGATATTCCTCCTGAAGAGTGGGAAGAGGATACTGAATTTGAAAAATTTGAATAACCAATTTTAAAAATATTTATCATTTAGCAAATCTAATAAAAATAACACCATGCCGTCTGAAAACACTATCCTAAACTTTTTCAGACGGCCTTTCTCGTTCTTTAACAATTCAACTTCTCACTACCGTTTACGGACGCGATGGTAAAAAGCTGCGCGGTTTCGCCTACCGAAATACCTCATGGTCGAACACAGCCAGCCCGACGGATTAGTGTCTTGCTACGAATACGACAGCTACGACCCCTTGGCACAGGTATGCAACTAGACCAGTATGCCGACCGTGAGCCGGGGCTGCATTACAACTTCTTCAGGTATTATGAGCCTGATGCAGGTCGGTTTGTTTATCAGAATCCGATTGGGTTGGATGGTGGAGATAACCTATATTTATTTGCTTTCAATAGCCAGATATGGGTCGATGCACTGGGACTTCCCGAAGCTCCATGGGGGAAAGGTAGCTTTGATAGTGCAAATGTTGCAGATATTTGCAAAGTTATGGCAGATCCAAATACTAAGAATGCAATACCAAATGCTTTGAGAAATGGTGGAGGATGTTGAGGAATATAGATTAATACCCTATTATGTTAAAATATAATTAACATTATTTATGAATAAAAAGAGGATGTTATATGATTGATTCAACAACTAAAGATATGATTTCTGTGTGGATGGGGACATCTTTTAAAACACCTGATGAGTTTAATGAATATACAGATGGAATGGAGGACTCAGATTCTCATTGTCCAGCTTTTGCAGATTTTGGAGTTTCATTTATTGATTCCGATTATTTTGTGGCATTCCAGACAGATAATGGAGAAATTGTGCCAGTTGAAGTGTTAGCAGAAGAAGTTGGGGCACACTCCAATAAAGTTATAAAAGATATTGTGAAAGTAGCAAAAGAGAAAGGAATAAATGAAGGTAATTCTTTATATTACTATTCTAATGCAACATTTAATGAGGAAAATCCAGGTAAACTTTACAATGATTTGAAGTTTATAGGAACTTTTAAAGATCCAAGAAAAAAATATCGCTAGTGATAGTGAAACATTAGTCAGGATATCCACCCGGATGGCAGATATACCTATATCTACATCGATTCCGACAGCTACGAACCTTTAGCACAGGTTCGCGATTGGACAACCGAAGACGGAGAAGGCGTCCAACAAGCCCACTACTTCCACTGCGACAAAATCGGCATCCCACATGAAATGGCAGTGTCAGAAGTGATTTTGGAAATTGGCGCAGAGAATATTGGAAATATAAAGCTAGAAAAGAGTTAAGATGTAGAGGCCTAAAAGTAGGTAAGTTTTGTTAGTTTAATAAGGAATATTTATGTTAAATAAATTTGTTTTAGAGCAGTTAATTGCTTTCTTTCAAAAAAATCCAGTGGCTCAAGGTAAGCCAACAACTGATGATGAGGTTCTCAATATAGAGAAAGCACTTAATATTAAGTTAGATGACGATTTTAAAGAATTTACAATGAGATTTGGAGGGTGTGTCGTTAGGGATACTCAAATATATGGAATATATAATTCCGAATTTCTTGGGGAAGATACAATTATTGATTTGAATAAAGAATTTTCCGAGTATCTTAAAGATGGTCAAAGTAATTTAATAATTGGCACCGATGGCTGGGGAAATCCTATTTATATTTCTCCATCTAAAACGGTAATGATTTACAATCATGATACTGATGAATTGCTAACTTTAGCAGCTAATTTTTCAGATTATTTAGAGAAAATTCTTAAAAAGCAAATTTAGCAAACTGTTTAAACTCGAACCATTTTAGACGGCCTCAATACCTCTTTGAGGTCGTCTGAAAGACATAGAAGTTTCAGAAATGTCATTCCTGCATGATTTAAGCGGGAGCGGACTCAACCAAACCCGCTTCGTTTGGGACGGTAGCCACCTCTTGCAGGAAGTCCAACCGGACGGCAGATATACCTATATCTACATCGATCCCGACAGCTACGAGCCTTTAGCAAAGGTTCGCGATTGGACAACCGAAGACGGAGAAGGCGTCCAATAAGACCACTACTTCCATTGCAACCCAATCGGTATCCCGCGCGAGATGACCGATAAGGACGGCAACCTCTTATGGTTCGGCAACTACACCGGCTGCGGTCATCTGAAAAAAGATGAGTGGGTTTACAAGAACTTGCACCAGCCGTTCAGACTGCAAAACCAATATGTCGACCGTGAGACGGGGCTGCATTACAACTTCTTCAGATATTATAAGCCTGATGCGGGTCGGTTTGTGAATCAGGACCCGATTGGGCTGTGGGGTGGAGAGAATTTGTATTCGTTTGCGCCTAATACGATCCATAAGGATTATCTGTACAATCAGAGAGTGCTCAACGTGGAATTGATAACAATTTGAAAAAACCGCACAATGCTGGAGGAAAATATCCGAAGGTTGCATATATGGTTTCAACAAAAAATAAGGATAAGCAAAGGGATGTGGGTTCATCCAAAGGCGTTGCTTGCTTTATGACTTTAGTATTCAAAGATTGATTTTAAGGACGATAATTATGAAAAGTAAAGAATTTATTCAAGGCCTTATTGAATATTTAAAAAATAATTTGAATATTCCTGATGCTAATTTTCTAAAAGATAGGATTAAATTAAAAAAAGGAAAATATGTTTATGGTGAAATATCCTTTAGTAATTCTCGTACTTTCGAGGGGGTCATACTTCACCTATATGCATACAATTCTGAAATGGGAAATTTTTTCTCTCAAAATGTTCCTCCTTATGATAAATCGTCAAATCCATATGATTTAGTATTTGTACAACCATCTATCTCGCAGGCGCATTTTTTTAAAGCTCCCCCTATTACCTCATTTCCTTATGGAGATACCATTAAATTACCTGAATCTGAGAATGATGCAAAAAACATCTATCCAGATGTATTAAAGCATTTGCAGCAAGATCATATTCCAATCATTATGGCCTTCCATTCCTGTAGCAAAGAAGTTTTAAAATATTTAGCACTTTATCCAGAGGCTTTTCGTTTTAAAGCATTAACCGCTATTTTTATTATAAATAAGAATGAATTATCACTAAATGATCCTTTAATACAGAATATTTTATTGTTTGATAAAAAAGTATTAGAAAATGATAATGGATTGTTTAGCAAGCATGATTTGATTTTCCTGGAAAATTCTTTTGACCAAAAATTAAAACAACAAATTATGCAATAATTAGTCCTTGTAACAAGCTGTAGCCCACACAAAATCTTCCAATAATTTAACATTCTATGCTATAGAAAAGGAAAAGTATTATGAAAATATTTAATTGGGATAAAAACAAAACTTTATATAGATATCTTAAGAATGGTGATTTATTTTGTTTTAAAATAGCTGATAAATTATTCGGTTACGGTAGAATAATCGCTAAAAATAAGCTTGGTGCCACTGTAGGAATTTTTGATTTGTTTACTTCAAGCCCGGTTGAACCATTCAATTATAAAAACGCTGGAAATTACCCAATTCTATTCAAAACTGTTTTAGACTGCCATACCTTATTTGAATCAAAGCTAGAGTCAGACTGGCGGATAATTGCTCAAGATCCCAATTACCAAGATCCAATCCCTAGTGAAATTACTTCCATTAATCCTGCTATGGGATTGGCTCACAATGCAGACTTTTCCATCGAGAAAGAAATTGATGAAGAGGATGCAAGGCAAAAAATACTCAAGAGCATTGAATTGCTTGAAACACCCAATAGCCATTATCATATTTTAAGTTTTCTTATTCGTCGTAAACCAGAAATTTTTAATTTACCTATGGAATCGTTTGCAGAATTTGGAGATTTTATTTCGGATGAGTTTCAAAAAATTCACCACCGGAATTTAAAAGTGTAAAAAGCAAGCAGTAGTCTGCACAAAACCTCCAGTTCTTACGTAGGGTATGTGCAGTATGCACGCACGCGGTTTCTGTTTTTTAGACGACCTCTACTAAATCGCCTCTCCCGACGGACTGGTGTCCCGTTACGAATACGACCGTTACGACACCGACGGCAAAGTGCTCAAAAGCAGCAATAACCTCGGCGAAGAATGGACGTTCGACTACCGCAAAGACCAGACCGTCGTTACCGACACTTACAATATGACAGCTACGACCCCTTGGCGAAAGCCCGCAATTGGACAACCGCAGACGGCGAAAGCCTCCAACAAACCCACTACTTCCACTGCGACCAAATCGGTATCCCGCGCGAGATGACCGATAAAGACGTCAACCTCTTGAGGTTCGGTAACTATACGGGCAAAGGTCGTCTGAAAGAGGAAACCCGAGTAACGGATAGTGCATATCAACCCTTCCGATTACAGAACCAGTATGCCGACCTTGAGACGGGGCTGCGTTACAACTTCTTCAGATATTATAAGCCTGATGCGGGTCGGTTTGTGAATCAGGACCCGATTGGGCTTTCAGGCGGAGACAATCTGTATCTCCAGTAGGAATACCATACCCTATGAGAGCCTTACCTCTTGGTTTTAATCGAAAGCCTTATACCATATATAGGGTACTGAAACCAATTGATAATGTAGCTGCAAGTAAAATTATGCCGTTGTTTGGAGAGATTGGATTAGGGACACAGTATGATTTACCCAAATCTGTTAAATCATATAGAATCTGAGCATCTGGAAGAGGTGAAAATAGGAAAATGTTAAAAATTAATGAATTGAATTCATATCTTAAAAGTAAAGGAGTACCAGAAGATAGTTACTCAATCAATGAAGTAAATGATGAATCATTATGTATTGTTGAAGAAAATAAAAAATGGCATATATTCTATTCTGAAAGAGGATTGAGAACCGAAGAATATTGTTGCCAAGATGAACATTTGGCAATTCTATATTTTATAAATCGCTTATCAAAAATGTTAAAATTTTCTTTCGAATGAAAAAAGCAAACTGTAGCCTGTATGAAACTTTTAATTATGGTATGGGGTATGTGCGTAACATACACGCAGCTTCTACTTTTTAAGCGACATCTAAATCTTCTTTGAAGGCGTCTGAGCTATCGATTCTTTAACAGTTTCATTACCATTAGCAATGGCATTCTATCTAGAGGTCGTTTTTCCTGATGGCTGAGAAGCTAATTGACATAGACAAATACAGGAAAGGATATATATTATGTTGAAAATATTGAATAATTCTTTGGATGGAATTGTATTGGGTCAAAAAAAGGCTGACTTTGATGATGTTATTTTAAATAATCCTAATTACTCATTAGAGTTTGATAGAAAACACAAGATACAATCTGATTCAGAATTGATTACTGTATCCTCCTTGAGGAATTGTGATGAATTTTGCTTAAATGGAAAAGTTATTAACTTTTCAAATCTTGAAAAATTTTTAGAAGAGGAGGATCCTCTAATAGAAGTTTCGGATGAAGAAAATTATTTTTATATTTTTCCAAAATATAATTTAGTTTTATATGTTGACTATAAGGATAATTTGTTTCTGCAGATATTAATTTACGATGAGAGTATAAGAGATTTATATGATAATAAAGGTAAAAAGTACTCAGACTTTCAAAAAAGTAAACTTAAAAACCCAACTTTAAATCATGATAAATTAATATTTATTCCTTATAAGAGCATAGGCGATTTTGAATTAAATTGTTCTCTATCAGATGTTATAAGAAAATATGACATATCAAACAATGTTATCCCGAAGGTAAAAAATATTATAGAGATAAACAATTTTGTACTAAGGTTTGATAATGAAAAGTTAACTGAGGTTACAATTTTCAATGATAAGAAAGTAGAGTTTGCAATATACTATAATGAAATGGATATATCATCAAAAAAAGGGCTTACTGAGTTATTAAGTCAATATGAAGTTATTGAGAGAACGAAATCTAAATATCTTTTCAAAGAATTAGGTCTAGTTGTAGAAAAAGATCTGTCCGAATTTCGTTTTTTTGAACAATCATTATTAAAATTTTGGGTAAATTTGCATAGACCTATTACTAGCTGGTAATCACAAGTAAGCCATAGCAAACCGTAGCCCACACAAAATCTTTAGTCCTGACGTAGGGTGTGTACAGCACGCACGTACGTGGTTTCGCCTATCAAAACCACATCAACGAAGACGGCGAAAACTGCCAACAAACCCACTACTTCCACTGCGACCAAATCGACATCCCACGCGAGATTGCCAATAAGGTCGGCAATCTGGTTTGGGGATTATTATGGTTGGGGCAAACTGAAGAGCGAAACCAACGTAACGGGTGTCCAAGAATACCTTTGAAAGATATACAACCAGACCCTATAGATTGGTGGTAATAAAAATGATATCAAATGACATTCAAGAATTACTTAAAAATATTACAAAGTCTCTAATTAAAATCGAAACAAAAGAATTAGATGCTTTAATTTCTAGACAGTCAACCCATATAGATAATATTGATTTTCATAGATACGAAATATCCCATAGGAAAATTGAAAGTCTCAAATTTTCTTTCTGTTCATTTCGTGGTGCTTTCATAAGCTATAGTTCCTTTACTAATTGTAATTTTATTAATTGTTCTTTTATTACGGCAATAGTTTGTAATACAAAATTTACTAATTGTACATTCATTAATTGTGTATTCAGATCAATGCATATACAAGATGATTTAATATCTAACTGCTCTTTTCAAAACTGTCATATAGAAGATAATATATTTTCTACAAATAAAACATAATTTATGACAATGTTGAATAAGGCATCCGGGCCGTCTTTTAGGTTGATCCTCTTGGTTTAAGTAAATGCTCAAGCTAAAGGTCGTTATTTATTTGAAACACTCCCTGCTACCAGAAGTAGCCTCGCAGTCAAACTAAAATGGAACCTCATGACTAATATTGCTCAATTTAAAGTGAAATCAGGAACAACTATTATTGAAGGTAAAGCTGCACCTCAAGGTTTGGGGTTGCTTGGTGGACAAACACAAAAATATATTAATGTCTTAGAAAGGTCAATAAGACAATGAATCAGGAGCAATTTATAAAAAAGATCAATATAGTTTTAGTCGAAATTGATAAAATGATTAATAATTGTGATGAATATAGTTATACAAATAACCAGCAGTTGATTTCTATAAAAAATGAACTATATGACATGATTAACTATCTAAATTCAGAAAGTATTTTTCAACAAAAAAAAGGAAAAGAATTTTTATTGTCTCGGATAGTAATTGATTCTTGGCCATTTAATAATGAAGTAGCTAAACTCCTTGTAGAATTAGAAGAAGATTTCAATTCTTTGACAAGAAAAAATATAAAAATGCCTAAGTTAAAAATTTTGAATGAAACTCCTTTAGACTTTCAAGAAAAAAATTTTTTTGACGAATGGGAAGTCAGTTACCTTGATTTGATGGAAGTAAATCAAGGTTCTCCCTTAGTTGGAAGTCTATCCATTAATGGTCAAGTTATTATTAAAGAACAGGGGTTTGGAGGGCCGTTGTTGTATTTCAGTAGGAAAATTTATATTCCAGTTTTCATTAGACGATTTTGCGTTGTGGGATTTAGGCTTGCAATATTAAATTTAGATGATTTATCAATTGAGTATATTGGAGGTATCGAAGACTTGGTTTATCTGAAAGAGATAAAAGATAATAGAATTTATTTCTATACAGATATGTATAAAAGCACAGAAAAGAATTTAACTTTATATGAACAAATATAACTCAAGGATATGCTATAAACATCATAGCCAAAGGACTTTCATATTAATTAAATTTAAAGAATTTATTCAAAAGTATTGGATAAGCATAACAAAGCTCAAACAGATAGATACATGAGTAAGCAATTAACTAGAATTGGTGGTAAGGTTTTTGGAAAATACGGATCACGTAGTAAATGTGCATAGAAACTGATTGATAATAAAAATTTATAAAAGGAACATTAAAATGAGTGTTTTAAGTAATTATATAATTCAAGATTTAATCCAGAATGTATCTAAAGGAGTTACAGAGTCATTTAAATTTGTATTAGAAAGATATAATTCTAATGAAGTTTTTGCCTATACATTATATATTGATGACTATTGTTCATATCTGGGGTGGGCTGCTAACACTATTTCTCACTACGAAATAGAAAAAGTAATCTACTCAAAAGAAGATCAGCCTTTTATTAAATGGTATTACCCTCAATTTGCAATAGGACTTGGAGATGTTCCTGAGAAAATAGATAGTATATTCAATAATGAGATTCAAAATATTCTTAATGATGCAAATACATTAATAACAGAAGATAATTTTGAGCAATATCAGGCGGAAGTATATGATTCAATTATAGAAGGATTTAAAAAAGCGATAGAAAATATAGATAAGAAAAAAACAAATAATGTCATATTTTTTGTTTCTATTGTAGATAGTGATAATTCTGAGATTATGGAAAATTATTCTGCTGAACAACTAAATTCATATGATAAATTTCTTACGTTCAAAAATAGATTTCAAAGCAAGCCGTAGCCCATATGAAACCTCCAATCCCGACGTAAGTGTGCGCGGTACGCACGCGGCTTCTGCTTCTCAGACAGCCTCGAAGAGAAAGCCGTCAGCAAACCCACTACTTTCACCGCGACCAAATCGATATCCCTCGAGAGATGACCGATAAAGATGGATCGACCCTAAAGGCTTGGCAGTTTTTGCAATACCCATTATTGCCCCTGAATTGATTGCATTAAGTAAAGCTGCGCTTGTAACTTTAGGTATAGGTATTATTTATGAAAAAGGGAAAAAAGCTCTTGATACAGTAATGATGTCAGTAAATGGTAATCAAGTAGATTCTGGGGTTGCTAATCAAGTTTATGAAAAAATAAATGAGTATTTTCAAAGCACGGAAAAAATAATATGGTAAATGATAGAATTTCAAGTTTTGATGCTTTTTTAGAATGTAAAGATCTATCAATCAATGACTTATTAGAAAAACTACTATATTCTAATACTATTATTCAATATGAAGCAGCAAAAAGACTACAATTTTTTCAGTATAAAGAGATTATTGATATAATCAGAAATATCCTCTTAACAAGTCGATATAGTAAACATAGAGAAATTGCAAATTTTATCTTGGGACAAATACAAGAAGAACTTAGCACTACGGAATTGAAAGAAATTTTCTCTATATTAATTTACTCTATTCAAAATGACAAAAGTATTAAAGTAAAATCATCTGCAATATCTTCTTTAGGACATCTATTCAAAAAATATAATCTAGGAGAAGAAGAGTTTCGCACTATAGAAAATAATATTAGTTCTATTTGGAATATAAATAGATATTCTATAATTATTTCTATTGCATTTAGTTCTGCATATTTCCCAAAAAGAAATTATATAAAAGAATATCTTATAAAAAATTTAAACAGCAAGCATCACAAAATTATTTCATGGGTATTGTATGGATTAAAAGGAAAACATTATAAATCAGAATCAATTGAAAATTTACTAATACATAAACTAAGCCAACTTAATGAAAAATCTTATATTTACAATGAAATTATTGCATTTTTAATTTCAATTAGTTCTAAAAAAGTTATCCCTTATATTGAAAAGACACTATTCACTCAAAGTAAAATCGATGATGAAATTTATACTGAACTTAAAAATAATTTATCGGATGAATTTGCGGAATTAAGAAAAAAATTATTAGAAGAATTTAAATAGTTTCTTGACGTACGCCTCAACCGCAAACCTGCTTTCGTCTTCAAAACCAGTACGCTGACCGTGAGACGGGGCTGCATTACAACTTCTTCAGGTATTATGAGCCTGATGCAGGGCGGTTTGTGAATCAGGATCCGATTAAATTAATTGGTGGAGATAATCTATATCAGTTTGCGCTGAATACGCAGGCTTGGATTGATCCATGGGGTTTGGTTCGCCTTATACGTTACAAACTCCGAGATACTATTTCGGCTCAAAATGGTGCACGTGGAACAGCCATAGATAGAGCTTGGAGAGAGGAAAAAGCTTTAGTTGAAGTAGGGGGGGGGTACTCGAAATTGGACACAAGCAGAAAGAGATTTGATTTTGAACACGAAAAATAAAAATTTGACCTCTGTTATGTCTGGAGCAGGTTATACTGGACATCATATTAATTCTGTTGAATTAGGCAGTCTAGGTCAAAAATGGAAAGGTGATCCAAGAAATATTGTATTTTTGCCTAATAGTAACCATCCTGGAGGAGTTGACGAACATTTACATTCTAATCAAGGGCATAGAGGTCGCTGGACCAATTTGGGGAGCGGTAGGTTAATTGATAGGCGAGCAATGTTGCAACAACTTAAAAAATGCACAAGATAGGAGTATATTATTATGTTTAGTTTAAAAACAGCAGTTAAAAATTTTTCTAATATTTATGGTCAACTTTCTCGTAAGGAGATTGATTTTGGGGAAATTATAATTGACGAAAAAATATTACAAGATAATGCGTCTATCATTAACTATTTTTTCAATTTGATAACATTAAATCCTCAAATTCATATAGGTCAGCCATTTAATTTAATTTTTGCATCATCTGAAAATCAAGAAGGCTTAGTAGGATGGCAAGAAGCCATAAACATAGAGAATTATCTCTATATAGCTAATCAAAATGACGAACCTATATTAATTTCAAAGGAAACCCTTGAAATCTTTTCTTTACGATTAGGGTCAAAAGAACCTAAAAAAATAGCTTCTTCTTTAGGAGATTTTATACAAACATTGTCTGAAATAATGGCATTGTCGGAAAAATTCTTTTCGAAGAATATTAATAATGATGATTATTTTATTCTAGAGGACGATGAATTTATTGCTGAACTTAATGTTTTTTTTCAGTCAACTAAACTAAGTATTGAAGTAAAAAACTTCTATAATTTTTTCTTTGAATAATTGGGAATAACAAGCAAACCGTAGCCTGCATAAATTTTCAAATTTATAGGTAGCAAGCCGTAGCCCGCACAAAACCTTCAGTCCCGACGTAGGGGGTGTGCGGCACGCACGCGGTTTCTGTTTTCAGACGACCTCACTATCTTCTTTGAGGTCGTCTGAACTATTTGTTCTTTAACAATCTCATTAGCAGTTAACATAGATGTCGTCTCACCCAAAGGCAACGTCATCGCCATCACCGCGCCGGACGGCAGCAGCACCCAAATCGACTACCACGAAACTCTCAACCTGCTGGTTGCCGTCAACGATTCCGCCGGCAGGATTACCGCCTATACCTACGACGGACGCGGTAACCTCGTCAGCATCACCGCCCCCGTCTGTTCCACCACAAGCTACGGCTACAACGCCCAATGGCTACCCGAAACCATTACCGATACTTTCAATACAATAGCTACGACCCCTTGGCACAGGTATGCAACTGGATCAACGAAGAAGGCAAAAGACGTAATATACCCACTACTTCCACTGTGACGAAATCGGGATCCCTAGAGAGATGACCGATAAGGACGGTAATTTGCTGTGGTTCGGCAACTATACCGGCTGGGGTCATCTGAAAGAGGAAACCAAGGTAACGGAATTATGTTATCGGAATCTCTATCTAAAGGGACTACCCATTCTAAACATAAGGGCTATCATAGAGGATATAACCAAGCAATTATGGAAATAGTAGATAATATTGATAAAAATTCTAAATGTGAGAGAGAAAAGGCTAGAAAAATTCAATCATTACAATCCAAAATTCATAAGGCACTTAAGTCAGGAAGTATGTCTTTATATAAACCAATAAGAAAACAAGATTGGATTAGTTACTTAACATAATAAGGAATAACATAATGAATATAATATTAGGATTTATAAAAAATAATTTATTAGAAGTATTAGGTAATTATCAAAACAGCCAATGGAAAATTATTCAAGATATTTCAGTAGCACAAAGATATGCATATCAGCAGTATGATTTAGAGACTGTTTGGGCGGATTTGCGTGAATCAAACTCACTAATTTTAAAGCTATCTACAGATGAAGATGACAATTTTTGGGATGAATATGCTGTTCCTGCAATTGAAAAAAAATTGAATTCCTTTCACTTAGAGGAGGGATTAAAAGATAGTTTATTTAGTGATATAGATGCCGATTTATTTAATTGTTATTTAAATAACAAATATAAGAAAAATCATCCTTTTTGGAATATGATAGAAGATGCTTATTTTAAAGGGGGTTGGCCTTGTGGATGGGAAGGTAAATATCCTGAGGGGAAGCTTGTCGTTTTTAAATTAAACTAGCTTAAATAAAAAACATGATAATCGCCATCTAGATAAAGCATTGAATCCAACGCAAGGTTTTCAGACGACTTTAATATTCCTTTTGAGGGCGTCTGAAAGAGGAACTCAAGGTAACGGATAGCGCATACCAGCCCTTCCGTCTGCAAAACCAGTATGCCGACCGTGAAACTGGACTGCATTACAACTTCTTCAGGTATTACGAGCCTGATGCGGGGTGGGGTAACCCATTGGGGCTATCTATTTCAACAGTCATTCATATGGGAAAAAAGGGGAAACATATTGCGGAGCATAATAACTTTATCCCTGGTCGGAGCATTCTAACTGCAAATCCTCAGGATTTATTGGAAGTTGTGTTGATAAGGATACAGGAGATGAGACTATGACAGAATGGGGAATAATTCATTCATCCAAAAAAGGAGCCCATATTGTTCCTGCATTGCCTGATATAACATAAATTCTATGTTTCATTTGAGGAATTAATTATGAAAAAAAAAGAAATTATTTTAAGTATGCAAACGGCTTTTCTTGGAGCAATTTGTAACAAAGTCAGACTTATTGCATTTGATATGACTGAAGAATTATTTACTCTTTATGTATATATTGATTCGCCACTGACAGATGATGAGTATGAAGCAATAGATAGTGCTGTTACAGATGTATTGGCTGATTTTCCAAATTTTCTATATGAAAAAATATGTATTATTGAAAATAATGATAATATTCTTTTATTGAATATGTATAAAGGATGTTTTTTTATGCGATTTGAAAATAAATTTGATTAAATAACTCGTTATCCCTACCGTTCAAGATAACCGCCTGAAAACCTACAACGGCACAAGTTACTACTACGACGACCTCACTATCCTCTTTAAGGTCGTCTGAAATATTGGTTCTTTAAGAATCTCATTACCAGTCATTTACAAAATGTAGTTTCTCGAGGAGCATTATAATATTATGGAAATTAAAAAAGAGTCTAACGATTATATTATTAAATTTAACAACCATGAAGTCTTAGTTTTTTTTGAATGGCTTGTTAAATTCGTTGAAAATAATCAAATTATTGATGAAGCTGAGCAAAAAATACTATATGACTTAGAATGCTTATTAGAATCTACATTAGAAGAACCTTTTATGGAGAATTATAAAGATCTAATACATATAGCTAAAAAATCTATTATCAATAATTAGCAAGCTGTAGCCTGAACAAAAACTCTTAGTCCTAAGGAGTATTTTATGAAAATCAAAGAATTAATTGAAAAATTAGAGCAAAAAAATAGCCATCAATTTTTGAAAGCAGTATCAAAACCAGAATTTGCTTTTCCTTTGCCAAAAGATTTAGAATTCTTTTATGAAAATTATGAATATGCTATTCTCAATATTGATACTTATTGTGAGATAAGAATAAGTTCACTTTCAGAATTGCAACCAACAAACCAAATTTTATATCCAGCTGATGATGTTATTTGGGAGGAGTTGGCAGATGATATCAGTAATGATTGGTTCATGATTGCATCTTCGCAAGAGCTTAGTCAATATATCAGTATAGACTTAAACAAAAAAAGATTTGGTTTTTGTTATGATAGTTTTATAGAAACTCATGCTACACCTGATGAGTCTCCCATTATTGCTAAGTCATTTACAGAACTACTGGAGAAATTGGTTTCCAATGAAAAAGAATGGTTTTGGTTAGATTCCTCGTTTCAAAGCTATGGTGATGCTTATGAAGATGAATGAGTAAGTTGTAGCCCGTATGAAACCTCCAATCCTGACGTAGGGCATGTGCGGTACGCACAGGTACACCCCTTTAATATCATGTAAACAACATCCGGAAAGAACTTTAAAATGACTAACTTTATATCAACAGGTAGTACTTATTGGATTTCAGATGAAGAAATTCAAATTTTCGAAAAGAACGCCACTAATGGAGATAAAAACTCAGCATTCAAATTATATCAATACCATATGTTTGTATCTTTAGATCAAGATTCGGAATTTAAATGGCTAGAGATAGCGGCAAAAAATGGACATCCAATTGCCCAATCCAATTTAGCCGATTTATTTTTCACACAAGGCAATAAAGAAAAAGCCATATTTTGGGCTAAAAAGGCATATAGAAATGGTGCCAACCTACCAGACGAAATAAAAATATTGGTAAATATCAATTAATTAATAAGATTTAGCGGATTATCATTACAACCCCAAAACTTCTGGAGGAGGATCAAGAAAAGAAGCCAAGAAATTTCTTAGAAAATTGAAAAAATCTGTTCAAGTTTAACCTAGATAAATTTTATCCAATTAATCCTATTGAGAATTTAGATGAAATGAGTTTTCTAGGAGGACAACCTGAATATTTACAGCAAGAGAGTGATTGTTGTCTAGAAAAATATATTTTCATAGGTCAAATCTTAGGAATGGATCTACCTGAAGAAGTAAATGAAATTTTTTATCTAACTGAGAACATCGGATATATTTTTATAAATCGAGATCTATCTGGTGGATTATTCTTCGTTCAAACAACTTAAACAAAACTAAAAAGGATTTAATCAGACCAAAGAAGACGGAGAAAGCAACTAATGCGAAATAGCTACTATTTCCTCCACGACTTAGAAAGCTCTTTAGGTTATACCTAGAGGGCTTTTTATTATATTTTAACAATCTATGAAGTTTGTAAAATGCCCTGTATTTATAGTATGATTACTTTATATGTTATTTTTCTGTAGAAAGGAGCTCGTATGAATCGACTTAGTTTCTCACGAACTCAGATTTTAATTCTTGTCAGCGTGTGGCTAACATTTTTGATTAGCTTTGTTATGCGTTTATCTTGGGCATCCTTGATGCCTATCGTTAATGAAGCCTTGAGTTTCACGCCTCAAATGGGTACGGCTTATTTATCCGCCTTTTATATGGGCTATGCCATCATGGTTCTACCAGGTGGTATCTTAGCGGATCGCATTGGTTATCGTTACACCATTTTGGTAAGCTTACTTGCCATGGCAGTTATTACGGCATTGATGAGTACTATCGATAATTACACCTATGGATGGGTATTACGTTTCTTATTAGGTATTGTATCTGGTCCGGTACAAGCATCTTGTTTAAGTGCTATTGGGGATTACTTTGGGCCTAATCAACGTGGTGCGGCCGTGGGTATCTTCATGTCCTGTACATCCCTTGGATTGACTACTGTAAACCTTTATGCACCATATGTGGCAACTAATTATGGTTGGCAAAATGCATTTCTTTTAACAGCAGTATTACCAATCCTTGTTTTCATTCTTAGCTACTTTACGGTTCGTAAGCCAAGTGCTGAGATTTTAGCTCAACGAGAAGCAGAGGTGAGTGCTGCATCTGCTCATATAGGGGAAAAGACTTCTTTAAAGGAAAACTTGTTACATGTTTTGAAGAATCGCAATATTTGTTGTCTTGCCTTTGCAGGCTTCTTTGCTACCGGTGCTACTTGGGCCGTGGCGCAATGGTCAAACTTGTACATGGTTAAACAGCTCGGCGTTAATGCCATCTATGCAGGCCATGTAATGTCTGCCTTTGGTTTAGCCGCGCTTATTGCGAAACCGACTATCGGTATTTTGTCCGATATATTACCGATTAAGAAGAACCATTTGGTGGCGCTTGTTATGTTCTTATTTGCACCAGCATTGATCCTCTTTGCGAGCACCACAAATCCAGATATGCTCTTTATAACAGGTCCAATTCTTGGTATTGGTGCTTTCATGCATAGTGCTTTAACAAATGCTCTCGTAATTCAATCTGCAGCACCTCATTTACGCGGTACAACTGCAGGCTTTGTAAACTTGTTTAATCAGATTGGCGTTATGTTGGCACCTATGATTTTAGGTAGCATGTTAACAGCTACAGGCAGTTATCAATCTGCATTGATGACCCTTGCCATTGCACCAGTTATCGGTGCTATTGCATTGTTCTTTGTACGTCTTAAATAATGTGAAAGCATCATACAATAGGTTCCTCTGATTGTATGGAAACAAACAAAATATGAAACAAAAGAGACTGAATTAGCTCTCCCAAATGAACTGCACCCCAAAAATTGGACACAATTTTTGGGGTGCAGTTCAAAATAGGGGACAGTTCAGTCTCTTTTTATACGTTACGAGTAACTATATTTTTTGATTATGGTTTTTGCGGTGCATGATAATCAGGTTGAGGTCTCCAATCACTCATAGGTGTATTTGGATCGGGCATGTCCTGATTTTGAATGTCGAGAATCCAATCACTAGGTCGAGGCCCTAGTGGAGGCGGTGCTGGAACGGGTCCATACATACCTAATTTAGAAGGAAATAGCCGTGGTTGATTAGATGTATAAGGAGATTCTAATTGATTTAGCGGTTTATAGACACCTTCTGGTGGTTGAACTCCAAATAATGGCCTATCTTCTGTTGGAGCCGGTGTACTCAATGGTTTATATGGACGAGGTGGTACGTATGGGTTCTTAGATGTATAGGTAATACGCTCTAATTCCAATGCATTATGTAAAATAAATTGACCTATTTCAGCTACAGGAGAACCCTTTGTAGCGACGTGAGCACCTGTAGATAGAACAGAACGTTGATTGTTAGCAGTTCCTATAGGTGCGCCATTTACTTGGTAGAATTTCGCCGGTGCTACATGCCAATCCATGAGGTAAATATCTTTAGATGTGTTACCACGATGGTATGTATAATTAGTTGAATAATCAGCAATAATATTCTGCTTTTTATAGAGACTAATTGTACGAGCGTGAAGCGTACTATATGTAGGACCTGACTGCGCTAGGCTAAGTGTACTTAAGTCGATATACACAGTCTCCGAAGGGCTATTATAAGCAACTTGGTATTGAGTAGGCTTGTTCTCTAATTCATATTGTGAAATGGCACTAGCTGATTGTAATGTTGCTAATGCTAGTATTAAAAAGGGATATAGTTTTCTCATCTTTGACCTCTCTTATGTGGAATTAGTATACCATAGTCAAACATGTAATTCTATAAAAAATGCATATAAAAATCCATAGTATGTATATTGTATATAATTGTCATTTTGTTATATGATTAATGCATAGTACAGGAGGTTTAGATATGGAAATTATCTGTTTTGGCGATAGCATTACCCGCGGTTATGATGTGCCTTATGGCCAAGGTTGGGTTGAAATTTGTGATGCATCTATAGAGGGTGTACATTTTACAAATTATGGTGAAGACGGATGCTCCGTTCAGGGTATGATTTATAACATTGAAAAATGGCTACCAACAGCTGTAGCTGATTCCACGCGTCATATCTTCTTAATGTGTGGTACTAATGATATTTTGCAAGGTCGAGATAGCACATATGTGTTCAAGACCTTGGTGAAAGCTATTGAACTAGCGAGCACAAAGGGGAAGGTTATTATTGGTTTAGAAACACAAATCGATAGTGATATGGATGGACTCGACATTGTGGTGCGAGAGGTCAATGAACAACTGAAAGCCTATGCTAAAGAGCATGATTTGAAGGTTATAGACTTTTATACAACATTATACGAAGCGGATCAAATCGGCCAAATTGTCTTTGCCGGTGAAGTACATCCTAATGCACGAGGCTATCGTTTGATGGCTTATAAAGCGTTAGAAGTATTTACAAGATTATCGTAAAAAATAAATCTAAGAATTCAATTGGTAAGATGCATAAAAAAGCCCCGAATGAGATATCTCATTCGGGGCTTTGGTGATTTATATAGTCTTTAGGTGTGAAGGCTTGTAGCTTTCACCATTATAGTTAATTCGTAACGAATTATAGTTAGAATTAGCGAGTACGTGCGTTAGATACGCGAGCGGATTGTGCAATTGCGTATGCAGTACCTTTTACTAAGTCGTAAGTATCAGCAGTGTTGCCAGATACTGTTACAGCTGCTACAGTGTCGTCAGTAACTGCGAACAATGCAGTTGCGTAAGGGTGTTGTGCACCATTTGGAACTGTTACAGCACCAGATTTAACAACGATGTAACGGTTGCCGTTGTTGAATACGTCGTAATGAGCAGCTTGTTTTACACCATCATAGCTTTCATTGTAAGCGAACAATGCAGCTACTTCACCGCCTGCTACTTGACCAGTTTGTTGCATGGAACGCAATTTAGCAGCTGCTACAGCTGTTGGTTGAGTCATGTTAACAGTGATACGCAAGGAGTTGTTGTTTACAACTGCTTCAGTGATTACGTTTGTAGAGAATACATTTGCAACGCCGTCGCCAGCACGGTTGTAGGAGCTAGCAGTTTTCACTTGGTAGCCGTTAGTGTATGCAGGCAAGTCGTAAGTGTAAGATTTGCCGTTCAACAACAAGTCGAATGCGTTTAATTGGTTAGTTTTATAACGGGAAACATATGCACTGCCGTTACCATTAGCTGTTACGGAAGTTACAGTTTCTTGGTATACAGGTTGGCTGTTAGTAGCGATAGGGTCCATGATTTGAAGACCTACAGCTGTTGTTTCAGGTGCTACGAAGATTGGATCGCCTAATTCTTTAGATACAGGCATTTGTTGAGCCATGTCACCTGCTGTGTAAGGTACCGCTGGTAATGGTTTGTAACCAGGGCGTGGTGCGCTTGTTACATAACCAGATTGGTACGCTGGTGTAGCTGCTTGAGGTGCAGCGTAAGTATATTGCTCAGCTGCAGCGCGTTCGTAAGCACGTGCATTAGCATCAACAGATGCTGCGAAAGCAGAGAAAGACATAGTTGTAGCTGCAAATACTGCGAAAGCAGCTGCTAAATGTTTTTTGTTCATAATAGTTCACTCCTAAATACATGATTTTTACAAATAACACAAATACTAACATGTATTATATATGAAATTCTGTTAATTGTAAATAAAATATAAATTTTTTTCTTAATTATAAACAAATATAATCAAATGAGTCAAATTTTGTACAATTAGCTTAAATTAACCCCAGAATTAAGCACAGAATATCATATTACTATATAATAGTATTTATGTATAATGACATTATTATATCGAAAAAAATAGTTTTAGGCTATACCTAAGAACAAGAAATATATAAATAAGATGAAATTTGCGAATTATATAAATTATATAAATTGAGATGGTGAAAGCTTCACTAGGGAGGTCTCATGAGTATTAGCGTCTATTATGGACGAGCAGGATCTGGTAAGACCCATGCCGTATATGAACGGATACGTCAAGTCATGACAGATTGTCCAGGGGAACCCATAATCTTACTCGTTCCTGAACCAGCTACGTATCGGGTAGAGCGGGAACTGGCAGAATTTATGCCTGAAAAAGGTTTTACTACGGTTCGCGTCGTAGGTTTTGGTCGTTTGGGTTACCAAGTATATCAATCCATAGGGTCCAAAGGAGCCGGTCAATCAAGCTTATCTAGCTTTGGCCGGTCTATGTTGTTGCGCCTTGTTATGAAGCGGAAACAAAAGGAGCTAGGTCTCTTAGAACAGGCTACTAAACGTCCTGAGTTTTCTTCTGTATTGCAACAGCTCTTTTCTGAGTTTCGTGCATTTCGCGTCGGTCCTAATGACCTTGAACGTGGGGCACAGTCCGTTAAAAATAAAGTATTACAAAAGAAATTGCAGGAACTTGCCATCTGTATGGCTGCCTATGAAGAGGAAATCAGTCGTCATGGGGAGCGCGACATCGATCCTATCATGGAAATCGTTGAGGCTTTGCCTCAATCTCCACTGATGGAAAATAGCCATGTCTTTATCGATGGATTCCATTGGTTTACACCTACACACTACGAGTTGATTTATACCTTGTTTGATTTGGCTAAGGAAGCGGTTATTACTATCGACTTGCCAATGGCTCCAAAGGCTTTACATATTGCACGTCGAGGGGAACATCTCTTTAGCCGTCCTTTAGAGATTTATGACACCTTAGTGGCTCGTTATGGATCTAGCATTAACTGGGTTGGTTTTGATGGTAAACGGGGCCCTCACATCGTTCAAGAATTAGAAGCTAATTATTTTACTAGTCCTAGTAAGCAAAATTCTACCGACACTACTATTCCGCTCATTCGTGGTTACAACCGAGAACGGGAAGCTGATGCGGTGGCTCGCCGTATTTTAGCCTACGTAGAGTCCTCTCCAGAGGCACGTTACCGCGATGTATGCATCATGCTTCGCGAGTCGGAAACGTACGGAGATACCTTAGAAAAGGTCTTCGGTCGGTATGGTATTCCGCATTTTATCGATCGCCAGCGGCCTATGAAAAATCATCCATTAGGCGAGTTGTTGACGGCTCTCTTTGATATCGTGCGCCATAGCTACAGTCGAGACAGCATGTTCTTATTGCTTAAAACAGACTTGATGCCTCTTTCCCGTGAGGCCGTAGATGAATTAGAAAACTACGTACTTGAGTTTGGTATCGACCATTATAAATGGGAATGTGAAAGCTGGCCCTATTTACGAGGCTTTCATGAAGGGCAAGATGAAGAAAGTCATGTAGATGCACCGCGTAGAGCTCGTGTTAACAAAGCCCGGCAAACCATTATGGACATTCTATCCCCATGGTTTGACTTTGCCGCTCATAGCGAAGGTCATACGGGCGCTGATTGGGGCGAACAGCTGTATAGTCTCTTAGAAACCTTACAAGTGCCACAGCGTCTCTATGAATGGGCACAAGATGCTGAAACGGTGGGGGATCAAGAGTCAAAAGCCAGCCATGAACAGATGTACAATGCGGTTATTTCTTTCATAGATGAAATCTCTATGGTCATGAAGGATGAATTGTTGACCCTAGATGAGATGATGTTGCTCCTCGAAGAGGGCTTGAGCGATGTAAATTACTCTATGATTCCACCGTCCTTGGATCATGTGGTAATCACTACTATCGAACGTGGTTATAGCCAATGGTGGCCTAAGGTATTTGTAATGGGCCTCAACCAAGGCGTATTCCCACAAAGCATGGGCGATGAAGGCCTTATTAAGGATAAGGAACGCCAAGAGTTAGCCGATGCAGGTATTACCCTTGCTGAAGGTGCTTTGCCGAAGGCTTTCAACGAAAATTTCCTACTATACCTAGCTATGACACGCGCATCCGATTCCTTGACGCTGTCCTATGCAAGCTCTGGCGAAGATGGAACAGGCCTTGAGCCATCCCTCGTGGTGAAACGACTAGAATCCCTTGGTTATGTAGATAAGGCGGTAGATATTCCACTCTCCATTGCACCTGATACTGAGTCGGATTATGTATGGAGACCTTTACAGAGTTTGTCCCTATTGTCTGAGCGCTGGGGCGCCCTCTTTAGTGGTCATGAGGTCAATCCATTGTGGTGGGGCCTCTATAACTGGGCTCGTGAAAGCGACACCTACCGTCCTCGTTTAGGTGAGGTGTCTCGTGGTATTCGAGATAATAATGATGTACCTGTCATTACGAAGGATTTAGTGAATGGATTGTTCCTATCTAAAGGCTATATGTCTGGTTCTGTAACGCGTCTAGAGAGATATCAGCAATGTCCATTCAAGTTCTATGCTCAATATGGTTTGAAACTAGAACCGCGTCGGGTGCGCTCCTTTGGAGCCCCTGAAATCGGTACATTCCTTCACGCTAACTTAGAGCGTTTAGGTAATTATCTATTAGATAACAATAAACAATGGCGTGACCTTAACGAAGAGGATCAACAAAATTTGTGTCGCTCCGTGGCGGAAGAAATTTTACAAGAAAATCAGGGCGGCGAGGACACGAGTGACGCCTACCAAAAAGCTATCGAGCAGCGTGTACAACGAACATTACATGTGACGGTAGACCGCCTCGTAGAGTGGTCGAAGCGCAGTGATTTTGATACGAAATACTTGGAGCAAGATTTTGGCCGTCAAGGCGGCTGGGATCCAATTCGCGTACCACTTGGAGAGGATCGCTATTTACGCCTCATCGGTCAAATTGACCGTATCGATGAATATACAAGGGATGGTCAAACCTATGGCATGGTTATTGACTACAAATCGGGCGGTGCCCATGTGACGGCCCAAGATGTATACTATGGCCTTAAATTGCAGCTTATGACCTATCTACTAGCCTTAGAATCCGCTTACGGCAAAACGCAAGGCGACTCTATAGCTCCTGCGGCAGTGGTGTACTCCTATGTGAAAAATCCTAAAATTCCTGCCGATGCGCCTATATCTTATGAAGATGCAGTATCTTTGGCTAAGGAAAGCGATGCATGGCAAAACAGTGGATACTTCTCTGATGATATCGAGTTGTTGACGCATATCGATAATAAATTTTTGTCCTATGGATCTAAACGAGGACCATATGTACCAATCGCGACGAAAAAGGATCAAACTATTTCTAGTAGAGACTTACGTAAGGTTAAGAATCCTGGCGAATTTGACGTGATGTGTCGTTACACCAATCACGTAATGGCTGACATCGGTCGCCACATCGGGGACGGTCAATTCCCAATTCAGCCTTACCAGTTAAATAAGAATAGACCTTGTACATACTGTGATTACAATACTGTATGCCGCTTTGACTCTAGCCGTAATAAGTATAATTATCTGTCCGGCTTATCTGAAGATGATGCGTTAGAACGGATGAAAGAGGTTTTAAACGAAGGAAACAACAGTATCGACAGCAATAATAGCAATGACGGAAATAATAGTAGCGAAGGAGGTGAAAACCATGGGTGTTAAATGGACGCCAGAGCAGGAGTCTGCCATCATAGCGCCGAAGGACTCGTCCTTAGATAATCAAACCTTACTAGTAGCGGCTGCTGCGGGATCTGGTAAAACGGCAGTTCTCGTAGAGCGTATTATTACGCGGCTTAAAGATATGGATAATCCTTTATCCGTTCAAGAGCTCATGGTTGTAACCTTTACAAAGGCAGCTGCTCAAGAGATGAGTGCTCGTATTGGTCTTGCTTTGGCGAAAGCCATGGAATCCACCGAGGATGCAGCCATGCAAGAGCGCCTCGAACGACAGCTCAATCTGTTGCCGTCTGCGCATATTTCTACGTTGCACTCCTTCTGCCAATGGGTGATTCGCTCTTACTTTTACAAGCTCGATATTAACCCTACTGCTCGCATTGGTAACGAAGCAGAAATGGCCCTCTTACAACAAGAGGTATTAGCCGATTTATTAACCAAATCCTATGAGGAAGGCCTTTATAATATCTACGAATTGGCGGACTTCTTTAGTGATGATAAATCGGATGCAGGCTTAACGGCGAAGATTATGTCTCTATATAACTACGCCATGTCCCTTGCTAATCCTGATGGGTGGTTACGAAAAGCCCTAGAGCCTTATAAAGAGGCTATGACTATAAACCCAAGTGATACTCTATGGGGCCAATATATGTGGGACAACCATATAGCTGTTATTGACCGTATTCGTGAGCGCTTAGAGCGGATGGAACAAATCTTATTGGATCCAGTGGGGCCTCATAAATGGCAAAACATATATGATAACCAACTAGCTGCACTAGGCATGCTTTCATCAGCCCAAACTTGGGATGATATGGGTGAAGCTTGTAAGCATACGGATACGTTTATTAAGGACCAGTTCCGCATGGGGTCAAAAGAGGCACAAGCCTTTGATCCTATATTGGTAGCAGAGTTTAAATCCTTAGGTTCCCAAAATAAAGATGACCTTAAAGCGATGCAAGGGGCTGTGTTTACCGTGCCAGAAGCTACCTTGCAAGAGCAGTTCAAGGCTCAATATCCAATCATTGAAGGTTTAGTAGAGCTCACGATTGCGTTTCATAAGGCGTACCGGGATATGAAACAAGAACAAGGTATCATGGACTTTAGTGACTTGGAGCATCTATGTTTAGCTCTTCTTGTTGAACCTGGTACAGAGGATGATCCTCAGCCGTCTGAGGTGGCAAAGGAGCTGCAAGATACTTTCAAAGAAATCATGGTCGATGAATACCAAGATACGAACGGCGTGCAAGAGACGATTATCAACTTGATTTCTCGCGTCGATAACCGGTTCTACGTAGGGGACGTGAAGCAAGCGATTTATAGCTTCCGTATGGCTGACAGTTCTCTGTTTATGGAGAAATACAATACCTACGGCGACACTGATGCGGTAGAACGCCGTATCGACCTAGCAAAGAATTTCCGATCTCACGAAAATATTTTGGCCGCTACGAACTTCTTGTTCTATCAAATCATGACGGAAGAGGCGGCGGAGCTCAATTATACTGAGGCAGAATCCCTCATTCCTGGCCGTATCGTAGAGGATGCGCCTGAGGATTGGGTTGGAGGAGATGTGGAATTGCAGCTCCTCGATGTGAGTAAGGATACCCTCAGTGCTAGTGAAAGCGATGAAGATGAAGGGGATGACCCTGAAAACAACGAGCGCGAGCTAGATTTCATCATTCAAAAGATTAAGGAAACCCACGGTGCTAAGAAGAAGGTGCAAAATCCAGATGGTACATTCCGTCAAATCGAGTGGCGTGACTTTGCTATTTTGCGCAGATCCTTGGCTGGTTGGGGTACTCGTGCTGTAGAGGCTATGCGTCAAGCGGGTATCCCTGCGGTGGTAAACGAACGAGATGGCTACTTTGAAGCACAAGAAATTCAGCTCTTACTAGCGTTGTTATCTATCATAGATAATCCGGAACAAGACTTGCCGATGGCAGCAGTGTTGCACTCTGGTCTCGTAGGTCTTGATGCAAACGAACTAGGTGCACTGCGCCTATCTGGAGAGGGTTCTCTGTGGTCTCTCATGCCAGCCTATGCTGAAGAGGCTCAAGATGAACGCTTATTAGCTTTTATTGACCATATGGAGCGTTGGCGTACCTTGTCGCGCCGTCACGGTGTAACCGATTTACTATGGGATATTTACGAATCTCAAGACTATGTAAACTATGTAGGTGCCATGCCAAATGGTCTCGTGCGCCGCGCGAATGTGCTCGCCTTATACGACCGAGCTAAGGGCTATGAGGCATCTGGCTTCCGTGGACTCTTTAGATTTTTGCGCTTTGTGGAAAGCTTGCGCGATAGTAACCAAGATATGCCCCTAGCCAATGTGGTAAGCGAAGCGGACAATGTAGTGCGCCTCATGACCATCCACAAGAGTAAGGGCCTTGAGTTCCCTGTAGTATTCTTATCTGGCGTTCAAAAACGGTTCAATATGATGGATCTTCGTTCAGAACTCCTCATCGATAAAAACGCAGGACTTGGTCTTAAGGGATATTTCCCAGATATTCGGGTATCCTTCCCAACTATGCCGTGGTTCTATGTAAAAGATGTAAAGGAAGCGGCCCTCAAAGCAGAGGAAGAACGGATTCTATACGTAGCCTTAACACGGGCACGAGATAAGCTGATTATGACAGGTCATTTTAAAGGCTTTAAAAATGCTAAAGGTAAGTTGAGTACCTTAGGTGAACTCATTAAAAATACAGCGTCAGTAGAAGGTCAACAATTGCCGACGGATATTATCACCCAAGCCAATACGTACTTGGATTGGCTCATTATGGGCTTTGCTCGTCATTTGGACGGTGGTAACCCATTGCGCGTAGCCATTGAGTACGAAGGACCGACCTATTTTGACTTACCAGATAAAAAATGTCGCATCAAGGTCGAAGTCCACGATGGTTCTCTCTACGGTGATCTCGATTATAAAGCAGATATCGATGAAACTACCATCAATAAGGTACGAGAATTACAAGCTGTTAATTCCGTGGAACTGCCACCGGAAATCGAAGACCGCTTCAACTATACCTATCCGTACAGTGACGCTACGCGGCGCACGGCTAAGATTTCCGTCAGTGAATTGAAACGACGATTCCAAGAACGGGAACTTGAAGCAGGCACTATTGATACTTTGAACGAACCGATTGTAACGGTCGATACAGGCGCTAAACGAGCTGTTTCAGATGCAATATTAGGTCAAGCTATTAAGCTAGATCCAAAATCATCTGCAAATGTTGAGGCGAAGAATACCAATGCTGCTGGTTTACCAATTACAGAGGCTTCAGATGTAACTGTTTCATCCGACGAATTGGCGAATTCCGTATTCGGCCGCAAGCCGCAAGCACTGCAGTCCGAAGAGGATGTGTTGACAGGGGCTCAATGGGGTACCTTGATGCATGAGGCCATGCAATGGCTTCCTCTTGCGCAGTATACTCAAGCTTCTTTAACGAAAGAGCTTGATGCACTCGTAACGAAAGGGACTTTCACAGAGGAAGAACGAAATCTATTAAGCGATACAAGTCTATATAAATTCTTTAGTTCTGACCTTGGGAAGCGTCTTATCAATGCGAAGCGCATAGAACGTGAAATGCCGTTTAGTATGCTTTTTGAAGGGAAACGCGTATATGATACCTTAGAGGACGGCGAAAATCTATTCCTCCAAGGTATTATCGATACTGCCTTTGAAGAAGATGGTGAGTGGGTTCTTGTAGATTACAAGACGGACCGCGTCAAATCTGGGGAAGACCTCATCAAGCGTTATAAAATACAAATGGATCTCTATAAAGAGGCCTTGCAGCGATTGACAGGGATGCCTGTGAAAGCATGTTATATCTATAGCTTCCGTTTGCATGATGCTATCAGCATAGACTAGCCTTGTAAGTATATGCTTAACTTAGTGCTATGCATGAGAAATATGCAGGGACTAGGTAGGTATTTCCTATAAGGTAATGAACATAAAAAAGCTCTCTATTCTTGAATAGAGAGCTTTTATGTTATAGATTGTTATATAGTTTTGTCCTGTAGATTTCTCTACAATTTATTAAATATGTGGTAGTATAGGCAAATTCAAAGCCTTTTTCTTTTTGTGTTTTGCTGGGGCAAATACTTTTAGAACCCGTGGCAATACTTCGATATCTACTGGCATGGATGGGCCTTGGTCGCCATCCATATTAGTAGGTAAATCACCGATATTAGATAATAACTCAATATGAGCCTTTTTCACGGTTAGTGTTGTTGTATAACGGGAGTTGTAGATGGCACCACTAATGATAAGTGGCAATACGCTTAGAATATCGAGGATGAAGTATTCCTTGAATATTATGATGCGCATATAACCATCATCTACAGATGCTTCCGGCATGAAGCGTTCAAAGCTAGATACTACATTGGTGAGCAATGCAAGAACGAGTGGGGATTTACAGATAAAATCGTCATTCTCTGTTTTGATGCGGTATGTGTAGTCCTTTGTTGTAAATAAGGCTTGCCCTGCGCGTAAAAAGTAGGCTAGAGGGCCTAAGATGCTCTTTTCCTTTGGGGTAACCTCTTCGATTACCTTTGGAATAACACCGGCTGCGATATTATTGCAGAAATATCTGTCGTTACAACGACCGATATCAATGGTACGTGTTTGATTGATATCAATTCGTTTGATCGCCTGTGTTGGATTCTGATGAATACCAAGGGCACGAGACATATCGTTTACAGTACCAACAGGAATGAAACCAAAGGTAGATTTAAAGCCACCTTGGGCAATACCGTTAACGGTTTCATTTACGGTGCCGTCACCGCCCATGCAGAATACAGCATCGAATCCGCGTTCGCAAGCATCCTTTGCGAAACGTGTAGCATCGCCTTCACCAGTAGTGAATTTGACCTCAATCGTTTCAAACAAGGTGCTCAATTTCCATTGTAAATCGAGGGCATAGCGACGTGCCGCACCGCCACCTGATACAGGATTTATGATAACTAAACAACGGCTCATGGTACAACTTCCTTACTTTCAAAAATGAGATATAGCTATTATCTATCGTTAAATTGACAGTCTTAGATGTGAGCTCTATAATTATACTATATGTACTAAATCACATATAACATATTTATTCAAAATACAAAATATATCGTACAATATATTATACTCATTTTAGCCGTTCTTTGAAAGTACGAATGAGTTGAGGGGATATAAGATTAGGGGATATTAATGGGACGACAAGATTCTAAAGATAAATACAAATTGTCCGCTGTGGACTCCATTGAAAGATTACCACTTAGTGAACAAGTTTATTTAACATTAAAAACAGCTATCTTAACAGGCGAATTGATGCCACAAGAAAAGCTTAACGAAGTAAAAATTGCAGAACAATTGCAAGTGAGTGCTACACCTGTTCGCGAAGCATTCCGTAAATTGGCTAAAGATAATCTCGTAGTTATCGTTCCTTGGAAGGGTGTTACTGTAAAGGCGGATACTCCTGAAGAGATTATTGCATTGTATCAAGTGCGTGAAGTAATGGAAGGCCTTGGTGCGCGACTTTGTGCCCGTCATGCGACTGATGAACAAATTAAAGAGTTGCGTGAAATTTGTAAAGAAATGCATGAAATTGAAGAGGCTACAGAACGCGTTGAAGTAAACAGTCATTTCCATACTATGATTGCTCATTATTCTGGTAATGAACGCGTTGTAGAATACTTAGCGAGCTTCCGTGAACGCGTTAACCGCGATATGTACATTAGCTCTTTTAATGCAGTGCGTACTCATGATTGCGACGATGAACATGATCATATCGTAGATGCTATTGAGCGTCATGATGAAGTGGCAGCAGAAACTGCTATGCGTCAGCATATTAATAATGCATTTATCTTCAAAAAAGCAAATGCTGAAGTGCAACACAAAAAACTTAATGAAGTATAATGCCAATTGTTGGCATGCTTTATGAAAGGCTCCGCCGTTGGCGGGGCTTTTTCTGTACGAGCGTTAACACTGTATTTGATTAGCTTAACTTAGCTTTGGCTTAACTTTAGTTAGGGCGCTGTTCCTCGTATGACTTAGAAATTCTAATCGTTTATAGTGTGACGTAAGATGAGCATTGCAACTTTTATAATCTATGATACGCAACCTTACAAGCTGAGCTACATCAATTTGGAATGCTTCAGCGATTTTAAATAAAATTTCTAAAGACATGCCGGATATGCCGGTGCCACACTCTAGCTTGCTCAGATAACTGCGGCTAATCCCAACATGGCGTGCTAGCTCGTGTTGGGACATATTTAGAGATATGCGAATGTTGGCAATTTTATGACCTAAACACACATATTGATGTTGTAAAAATGGGTCTTCGTAGGTATTTATTCGAAGCTCAGTTAACGGTGTTGTTGCAGGTTTCATAGGGATTCCTTTCTTTTCCCTGCTCTCTAAATATAGTATACTGAGACTGTTGGTCGTTGACTAATATAGAAAACTAGATATTTATCGGTTATTTCAGATAATTACACGGATTGTGAAAATCGTAGGATACTACTGTAAGTATAGGAGGCAATATGGAAAAATACATTGCAGTTGCCATTGGTGGAGCTGTTGGTGCTTTGTGTCGCATGGCTCTTGGCGAATGGGTTATGACAAAGGTGAGTTCCTTTCCATATGGAACGGTTGTAGTAAACCTCATTGGTTGCCTCATTATTGGCCTTGTATTAGGTCTATATATGCAAAAGCCAGATTTATCGCAGTTGGCGAGATTTTTCCTCGTTGTTGGTGGACTCGGTGCATTTACAACATTCTCTACCTTTGCCTTTGAAATGTTACAACTCATGATGACGGAGTCTTATGTACAGGCTTTTTTCTATGGCTTTGTACAAATTGTAGGGGGCTTAATCCTTTGCTGGATTGGTGTACTACTTGCGCGTATACTCTGTGCACTCTGATCTTACCAAATAAGGTGACTTGAGTTACAGCATATATAAAGCTATTTTTATATGATTAATACATAAGACTATTTAGGTCTTATTCGGAAGATATTTATAAACTAATTTGCAAGAAATTTAGAATAGGATTAGGTACATTTTGTTGTTATAACATACATTGTATAGAGTTCAGAATTTAAAGTTTGAAGAAAATTTTGAGTATAATACATTACATAGAATTCTAGATTATAAAGGGAGATATTATGAAATCCATTAGAACACAAGATGCCGTGGGGCATGCATTAATACATGATTTAGTACGCATTGTTATCGGTGAGGTGAAAGATACGCCATTCCGTCGTGGCCATGTTATTACGGAAGAGGATATTCCAAAATTACTAGACCTTGGTAAAGAGCATATCTTTGTGATGGAACCTGAGGATGAAGGATTCTTGCACGAAGAGGACGTAGCACGTGCTTTGTACAATATGGCAGGTGGCGAAAATATGCACGATGGACCTATGGCGCAAGGTAAAATCGAAGCTATTGCAGACGTAGACGGTCTCTTTAAAGTTGATGTAGAGCGACTACATGCTATTAATAGTATTGGCGAGCTTACTATCGTAACGAGGTTTAATAATACACCGGTGAAAGTAGGCGATAAATTAGCGGGCATGCGTTGTATTCCATTGTTATTAGAGGAACAACAAGTGGAGGATGCAAAGAAAATTGCTAATGGCAAGCCTTTACTTAATGTAAAACCATTCGTACGCAAAACAATGGGCATTGTTACTACAGGTTCCGAAGTATTTGAAGGCCGTATTAAAGATGCTTTCACCCCAATCATTGAGGAACGTTGTGCAGAGTTTGGTGTAAATAAAGTAGCCCATGAAATCGTAACGGATAATACAGACGATATTGTGGCGGCTATCGACAAGGTAAAAGCAGCTGGTGCTGATATTATTTTTTGTACCGGCGGCATGAGCGTTGACCCTGACGATTTAACACCAGGGGCCATTAAACGTTATGCAGATCGCGTAGTGACATACGGATTACCTGTATTGCCAGGTTCTATGGTTTGTATTGCTTACTGTGCTGATGGTACACCGATTCTTGGCATTCCAGGTGGCGTATTATTCAGCAAACCAACGGCATTTGATGAAATCTTGCCACGCCTCGTAGCAAACGATGAAATTACTAAAGAAGACTGCATTCGCATGGGGCATGGCGGATTCTTGGGATAATCCTTTTATGGAACATCTAAAAACTGTATAAGTCCATACAAAAAACGGGTAGATATCTACCCGCTTAAGTGGAAAAATAAGGTGAAAAATGAGTAAGATTATAATATTAGGAAATATATTTATTTTGGCATCTATAATTTCTGGTATAGCCTTATATAAACTTGAAATTCGTAAAACTGCTATTAATGAAGAGTATGAATATATAAAAAAACATAGAGTTTTTGGTAGTTTAACAAAATATTTATCTATTATTTCTCTTATAAGCTTAATACTACTAATTCTTAAAATTATAATTGATAGGGATTATAAAGTAATTGTAAATTATGGAAGTGTTTGGACTATTTTTACACTGATTACACTGTGTACAGGCTATTTTCAAAAACGAGATAGCTTATATTATAGGCGTGGACTTATTGCTATATTTTCGATGTTAATGTTCATTGCTGTCTGTATATATGCGTTTAGACGGATATTATTTTAAATAGGAAATGCATATAAAATATTAAGAAAGACTAAGATTATACAAATCTAATTTGTCCTATAACCATCTAATTTTCTTGATGTTTTCACATTTTAAAGGGGTTACAATTAATGCGTTATCACCGCATTTAGTTGTAACCCCTTTTTCTATTAAAATGATTTTTTTCCTAGTGTAGGATGGCTACAACGTTTTAGTGTTAATGTGTCAATCATGTGGACCGCTTCGTCCAATGTGATATCCTCACGCTTTGTCGGTGTTTCCAGAACTGCCAAAGGATGGTCAGTGCCTACCTCACCGGAGGGCAAGTAAATATATTCTTGGTTGATAGTATCACCAAAGATATATCCCGCTTGTAAATGTTCTTTATGAATGCGACTCATGGTCTCTCCTTACATAATTTCTTTCAGTCTAAAGTCTAGGTAATCTGCAGACACTAGCTCTAATTTAGTAGAACCAAATTCCTTTGGAATGCGCTTAAAGGATATTTGATCGTGTAAATGTCCAAAGATACAAGTATCTACATTGTATGTCTCCATGAGTGCTGTAAAGCCTGAAGGAGCATTGGACTCATTGAATGGAGGATAGTGCAACAATAACAGTTTTGTTACTGGTGTGTTGTGTATGTCTATTATTGATGGCTCTGTCCTTTTAGAACCTGTTGTATCCTCTTTGGTTTCAACTGTGATTTCTTCTATTAGTGTTTTTACAGCTGCATCCATTTCTTGTAGCGCTGATTCGGTACGCATCAGTTCTCTATCGTAAATGGATTGGTCTGTTTCTGGTGTGAAATGGGAGTCTCCAGGGCAGAGGTAGGCGCGTGTTCCACCAAAGGCAATAATGCGAGGGCCTTCTTCTGTTTGAATGAGTTCTGCTGTACCATGGCCTTGTAAAAAGGTGATAGCATCACCCATGAGGTTTCGCATCTTGTTGGCAGAGGCCCACCAGTAATCGTGATTGCCGCGAATCATATATTTCTTACCCGGCATAGATGCAATTTCTTGTAAGTCGCAAGCCGCTTCATCTAGGCGAAGAGCCCAACTCATGTCACCTACGAGAAAGACTATATCTTCATCTGTTACACGGTCGATCCAATCTTCTTTGATGCGGCTCCAGTGGTTATCCCAGTGAGGACCAAAAATATCCATCGGCTTTGTAGGAGGATTGCCAGATAGATGGAGGTCGCCGATGGCAAATACTTTCATAAATATCCTTTCAAATATATCAAAATTATTTAGATACAATATGTATAAGTAAAACTATTTTGAAGCGTGGAAGTACGGCGCAATGTCTTGGATGATTTTTGCAGCGCGCTCTTCGTCGCAAGTTTGAGGAATTTTGTAGCCCACATAGAGTGGTGTTGTTACGTAACGGGCTACTACCTTGATGTAGTCGTAGCCGTCCTCAAGATTATATACAAAATAGTTATAGGACTGGCTATAATTGGCGATGCTGCGCAATACATAACGCAATACCTGTTGTAAACGCAATGCAACGGAGCGAACCGGTGCATCTGGCTTGAAGCGAATATTGTACTCAAAGAAGCCAATGATAGGCTGTGTAGATAAGGTGATGCGCACATCTTGATCTTCATGCAAGAGCCAGCCTTCCATATTTTGAGCTGTAATATCTTCGTGGTAATCGTAATCTTCAAGGCCTATGATTTGGCTGTGAGGATGGCGGATGGAACCACCGGACATATAACCATGGTTCTTGAAGAACAGTACGGATTTGAACTCTTTCCGATCTCGTGTTTCACGCCATTTATCAAGGCCGAATTGGAGAATACGGGCTGCTTCATCAGCAGGCAAGGTGGAAAATTCACCTTCGTCCGTTTCCGTTTCAATAATAACCGTCGGCCATGTTTTATCTAGTACAGGATATTTGTTCATGAGCCAAATGATATGACCTGAAGTATCTAGGATATCCGTTAATTTTGAACGATCACAGAAGGGGCAGCGCACTTCTTCGTTCCGAATATTAACAGGCTTTGTGCGCCCTAGTGCGATGTTAAATCGTAGTGGTTTATTCATCATGTGCCTCCTTCCTCGTAAGAAAATCTATACTCTTAATCATACCATAATTAGCCCATTCGTACATGAAATAATGGTATAATAATAGGGTATTATATAAATGATTAAGGAGGCTCTATGAAACCGACGACGCTCGTATTTCCTATTGATGAACAAAATCGTATATTGCTAGGTCGTAAAAAACGCGGTTTCGGGGCTGATAAATATAATGGATTTGGTGGTAAACTCGAGGCTGGTGAAAGCTTCCGAGACTGTGCTATCCGTGAGTTGTATGAGGAATCTGGCCTTCATGGTCGCCCAGAAGACTTAGAATGCGTGGCTGCCTTTGACTTTCAATTTCCCTTTGATGAAAGTTTAACACATGTTGGTTATGTGTATTTTTTGCGTACTTTCACAGGAAATGTAGAGGAAACCGACGAGATGGAGCCTCATTGGCTAACGGTCGATGAAATTCCCTATGAGCACATGTGGGATGGTGACCGCCAATGGTTGCCAATGCTGCTAGAAGGCAAGAAGTTAAAAGGGCCCATTGTATTTGGTCGAGATAATAGTGCGGTAGATAAGATGGATTTGACCGCTGTGGACACCGTGCTTGAAAGTGAACACTTGGCACGCATTGATCTGTATATAAACGGTTAAGAGGTAATATGACTGATAAAAAGAGCCCCAAGTGGGTACCACAGTTATTGGCGTGGTATGATGTGAATAAGCGGGATTTGCCGTGGCGTGATTGTGGAGACCCTTATAAGGTTTGGGTTTCTGAGGTGATGAGCCAACAGACCCGCATTGAGGCGATGAAGCCTTATTATGATAACTGGATGCGATTATTCCCAACCTTAGAGGACTTGGCAAAGGCCTCAGAGGATGAGGTAGTTCACGCTTGGCAAGGGCTTGGCTATTATAGCCGTGCTCGCAACTTGCGCCTTGGTGTAAAGGATGTCGTGGAAAATTATGGTGGTATCGTGCCTCATGACCGCAAGACCATGGAGTCCTTGAAGGGCGTAGGTTCCTATACGGCTGGGGCCGTGCTATCCATGGCGTACAACGAACGTGAGGCAGCTGTAGACGGCAATGTACTGCGCATTTATGCTCGTTTATATCGCATCTTTGATGATATTTTGAGTACCAAAGGCAAGAAGGCCATAACCGCTATCGTAGAGGAAACATTGCCTCACGATCGACCTGGTGACTTTAACCAAGCCTTGATGGACTTTGGGTCTGCCGTGTGCATTCCCAAAACGCCACGCTGTGGAGAATGTCCCATTGTAAACATGTGTGAAGCATACCAACATAAGGATACTGACAAACTACCTGTGCGCATCAAGAAAACAAAGGTAGTAGAGGTCCCTCTATTTGTGGGTATCTTGCAATATGAAGACTATTATCTATTGCACAAACGTCCTAATCACGGATTGTTACGGTCCATGTGGGAATTTCCTTCGGTAGAAATGGTATCTGCCTTTGACGAAGGGGAACAAGGTCTTGAAACATTAGTTAAGGACCTAGGCTTTGCACTATCCTTACAACCAGTATTAGTAAAAGAATTAACACACATTTTCTCTCATCGGAAATGGTTTATGAAAGCATTCCGCGGCGATTTAACGTATGCAGGAGAGGCTGATAATATAACAATCGGAGATATCCAAAAGCAATTGCCGAAGGATTGGATGCTCATTAAGCGCGACGAGTTCGCCAACTATGCTTGGGCAGGTCCTCATGGTAAATTGACGGAGATGGCAAAATAATTTGTAGGAGCAATGAATGAGAATTCTATTTAATATCATTTTTTCTGCTATCCTCGTAATAGGATTAGTAGGATTTTGGGCGCTTTTCCTCAACTTGTGGAAGCCTAAAAAGAAATGGCCTGCTTGGGTAGGTTATATAATTATTATCGGTGCGTGGTTCGCTGCCATCCGATACTATATACTCAATCAAGTGGATCTATACGGAACGATGTATTATCCGTTGATGAATCTATTCCGTACTGAAAGTTACGGTTTCCTCTTTGGCATATTCTTGGCTATTCCTGTATTTATCGTCCTCGGTTTACTATACTGGGCGGTTAATAAAATTTGGAGCAAAACGCCAGAGGAAAATAGAACGGGCCGTCGCGCCTTCTTTAGAACGGCAGCAACAGTGGTACCGTTGGCAACAATTGGTGGTTCTAGCTATGCTGCCTATGTAGGTCAACATGAGATTGAGGTTACTCATGAAAGCTTCGGGTATACGAACTTACCGCCTGGGTTAAAGGACTATAAAATCGTTCAACTCAGCGATATTCATGTAGGGCCAAGCATCGACTTAGATGATCTTGATGAAATTTTAAAGCTTGCCCTTGTAGAAAAGCCTAATCGCGTTGTTATCACTGGTGATTTAATCGATAAACTAGCTTGGTTACCACAAGTCTGTGAAAGATTAACAACCTTTGCAAAGCAAATTCCAGACGGTGTTGATTTCATCTTGGGTAATCATGAGTACCATCACGATGTAAATAAGGTACTAGACGAATTGAAACACAATACACCGATGAATATCCTTGTGAATAGCAATATTCAAATTATGGGTGGTAAGCAACCTGTATACATTGCTGGTGTTGCGTATGACAATGATCGGGAAAAAGAAAAACGTGAAGCTATGATTGATAAGGCTTTATCTGGCATTCCCGACTATGCCTTTGTTATCCTATTGGCCCATCACCCTGAATTCTTTGAAGAAGCTATTGAACGTAAAATTCCGTTGACCCTCTCTGGTCATACTCATGGTGGACAAATCGTATTCATGGGCATGCCGTTGGTACCAACAGGTACACCGTATACAAAAGGTCGATACGTAGAAGAACAAAGCGTGTGCTACGTTAATAACGGATCAGGACATTGGTTCCCAATCCGTATCAACTGTCCACGAGAAATTACAGTCATTACATTCTTTGACGGTGTAGCTTAGAAGTAAAGGTGAGTTCCTTAGAATAAAAAGTGAGCTCATTATAGGGATGCAATCATGTATAATATATCCTTTATCCATAAATTTCTTATATGTATCATTCTACTTGCTCTATTTGATATCTCTCTTCTCTATGATATGACAGCGGATATATATAAGGGATATCTCAAAATAGCAATACTAGTGGCAGTTGGATGTCATTTAGATATATACTTGGAACTAAGCAAACAAGAAGAATTGATAATACAAGCATTCAAGAATGATACATTTAATGAGACCTATGAACTGCTAAATACGAAATATATGCTTTTTATCATATCCTTTGTCGTATTAATGACTATAAATCTTATAAAATATTAGAAACGTAAAAAGTAGAGTATAAAAGGGTATTTATATAGAGTCCTTTTGTTTTATGGGAGCAGTAAAGTGAAAAGTGTTTTTAAGTTTATCTTTTATAGTATTATAATCGTAGCTATTATATTTCCTATAATTCAGATTTTATATTGTATACTAAATGGTATTCCAATTGATGGATTACTAAGCTCATTACCATATGTATATCTTGGTGTGGGAATATTTTATGTTTTAGGTTATCTACTTATTAAATATGTAATGAAGGTTTAATTTAAAATAAAGCCCCGATACATTGATATGTACCCATTTTCCTGGACAACCAGTAAAGGGGGTACATATCAATGTATCGGGGCTTTTTTCCGTTCATTTGAGGTATGAGAGGATGTTATAGATATATCATAGAGATGAGAGAGATTTTATTTCATGCGAACTGCTTCAGCAAATTCGTCTTCGGTCATGAGTTTTTCTTCCAAGATGATTTCTTTAATAGAGCAACCGCGTTTGTACGCTTCTTTTACAACCTTAGCACTCTTGTCGTAGCCGATGTATGGTGTTAAGGATGTAGCGATCATAAGGGATTGTTCTACAAAGAAGTTGAGTTTTTCAGGTACGAATTCGACACCGTCGATGCAGTGTGTTGTGAAAGAGTTCATAGCGTCCGCGAGGAGGCGACAGCTTTCAACAAAGTCGTAAATCATGATAGGCATGTATACGTTCAATTGGAACGCACCGCTGCCTGCACAGAGCGTCATAGTTGTATTGTGACCGAATACTTGGGCGCATACCATGGTTAAGGCTTCACATTGTGTAGGATTTACCTTACCTGGCATGATGGAGGAGCCCGGTTCGTTTTCAGGAAGATGCCATTCGCCGTAACCGCAACGAGGGCCAGAGCCTAAGAAACGAACGTCGTTAGCGATTTTGAATAGTGTCGTAGCCAATGTGTTAAGTGCACCGTGAGCCATCATGAACGCATCTTTAAGAGCGAGTCCTTGGAATTTGTTGTTCTTCACGCGGAATGGCGCACCTGTTACCTCTGGCAATACAGTTTCCATAACGTCTAGATAGCCTTTAGGCGTGTTTACGCCAGTACCAACAGCAGTGCCGCCGAGAGCTACATCGAGTAGGTGGTCCGCGTTTTGAAGGAGCATAGTTTTAGCAGTTTTTAAGCCGTCCACAAAGGCGCTGATTTCTTGGTCTACCATGATGAAAGTAGCATCTTGTAGGTGGGTACGACCAACTTTTTGCAAACCTTTGCCTTTTTCTTGCAATTTCTCGAAGGATGCGATAAGGCCGTCTAATGCAGGGATGACGCGTTTTGTAATTTCAAAGTATGCGCAGATATGCATTGCCGTAGGGAATGTATCATTTGTACTTTGGCCGCGGTTTACATCGTCGTTAGGATGGAGTGGGTTGCTTTCATCTAACTGTTTAGCCCGGTGAGCGATTACTTCGTTCACATTCATATTAGTTTGTGTGCCAGAACCTGTTTGGAATACTGTTAACGGGAATTCATCATTCCATTTGCCGTCCACGATTTCATCAACTACTTGAGCGATGAGTTTCGCTTTTTCCTCAGTTACTGCGCCACACTTAGCATTAGTTAAAGCACATGCTTTTTTGACAAGCGCAAGCGCTTTGATTTGTTCAATAGGAATGCGGTGGTCACCGATCTTGAAATTATTGAACGAGCGTTGCGTTTGAGGTCCGTAAATTCGTCTAGCGTCGACTTCGACTGGTCCCATTGAATCGTATTCAATTCTTGTTTCCATAATGTTTACAACCTCCTTAAAAGACATGCCGACCTTATCGTCGGTACTTTAATTATATAAAATCCTGTATATTTGTACAGAATAAAAGATAATGATTTCTATTTTCATATAGAAGAGAGGTGTATATGCGATTTGTGCATATACACCTTTTCTCCTCTCCCAATATATATGCGACGATTTATATTAATTTGTATACATGTTTCATAGAGGGTTGATTTGAGAGGGGAAAGGCGATAGTCCAAAAACGACTTAGCGGCCCCGCGTAGCGGGGTAGGTGGCTTTGGAGGCTTTTGGACTATTGCCTTTTCCTACATAGTTAATGGTCTAATGAAACATGTATACATTATAAATGTTGCATAAATGTTGAAATCATCGCTTTAACACGATAAAATGGAAGTAGCTTATTATATTGTTGTAAGCTCTAGTTTCACAGAGGAGGTAAGTACTTATGAAACATGACTTTATGAGCCATGACCTTCATCTGCCGGAACTGACACTACGTGGGATGCTACTTGGTGCATTAATTACTGTTATTTTTACAGCATCTAACGTATATCTCGGTTTGAAGGTTGGTTTGACATTCTCGTCATCCATTCCGGCAGCCATTATTTCAATGGCAATTTTACGTTTCTTCAAGGATTCTAACGTTCTTGAAAACAACATGGTACAAACACAGGCTTCCGCAGCCGGTACTTTGTCCGCAATTATCTTTATCTTGCCAGGTCTATTAATGCTTGGCTATTGGAATGGTTTCCCATTCTGGCAAACATTCTTGCTCTGCGCATGCGGTGGTTCTCTAGGTGTATTATTCACTATTCCATTGCGTCGTGCCATGGTAGTAAATAGTGATCTACCATATCCAGAAGGCCGTGCAGCAGCAGAAATTTTGAAAGTTGGCTCTCACAATGCTGGCGAAGGAACTCAATCTAGCTCCGGTATGGGTGACATCGTATCCGGTGGTCTTGTAGCTGGTCTTATCAGTCTTTGTGCGAACGGCTTCAAAGTGCTTGGTGATAGCATGAGCTTCTGGCTTCCTGTAGGTAGCAAGGGTATTACTCAAATTCCGTTGGGCTTCTCTACAGCATTGTTAGGTGCTGGTTACCTTATCGGTATCGCTTCTGGTATCGCTATCCTAGTTGGTGTACTCATCGCTTGGGCTGGCTTTGTACCTTACTTGACTAACATGCTTGCTCCAGATGGTGGTGCTACTGCTAAATTCGCTATGGCTGTTTGGAAATCTAAAGTTCGTTTTATTGGCGCTGGTGCTATTGGTATCGCAGCGATTTGGACTTTGATTACATTGATCAAACCTATTATCGAAGGTATGAAAATTTCTGTTAAATCCATGAACAGCAGTTCTACTGAACGTGCGTTGCATCGTATGGATACAGATATGAGCACAAAATCTGTTATCATCGTGTTCGGTATCATTCTTTTAGGCTTAGTTCTTACATTCTGGGACTTCGTATCTGCAGTACCTATTAGCGCAGGCTTAATGTGGACACTTGTTATCGTAGGTGTTCTTGTAGCATTGCTAATCGGCTTCTTCGTAGCTGCTGCATGTGGTTACATGGCAGGCCTTATCGGTACATCTGCATCTCCAATCTCTGGTATTGGTATCTTGGCGACTATTATTTCTTCCTTAGTGGTGTACTTCATCGCTTCTGAAAATAATTTGTTCGCTACAGAAGCAGGCGTACAATTCGCTACAGCTATGGCTATCTTCATGACATCCGTAGTTATCGCAATCGCATCTATTTCTAATGATAACTTGCAAGACTTGAAAACAGGTCAACTCGTTGGTGCTACACCTTGGCGTCAACAAATTGCATTGTTACTTGGCTCTGTAGCTGGTGCAGTTGCAATTGCTCCTGTTCTTAACTTGCTTTACCAAGCATATGGCTTCACAGGTGCGTTACCACGTGCTGAAATGGACCCTAATGCTGCATTATCCGCTCCACAAGCAACTTTGATGACTACAATTGCTCAAGGTATCTTCAGCTCCAGCATGGATTGGGATTACATCTTGATTGGCGTTTGTGTTGGCGTAGTAGCAATCATCGTTAACTTGATTCTTAAGAGCACAACAGCTTCTTTAACATTGCCTCCATTGGCAGTTGGCATGGGTATCTACTTACCTCCAACATTGGAAGTGCCACTCATCTTAGGTTCTTTCATTAGCTATTTCGTAGGCCGTTACCTAGTAGCTCGTGCTAAAATGCGTGCTGGCGAACTCGCTGAGTACGATGTTGAACAATCTAACCGCCGTGGCGTTCTCTTCGCTTCTGGTTTGATTGTTGGTGAAAGCTTGATTGGTGTAATCATAGCTGTTATTATTGTATTGTCCGTTACAACTGGTGGTGGTGAATCTCCACTTGAATTAGTAGGCCCTGATTTTGAAAGCACAGCACAATGGTTAGGATTGCTTGCATTCATCTTCTCTGGTTTATACCTTGTTCGTCGTGTTGTAACTCACAAATTCAATAAAGAAGAAGCTTTAGCAATGAAAGCTGAGCAAGAACAACAATAAGAGGTTAAACAATGAAATTAAAACAGTCTGTACTCATCATGATGGCTGCTGCATTGCCAGTAGTATCTTTCGCAGCAAGCGAAATTCCTGTAACTAAAGACACTGCCACAGTGCAAACAGTTCAAGCTGATACGAATAAAGTAAATCGCAACGATTTAACATACCGTATCTCTAGTACTGCTACACCAGAGCAAAACCGTGCGTTGCGCTCTGTAGCATCTAAGGTTGATCGCGATGCAGTTGAAGTAGTAGCACCTAATGCGGACCGCTATATGGACCGCAAAGAGGTGGCTGTATCTCCAGTGGAATCCACTACAGATCATCTTGATCTAGTGTTCCCAACAGTTAAATCTGTTAGTCCAATTGTAGAAAAAGCAATCAATAATACTATTAAAAAATACGTTGCTAAAGTACAAAACGACGTAGAAAAAATGAATACCAAAGAATCTGATAAAACAAATGTAGTTATGTACTACGATGTTAAAACAGACAAAAATGGTATCTTCAGTGTATTGATTCATACGTACACAATGCGTGATCGTGATGCTAATGGCATCAACTATGTAAAAGGCTTCACATTCAACACTACAACAGGTCGTCAATTATCCTTGTATGACCTTGGTGGTCTTAATAAAAAAGAATTAGTGAATGCTATCGACAATAATCAAGATGTGAAGCATCAATTAGGTGGCGAAGTAAACATCGACAAAATGCCTACTGAATTCTACACAACCGATGACTATTCTGTTGTAATGGTATTGCAACAAGACGTGGATACAATCCACAGTGCAGGTACCGTATATGTACCAGTTGGTAACTTACGTGACCGCCAAAATGATGTAACAAAAAAATAATCGAACTGTGTGAATTCGATTATGTGTGTATAGTAACAGCTGTTTTATTGTGAGAAGAACCGCTCCTTTGGGGGCGGTTCTTTTTTTGCATTATAGATTTAATAATAGTCTTATAATATATTTTGATGGAGATACAACAAAAAGCCGTGTAAGAACACGGCTTTTTATCGTTGAGATTATTTAATTATTTATTTGTTGTGTCGTAGTAGTTTACGCGTGGAGGCAATGGGAATTGGATAGCTGCATCCGGTTTTACTGTCTCAGGTTGCGGTAATTCTACGACTACATTGTTTTTGAATTTCTTTTTGAAAGCTTTCACAGTGTCCTTTTGAACAGAGTCTGCTGTGATGATAAGAGCGCTTGTATCGTCATTAGGACGGATGGAAATGATATTACCTTTTGGCTCTTTAGCTTTGTATAAATCAAGAGCATCGGATTGATAATCTTCAAGTTGAGCTTGATTTAATTTACCTTGAGATACTACAAGAGCACTTTCAAGTTGTGGATCTTGCGTTTCAGAAATTGCATGCGCCACAGCATCAGCTTTTTTCTTATCTGTTAAAGAAGCATGTAATTTTCCACCATCCCAGAAGAGGGCACCGTCTTGACGGAATTTAGTGAAGTCATTGCCATAGCCTAATGTTTTGTCGATAATAGTAGCTATTTTGCTTTCTACTTGTTGTTTGAACAATGTATTGTGGAAGGCAAGTGCTTGCTCTGTTTGTGTCATGCGGTATGCAATCTCAGCTGCTTCAGCACGAGTTACATATTTTTCAGGGTTGAATAATGTGCCAGGAGCGTAGTTTGTAAAGCCAAGGTATGCAAGTTCACGAACTGCGTCTTGAGCCCAAGGAGCTACGAATTTTTGGTCTCCATAAGCAATACTATCAAGTGCTGTTGGATCCTCTGTTGTGTATCCTAAGTAGTGAATGTAGTTGTCTGCTACTACAGCAAATTCTTGGCGAGACATATATTTTTCAGGTTTATATGTGTTATCGCCATAACCGCTGATGATATTTTTGCGCGCTACAGATTCGATAGCAAGAGCGGACCAACGATCAGATGTAATATCTTTAAATTTGCTAGATAAGAAGGCTGCTGTACCATCATCTGTGATGTTGTTGAAGAGAGCAGCTACTTCTTCACGAGTCATAGGTTGGTTAGGTCGGAATGTACCGTCAGAATAACCTTTCATAAGATTTGCTTTTGTTACAGTACTGATAGAGTTGGCAGCCCAGAAATCGCTAGGTACATCAGAGAAGATGTGGGCACGGATTTTTTGAATATCTTGAGGCGTACCAATAGATGTATTTACAACCATAGGTGTGGCAGCTTTAGCAGCATCAAATTTAGGAGACTCTACTTTAGTTGCTTCTACGTTAGAAGCATCTGTTTTTGGTGTAACTGCTTTTGTATTGACTACTGTAGACGCTTCAGCTTTTGTGGAGGCTACTGCAGGAGCATGAGTTGTAGTATTAGCAGACACAAAACTAAGGCCTGTTGTAGCTAATAGTGTGCCTAAAACAAGGGCACGTAATACATAAGGGGTATTCTTGTACATAAAAATCCTTCCTAATTATGGTAAACGGCTAATGTTCTATAGCCGAAGAATATAAACTTTCACCAACAATAAAATCTATATCCATTATATAGCGAATAATAAGGCATGCATAGTGATATAAACAAAGCAGCGTAATACTAAACGTATACGCTGCCTTGGCTAGTTGAGTGAACGCCTATTAGCGTTTAACTGTCATTTTTACTTTGGAACCGAATAATTTAGACATTCCTTGTTGAGTTTCTTTAGATGCAGTTGTTACAACAGCATAAAGTTGGTTGTTTTCTACATCAGGGAATGTAGCTAGGATTGTACCAGCTTTTTCGTTTTTGTTGTAGTAGTTGCGGAAGTTCGCATCGATTGCATCATATTCTGTTTGGCTGTATTGGGATGGTTCAACTACAACATAGTTGTTTACAGTAGAATCACCACGTGCAGCAAGGTTAGCTTTTACTGTGGAGATATCGCTATCTGTTTTCAATGCTACGTGCAATTGATTATCGCGCCAGTACATTACACCATAATCTTGGAACGCATCTTCTGTTTTATATGTTTTATTCAATTCATTGAATACTTTATCTTCTAAAGCAGCTTGTTGTTTTTGATCAAGTGCTTTTAAAGTACTGCGACGAACAGGGCGAACTGTGCGAGTAGGTTCAGTTTTTTGAGCTACTGCAGCATTTTTATTGCCTTTTACGTCTTTTTCAACTTTTTTTGCATCAGCTTTTGCAGCTTTGTCAGCTTTAGCTACATCTTTTTTTGCATCTTTACTTACTTTGGATGCATCTTTTTCTGCTGCTGTATCAGCTTTTTTTACATCTTCTTTTACAGCTGTTTCAGCTTTAGCTTCAGTTGCAGTATGTTTTGGTGTTGCAAGGCCAGCACCGTTAAGCATGCGGTTCAAAATTGTAGCCGCTTGTGCTCTTGTTACAGGTTGTTTAGGGTTAAAGTTTTCTGTTGCCCCAGATGCTACAATGCCACGTTGTGCCATGTATTGAATATCTGCCAAGTAAGTAGAGGAAATGCTAGCTTCGTCTTTGAAAGTAACCTTTTCTGTTTTTACAGGTGTAGAAAGGTTTAACTTCTTAGCCAAGCTTGCTGCGGATGCTACGAATTGTTCGCGGTCCATAGTTTTGCTAGGTGTGAAAGCTGTTTTAGATGTGCCTTCCATTACGCCTGCAGCACTTACTAATTTGATAGCAGAGCTGGACCAACGATCTGCTTCTACGTCAGAGTAGGATGTAGAAGATTCTTTTGTTACGATATCAGCTAATTCTTGTTCGTTTAAGTTATGTTGTAATACTTTGCCGTAAATAGCAGCTGCTTGTTCACGCGTGATTTGAGCGCTAGGTTTAAATGTGTTATCTGCGTAACCAGAAAGGTAACCAGCTTGTGTCATTGCTTGGATAGCATCGCGAGCCCAGTTATCTTTAGTGTCAGGATATACACCAGCAGGTAAGTTTTCTTTAGCTTTTACAGCTTTTTTACCTTCTACTTTAGCAGCATCTTCTTTAACATCATTTTTTACAGATGTATCAACGCGTTTAGCGTCGTTTTTTACAGAAGTGTCAACACGTTTTGCATCGTTTTTCACAGATGTATCTACACGCTTAGCATCGGCTTTAGCGGATGTATTAGCATGTTTTGCATCATGTTTTACAACTGTAGTGCCATGTTTAGCATCATTTTTTACGGATGTATCAACGCGTTTAGCGTCATTTTTAACAGATGTATCAACGCGTTTAGCATCATTTTTTACGGAAGTATCTACGCGTTTAGCGTCATTTTTTACAGATGTATCTACACGTTTAGCATCGTTTTTTACAGAAGTATCAATACGTTTAGCATCATTTTTAACAGATGTATCTACACGGTGTTCATCAGCTTTAGCAGCCACTTCAGCTTTATTAGCTGTAGCAGATATTTCAGATTTTACATGAGCCGCAGTTGTTTCAGCGTGAGCCATGCCGAATGTGGAACCGAGGGCTAATGTAATAGCTAAGGATAAAGATAATTTATTTAGTTTCATTGAAAAGGCTCCTTTCAAACTATACTTATATAAAATAAATTATAACACTTTTTAAATTTATACACTACTATAAGAAAATGTAATATATAAGGATAAAAGTTACATGAATTTGAAAATTAAAGCCTATTTATATAAATATTCAATGAATTATAGGTAAATAACGATATGAGAGCCATTGGAAAATGCGAAATGATAAACATTCCCAAAATCTAGAATTTAAGGGACTTTTACATGAATAATTTATAAATAAGAAGGCATTTGTGATAAAATGCAATGTTTGCTATTACAAAAAGTCATAACGATATGAGAAATAAAAGGGTGCATACTAATATAGCAATTCTTTGGACATTTTCTATATGATTAATTTATAATTATATCGATAAAGCTTTTGAATATTTATTTAAAAGCATAAGTAATGTTTCGGGCAGAAAATTATTGAAAACTTTCACTAGAATTCTTGCCATAACACATACATATCAAAATTTTTTATTAGGTTAAGTACTAGAAAAGACGAGGACGATAATATGAAAATTCATCTTTTCCAACAGTGTTTGATTGACATGTTCTACCCACATGTAGGCATGGCTGGTGTAGAAGTACTTGAAAGATTAGGTTGCGAGCTCGTAGTACCTAAGAAACAAGTATGTTGTGGCCAAATGTTCACTAACTCTGGTTACAACGAAGCAGCTATGGATGCAATTAAGAATACAATCGAATGCTTCGAAAACGCTGAATATGTAGTCAGCATGTCCGGCTCTTGCGCATTTGCAATCCGTGATGAATATCATCATTTCTTGAAAGATCAACCTGAGTGGTTGGCTCGTGCAGAAAAATTGAGCGGCAAAATCTATGAATTCACTGAATTCATTACTGATGTATTGGGCGTAGAGGACGTTGGCGCACGCTTTAACGAATCCGTTACATACCATACTTCTTGCCACGTTACTCGTTTGATGGGCGTCAAAGAACCTCCATTCAAACTCCTTAAAAATGTTAAAGATATCAACTTGATTGAATTACCACGTGCAGACCGTTGCTGTGGTTTCGGCGGTACATTCTCCGTTAAGAACCCTGAAATTAGTGAAGTTATGACACGCGAAAAAGCATTGGAAATCGCTGGCACAGGTGCTAACGTTATTTCCGGTTCTGACCAAGCGTGCTTGATGAACATCGCTGGTATGCTTGACCGTCTTCACAAAGAAGGCGAAATCGATCGCCGTATCAAAGTAATGCATATTGCTGAAATCTTAAACTGCCGTTAAGGAGGAGACGACATGGCACTTATATATGACAATCGCCCCTATAAGACACGTATAAAAGAATGTTTGGCTGACGATTTCAAAGTTGCAGCTATCAAAAAAGCACAAGACGTGTTTTATGATAAACGTAATACAGTAGTTGCGGACGTTCCTGAATGGTTAGATTTCCGCGCAGAAGCAGCTAAACTTCGTGATCACGTGCTTAATAATTTGGATTACTATGTAAACCAATTTGCTGAAAACGCTGAAAAAGCTGGTTCTAAAGTTCACTTTGCATTCGACGATAAAGAAGCGACTCAAATCGCTTTAGATATCCTTCGTGAACGCGAAGCTAAAATGATCGTTAAATCCAAAACTATCTTAACTGAAGAAATTGGTTTGAACGAAGTTCTTGAAGAAGCTGGTATCGAAGTAAACGAAACTGACTTGGCTGAATTCATTTTGCAAACAGCAGTGAGCCCACCATCTCATATCGTTGTACCAGGCCTTCACTTCGAACGTAACAAAATCCGCGAAATTTTCGCTGAAAAATTAGGTTACACTGGTACTGAAAACCCTACAGAAATGACTCACTTCGTACGTGGTTATGTACGTGAGCGCTTCTTGAAAGCTGACGTAGGTGTTAATGGTTGTAACTTTGCGGTAGCGGCATCCGGTACTTGTACTATCGTTTCCAACGAAGGTAACGGTCGTATGTCTAGCTCCATTCCTAAGACTCAATTGATCTTCTTAGGTACAGAACGTATCGTTCCTGACTTCAAAGCTCTTGACGTTATGATGGAAATGTTGAACCGCTCTGCAGTAGGTGCTAAAATTTCCAACTACTTCTCCATGATGACTGGCCCTGGTCGTGCTGGTGAAGCAGACGGTCCTGAAGAAACTCATATCATCATTATTGATAACGGTCGTTCCGGTATCTTAGGTGGTACATTCCAAGAAATGTTACGTTGTATCCGTTGTGGTGCATGTATGAATATTTGTCCTGTATACCGTCACATCTCTGGTCACGGTTATGGCTCCGTATATCCAGGTCCAATGGGTGCTGTATTGACACCATTGTTCAAAGGTTACGAAGTAGCAGGCGATCTTCCATATGCGTCTACATTGTGCGGTGCATGTACAGAAAACTGTCCAGTAGCTATTCCATTGCATGAATTATTGATGGAACACCGTCATATTATGGCTGACATCGAAAAAACTCGTCCAAAAGCAGAAGAAGCAATCTTTACTGCAGCAGCTAAGATGTTCGGTAACTCCACATTATTCGACCTTGGCACAAAAGCTGGCGCTATCGGTATGAACTTGATTAGTAATAAAGAAGGCAATATGCCTACATGGACTCAAGCTGTTCCAGTTATGAACGGCTGGACTAAATCCAAAGAAATGGGTACATTGAAGTTCAAAAAATTCCGTGACTTATATGCTGAACATGAAAAGAACAAGAAGAAGGAGAAAAAATAATGGATGAAGCTAAACGTAAACAATTTATTGCACGTTTATCTCGTGCATTAGGCCGTGATCAAGAAATGTGCCCTGCATTCGTAGAGGGTTTTGATTACAGCCATGGTCCTCAAGAAACTATGTTCAAAGATTTGAATAAAGATCAAATTTTGACAATGTTTAAGGAACAATGTCAACGTGTTGGTACAAAATTCGTTGAAACTACACCTGATAAATTAGGTGAAACAATTTTGGCAGCTATTGAAGACTGGGGTAACGGTAAAGTTGTATTCCCAAGTGTTCCAGAAGTAAAAGAATATAAATTAAAAGAATTATTCGAACAAGATGCAGCTAATAATGGCGGCATTCGTACATACTTCCAATGGGATCCAGCTAAAGGCCGTGAAGAATGTATCTCCAACACTGCTAATGCAGATATCGGTATTACATTCCCATACTGCGGTATTGCTGAAACTGCTACTGTAGTACAAGCGTCTGGTGAAGAATCTGGCCGTTCTATTAGCTTGTTGCCTACTACACATATCGCTGTATTGTACACTGATACAATCAATCCACGTATGACTCAAACAATGGAACATTTGGCTGAACGTTATCACAACGATCCATCTAAATTCCCTACAAATATCTGCTTGATTTCCGGTCCATCCCGTACAGCTGATATTGAGTTGGTTACTGTAGATGGTGCTCATGGTCCTATCCAAGTAACTTACGTTTTAGTTAACAGATAATCCTATAACTAGGTAGTGTTATAACTAAATACATTTAAAGGTGATCTTCCTATGGAAGGTCACCTTTTTATATGCGTACCTTTCTATTGTGATATAGAGCATCTTGAAAAGGCAAAGGTATCGGTACATCCATGGAGATTAAGATATTTAGAAAACTTGCAGAATCCGCATAGAAAAACTTATATAATTTGAATTATTTTACTTGTAAATTTTTCGATATATGATATACTGAGTTCATAACCTATTATTGTGATATGAATTAGAAGAGGTGTATTATGAATATTCCATTCTTTACAGATTACCTCATGCTAAGCAATCCATTAAGTATCGGTATTATCGTAGTGTTTGTACTTGCGTTAATCGGTATTTATGCTTTGCAACGCAAGGGCACATCCTTTGGTAATCTCGTTATTATTGGTACTATTGTTGGTGCCGTACTTGGTATTGCTATTCAAATTATTGCAGGCTTCCCAGATGATCCATCTAAAGTGGTTTACATCAAGGAAAGTACAAAGTGGTTCTCCCTTGTAGGGGGCGGCTTTATTGATTTGATCCGCATGCTTGTTATTCCTATCGTATTTATTTCCATTGTACATGTTATCTTGCACATGGAAGCAGGTGCAAATCTTAAGAAATTAGTGGTTGCCATGGTTTCTACAAATCTTGGCATGGTAGCTGTTGCTGCTATCGTTGGCCTTATCTTGGGTAATGCTTTCGGCTTAGGTCAAGGCTTTGATATTGTTGAATCTGGTAAAAAGATTCGTGAAATCAAACCAATGGTTGATACATTCCGTGCATTGATTCCAAGTAACCCAATTCAAGCTGCAGCTGAAACAAATGTTATCGGCATCGTAGTATTTGCAATCATCTTGGGCAGTGTTGCTCGCTTGTTGAAGAAAACAGGCACAAATAGTATGGAAATCTTTACAAAGCTATTTGATGAGCTTCACCAATTAATTTCTTGGGTTGCAGACTTCATTATTGGTCTTATGCCATACGGCGTAGTTGCATTATTGGCATCTACATTGGCAACACGTGGTTTGCAAGCTATCTTAGATATGGGCCTATTCGTAGTATTGCTTTACGTTGGTCTTTTAATTATGTTCGTTGTTCAAGCTATCTTGATTTCTAGCTTCGGTTACAACCCAATTACATACTTCAAAAAAGCAAAAGCTCCACTCTTGTTAGCTTTCACATCCCGTTCCTCTATGGGCGTATTGCCTTTAACTGTTGAAACATTGACAAAACGTCTTGGCGTAAATGCTACAACCGCAAATACAGTAGCATCCTTCGGTACTACTGCAGGCATGCAAGGTTGTGCCGGCGTGTTCCCAGCGCTTGTTGTTGTGTACATCTCTAACGTAGCGGGTATCCCATTTGATTTGACTATGTACATTATGAGCGTTATCGTTATCGCTATTGGTTCCGTTGGTATCGCAGGCGTTCCTGGTACAGCTACAATGGCTGCATCTGTATCCCTTAGCGGTACAGGTCTTGGTGCATACTTTACATCCATCAGCCCAATCCTTGCTATCGATCCATTGATCGACATGGGCCGTACATGCTTGAACGTATCTGGTTCCTTAACAAATGCTCTCGTAGTAGATAAGATTATGGGTACTATCGATAAAGACGCCTATAATAACCCTAATGAAGGTCGAGTATAATTCTCGTACTAAAAATTGACGTCATAAGATAGTCATTAAAATCAGAACTAATCATATGAAAAGAACAGTCTTCGGGCTGTTCTTTTTTATTTTTAAAATTTACTCCATACTGATTCGACTCTTATTAAAAGTAATTATTATTACAGATTGTAAAGCATGTTATTTGTAATTGATATTAAAATTGTGAGCTTGGCTACTAACATACATATGCGTGTATGGTATACTAGCCTATGAAAAGTTCTGTATTATGCTTAATAAATATAAGCCAAGAGGGTACTAATATGATTACACAAGAGTTGAAAGATCGATTAATTGCAGATTATCCAAAGTTTGAAGATATGACGCATAAGTTCTATAAGAAAGAAATGTCTATTGCAGACTATAAAGGGCAATCAGGTGCCTATGGTAGTTACGCTGAGCGCGGTGCAAACACGGGTATGAGCCGTTGGCGCTTTAATGGTGGACGCATGACACGCGAGCACATGCAGTTTTTAGCGGACTCTATTCGCAAATATAATTTGCAGCACGTACATTTCACTACAGGCCAATGTTTGCAAATGCATGGCCTCGATGGTGATACAATTCTAAATCTATATAAAGAATGTTATGATCACGGTATCTATAACCGTGGTGCTGGTGGGGACAATCCAAATGTAGTGGCTAGTATTTTGCGCGGCATTGATCCTCGTGAAACATTAGATATTACACCATATGCGACGGCTATCAGCGAGTTCCTTTTAGAGCAAATGTTCTACATCAAAATTCCTCGCAAGTTTAAAATGGGTATCGATAATGGCTTTGATAGTACGCCTCATGCTACATTCAAGGACCTTGGTTTTAATTTGACCAAACACAATACCTTTGATGTATACGCGTGTGGTGGCATTGGTCCAAATCCTCGCATTGGTATTCCTGTGGCCCATGATGTGCAGCCAGAGGATGTTTTGTACCATGTGAAAGCTATGCTTATGGTCTTTGCTAACCATGGAAATTTCAAAAACCGTGGCAAAGCTCGTACCCGCTATATGCCTGCGGAAATGGGTGGGGCTGAAGCTTTCATCAAAACCTATGAAGAAACATTAGCAATGGTGAAAGAAGTAGAGAAATTAACCATTAATCCAGCCGACTATGCCTATGAAATTACAAAAACTGGTAAGCGTGATGATTCCGTGGAAAATGATCGTATTCACCGTCAAAAACAAGAAGGTTTATACTACGTAGAATATCATCCAGCAGGTGGCGATGCTAATGTAGAACACCTATTGGCTGCTCTTGATTATGCTGTAACACTTGATCAAGTAGAAGCGCGTATTGCGCCAGACCAAGCATTGTTCTTCATCAACCTTACTGCTGATGAGGCTCGTAAAATCGCAGAGTTAACAGACGACAGTGCGGAAAATGATTTCCGTCGTTCCGTATCCTGCGTAGGCTCCACAGTATGTCAAATCGGCATGCAAGACTCCAATGGCCTATTGAAAGATATCTTCGGACACCTTGAAGAAAAAGGTGTAGATACAAGTAAACTACCTCGTCTACACATCTCCGGCTGTCCACACTCCTGTGGTACACACCAAATCGGTGAAATTGGCTTCCATGGAGCTGTAAAACTAGTAGACAAGAAACCTACAGTAGCCTTCATCCTCGTAGACGGTGGCTCAGAACACATGGGCTCCGAAAACTTCGGCAAAATGGCAGGCAATATCGTAGCCACAAAAATTCCAGAATTCCTAGAAGCACTAGCAAATATCCTAAACCAATCCCCAGAACCAGACTTTGGATCCTGGAGAATGACACACAAAGCGGAATACATGGAACTTATAAAAGCATTTGAGTAAGTTTCATTTCCGCTTGTGATGGGGCCCACCATATAAGCTGTAGTTAAATCGCTTGCTATGGGGCCCCGTTTCATTACGACAACTCAATTAAAAATAAAACTAGGTATCTCCTTGCTCCGTCCTTCGTAAAGTCGCTGCAGAATTACCTAGTTTTATTTTTATAACACTTGCTGTGAATTAGTCCCATAGCAAGCGACTGATCTCCTTCTGTATATTGATGCCCCCCATCACAAGCTACATCTGACATTTACTCAATCTGCTTTTGTATGATGGAGGAAGGAAAAGACTAGCCTTTGGCTGGCCTTTCCCCACGATGGGCCTGAGGTCATTACTATAAAGCTAGCTGTAGGCTAGTTTCTCCCAAATGGAGGGCGTGGCACCACTACTATAAAGTTTTTTTATAGGAATTAATTAGGTTATCTAGGGGTTACGTATTTAATGGTCGATATACCTGTTTTGATGGGACGTCTTTATAAATATAGTAATAAAAAAGTACCAATATACTTGTGCAGCGACTTTGCGAAGAACGGAGCAAGCAAGTATATTGGTACTTTTTTTACTAGGTTGTCGAAATGTAACGGGGCCCCATCAAAATAGGTTGGTTGATTTTCAAAAGAGTACGTCGCCTAGATAACCCTCGATTAATTGTGTTATAATAAATTTTATAGTAGTTTTTGGAGGATTTATCAGATGTTATTTACCGTCAATACAGAAGTCTGTACACGATGCGGCCTTTGCGTAGCTGACTGTCCGACAGGCTTGCTAGTGATGTCCGAGAATGGGCCTGTGACTGGCAAGGGAGGTTGTATCTCCTGTGGGCATTGTATTTCCGTATGCCCAACGCTTGCTCTTGATAGTGATATGACCCCACGTAAAGAGCAAATCGATATCACAAAAGAACAAAAATTAACGCCAGAGCAAGCTGAGTTATTCTTGCGCAGCCGTCGCTCTATTCGTAATTATCAAAATAAACCAGTTCCTGCCGAGCTTATTCGCAAGGTGTTAAACGTTGCGAGAATGGCTCCAACAGCAACAAATACACAAGGTATTTCCTATATTGTAATTCGGGACAAACAAAAGTTGCGCCGCATTGCTGATCTCGTTCTTGAGTGGATGCATTTGGCTGCGAAAACTGTGCCGATTATGCGTCTTTATGCTCGTGCAGCACAAGCTGAGGTCGATAAGGGTAAGGAATACATCTTGCGCGATGCGCCTGCGTTAGTAGTGGCCATCGGTTCTAAAAAAGATATTCACCGTACTCACGATAGCGGGCATTCCTGCTTGTCTTATGCAGAGTTGTATGCACCAACATTAGGTTTAGGCACTTGTTGGGCTGGCTTCTTTGAACATGCAGGCGAAGCAGAGTATAAACCACTATTGGAACTATTAGGTGTACCAGAGGATAAAATCATTGCTGGTGGTATCTTGATGGGCTATCCAAAGGTTCGTTACCGTAACATCGTGGAACGCCAACCATTGGACGTAACATTCGATACTGAAGAATAGTAGTGATTGATTACTAATAATAGTGATTGATACTAAAGAATAAAATAAAAGCGATACTCTAAACAGTTAGGGTATCGCTTTTTGGCATTATACATATTTTGCTGTAGTTACTACATTTGTTATGGTGATAGTCGTATTTATAGATCTATAAAAGATTGTTTATCAAAAAGACCGGCCTCGTATTGAGGTCGGTCTTTTGGTTAGTTTGCAGATGTAATGCTACCTTTGAAAGTATCGTTGATGAATTGTTTGATTGCATCAGATTTGTAAATGTCTGCAATTTTTTTGTAAGTTTCGTTGTCTTTGTCTTCACTACGTACCGCAAGTACGATGACTGTTAGTGGTTCATCTTTTGATTCGAAGAAGAAGCCTTGTTTTTCTACACTAAGGCCAGCACTTTGTACATAATTCATTGGAATAACTGCAATTGTTACATCATCTAGACTACGAGGTAATTGAGCTGCTTCTAATTCTTGAATCTTTATATTTTTCGGGTTAGATGTGATATCTGCAACAGTTGCTTTGAAGCCGACACCATCTTTTAACGTAATTAATCCAGCTTTAGCTAATAATACTAATGCACGACCACCATTAGTAGGGTCATTTGGAATAGAAACCGTAGCGCCTTCAGGTACATCTTGTACGCTATGTACACTATTACTATATAATCCCATACGCACTAAAAGGGTTTTACCGATTGCTACTAAGTTGGAACCATTTTGTTTGTTAAAGTTTTCCATAAATGGCACGTGTTGGTACGCATTCAATTGAATGTCGCCATCAGCAAGAGCTTTATCTGGTGTTACATAATCGGAGAACTCTACAACTTTAAGGTCGATACCTTGTTTTTTAGCTTCTTTTGCAACTGCTTCAGCTACTTGAGCGTGAGGACCTGCAGTAGCACCGATTTTAATTTCTTTTGGTGCTTGGCTAGATTGATTTGTATCTGTGCCGCAACCTGCGATGGCGAATGCTAGAACGCCAACGAGAAGAGGGGCAATAAATTTTTTTAATTTCATGTGAACATCCCTTTCTATATACATATAATGTATATATCCTATCATGTGAATGGGATTTTGTATATAGAGCAAAAGATATCGGTTAGCTATAGATTAAAGCTATGGCTTTTATGAGCTCGCTGATGATAAGGGGTGTAGCATATCTAAGAATATCGAAAAAATGATATAATAGATATAAATTTCGTACAATTAGACTTATAGGTTTTATATGATATACATAGGAGGTCACTATGTTTAACTTTGATTTTTATAACCCTACACATATTGTATTCGGTAAAGATCGATTGAGCGAATTAAATGCATTAGTGCCAAAGGATGCAAAGGTACTCATTACGTATGGTGGTGGCTCCGCTGTGCGCAGTGGTCTTATTGACCGCATTGTTGCAGCTCTTGGCAATCGTAAGGTTGAGCAGTTCGGCGGCATTGAACCAAACCCATCTCTTGAAACATGTGAACGTGCCGTTGCTTTTATTAAAGAACATGGCGTAGATTTCGTCCTTGCTGTAGGTGGTGGTTCCGTAGTGGACGCTACAAAGCTCATCGTTATGGGTGCTACTTATGATGGCCCTGTTATTGATGTTATGAAAGCTGGTGTACCAGAGGTTCCAGTAGAAATGGTGCCAAATCCATTGCCATTTGGTACCGTTATGACACTTCCTGCTACAGGTTCTGAAATGAACAATGGCGCTGTTATTACCTATGGTGATGGTAAGTTCCCTGTGTTCAGTAGCTTAGTGTTCCCTAAGTTCTCTATGCTCGATCCAACATTGACTTTCACATTGCCAGAAAAACAAGTTAAGAATGGCGTTATCGATACATTTGTGCATACCACAGAGCAATATTTAACATATCCTGTAGACGGCCGTATTCAAGATCGTTTTAGTGAAGGTATCTTGAAAACTATGATTGAAATCGGCAAAGAAACAGTAGAGAACCCAGAAAACTACGATGTTCGTGCTAATCACGTGTGGGCCTCTACCTTAGCATTAAATGGATTGATCGGTGCCGGTGTGCCGCAAGACTGGGCAACACATCTTATCGGTCATGAGTTAACGGCGGCTTACCATCTTGACCACGGCATTACATTGGCTATCGTATTGCCTGCGTTGTTAGAGGTGAAAAAAGCTGACAAGCTCGATAAATTGGCACAATATGCTACACGTGTATGGAATATTACAGAAGGTACAAAGGAAGAGAAAGCGGATAAAGCTATCGCAAAAACTCGTGAATTCTTCGAGTCCCTTGGCGTATCTACTCATTTGAAAGATCATGGTCTTGGCGCTGAAGCCGTTGATAAAATTGTGAAACAATTAGAAGACCATGGTATGACACGACTTGGTGAAAAAGGTGATGTAACACCAGAAGTAGCTCGCGAAATTTTAACGCGTGCTTTATAATAAATGACATTAACACTTTAAATGTATGTGATGTGGAAAGGAGGCGACCCCTATGAATGAAATAAAAAATCGAAGTGCATTTTCCTTTGCATTTCCTATTATGGTTCCTATGGGTATCAGCTTCTTTTTCATAGGTTTAGGATTTGGTTTATATGCAACGAGCCAAGGGTTCCCTTGGTGGACGGCGCCGGTTTTAGCGGCTACCATTTTTGCAGGATCCATGGAGTTTGTGACGATTGGCATGTTGATGGCCGGATTTGATCCGATTAATGCGTTTATACTGACCATGTTCGTTAATGGACGCCATTTCTTTTATGGACTATCTGCACTACAACGGTATGTACATATGGGCTGGAAATGGTTTCCTACGGTTGCTTGGATGTGTGATGAAAGTTTTGCCATCAATATGGCTACTAAGTTACCGGATGATGTGGATGAAAAGTGGTTTTACTTCCACGTGTCTTGGCTTAACTATGTGTTCTGGGTATTTAGTACCTTTGTAGGCGGTCTGTTTGGCAATCTCTTGGCCACCGTAGATTTACGGGGCATCGATTTTGTATTACCAGGTCTATTCATTGTGGTATTCCTTGAAATGCTGCTCAACGCAAAAAATAACAAGATAAGAGCCTTTGGCGTAGCTGGTGCCGCTATGGCGATAGTTATGCTCTTATTGGTAGGCAAATCGCTCTTTATGCTTTTATCTATGAGCTGTATGCTAGTAGCCTGCTATATTGCGTATAAGTGGGGAGGTGTACATCTTGACTAGTACAGAAATGGTCATCACCGTTGCTATTGTTGTAGCCGGTACATTACTTACTCGTTTTGGTGCCTTCCTCGTATTTCCACCAGGAAAAAAGGCGCCAGATTTTGTACTTTTTTTAGGTAAGGCTTTGCCGGCTGCCGTTATGGGCATGCTCGTTGTATATACCTTTAAAGAGACTGTCGTTCTAGCATATCCTTATGGTATCCCTGAGCTCATAGCATTAGTCGTTACGGTAGGATTACATCTATGGAAGCGTAACATGCTCATATCGATTGCTGCCGGTACAGTGATTTATATGATACTCGTACAAGCCGTATTTAATGTACCAAAATAAAATAAACCACTTATATCTATCTAACTTAGATATAAGTGGTTTTTTACATATATTGTTTTATTTACTTTGTCATCATAGTTGTAGTGTGTATTATAATTGATGCTAACTACAAATAGGAGTTAGTATGTACTATTTAAGTTGTAATAGTCGTTCAAGACCTGGTGCTGTATGGTGATCTTCTAAGAAGTTTTGTTGGTCTAATAGTTCCATAACGTCCATATCGATGTTTGTGAGCTTGAAATCGAATACATCAAAGTTAGCCTCCATATGGCTTACGTTATTTGCCTTTGGCAATGGAATGATGCCACGTTGGATGTGCCAACGCAAGATGATTTGATGTTTAGACACTCCGTATTTTTCAGCCAAGCTTTTGATGATAGGATGGTCAAAAATAGGTTGGCGGTCACGGGTGAATGGAGACCAAGCCATGCCTACTACTTGATGCTTTCTCATCAATTGGATAAGAGATTGGCGTTGGTTGAATGGGTGACATTCAATTTGGTTCACCACCGGTTTCACATTGCAGTGATATAGCAAGTCGATTAAGCGATCTTCGTAAAAGTTAGACAGGCCTAACCCACGCAATACGTTTTGATCGTATAACTCTTCCATGGCGCGCCAAGAACCGTAATAGTCGCCAAGGGGTTGATGTACGAGCATGATGTCGATATAATTAGTGTCTAATTTTTTTAAGGAGCTTTCAACAGCACGCATTGTATTATCATAGCCTGCGTCGGTATGCCAAATCTTGGTAGTTACAATAATATCCGTACGTTTAACACCAGATGCTTTGATGCCTCTACCAACGGCCTCTTCGTTGCCGTAGTAAGCAGCTGTATCGAGCAATCGATAACCTACGTTTAATGCATTAGTTACGGCTTGTTCTGTTTCCCCTTCGCTACCTGTTTTGTAGGTACCATAACCGATAGAGGGAATAAAGCTACCGTTATTTAAAATTCTAAAATCCATCCGTTCTTCCATGAGAACCTCCGTTATATCCATTAATTAAAGGAATTAGCTTTCATACAATTCTAATTGATTTTATGATATACTAAGGTATTGATAAAAATCAATATGATAGGAAGTGACAGAATGAAATTAAAACGAATTTATTCTGTAGTTGCTATGCTTGGTGTTGTGATGATGGCCTTGGCCATCGCTGGTTGCGGTACGAAAACGGTATCCGTTGCTGATGTAACATACAAGGATATGCCGCTGCAGATCCATAATGACGCCAATGTAACAGCTCTCAATAAGGCGACGGTAACGCCGACGTTGACGGGGCAGGTCGCATATGCTGTGAAAGTAGGCGACCAAGTACAACAAGGTCAAGTCTTGGCCACTGTAGATACATCGGCTTTACAGCAACAGCTAGCATCCTTACAAGGTCAGTTAGCGCAAGCCTCAGCTCAGTCTTATGCGACGTCTGTGACAACTACGACAGCAGCGTCTGTAGATAGTGCTCAATTGGCACAAGCTCAGAAGATGCGCGAAGCGGGCATGATTACTCAAAAAGAATATGATCGCATTGTAGAGCGGTCTCAACCACAAACTACGACAGTAACAACTGGCGGTGGCGGCGGTGGCGCTAATACGGCGGCTATTGAGGCTCAAATCGCTCAAGTATCTGCACAAATGGCAGCATCTACAATTGTAGCGCCTATAGCTGGTACGGTAACGGCTATTTACAATGAAGACCGTCAAATGGCCATTGCAGATCGTCCGTTCATGATGATTCAACAATCTACACCGATGGTAGCATCCCTTAGTATCCCTCGTGATGCGGCGATGAAGCTTGGCACACCTGATGCTAAAAAGGGAATCAAGGTACTCCTTAAGGTAGGCGACCAAGAATTACCTGGTGAATTGACCTATGTAGATGTAACACAGCCAGAAAATGTGCCAAGTGTTCTTGTGAAAGCTACTTTCAACAATGACAAAGGCCTCATCAAGGCTGGTGAATTCTATACATTGATTATCGAGTCTAATGTAAAAGCGAAGATGCTCACTGTTCCAAGTAAAGCAGTTCGTGAAAACCAAGACGGCAAATATGTATATGTATTGACTGAAAATAATACAGTTGACGTACGTGTCGTTGAGGTTGGTATGACAGAAGATGATGATGTAGCTATTATTTCAGGCCTAAACGAAGGCGATAAGGTAATCACAAGTGATGGAACCTTTGAATTAGGCGAATCCGTTAAATTATAATGAACAACATTAAACTTTCACTGATGGTGAATACCTCGACTGAGGAATCTGATAGGAGGGATTATTATTTTAGAATTTAAACGTTTTGAATTAAGAGATAAACCATTAATCGATAAATATTTTGAACAACATCATTACGAAGCATCTGATAACTGCTTTACTACATTGTTTATGTGGCAAGATGCGTATGGTATTCGTTGGGCTGAGGAAAATGGCGTATTGTACATCCAAGGTGGCGGTAAACGTGAACCGTTCCTATTACCACCATTTGCCGGTAAAGATGCAAAGTTCCTTGATGGTTTATTACGCGCTAAAGAATGGTTCGTAGAAAATAACTTGCCATTCCGTTTCAAAGGTGTTAGCAAAGTTGTAAAAGAACGCATGGAAGAGTTATGTCCTGGCCGTTATGAATTTACACCTGACCGCGACAACTACGAATACATTTACAAATCCGAAGATCTTATCAACTTGTCTGGTAAGAAATTCCGTCAAAAGAAAAACCATTTGAACCAATTCCGTATGCAATATTCTAACTATGAATATATGCCAATCACTGAAGATATCATTCCATTGTGCCGCGAAACAGCAGCATCTTGGGTAGAAACTCATCATGAAGAAGGAATCGAAGATGAATTGGTAGCTATCAACTTATTATTCGATAACTGGGATGCTCTAGGTCTTAAAGGTGGCGCCATCAAATTGTTTGGCCGCGTTGAAGCTTTCAGTATCGGTGAATTATTGAATGATAAAATGGCGTTGATTCACATTGAAAAAGCAAATCCAGATATTCGTGGTTTGTACCAAGCTATCAATAATGAATTCATTCGTCATGAATTTAGCGATGTAGAATTCATTAACCGTGAAGAAGATATGGGCTTGCCTGGTCTTCGTCAAGCAAAAGAATCTTACAATCCAGATCACTTTGCTGAAAAATATGACGCAGTATATGCTAACGAAGCAGACAATGCGACAGGCGGTAAATAAAAATCTGAGCTATGAAGCCGATGTGCTTCATAGCTCCTTTTGTTATAATAGAAGTGTTAGCCTATCTATTTGAGGATATATTTTGTATCATCATGGCGATGCGATGCGATGCGATGCGATGCGATGCGATGCGATGCGATGTGATGCGATGCAACAGATAGAAAGTGGTTTATTACTATAACGAGGATATACTTATGGAATTTAGAATTGCAACGGCTCAAGATACGCCACATGTGGAAAATCTATGGGCGTACTGCTTTGAACCAAAGGAAGATCCATTCTTCCAATATTACTTTACAAATTGCTATGAACCAGAAAATACAATGGTTGGCCTTGAACAAGGTCAATTGTTGAGTACTGTTCATTTGCGTCAATACAATATCAATGTTCGTGGTGCTGTATTGCCTACAAGCTACATGGTTGGTGTAGCAACACATCCAGCAGCTCGTCGTGGTGGCGTAGGTGGTGCTTTGCTAAAGGCTTCTCTTGAAGAACTTCGCAACCGCGGTCAAGCATTGACGATTTTAATGCCTTCCAAGGCTGCATTCTACCAACAATATGGTTGGGAATTATATGCACATCAATGGGTAAATACGATGTCTCTTGAAGACTTGCGCCCTATGACGGATAAATCCTTGAGCTTTGGTTTGCTAAATAGCGTAGATCAATGGACATTGTTGGACCCTGTATATAAAGCGTATACAACTCGTCTTTCTGGCTATGCTGAGCGCGGTGAAAAGGAATGGAAACGCTTGCTTGGTAGCTTCTTTGCAGAAGGTGTGAATATCGCTGTGGTGCGCAATGATGAAGGTGTTATCGAAGGCTATGCGGTATATCGCTTAGGTCAACCTGAAATTCCTGTTTCCGAATTAGTTTACACTACGCGCCGTGCCCAACGAGCATTGTTGAATTACTTCTATAATCACCGTTCTCAAGGCACTGCGATTCGTTGGAATGAAGGCCTTCACGATACGTACTATCGTTTCTATCCTGATGGTAAAAGCGGACATGCTACCATGCCGTACATGATGAGCCGTATTGTAGATGTGAAAGCTGCTTTCGAAGCCATTCCTGTCAATCCAGAGGCTTTGATGATGCCGATTACAATGACTTTTGGTGTGAAAGATAGTCTTTGTGAGTGGAATGAAGGACGCTATGAAGTCCAATATGGCGGCGCATTGACTCCATCTGTTAAAAAGGTGTCTGATACATTGGATGGGGACGTAGATATTACTGTTGAAGTTGGTGCTTTAAGCCAACTCTTGATTGGTACATTAACAGCTCGTGATCTTGCCTTTGAAGGTAAACTTTCAGCTAATGAAGAATGGTTAGAGTTCTTTGATATCTTGTATCCTGAACAAAAAACATATATTAACGAATGGTGGTAATATGAGCTGGAAAACATATACAGTGAAAGAACCGACAGAACTGACGGTCTCTAAATATGTAAAGGAACGCTTTTCCTTGTCCTCTCGGGATATTCAAATGATGTTTCGCAAGAAACGGGTGAAAGTAAATAGCCGTGTAGCCCATTCCCAGCGTTCCCTCAAAAAAGGTGATGTATTAACCTTGGAACTACCACAGGATAAGGACTATGGTGTGGACGTTGAGAAAGGGCCTATTAATGTGCTCTACGAAGATGCTCATACCTTGGTGGTTAATAAAGCTCCATTCATGCTTGTTCATCCTGCAGGGCAAACTAAATCTGGTACATTGAGTAACTATGTGGCTGGATACTATGCGAAAAAAGGTGTAGTACATAAGGTGCGTCCTGTACATCGTCTTGACCGAGACACATCGGGTTGTATTCTCTTTGGAAAAACAAAGGAAGCTCAGCAATATTACAGTGATGAACTACAAGCTGGTCATATCGATCGTATCTATACGGGTCTCGTAGAAGGTCACATTGAGGAGAATGGCGTAGTCGATGCACCTATTGGCGTTGATCCAGTATTTGATAACCGTCGCGTTGTCGATGAATTGGGTCAACCAGCCCAAACGGAATATATCGTTCTTGGTCACGAAGGAGATCATACGTTATTAAAATTTAAATTATTAACAGGCAGAACACACCAAATCCGTATACACATGGAACACATTGGTCATCCTATTGTTGGTGATGCCATGTATGGTACACGTAATAAGCCATATACACGCCAATGCTTGCACGCATCAGAGCTCACCTTTGTTCCCTATGGTAAGGATGAGTCTATGACGGTAAACTGTGAAGTAGGGGACGAATTTGGTCGTGAAAAATAGTAATTGATTTTATAAGTATCATCAACTATAATCTAAATGATGATGTGGTCATAGAGCATGCCACGTAAAATAAAGCAAGCTCAATCGTTAGATGTGGACATAGAGCGTGCCACGTAAAACAAAAAAAGCTCAATTGATGATTGTGTATTCGTGTATACAAAAAACAATGGTGATAAAAATGCATAATCTATGACTTAAAGTCATAGACTATGTTTTTTTTATATTTTCAATTCACAGTGGACAGGAGTATACTATGTATAGACAAAAATTCTATAGAATTTAAAATTTAGATGAGGTTATGGACGGTTACAGCCGATAATATCACTACAGAATGGATTCTTTAGAAGTAGTTTATAGTTATACTTTCACCAAGACCGAACGGAACGATGCCGCAGCGCTTGGGATGATCAAGTGATATGAAGGAGTGCACGTTATGGATATGAATCAGAGCACAATCGAGCAACAACGTCTAGATCAAGCTAGACTAGAAGCTAATGGTATGTACAGCAGCCAATTTGAAAAGGATGCGTGCGGCATGGGCTTTGTCGTTAATATTAAAGGTAAAAAATCCCACGATATTATCGATGATGGTTTGCGTATTTTAGAGCGCCTTGAACACCGTGGTGGTGCTGGTGCCGATAAGGACACAGGGGATGGTGCCGGTATTTTGGTACAAATTCCTCATGAGTTCTTTAAACGCGAATGCGAAGTGCTTGGTATCAACTTGCCTGCAGCTGGTGAGTACGGCGTAGGTATGATATTTGCCCATAAATATGAAAGCCTCCGTAACGAGCAAAAACGCATTTTTGAAGAGGTTGTACGCGAAGAAGGTCAAGTTGTTCTCGGTTGGCGTGAAGTACCAGTAGATGGTACAAAGGTTGGTAAAGAAGCAGCTGCTATCCGTCCTTGGATGATTCAAATCCTCATCGGCAAAGGCCCAGACGTAACTAATAATAAAGAATTTGAACGTAAATTATATATTATTCGTAAATTAGCAGAAAAACGCATTGTTCCATTGAGCAAGGAATTATCTAGTGATTTCTATATTGCATCCTTGTCCTCTAAGACAATCGTATATAAAGGTATGTTGACACCTGGTCAATTGCGTGACTTCTACCTTGATTTGAGCGACCTTGACTTTACATCTGCATTGGCTATGGTTCACTCCCGTTTCAGTACGAATACATTCCCAAGTTGGGCTCGGGCGCATCCTAATCGTTTCTTAGTGCATAATGGTGAAATCAACACAATCCGTGGTAACGTAAACTGGATCAATGCTCGTGAAGGTAAAGCAGAATCTCCATTATTCCCAGATATTAAAAAGGTATTCCCTGTAGTAGATGATAGCGGTTCTGACTCCGCTATGTTCGACAATACTTTGGAATTCTTGCACATGACAGGTCGTTCCTTGCCTCATGCGATTATGATGATGATTCCTGAACCTTGGGAACGCAATAATCTCATGAGCCAAGAAAAACATGACTTCTATGAGTTCAATAGCTTCATGATGGAACCATGGGATGGCCCTGCTGCTATGGGCTTCACTGATGGTACTGTTATCGGTGGCGTACTTGACCGTAATGGTTTGCGTCCTGCTCGTTACTATGTAACAACTGATGATCGCGTTATCATGGCGTCCGAAGTGGGTGTAGTAAACGAAAATGCTGAAAATATTCGCGCTAAAGGTCGTTTGGAACCGGGCAAAATGCTTCTCATCGATACAGAGGAACAACGCATTATTTCCGACGAAGAAATCAAACAACGCGTTGCTACTGAATTGCCGTATAATGAATGGGTAAAAGAGCACGTTATCCACTTGTCTGAAATTACGCAAGCTGATGAAAGCGATATTCCAAAAGTAGAAGATTTGTTCCAAAAGCAACAAGCCTTTGGTTATACTCAAGAAGATCTTGTACGTATGATTGTCCCTATGGCAAAAGATGGTAAAGACCCTGTAGGTGCCATGGGTGCCGATGCTCCACTTGCTATCTTGTCCGATAAACCACAATTGTTATACAGCTACTTCAAGCAAATGTTCGCGCAAGTAACAAATCCTCCAATCGATTCTATTCGTGAGGAAATGGTTACATCTACTCGTGTTATGCTTGGTAACTCTGGTAACTTAACAGATCCTAATAAAGCTGGTACCTATGCGTTGTCCATGCGTACACCAATTCTTACAAATCAAGAATTGGCGTCCATTAAGGCTCTTGACTGCCGTCGCATGAAATCTGTTACATTGCCAATCCTCTTCGACCCAACTAAGGGTGCGGATGGCTTGCGTGATGCGTTGAATGAATTGTGCGAAAAAGCAGAAGAAGCAGCACGTACAGAGCAAAATGTATTGATTTTATCCGACCGTGGAGTCGATGAAAATCATGCACCAATTCCAGCGTTGTTAGCTGTAGCAGCTGTTCATAATCACTTAATTAGAAAAGTATTGCGCACAGAAATTGGTCTTATCCTCGAATCTGGTGAGCCTCGCGAAGTACATCATTTCTGTACATTGATCGGTTATGGTGTAACAGCTATCAATCCTTACTTGGCTCTTGAAACTGTACGTGATTTACAAGCTCGTAAACGTCTTGGTGATATTACACCTGAACAAGCAGAAAAGAACTACATTAAAGCAGCTGTAGGCGGCATTATGAAGGTTATGTCCAAAATGGGTATCTCCACAGTTCGTTCCTACCATGGTGCACAAATCTTCGAAGCTTTGGGCTTGAACACCAACTTTATTAATAAGTTCTTCGTAAATACACCAACACGTATTGGCGGTATTGGTCTTGTAGGCGTTGCCAATGAAGCATTGGCTCGTTATGACCGTGCTTTCAAATCCGACGAATCTGTGCTTGAACCAGGTGGTTGGTATGGCCCTGTAAAAGATGGGGAAGAACATTTATTCAATCCTAAAACAATTGATCTTTTACAAGAATCCCTTATTAACGGTGATTACGCAAAATATAAAGAATACTCTAAAGCGATTCGCAACGATTACCATGTAACATTGCGTTCCTTGATGGAATTGAACTACCCAGTGGGCGGCGGTATTCCTATCGAAGAGGTTGAACCTGAAGAATCCATCGTAAAACGCTTTAAAGCGGGCGCTATGAGTTATGGTGCCATCAGTAAAGAGGCTCATGAAACGATTGCTATCGCTATGAACCGTCTTGGTTCCACATCTAACTCTGGTGAGGGCGGCGAAGACGTAGCTCGTTTCAAACCATTGCCAAATGGCGACAGCATGAACTCCGAAGTAAAACAAATTGCATCTGGCCGTTTCGGTGTAACTGCAAATTACCTCATCCACGCAAAAGAGTTGCAAATTAAATGCGCACAAGGTGCTAAACCAGGCGAAGGTGGTCAATTACCAGGTAAGAAAGTATACCCTGAAATCGGGAAAGCTCGTCACTCCACTCCTGGCGTAGAGCTCGTATCTCCACCACCACATCATGATATTTACTCCATCGAAGACTTGGCTGAGTTGATTTACGATTTGAAATGCGTTAACAAAGATGCTCGTATTTCCGTTAAATTGACATCTGAAGCTGGCGTTGGTACTATCGCTGCTGGTGTGGCAAAAGCAAAAGCAGATAATATCTTAATCTCTGGTTACGATGGTGGTACAGGTGCGGCAGGCCGTACATCTGTAAAACACGCTGGTGTGCCTTGGGAATTAGGCTTGTCTGAAACTCATCAAACATTGATGCTCAACAGATTGCGTGACCGCGTTAAATTGGAAGTAGACTCCAAGTTGATGACTGGTTTCGACGTAGCCGTTGCGGCTATGCTTGGCGCTGAGTTATTCGGTTTCGGTACATTGCCACTCGTTGCTGTAGGCTGTAAAATGGCTCGTGTATGTAACCTCAACACATGCCCTTATGGCGTAGCTACACAAGATGAAAAATTGCGCGCTCGTTTCACAGGTAAGCCTGAGTACGTAGAAAACTTGATGATCTTCATCGCTCGTGAATTGCGTGAAATCATGGCTCGCTTAGGTATACGTTCCGTAGCTGAACTTGTAGGCCGTATCGACCTTGTTCGTCAAAAATCTCAAGACGATAACTTCAAATTGTCTCGCGTTGACCTTAAACGCGTATTGTTCCACCCATACATCGATGCATCTGTAGGTCATATGCATATGATTGACCAAGATCACGAATTGGAACGCACATTGGACATGTCCAAGCTCTTGCGTATGTGCCGTCCTGCCATTGAGGACCAAAAACCAATTCGCGCTAAATTGGCTATCAACAACATTAACCGTGTTGTAGGTACCTTGGTTGGTTCTGAGGTGACACGTCGTTATGGTGAAAGCGGTTTGCCAGATAACACAATCAAGTTGAACTTTGAAGGTTCTGCAGGCCAATCCTTTGGTGCTTTCATTCCTAAAGGCATGACATTAGAACTTGAAGGTGATGCGAACGATTACCTCGGTAAAGGCTTGTCCGGTGGTACAATCACTGTATATCCGCCTAAGAAATCTATTTTCGAAGCGGACGAAAACATCCTTATCGGTAACGTTGCCTTCTATGGTGCCACATCTGGTACAGCCTATATTAACGGTGTGGCTGGTGAACGTTTCGCTGTTCGTAACAGTGGTATCACTGCTGTTGTGGAAGGCTTAGGCGACCATGGTTGTGAATACATGACTGGTGGCGAAGTTCTTGTACTCGGTAAAATCGGACGTAACTTTGCAGCAGGTATGTCCGGTGGCTATGCATACATCCTCGATTGCGATGAACGCTATGTAAATACAGGCCTCGTAGAATTACGTCCTGCTAATAATGATGACCTTAAACGTATTAAAGAATTAGTAGAACAACACGTATTGCATACTAATTCCTCTAAAGGCCGTCACATCCTAGAAAACTGGAATAACTTTGTAAACAGATTTACAAAAGTTGTACCTGTAGCATACGAAGAAATGCACGCTGCTATTGAACGCTATAAAGAACAAGGTTTATCCTTGGAAGAAGCACAATTAGCTGCATTCAAAGAAAAATATGCAAAATAATTTCTAATCTAACTGAATATCATTTAGATAAGACATATGAAATGCCTCTATAGCTTTGACTATAGAGGCATTTTCATGTATAATATTTGTATTGCAATATTGGATCATGGCAGTTCTCGGGCCTGTGCAATGGGGGCCTGTGAATCGTGTCAGGACTGAGAGGTAGCAGCACTAAGCGGTAACCTTCATGTGCCACGGGGAACCCGGGGGCTGTCGTGATCGAATATTGCAAGGCGGCCTGAGAGGCCGCTTTTTTTATGTCTAATTTAGAATGCATGGCACTTTATTAAGGAAGTCAGAATTTTCTGAATATGGTATAATAAAGTATTGTAATTTTCGGAAAAAGGGGGTGTTCCAATGGCATATATTGCGTTATATCGTAAGTACCGTCCGCAGACGTTTACCGATGTGGTTGGTCAGCATCAGGTATCGGATACGTTGATGCGTGCTATCCGCGAGGATAAGGTAGCTCATGCGTATTTGTTTGCTGGTCCGCGAGGGACTGGTAAGACGAGTATGGCCAAGATTTTCGCACGCGCTATCAACTGCGAGCATGGGCCAACGGATCATCCTTGTAACGAGTGTAGTGCTTGTAAATCGATTTTGAGCGGTCAGTCCATGGATGTTCTCGAAATCGACGCTGCATCCAATCGTGGTATCGATGAGGTGCGTGCCCTTCGTGAAAGCGTCAAATTCATGCCGGTTGAAGGCCGTAAAAAGGTGTTCATCATCGACGAAGCCCACATGCTCACAACTGAGGCGTGGAATGCGCTTTTAAAAACTATCGAAGAGCCACCGGCTCACGTTATGTTTATCTTTGCTACTACAGAAATTGAAAAATTGCCTGTTACTATCGTGTCTCGTTGTCAGCGCTATACCTTTAGACGCATTACGTCTGATGATATCGCCCAGCGTTTATCCTATGTAGCGGAAAAAGAAGGCTTTGGCTTAGAACCTGCAGCAGCGCAGCTCATCGCCGTCCATGCAGATGGCGGTTTGCGCGATGCGTTGAGTATTTTAGACCAATGTGCCGGTATGGCAACAGGTACTATTACGCCGCAAGTAGTAGAAGAACTAATCGGTCTTGTTAGCAAAGAATGGATTATTCACTTCCTAGATGCATTGCGCAATGGGGATGGTCCCAAATTGTTGTCCTATATCCACGATGCCTTAGCAGAAGGTCGTGATGCGACGCAGATTATGGAAGCCCTCATTCAGCACGTGCGGGCCTTATTAGTTGGTAAGGTCGCACCTGATGCGGATGAGCTCAAGGTATATGATGCCTTTAAGGCTGAGTTTTTAGCTCAAGCTGAAAGCATCGATTTTAATGAGCTTAACCAGTATGTGCGCAGTGCGCAATCCATCATGAATGATGCAAAACAGGTGGATAATCCACGAACTATCATCGAAATGGGCCTTTTAGTGCTTTGTGCTAAATTAGGCTCTGTTGATGAAAGCTTAGAAGACCGTGTGTATGCATTAGAGTCTTCAGAACGATCTGAACGAAACGACTTATTGAACCGCATGGCTCAATTAGAACAACGAGGCCCAGCTGTCGCAACTGCACCTGCTTATGGTGCTAATTCCTTTGGACCGCCAGGTGGTTATGCCAATAGCTTTGTTCCTGTAGATACTGCTGCTGTACAGAATGCTTCCATGAATAGTACTCAAAATAGTGCTGTTGGTACTGTGCCGCCCCCAAGTGGCGTAGGGATGACACCACCGCCTGCGAGTGTAGGCATGACACCTCCACCTATGGGTGCACCAGGTAGTACACCGCCTCCTATGAATGGAGTAGGTATGGCTCCGCCTCCAATGGGCGGTGTTGGTATGGCGCCACCAAGTACAAGCAGTGCACCAGAACGACCTGCTAGAAATCAAGCCAAAGGTCGTGGTAAAAAAGGTATTAGTACGCAGGCTATCATTAGTGATCAAATCTTGTCGGCTCAAGAGTATCGCAATGTACAGTCCAATGTCATTAAATACTTGAAGGACAGCAATCGCAATATGACCTCTACCGTAATTGGCCAAGGTCAGCTTGTATACGTAGATCAAAGCAAGGCTGTTATGGCCTTTAAAAATACATTGCACCTCAATGTAATGACCAACGAAGTAAACTTGGCAGAAGCGGCAGATGCTTTCACCTATACACTAGGCTATCCAGTTCATGTAGAAATTGTTGATGCTCTCACACAAGTTTACAAAGACTATAAAAGGGCCTCTGGCAGTACGACGCAGCACCAAGTAAAAGCGCCGCCACGTCCACCAGAACCGATGGTAGATGTACAGAAGACCTCTGGAGGTCAACCGATACAAATGGATTTAACAAATCCATCGGCACCACAAGGCACTAATAATGTACCAATGGGAAATAGTTCAGTAGGAGCTAATAGCGCTCAAGATAGTAGCGTGTCACAAGCTCAACAACCTACCGCACAGGTTGGCGGTTCAACCACTGGTGAACAATCTAGTAAGCCTGATTCCGGAGCGGTAGACGCGGCAAAAGCGGCGGCTTTGGCCTTCTTAGCGAAAAAGACTGGCGGTGCTGCTGTAAGTGCCTCAACTGGTGCTGATACGAGTGAGGTCGGAGCAGAAACATCACCATCTAATGGAGATGTACCGATTACATCCTTTGATGGCAGTCCATCCACACAGGTGATTGATGGGGAGATTCCTATCGAGTCTTTAGCAGGTTCTATGGAAGGCGATGATATTCCAGTTCATTCCTTTGATGATGTGCCTGTAGACGATATGGAGGAATCTTACGTATCATCTTTAGATGATATGCCACCACATCCGTTAGATAGTGTCACTGTTATTAGCGATGATGGTGAAGTCTTAGAACGCCCTATGGATAGCGGTGCACATATCGAGGTAGAAGCTGTCCCAAAGTCTAATGGGGGCGAACAACAGGGAGCCCCTCATCAAAGTGATGATCATACTATGCTTTCACAAGCACCTATTGAGGTCGCACCTATCGATAGTGTGACGGTTGCTCGTGAATACGCATGGGACCCAGCAAATATGACGGAAGAGGAGCGAAATAATCCTCTCTTGGCAGAAACATTAGAAAAACTATCTGAAGACCATGACATCATCGTCGAGGTCATCGAAGAATAAATCAATTAGAATATTAGTATAGGACGTAGATCCTAAAAGGAGGAATTACAATGTTTGGTAAAGGTATGGGCAATATGGCTGGCATGATGAAAAAAGTTCAAAAAATGCAAGCAGATATGAAGAAAATGCAAGAAGAATTAAAAACTCGTACAGTAGAGGCTTCCGTTGGTGGCGGTGCTGTAACAGTTGTGATGAACGGTGAAAAAATCATCGAGTCTTTGAAATTGAACCCAACGGCAGTTGATCCTGAAGACGTAGAAATGTTAGAAGATTTAGTGATGGCAGCTGTAAACGAAGCTAGCAAAAAAGTAGACGACCTCTTGGCTCAAGAAATGGGCAAAGTAACTGGTGGTCTTAACTTGCCAACAGGTTTATTCTAAATGACAAATGCTTTAGAACGGCTCGTAGAGCAGTTGCGCCGCTTGCCAGGTATCGGCTCCAAGTCGGCTAGACGCTTGGCCTATCATTTGGTAGAAATGCCGAAGGAAGAGGTAGACCGTCTCGTGGAAACCATCGTGGAAGCGAAGGGGGCTACGCGTCACTGTTCTATTTGCTTTAACTTATCAGCTCAAGACCCTTGCGAATTCTGTAGCAATCCGAACCGCGATCAAACAACGATTATGGTCGTTGAAACATCTCGCGATGTGATTGCTATCGAGCGCAGTGGTGATTATAAGGGCTTATATCATGTATTGGAAGGTGCCTTGTCCCCTATGGAGGGCATCGGTGCTGACGATATTCGCGTAAAAGAATTGATTGCCCGCCTCCGGGATGGTGTCGTACAAGAGGTTATCCTCGCTACTGACCCAGACGTAGAAGGGGAGGCGACAGCTCTCTATTTGGCGCGTTTATTAAGCCCAAGTGGCATTAAGGTAACGCGCATTGCCCGCGGTGTTCCTGTAGGTGGCGATATCGAATATGCCGATGAATTAACATTAGGCGGTGCCGTAGTGAACCGCCAAGAAATGAAAGGATAATATGGGAGCTTTATTAGCATCACCGATTATTTCGGCGGTTGTATCCGTTGCTGTAGCCTACATTGCTTTCAAAGTAGCATTTTTCACCATTAAACGAGTGGCTATGAATGCAGTAACAGGTATTTTGACGTATTTAGTATGCGTTCATATCCTCAATATTCCTATGGATATTGGTTTGGGCGTATGGGCTTTAACAGCAATTCTAGGCCCTATTCCAATGCTCATTGCAGCCGGATGGTACGGCTTTTTAAAATAGGAGGACCTCATGCTTATCAATCGTGAACAACAACGCGTTATTGATGAAGTTGAACAGAATATCCTCTTGTTAGCGTCCGCTGGGACGGGAAAAACGAATACACTTGCTTATCGAGTGGCTCACCTCATCGAGGGCGGCTATGCGAAGGCGGAGAATATCTTGTGCATGACCTTTACGAACAAGGCGGCAAACGAGATGAAAGACCGCATTCAATCGCTCGTAGGCAGTCCTGCAAAGGCTGTGGAGGTTAGTACATTCCACAGCTTTTGCTTTTTCGTACTCCAACAAGAGGGGAAGCGCAATGAAACCTTGTATACGGATGTAACTATCTTTGATGAAGAGGATTGCAAGGAATTATCTGAACCGTATCGTCCAGGTAAGTTGCGAGAAATGTCCTTTGCCAACATCATCAGTATGGTAAAAGAATATCGCTCCTTATATGGGTTCTATTCTGATGATCTCCTAGGCGATTATAAACAAACTATTGAGCGTTTACAAAAGGAACAACGTCCTGCTATTGAGCAACAGTTCTCTAGCTTTGGCAATGTACTCTACAGTGAACTCCATGACTTCTTGAACCATGGTCACGAATGGATTGCCGCCTATGATGAAAGCTTAGCCTCTGTACATGGTCTAGATTTTACGGATCTTATCTGTGGTGTTCATCGTCTATTTCAAGACCCTGTAGTTCGGGAGCGTTGGCGTAGCCGTTACAACTATATTTCTGTAGATGAAATGCAAGATACAGGCGTACTAGAGTACAAGGTTCTAGAAATGCTGTGGGAAGGTAATCACGTCCTATTATGTGGGGATTATTTCCAAACTATATACGAATGGCGTGGGTCCGATCCATTCCGTTTGCTCAAGCAGTTTGATGCGGACTTTAAGCCTTTAAAAATTATTTTCTACGAAAACTACCGCTCTAATTGGACTCTCTTTACGATGGCTTTCAAAACATTGCAGAATATGTTCCCTGATCTGGTAGGTTCTATCTATACTGAATTGCCTCGCGCCAATAGTGAAAGAAAGGGTAAGCCTGTTCTCATAAAAGGCTGTAAAAATAGCTATCTTGAGGGCAGATATATCTATGAAGCTATCTGCGCCTTGCCAAAGGATGCCAATATTGGCGTTTTAGTACGAGATAATAAAAAGGCGCAACGACTGAGCGACTCTTTTGAACGCCTCAACAATGAAAAACCTGAAGACGAACGTCGTCATTTTATGATCATTGATGAGTTTAAATTCTTTAGACGTCAAGAAATTAAAGACGTTATGGCTTACTTTAAACTGCTTATGAACCCGAATGACTCCGTCAGCGCTAAGCGCATTATAAAACGCTATGTTGCTGGTATCGGTGACGCGCGTATAGCCGCTATTGAAAGCCCTGAGACGCGTCAAGTGGGCTTAAAATTGACGGACTTTATGGATATGCCTATCTTTGAAGCCGAGCCTTATGCGAAGCTCGTCAGTGGTTTAGAAAACCATGAGGTTGTGGTGTATGATGTAGAAAGTACAGGCACCGATACGTCTCAGGATCGTATCATTCAAATTGCGGCCATCCGCATCGATGAAAATGGGCAGGTCCTAGAAACCTTTGAACGCTTTATCAACCCAGGCGTACCTGTGGGACAATCCGAAGAGGTACACGGTTTCTCCGATGCGTATTTACAGGAACACGGCGAAGAACCAGCCATAGTGCTACAAGCCTTTAAGGAATTCTCCAAGAATGCCATTATCGTAGGCCATAATGTAAACTATGATGTGACTATCTTTACTAATGAATTGGCACGCCATAATTTAGGTAATACAGAATTCAAGGCTATCTACGATACACTCGACATCTATCGTCGCTTCTATCCTAATTTGCCAAACCATAAATTGGGCTTCTTAGCGTCAGAGTTTCCTATCAATCATGAGCCTACGCACAATGCGATGGACGATATCTTGGCTACAGCACAGCTTTTAATCTATGCAGTGAAAGAAAATATCGTGCCTACAACGACTGGTCGTATGGTGGCAATTAACAAGTATAAGGCTGCTTTCACCAATATTGCGTCCCAAATGGCAACGTTACGTAGAAAGGCCTATACGGAATTACCAACGAAGTTATTGGCGTACATAATGAATCAAATGGGGGTTCTAGAATATTATAAATCCCATGGGGAAGCGGCAAAGGTAGAGCATATACGGGATCTATATCGCATCATGGAAAAACTAGATGCTGCCTATGAGGGCCCGGCTGGGTTAGCTCGATTAAATCAAATCTTGCAGATGGCGGCCCTTACCGCAGGTGAGCCAGCTCAACAGGTACGAAACGAAGACCGCATTCCTATCATTACCATCCACCAAGCAAAGGGGAGCGAGTTTGACCATGTATTCCTAGCAGGCCTCAACGAAGGTACTTTCCCAAGCCCGTTTGCCATTGCAGAAGGGCGTGTAGACGAAGAAAAGCGCTTGTTCTATGTGGCCATAACGCGCCCTAAGCAAGAGCTTACTATTACCTTTGAACAAACTAATATACGTGGCCGAGCGGTTCAACCAAGCTCGCTACTAAACTATATGCCACGAGACAATGAACTCGTAGAAAGGAGATACTAATGGCCCGAAAAACACATCGTCCAGACGATATTTTGTGGACTGTCACTGCCGCAGATATAGAGGCTACATGTAGTGAAAAAACTGAGGTTACACTTGGTGCGGTACTAGATACTCGATATCCTCGTAAGTCCTTAGTTAAGCTATTTGAGGAAAAACTAATCCATATCAATGGCCATAAGGCGACGCCAAAGGATGTTATCTCCGAAGGTGACGAGATTTGGATTGCCATGGCGAAGGAAAAAATAGATCATGAACCAATTGAAATGAATCTACATATCTTATATGAAGATGATGATCTCCTCATTGTGGATAAGCCGGCTGGTGTGACAGTAAACTCCAAAGGCCAAGTATCCCTTGCCAATGGGGTAGCGTACTATTTCAAAGAAAATGGTATTAAGCGTAAGGTCCGTTTCTTGAACCGCTTAGATAGAGATACAACGGGCTGTATTGCGATTGCTAAAAGTGGATTAGCCCAAAGCCTTTATCAACAGCAAATGGATGATAATGCCTTTGAAAAGTGGTATATGGCTACTGTGGAAGGCATCGTAGAAGCTGATGAGGATTCCTTGGTATTCCCTATGGATCGCAGTGCTGATGGGATTCATTACGAAGTAAATCCTAAGGGAAAAGAGACTCGTACAGATTATTCCGTCCTATGTAGACATCAATCACAGCCTGTGGATAAGTCTGTGAATAAGTCCAAAAATTCTGTGGATATAGCATCAAAAAATGTGGATATAGAACTATCAGATGTGGATAAAAGTGGTCAAAATGTGGACAAATCTGTGTATAACTTCCAAGAATGTGGATATACAGAGGTTTTAGTCCGTTTGTACACAGGAAAAACACATCAAATTCGTGTGGCTTTCAGCCATATAGGTCACCCTCTCGTAGGGGATACCTTATATGGCGCACAGCCAACGGGGCAGCCGTTCCAATTGCGTGCCCAAAAGGTTGTATTTACACACATGCGCACAGGCGAGCGTATTACGGTTACTGCATAATTACCTCTAATTACTTTGATACTTATCACTAGGTAAGTATTAAGAAGTGCGTAATATATAGTACGTATTAATAATTAGATAGTAGTTTATTAACAATAGATCTACACTATAGATTGTGAAGTCACAATACATCAAATGTTCTAATTGAGAAATGAGAATTATTGATAACTTAGTGATATCAATGATTTTATATAAATTTTTCAAAAAATATAATGACAAATGATAATCGATAAGCTATAATAGAAATGTAAATAAATCGATAGGCTTCGATTTATAGCTTAGTGAATTGAATGTAAGAGGTGTAGTTCAATATGATTTTGCAAGAAAATGGTGCAGAACGTAATCGGGGGATTACGCTTGCTAGTATAAAAGGAATTATAGGTAACGTCGTTCTCGTTATCTTTAAAATGATTGTAGGCCTTGCGTCTAACTCCATCGCCATCATCCTTGATGCGGTGAACAACTTAACGGACGTATTGTCCTCTGTATTGACCATCGTTGGTACAAAATTAGCTGCCAAAGGTGCCGATAAGGAGCATCCTTTTGGTCATGGTCGTATAGAATATATGACTACCATGGCAATTGCTTTCATCATCCTTGGTGCAGGTATTGGATCCCTCAAGGAATCTATTGAAAAAATTCTTCACCCTGAGGTATCTACCTTTGATGTTCCGAGCCTAGTTATCATCGCCGTTGCAATTGTGGTGAAAGTTGTGATGGGCCGCTATATCAAGGCTCAAGGTGAAAAATATAAATCTGATGCGCTTGTAGCGTCTGGTATAGATGCCCTATTTGATGCGGTAATTACCTTTGCTACATTAGTATCTGCAGGCTTGGTATTCTTCTTTAACTTTGATATTCAAGGCTATGTAGGTGCAGCAATCTCTATATTGATTTTGAAAGCATCTTATGACATTTTAAAAGAAATGTATAATCACTTGCTTGGCGTTCGTGCCGATGATAACTTAGTTCGTGAAATTAAAGAAACTATCGCTCAACATCCAAATGTGGGTGGTGTATATGATTTAGTATTAAATAGCTACGGCCCTGGTGAAACAATTGGCTCCGTACATATTACAGTGCCTGATACGATGACGATGGCGGATATCCATCCACTAACAAAAGGTATCGCTGTTCATCTTTATAAAAAATTTGGTATTGCTATGACCGTTGGTGTATATGCTGAAAACCAACCAAGTGTGGAAGTACTTGAAATTAGACAAGCTCTTGATCAAGTTGTAAGTTTATATACTCATGTAGTACAAGTACATGCCTTTTACGTACACGAAGAAAAGAAAGTTATCTACTACGATATTATCTTTGATTTTGACGAAGAAGATCCGCATGGTACATTAGAAAAAATTAAAGCAGAAATGCAAAAACGCTGCCCTGAATATACACAATTTGCTATTGTAGATACAGACTTTAGTAACTAGTTCAAAAAATATAGTTATGTTATAAGATAAAAGACTTTTACCGATGATTGATAGAATATCTGGTCAAAAATTGGTAAAAGTCTTTTTCTTTTATTAGACTATAAAGTTAGCTATACTATAAGTAAGAGAGAGGTGGTTCTATGTTGCAATGGATAAAGAAACATTATATTGTAAGTTTTATTATTTTCCTTATTCTTGTTTTGTGTGCTTTGCACTTTAGTGGTACGAGAAATGAGATACGTATTTTGCCGAAACAAGGGATAATTCTAGAGAAAGATATTACAGTTGATCTTAATCATAATCCTAATGCAAGCCTAACCGTTATAAATGCAAGTAATTACTCTGAATCTTATGTAGTTGATGTATTGCCTATTATGAAAGAGTATAACTGTTATATTTTTGACTCTCTTATCGTTAATAATGAATTATATCTTCTTGCACGTTCTAATGATGCAATTTCTAATATGAATTTGTATCCACTTTTAATTTTTAAGATTAATGATACCTCTTTATACTCTAATGTTATCGGGTATGAACTAGATAAATTCTCTGCTTCATTAGACTATATAGATGGTAAAATTATAGCTTCTAATGGGAACGCGAAATATATCTTAAGTCCTGATTTATCTGCTAGCAAAATAGTGAATACAGACTCGATTTCTGTTCAAAATAAGAATGTTAGTAAACATGGTATAAAGAAGGATAAAGTAATATCAAACTCTTTAATTCCTAGAGATTTATACATGAATGGTAAGGCAGGCGATACCTATTTGCTTACTGTTAGTCCTCTTAACTATGCGAAGCCTAACATGAATTTACCATTTGAATTTTTAAAAGCTGAACAGTATTATGGTATACCTATATATGAAAATATGATGTTATTCTGGAATACTAATACAGATGAGATGGAGTTTTATAATAACTTGATGCCTATAGATTCCTTCAATATCAAATATATGGATATGAATTATAATACTGAAAGATTTGAACATTGGAATCAGGTAATTAAGAATACAAGTTCTACAAAGTTAGACTAACTTGAAATTTATGCACTAAGTGCATATAATATATTGTGTAAAATATAATTTGTTTAGGGAATCCTATATGAGGAGAGATAGAATGAAGAAATTTGCTCTTACAACATTAGCTGTAATGGCGGCCGTTGGTGTGTTGGCGGTTCAGCCTGTAGATGCGAAGAAGGTACAACAAGATCCTGCGGTATCACCTATTGAAATGCCTATGAATGATGAAATTCAACAGGTTAATGGTGTATCCAAGTCTACCAATAAAGAGACACAACGTTTATCTAATAAGTTAGCAGATGCTACAAGAGTGATGATTAAGAAGAATTGGAAGACTATCTATATTAAAGCAGTGCCTACAGGAGATAAAGCCGCTGTACGTTTCTATTACACAGATAAAAATGGTCAAGTATATAATGGCCAAGTTATTAGAAATACAGGCCTATCCAAAGGCAAATATATGACTGGTTCTTTACGACAAGTTGAAGCATTACAAGAATTAGTAAACCATTTGCAACAGAATGGTCAAGAGGTACCATCCTCCATTGATCTTATCATTACCCAAGGCGGATATCGTACTAAGACAATCTTTAATTATGGCGAAGATACAAGTAATTTACCTGCTTATCAACAACAGTATGAACAACAAAACTTCCCTACTATGAAGTAAGAGAAAAGCCCGTGCATAGCACGGGCCTTTTTGTTAGATTATGTAATCGTCAGAATCTTCTTTTTTAGGTTTTTTGTAAATTTCCTTTACACCAGCCATCTCGATAAGTTCCTCACTGAGAGCATCTTCATCATCTGTATTAAGCATGGAGTAGAAGGCCCAGAGAATAACGAACCAAATTGGTGTAAACAAGAGGGCAATTCGAGTGTCTTCGTTTAAGGCGAGAATACCTAGAATGAAAACAAAGAACGCAAGGATGATGTAATTCATCACTGGGAATAGAGGCATTTTGAATTTAGATTGTGCCGCTAATTCAGGGTTTTTCTTGCGATATTTAAGGTGACAAATAACCATCATTGCCCAAATAAAGATGAAGCAGAATGTAGAGATAGATGTAATCATAACGAATACTGCTTCTGGCATTACATAGTTAAGTACAACTGTAATTAATAGTACTGCAGCAGAGAAAATGGTTGCTTGGTAGGGTACACTGCTGTGTGTTAAGCGGCGCATAGAGCTTGGCGCATGACCGCGTTTAGCAAGGGCGTAAATCATACGGCCTGTACTAAAGATACCAGAGTTTGTTGCAGATGCAGCAGATGTAAGAACTACAAAGTTTACGATGCCTGCAGCGGCTGCAATACCAACTGCTGTAAATACGGCCACAAATGGGCTAGCAGATGGGTTGACGGCTGTCCAAGGATAAATGCTCATGATGATAGCCAAAGAGCCCACATAGAACAAAATAATGCGTAATGGAATGTTGTTAATCGCCATAGGGATAACCTTTTCAGGATCCTCTGTTTCACCAGCTGTTAAACCTACGAGCTCGATACCTGTGAAAGCGAAAACAACCATTTGGAATGATAAGATAAAGCCCATCGTTCCGTTCGGGAACCAACCTCCATAATTCCACATATTACTAAAGGCGGCAACGCCTGCATCTGTAGTAAAACCTGTGACAATCATGATAATACCGATGATGATGAGGGAGATGATGGCAATTACCTTGATTAAGGCAAACCAGAACTCCATTTCACCGAAGTACTTTACGGCTGTTAAGTTCATTAATAGCAATGCCACTAAGACGACAAGGGCGGGTATCCATTGAGGCAGCCACGGTATCCAGAACTGCATATAGAGGCCTACGGCTGTTAAATCGGCCATGGCTAGTGAAAGCCAACAGAACCAATATGTCCATCCTGTGATAAAGGCTGCTCGATCACCTAAATACTCTTCTACGAAATCAATAAATGAGTGGTAGTTCAAGTTAGATAATAATAACTCGCCTAATGCTCTCATGATAAAGAAGCAGATAATACCTGTAATTAGGTAAGCAAAAATAATGGATGGACCTGCCAAGTGAATGGCGCGGCCGGAGCCTAAGAACAAGCCTGTACCGATGGCACCGCCGATGGCGAGCAACTGTACGTGCCGGTTCTTAAGGCCCCGTTTTAACTGATGCGTATCAGACATAGTAAAGACCTCTTTTCTACAAACTATCTACAAATATAAAAAGCCATGGATGACCATAGCTTTTATAATCTATAGAATCTATAAAACTATTTTCTTATAATACAGTATCTATTGTAAAAAGTCAAATGTATTTATACAGTAGACATATAGAGAAAATAGTATTATTAGTATACGAATAAAAGAGAAATTATTTATATTTTTAAAAGAATACTTAGCCTTAAAAGGTTTCCAAAATTTGTTATAATAATATATAGATTATTTTATACATCAATTCGTGGAGGCTATATGAGACGACAAGACCGCAAGATTACAGATATAGATGAAATTAAGGGCATTTTAAATAGCACTCGTATCATTCACCTAGGCATGATGGATGGTGATTACCCTTACGTAGTACCCCTACATTTTGGATATGAATTTATAGATGAGGTGCTTTATATTTATGTGCATGGGAATCATGAGGGAAAGAAATTTGATTTGATTCAAGAGAACTCTCATGTATTTATTGAAATTGATGGCAGTGATGAGGCCCTTGTTTCAGGTGGAGATATACCTTGTAAATATAGTTCAGTTTATTCCAGTGTCATGGGGCGAGGAGAGGCTACTTATTTAGAGAGAATTGATGAAAAGGCTCATGGGCTACAAGTATTGATGAAACACCAAACAGGACGTGAATTTACTTTTACAGAAGCCATGGTAAACTCTGTGGGCGTAGTACAAATAAAAGTGGTAGACTATACTGCAAAAAGACGAAGACAACTTGAACAAGATATTATTATGCCTCCACTAAACGAATAAAGACACCACATCCTATTGAACGCTATAAAGATATAGCGCTCAGTAGGATGTTTTTTATATCGAACCTAAGTATTAGATACATTCGTTGATGATGCCTATGCTTTCACAAAAGGAAAGATAAAAGTTTTATGAAGTAGCTGGAGCTACAGAATAGGTTTCTTGATTCTGATATAAATAAGAAAATATATCATTATATGTGTGAAGTATATTATAAAATTTTATAAGCGGAGAGAATATGAGAAAATTAATATGTAACTCCATTTTGGCTGCTATAGCTGTTGGTTTAGTATCTATAAGCTATGTAACCGCAGATACTGTTGATCAGTCTGTATCGATTAATAATTCTGAGTCCGCATCTAAGTCTAAAAATGTTACGCCAAACATGAATAATGCTTCTCCAATTAAACAAATACCAAGAACGCAATTAGTAGGCTGGCCTTTAATGACTCAAGACAGTGCTCGTAATTTTAAGGGGATAGTAGAGGCTATTCAGAAATTGCCGTATGAGGCTGAGGCACCTAGTTATATACCTTATGGATTTCAGCTTTATACAGCACGTCTTGATCGAAATGATGTACTAGAGGTTGTATATTACAAAAAAGGTGCACCTATCTATCAGGCTGGGAAAAAATTTATTACTAATGCTATGGCCTATCGAATGGGCTATTCCGTGGATACCGTAAGAGATACAGCGTATATTCCTACAGAGTATAAGGACTTTGAATGGTCTGAACAAGGTGAATCTGGCGAAGTCTTTTATACCGGTGATCCAGCAGCACAACTGATCCGTAGCATTACGTGGACGGAAGGTGGCCTGGCGTACTCCTTATTCTTCTTAGAACCTGTGAAAGCAGTTGATGCTGAATTCTATAAGGAACATGTAGTATCTGTAAAAAATATAGATAGCTCACGTTATGAATTATTAGGAAACTATCCGGTTACGAAGATTTCAAACAAAACAATTGATGAATATAATAAAGAACGAATGATTCCTTAGCAGATAAACTGATGTTATACAAATTGTATCTAGAACAATATATTGTGTAATAGCAGTAGAATTTGTAATCGCTTATAAAGAGGAAAAAATATGAGAAGAACAATGTATAAGTCCGTTTTAGCTGTTATTGCTGCTGGGTTATTATCTGTAGGAATGGCCACAGCAGAAACGGTAGATACTCCTGATACTATAGATCAGGCTGGATCCACTAAAACACTTAAGCTAGGACATAATTTTAAAAATGTAGAGCCTAGAACTGATAGCTTACAGTGGCACTTTCATGATTGGCCTATAGAGAATACAAAAAAGGCGCATACTTTTAACGGAAAGCTATTAGAGGCAGCAAAGAAGCTTCCATATGAGGCTGAGGCACCTAGCTATATCCCTTATGGCTATGAAATCTATACAGTGCGTCAAGACAAAAATGATGTATTAGAGGTTGTATATTTTATAAAAAATTCCCAAACATATCGAGTTGGGAAGAGAAACTCTGGTAGTATTTTCGTTTATAGAATGGGCTATTCAGTGGAAGATGTAAAAGATGTACCGTATGTTCCTGCTGAGTATAAGGACTTTGAATGGTCTGAACAAGGTGAATCTGGCGAAGTCTTTTACACCGGGGATCCAGCAGCACAACTAATTCGCAGCATTACGTGGACAAAAGACGGTATGGCATATTCCTTATTATTCTTAGAATCTGTGAAATCAGTTGATGCTGAATTCTATAAGGAGCATGTGGGGCCTGTAAAAAATAGATAGCTCACGTAGCCATTTATTTGGAATAAAGCGAAATGTGTGTAACCGCTCGAAGAGGAGAGAATATGAAGAAACTAATAACATCTGCTGTTTTATGTGCCGCGATGGCTACTGCAGTAAGCACCTTTGGTGTACAGCCAGTTAGTGCTACATACCCGTTAATCGATAAAAATGGTAACACTGTTCCTGTTGAACGAGATGTAGATAATAAAAAACTCATCGATGATAATAAAAAACTCGCTGATCGTTATCGTTGGTATGATCAAGTTGATGATTATGATTTAGTTGAAACTAATATTGAGAGTACTGTGCAGGAATTTGGCTATCCTATACAAGTTCCGTCTTATATGCCTAAAGACTATGCAGTACGTGATGTAAAAGCCAAGGACCATGACGTATTAGAAATTGTATATACGGAAACGGGCCGTGATGGAGAATTTGGTCCGAAGCTAACCTTCTCTAATACAGATATTGCATATCGCATGGGTTGGGCTATTGATACAGTGGTAATGCCTATATTAGAAAAGACAAAGTACAATGCTAAGGATGCAGTTAGCTTTACTACCCCTAATGGGATTTCTGTACATACGTTAGGTTATAGTAAAGACGCTATTCAAATCGCTTATTGGGAAAAAGATCACAAAGTGTATATGCTCTACTTTGCTTCTTCAAGAGACCAAAGCTTTGTAAGCAAAATTGTAGACTCTGTAGGTCCTGTGAGTAACGTAGCTGCTGATGATACTCGACTACGTGGTGACCGCAATGATAAGCAAAATGTTGAAGAAAACGATGCGAAAAAGGTTAAACAAAATGATGATCCGGATTGGCCTCCTTATGAAACGATTGGGTTGCCATTGCGTACACATACGAATTCTGTGTGGCCTATACTTACTAGCAAAACCATCGGTTTACCTAGCGGTGTAATTAATGCATCTCATAAGATGTCCTATGACGTATCTGTACCAAGTTATTTACCGTTTGGCTATACATACTATGCTACACATTTTTATGACAATGATGTATTAGAAACTGTATATTGGAAGCAAGGTGAAGAGTATCAAGAGCGCAGCGGTCGTTGGGTAACTCATACTATGGTCTTCCGCATGAGCTACTCTATGGATACTGTATGGCCTGAAGAATATATCCCAATGGAGTACCATGACGTACAGTGGAGCGACTCCACTCCAATAGGGGAGGTTCAATATACAGGGGATGTAGATAAGGGCTTAGTGCGCAGTGTTACGTGGTACAAGGATAATATGGCGTATTTCTTGTTCTTCCAAGTGCCTGTGAAAGCATCTGAAGCAGACTTTTATAGAAATCATGTAGTGCCATTAAAAGACATCGATCCAAATCGTACAGACTTAATTGGTGTAAAAACAATTCGTTAATACTAAAAAAACCTATCTCCTAGATATATTACTAATATCTTTGGAGATAGGTTCTTTTAGTATATGTAATTTACATACAATTAGTTCTCAGCGTATTAGTGATTATAGCAATCAAATGTTACTTTCATTAATAGCTTGATTATGAGTATACGTTAATTAGAAGAATACGTAACGGATGATAACGAGTACCGCTAATACGTACATAATCCAGTTAACCTCTTTTGCACGACCTGCAATAATTTTGAGTAGAGGGTATGCAATAAGACCTGCAGAGATACCGTTAGCGATGCTGTATGTGAACGGCATCAAAACGATAACGAGGAATGCAGGGAAGCCTTCTGTCCAATCATCGAAATCGATATTGCGAATAGCACCTAACATGAGGGCACCAACGATGATAAGCACAGGAGATGTGGCTGCATTTGGTACCAGGGATACGATTGGAGCCAAGAACAAGCAGATTAAGAATAATACGCCTGTTGTGACCGCCGTTAAGCCTGTACGGCCACCAGCACCTACACCTGCCGCACTTTCAACAAAGGCAGTAATTGTAGAAGTACCGAGCAATGCACCAGCACTAACGCCAATAGCATCGACAGTCATAGCTTTACCAAGACCTGGGAATTTACCAGATTTAGGATCTGCAATTTTCGCTTCCGTAGCCGTACCAATCAAAGTACCCATGGAGTCGAACAATTCTACGAAGGTGAAGGAGAAGATAATCGTGATTAAGCCCATATGGAGCGCACCAGGAATATCTAGTTGAAGGAATGCTGCTTTAGAGAAATCTGGTACTGCTAATACAGTAAAGTTCTCAGGCATTGTGGAAAGGCCAGTAGCGTAGGAAAGAATTGTTGTTACTGCCACACCAATCAAGAGAGAACCTTGAATTTTACGAGCCATCAATAAAGCTGTAAAGATGAGGGAGAATAGAGCCAACAATGTTTCGCCACTGTGCAAATTACCGAGCGTTAAGAGCGCTTCGGACGCAGGGGGTACTAAGTTGCCGTGTGTTTGCACAACTTGACCTAAGGAGTTTGGAGACAAACTAATGGAGATAGCCATCAAGCCGGATAATTTCAAACCGATGATAGCGATGAAGAGACCGATACCAACGGTAATGGCAACCTTCATAGAGGCTGGGATGCCTTCAACGATCATTTGGCGTATCGACGTAAGTGTTAATACGAGGAATACGAGACCGGAAATGAACACCGCACCTAATGCTGTTTGCCAGGATACGCCCATACCGAGAACTACGGTAAAGGAGTAAAAGGCTAAGAGGCCAACCCCTGGAGCGAGGGCAATCGGATAGTTTACGAATAAACCCATAGCAATCGTTACAAGGCCACCACCTAAGGCAGTAGCGATGAGGACTGCATCTTTATCCATCCCTCCGAGACTAAGAATGTTAGGCGCCAAGAATAGGATGTACGCCATCGTGATAAACGTAGTAATACCAGCTAAAATTTCGGTTTTAACAGTTGTACCGCGTTCACTGAGTTGAAATAGTTTATCTAACATTAGATAACATCCTCCTATATGAAATTAAAAAAATATCCAAATAAAATATTTCGATATATGTATAGTGTATCATATTTCCCACCATTTTTTGTATGAATTTGTGATATACTATAAATATATTATGAAATGACTTAGAGGTTAACTTATGAAAATATCTACAAAAGGGCGTTATGCCTTACGGATATTGGCGGATATTGCAGAGCACGGGGTAGAAAAAAATGTACCAATTCGTGAGATTGCAGAACGCCAAGGATTTTCCGATAAATACTTAGAGGGGATTGTATCTCGCTTATCCTCCGCTGGCCTCGTTAAAAGTGGACGTGGTAAATACGGTGGATATCGCTTGGTGAAATTACCTGCTGAATACAATGTATATGAAATTTTATATGCTGCAGAGGACTCCATTGCTCTCGTATCTTGCTTAGAAGACGATGTAGAGCCATGTCCGATGTTTAACGATTGCTTGACTGCTCCATTGTGGCAGTACTTGCAAGATGAATTCCGTCACGTTATGGAACGCGTATCCTTACAGGATGTAATGGATCACAAGTTTCCAACGGAATAAATGAGAGAGTCGCGTATCATATGCGGCTCTTATTTATGTACGCCGAATAGGCATGACTAATCCCCCAGTTAAACTGGGGGTTGGCAAAATTTCTTAGAGAAAAGGAAAGAACCTCCTAGTGATAAAATGAAGTTGGTCTGGCAACCACAACATTTCAACATAGGAGGTTCAATGTCAATGAATGACGTAAAAAGCTTATCACATAGTAAATGGAGATGTAAATATCATATTGTTTTTGCTCCAAAGTATAGAAGACAAATAATTTATGGTCGGATAAAAGCTGATGTAGGTAAAATTTTAAGAGATTTATGTAAGAGAAAAAATGTAGAGATTATAGAGGCGGAATGCTGTCCGGATCATATCCATATGCTAGTAACGATTCCACCACATTTAAGCGTATCGAGTTTTATGGGATATTTAAAAAGCAAAAGTAGCCTCATGATATTCGATAAACACGCAAATTTAAAATATAAGTATGGAAATAGACATTTCTGGTGTAGAGGATATTATGTGGATACGGTAGGACGATATGAAGGGGCGATAAAAGAGTATATTCGCAATCAACTACAAGAAGATATAGCACAAGATACATTAAACTTTAAAGAGTATACCGACCCGTTTACGGGTGAGCCAGTAAAATAGGCAGAATAAAAGCCCCCGAGTAGGGGGCAGCCAGTGGTAATAGAGTGGTTGTCAGATCATTCAATGCCCTCTTTAGAGGGCCACCACTAGAGAAAGACCCTTATAGGGTCAGAGCAAACCACCCGTTCTACGGGTGGTTATGATTTTATAGAATGTAAAAGTATCTTGCTATATATACTTTTATATATGAAAGGAGGGACCGAATGAGTACAACTACATATGACGCTCGCGGTGGCATGCGCAATGTATGGATTATTACGGCGGCCATGACAGTGCTAGCCATATGTTACACTATGATCATTCCGTTTTTGCCTATCTATCTCTTAGAATTAGGCGTTCCAAAGGCTGACGTAGCTCTTTGGTCGGGTCTCGTTTTCGGTATTACCTTTCTCATTGCAGGCATTATGGCTCCTATATGGGGCAAGATTGCCGACAATAAAGGTAAAAAACGGATGGCCTTGCGTGCTGGCTTTGCCATCGCTATCTGTTATGTATTAATTGGCTTGGTTACAGATCAATATCAATTACTCATGGGTCGTGCCCTCGTTGGTTTTGCTAATGGATTCTATCCAGCGGCAATGACTATGGTGTCCCTTAGTGTTGATGAAAAACAGGTTGGTAGAGCATTAGGTATATTTCAAACTGGTCTTATCTTAGGCAATGTCATTGGCCCGTTTTTAGGTGGCGCTGTTGAGAGTGTTGTAGGCATGCGACCTGTATTTTATGTATCTGGTATTGTTGTATTTATTGCGACTTTGGCCGTATTATTTTTTGTGAAAGAACCAAAATTACATGCTGTGGGTGCCGATGGAAAAGAACAAGCTGCTCACCATACCAAATCTACATCCTTACGTGAAGACTTTAAAGCGGTTCAACAACAGCCTGTATTAGTACGATTACTTTGGATATTCTTCTTCATGCAATGCGCTATTATGATGTTGCAACCTATTTTGGCCCTCTATGTAGGAGATATGCAAGGCACTATGGAAGGGGCTGCTATTATTTCTGGCACAATCCTCAGTATTGGCGGCTTAGCAGGATCCTTAACGACGAACCTATGGGTCCGCCTTGGTGAACGCCGTGGTTATTTTAAGACTATCTCCTACTGTATGATGGGGAGTGGTGTTGTCCTCTTACTCCAAAGCTTGCCAGTAGGTATTTGGTGGTTTGGTGTGTTACAAGTCTTAATTGGTTCTTGTATTGTAGGGATTAACCCATCCTTAAGTGCAGCAGTAACCCTCAATACAGATCCAAGTTTTAGAGGCCGCATGTTTGGTATGACTACGACGGCTCAACAATTTGGGTCTATGGTTGGTCCTGTGTTTGCAAGTATTGTATCTACTTATGTTGGCATATCCTATGTATTTAGTATTACAGGCTTGTTATTGCTATATATGGCATTCCAATCTAGAAAACTATCTGCCAAGCACGAATAATGCTATAAATGATTACTCCACACGATTATGTGTGGAGTTTTTATTTAGAGAGAGTAGATATACTTATCAGGATTGAATAATATGACCAATTTTAATAAGACCGAGAAAATAGGATATAAGAAAAAATTATGTTAATCGATAATCTAAGAATACATTTTTAGTGCATAATAACGGGCTTTCATACGCTTTTTGTGAATAGCAATCCAATATAGCCGGATTGATTGCTTTTACCAAAATATTGGTATATAGTTAGTTTAAGGTAAGTCATTTGTCTCACCCTGTGGGACGGAAAGGAGTTATTATGGTCCGTATCGGTCATGCTGTACTCGGCGAAAAGGGTACAAAGATATGTGTTCCTATTGTGGGCACAACAATGAAAGAAATTTTAGATGCTACTGCGATTGCATGTAATACACCGTGTCATGTAGTGGAGCTACGCATTGACTATTACGAGCGGGCCTACTCCATTGACGCTATTATTGAATTATTAATGCTCATTAAGCCTCAATTAAAAGGTCGTGCCTTGTTATTTACATGGCGCACGAAAGGTGAAGGTGGGGAAAAATCCATTTCTTCACAAGACTACTTCACCATGTTAGAGCGCATCATTCCTACTGGATTGGTAGATGCTATTGATATTGAACTCTTCTTTGATCAAGATAGAATGCTCAAGACTATTGAGTTTGCTAAGGTACATGGCATTACAATTATCATGAGTAATCATGATTTTAATGGAACACCAAGCCATGAAGTTATTGTAAATCGTCTTCTTCAAATGAAAGAATTCTTAGCCGACGTGCCAAAGATGGCTGTTATGCCTAATACAACAGGGGATGTATTAACTCTCCTTGAAGCAACGGCTGAAGTTAAAGCCTTGTATCCATCTGACCCAATCATTACGATGGCTATGGGACCACTCGGTGCTGTTACACGTACTGCAGGCGCTCTATTTGGTAATGCTATGACATTTGCCTCCGCTGGCAAATCATCAGCACCAGGTCAAATCGATGTGCATGAACTAAAACGTATCCTCGATACCATCGACGTAGATGGCGTCTTCGATGAACAACAACATAAACGCGTAAAAGTGCATTAAAAAAGTCGGCGATAGCCGACTTTTTTATTTGTCTTGTAGTTCTTGTAATATATTCATACGAGATGGTCGAATATAGAAAATATAGATATAATTACCTATAACTTTATATAGAATAAGATACTTTTTGTATGATAATTTTCTGTATTTTTCCTTACTATCTACAATAGGATAGCGCTCAGGAAAAATAGATAATGAACATATTTTTTGGTAAATTTGCGATAATTCTTTTTGGATAAACGCAGTGTCTATAAAGCGTTGCTTTAATGAAAGTTTGAGATTTACTATGTCAGATTTAGCAGTAGGGGTCAAAATTATTGTATATCTCATTTTAACCTCCATACTTATAAATCTTTAAGGAGCTCATTAAAGACTTTTTCAGCAGGTTCGCCAATTCCATTTTTTGCTTGATTAAGTCCTATCTCTATTCTTGTGTTTAAATCTTCTTTAGTCCATAAATCATCATTTATAGCATCAATCCATTCTGGACGATGGATAGTTTGAGGAATATCGTTAGTGAATTGTATTTGTTTAGATACAAGTGTGACGGTTTGAGATATGGTTAATCCCATTTCTTTTAGAATTGCCGTAGTGAGTGCCTTAACTTTAGGGTTTATACGGATATTGAGTATGCCTGTTTTATCAATTTTATCAAAGGATATTTCTACCTCGTTTTCTGTTGATGCTCCATATGTATTTATTGTATCTGAGGCCTTTAATGTTGTTCGGGGTTGTTCGTAGGTGCCGTCATTGTTGAGTGTACTTGGCGTTGGTGTTTTTTCTGTAGGAGTTGTTGGTAAAGCAATAGCGAAAGGAATGCGACGTTCTTTTATAATTTGACGAAATAGTGCATCTAGCATGGATGTATAGGATAGACCCTGTGCCTTTAATATGCTAGATACTTCCTGTTTTAGCTCTTCGTTGATGCGGACTTGTAGGTTTACGGTTTTCATAGTATCTCTCCTAGTATTCTTTTGACCTGTGACTGTAATTCATTGGTCATATTGTTGATTTTATATTAAAAGGTATTTACGTTAATCAATTCCATTTGTAATTACATTGTAATTGCAAATGTAGTTTTCTACAAATACCTATAATTAATAGTACATATAAAAAAGCAGTAGTTATCTTAGGAATAACTACTGCTTTTAGTACTATATCTATGAAGTTAAAATATGAGTTTTAGTTTTATCTAGAAACACAGATGTAAATGCATTTACTTATAAAGCTATTGAGGCTCTTACTAATTCAGATGTAGATGCTCTTAGCCATTTATCTGTAAAGGGTTTTACAAATGTGATATACAGGCTCTTATAATAAGTTTGCTTCGAAGTCTTCTAGGATAGCTGCTACTGTTTCTGGTGCATTGCGGTTATGTTCTATTATGCATTGAGCGAAGCTTTCATACATTGGTGTACGAATTTCTTCGAGCTCGCGTAAGCGCTCGATACCGCCACTAGAGAGTACGCGGCCGGTGGTAGATAGGTTTTCTATAGGTTGTGTTAATTGGTAGATACGACTGTTTTGGCGTAGGTGTGCAAAGTTTTTAGGCACTGTTACACAGCCACCGCCAGTGGATATAACAAGGCCTGTTTGAGTGCCGAGTTTTGCAATCATTTCTGCTTCTTTTTCGCGGAACGCTGGTTCCCCTTGTTCCGTAATATAGGTAGAAATGTCACCGATTTCTTTTTCTAGTTCTTGATCCACATCAATGCAAGTACGGCCCATTTTTTCGCCAAGGGCTTTACCAACCGTTGTTTTACCTACACCAGGCATGCCAATGAGGATGATATTTTCCTTTTCACGTCGCATATCGCGCAAGATTTGCTCGATTTCTTTCGTGCCAAAGCTTTCACCTTGGAAATGGTTAGCGGCCTCAACGCCTTGGGCTACAAGGAATGGCAAGCCATCACAATGAGGAATTTCCATCATTTCTGCTTGTAACAGTAAAATCGTACGGCGTGGATTGTAGATGAGGTCTACAACGCCTTCCAATTTAGAAAACTGCGTAATATCGATGAGATTGGCTGGATTGTGAGGATACATGCCGATAGGGGTACAGTTAATAATAATCTGCGCTGTTTCATAATAGTTTGGCGCATCACCATAGAATGGAGCTGTTTTGCGAGATAAATGAACGATGTTTTTTGCACCTAAATCTTCGAGAGCTACGTGGACGGTAGCAGAGGAAGCACCATCGCCAAGAATGATACACTCCTTGCCAGATACATCGATGCCTGCATGTTGTAAGGTAAACACGAAACCATCATAGTCTGTATTATAGCCGTGCCATTTACCATCCTTGCGAACCATTGTATTTACACAACCGATGCGTTCTGCACGAGGATCCACAACATCACAAGCTTCAAGGGCATTTACCTTGTAAGGAATGGTAATGTTAATGCCTTGTAGTTCTGGATCAGCGAAGAACTCTTGCAATTGGCTTGGTTCGCGCTCAAATAATTCGTAATTTGTATTCCCTAACGCACTATGAATGCGAGGGGAGAAGCTATGGCCCAACGTACGGCCAAGTAAACCAAATTTCATAGGACCTCCTAGGTCAATATACATAGAATGGCTAATAGGCTGCTACCTATTAGCCATTGGAATTTTATGACTACATTCATTGTACTATATATGCTCTTATAGGCACTAGTACGGATGAATATATTAGTTTTCTGGATAATTACCGAGCAAGCGGAATTTATCTTGGGATGTATGAAGCTCTGCTAGAACGGATAATACCTTAGGATCCGCTAGGGATGCCTCTAAGTCGAGGTAGAACAAGAACTCAAAGTTATGGCCTACGATAGGGCGAGACTCAAGTTTTGTAAGGTTTACGCCGATGTTAGCAAACTTGGTAAGCAATGTACCAAGGCCACCTGGAGCATGGCTTGCTGTGGTTACTACAGAGATTTTATTAGCCCCTGGGTATACATGGAAGTCCTTGCTAATACAGATAAAGCGGGTATAGTTGTTATCGCTGTTTTGGATGTTACGCATCAATGGAGACAAATTGTACAAGTCTGCACATTGAGGTGCTGCGATAGCGGCTACACCTGGATCATCACTAGCTGCTACTAGCTGTGCAGCACGTGCTGTGTTATCAAAGGAGCGTAATTCGACACCTTCTAATTTTTCTAGGAAGTGGCTACATTGGCCCAATGCTTGTGGGTGAGAGATGATAGTATGAATATCCTCTAGTTTTGTACCTTTTTTTACGAGTAGGTCGTGAGAAATCCATAGGCGTGTACCGCGCACGATATAGCATTTACGATCCTCTAGAAGGTCATATACCTCTTTTACAGAACCATTAGAGCTATTTTCGATAGGTAATACACCGAATTGACATTCGCCAGACTCAACGGCATCGAACACGGCGCGGAATCCTGTTACGTAGTGAATTTGGCTAAGTGGTAATAATTTATCGCATGCCACTTGTGCATTGCTACCGAATACGCCAGCACAAGCTACGCTGCCTCGTTGAGGAGGCAAGGTAGGGGATTGCTCAATGGCTTTTTTCATTTTTACAGTGAACTCATTATCTTGAAATAATTGTTCAGACTGATACGTACGGCTCAAGCTGAATAATGCTTCAAAGAAACGGCGCGCATATAAATCAAGGTCTGGGCCTGCATCTCTCGTTACTTTGTCGAGAATATCGCGTTCCCGTTTGGCATCGTAAATAGCCTTGTTCATTTCTTTTTTCGCTGCCGCAACGTCCTTGGAGAGTTCCATGCGCTCTTTGAAGAGGGCGAGCATTTGGTCGTTTATATCGTTAATTTTAACGCGTACTTCATCTAAGTTCATGGTCAATATCTCCTAAGAAATCAAGTATAACAAGGGCCGTAACAGCTTCGATTGCAGGTACTGCACGAAGCGCTACACATGGGTCGTGACGACCTTGGATTGTGAGTAATGTGTCCTCTTTTTGTGAAAGTGACACAGAATGTTGTTCTTTATAAATAGATGGTGTAGGCTTGATGCCCACTTGCATAACGAGAGGCAAACCATTGGTAATACCCCCTTGGATGCCACCACTATTATTCGTTGTCGTTGTAATCTTGTCGTCATCCATGGTGAAAGCATCATTCACTTCGGAACCAAGTTGTGCACACATATCAAAGCCACCACCGAAGGATACGCCTTTAATGGCGGGCACCCCAAAGATTACGCGAGCTAAGCGGTTTTCAATGCCATCAAAGTTTGGATTGCCAAGGCCAATTGGTAGACCTGTAGCAACGACTTCAACGATACCACCTGTAGAGTCTCCATCTTTTTTGAGCTTCATAACAAGGGTTTCTACTTCGTTACGCTTTTCTGGATTAATCATAGCGATTGGCTCTGTAGCGATACTAGCTAATGCTTTCATATCTGGATGAACCATATCGATAGGAGCATCTTGGATCGTTCCCACTTGTTTTAAATGGCCGTGGATTTCGATGCCTTTTTCACGTAATAGTTGAAGGGCAATGCCACCAGCTACGCAAAGTGGTGCTGTAAGGCGAGCTGAGAAGTGACCACCTCCGCGCATATCTACCTTGTCGCCGTAGCGCATGCGCGCTGTGAAGTCCGCATGAGATGGGCGAGGGATATCGCGCAAGTTATTGTAATCGCTAGAATGTTGCGATGTGTTGCGGATCATAAATGCCAATGGAGAACCGCTAAGCATACCATCTACGATACCTGCTAAAAACTCAGGTACATCGGCTTCCTTACGTTGCGTTGTTAATTGATTTTGCCCTGGCGCACGGCGCTTTAAAAAGGATTTTAATTCATCGATATCGATGGTATGTCCACAAGGTAGACCCTCTACAATACCACCGATGGCATACCCATGAGAGGCGCCGAAGGTAGATACCTGTATGGTTTTACCGAAATTAGATGCCATTATATTAACTCCTACTATATAGTACGTACTATTTCTATTATCTATTAGATTTCACCAGATACGATTAGAAATCTAAACTGGTTGTGCATTACCGCCCACTAAGTTCCAGTCCTCAAAGAAGTCTGGATAGGATTTTGTGATAGCTTCGCTATCTTTTAAGGTAACAGAATTTTCACTGATGAGAGCCATCAATGTGCCAGCCATAACGAGGCGATGGTCATTTACGCAATCACCTAGTCCACCTTTAAGTATACCACTACCGATGATGTATAGGTCATCGCCTTCTTCACGAACTGTGCCGCCTAAGTCTCTTACGAGATTAGCAACGGCTACGAGACGATCCGATTCCTTTAAACGTAGGCGAGCACCCTTAACAAAGGAACTTTCACCAGAAATAGAGCAAGCAAGGGCCGCCATAACAGGCAACATATCAGGCATTTGCTCGAGATCAGCATGAATCGGTTTAGAAGCGCGACCTGTGACCGTCACATTCATACCATCCCAGACAACATCACAACCAGCATCAATCATAACTTGCATGATGCGGCGGTCCGCTTGTACAGAGTTTTTGTTCATACCTGTAATCGTAATTGGTTTGCCAGTCATACCGGCTGCCACCATCCAGATTGCTGCATTAGACCAGTCGCCTTCGATTTGGTAATTATCACGACCGATGAAGGATGCACCAAATGGGACTGTGAAAGCCTCATTAATATCGGTATCCGGTAAGGTATGCTCTACTTCTACACCAAAATCGCGCATAGTTTCAGTTGTTAATGTTACATAATCGCTAGATTGTAGTTGTGTAGTTGACGTGATGGTAGATAAGCCGATTTGAGGAGCAGCCAACAATAAACCAGAGAAGAATTGGCTACTCACATCTCCTACCATGGAGAAATTGCCCCCTTGAAGACGACCTGTCATAGTGAATGGCGGTTTATCTTGGGAAAAAGTTACGCCGTGCGCTTTCATTTCCCCTAGCATAGGTTCTAGTGGACGATCTGGTAAACGACCTTTAGCATCTACATCTATATCATTACAGATGGATGCTGCTACAGGTAATAAAAGGCGTAACGTAGTACCTGATTCGTGAGGTACTACATTGCCCTTTGCAGGAGCGGGGCCAGGAGTAACGGTAACAATTTTATTTTCATATACTACGTGAGCCCCTAAGCCTCGCAAAGAGTCCATCGTTGCATCGATATCCTTAGAGGTACGACTCAGTAATATAGTAGATGGAGAGGTAGCAAGAGCTGCACAAATCAATGCGCGGTGTGCATGGGCCTTTGCTGGGATAGACGCAACCGTCCCTGTAGGGATGGCGTTCGTTACGGAATGCATATAAATCTCCTTTAAGTATTAGGTCTCATATAACTATAATTCTATCTATAGAGAAAAAGATAGTTTGTATCTTACGTAAGCCTTCAAACGAATTAATAAGGTTTAGTCTAAATAGGTGGCAAGTTCTTCGTGTGTTACCACCTTAAGTTCGCTATGGCCGTAGGTTGTAGGAACTACAATTTTAATGGTAGCACCTTCGCTTTTTTTATCGTGTTTAGCAGCTGCTAAGATTTCTTCTTTCGTTATGGTCGTAGTAGTTGGCAAATCGTGTGCTTCGATGAGGGCTTTTAATTTTTCTAATGCCTCTTTATCTAATTCTCCATGTTTTACAGCACCTTGTGCCATGAGGACCATACCGATGGCTACAGCATAGCCATGGTGGACTTCAAAATGGCTGGCCTTTTCGATGCCATGACCAAAGGTATGACCGAGGTTTAAGAGGGCACGAACACCGGACTCGCGTTCATCTTGCTCAACTATATCCGCCTTTGCTTGAACGCAACGAGCGATGACGGCACTCACGCTATCGCGATGTTTTATTAATGGTTTGTGTTCGAGTTGGGTTAATAAACCTGGTACATCGAGGAAACCGTATTTGATAATTTCCCCACAACCATTTTTCCATTCCATGTCTGGCAATGTATGGAGGGTTGTAGGATCACAGAGGACAAGGATAGGTTGTTTGAAAGCACCCCACAAGTTTTTACCTGCTTCTAGATTGACTGCTGTTTTACCGCCTACAGAGGAGTCTACTGCGGCTAATAGGGATGTAGGAACCTGTACATAGTCGATACCACGTAAGTAGGTAGCTGCTGCAAAACCGGCCATATCGCCCACAACGCCACCGCCAAGAGCGATAAGTAAATCTTTACGCGTTAACGATTGAGCTGCCATATATTCTACTAAATCGATGAGTTGATGAGCGTTTTTTGAGCTTTCCCCAGCAGGGAATACATAATCACAAACAGTATAACCCGCACGTTCCATATTAGCTTTCACAGAATCCAAATAATGCGGTGCCACATTGCTGTCGCTAACGATGATAACACGGCAATTTGGTTTTAACGGTTTAATATAATCGGTGATGCGTTGTAAAGCGCCTTCCTCGATGACAACGTCATAAGGGGTGGACGCGTTAATATGAATGCGAGTCATAACAGTTCCTTTCATAAAAGAATAAGCTAGTACCTATTATAACGGATACTAGCTTATTTGTGTGCTATCTAAGATTATTTAGTGCATTCTACCAATGCTTGGCGCAATGCGATAATTTCTTTCATAAGGCTAGTGAATTGGTCTGGACGTAATGCTTGTGGGCCGTCGCATAATGCTTTGGATGGATCATTGTGAACTTCGATCATAAGGCCGTCTGCACCGCCGCCTATGGATGCAAGGGAAAGTGGACGAACCATGCGGCTCATACCTGCAGCGTGGCTAGGGTCCATGATGATTGGCAAGTGAGATAATTCGTGCATCATAGGAATTGCTGTCACGTCTAATGTATTACGAGTTTTAGTTTCGAATGTGCGGATACCACGTTCGCATAATACAACTTGTTCATTGCCTTCGGACATGATGTATTCAGCAGCCATCAACCATTCTTCGTATGTAGCAGATAAACCGCGTTTTAAAAGAACTGGTTTGTTTAATTTGCCTACTTCTTTTAAAAGTGTGAAGTTTTGCATATTACGAGCGCCGATTTGAAGCATATCTACATTATCGAAGTATTGTAATTGGGAGATATCCATAACTTCGGAAACGATAGGTAGACCTGTTTCTTTTTTAGCAAGTTCTAATAATTCCAAACCTTCAGGACCCATGCCTTGGAAGGAGTATGGAGAAGTACGAGGTTTGAAAGCACCACCACGAAGAATTGTAGCACCTGCTGCTTTACAAGCTTTTGCTGTTTCTAATACTTGTTCAGGCGTTTCTACGGAGCAAGGACCTGCCATTACTGCGAAGTGACCGCCACCGATCAATGCACCACCTACGTTGATTACAGAATCATCTGGATGGAATTTACGGTTTGCTTTTTTGTATGGTTCTTGGATGCGAGTTACTTTATCTACGAAATCAAGGGATTCGATTTGACGAGCATCGAGGGATGCAGTATCGCCGATAAGACCTAAAATATTATAGCGTGCACCTTCTACAGGATGGATAATGAAGCCTTTTTCCTCTAATTCACTGCGTAAACGAGACACCTCTGTTTCTGCTGCGTTTTGTTTCAATGTGATAATCATGATAATTCCTCCTTGTAACTACAGTGAATAGTAGGGCTCACCATACGGGATAGCAAACAAAAAAGGGCTACCCGTAGTTTAATACGGGCAGCCCTTTTACTATTCTAAGCAACTAATAATGACTCAATCTTAATTAGCGTACCACAAATAGTTCCTTACCCGTACGTTGGATAAAGAACCAATAAAAGTATTGTTTTGTAGCTAAGCTAATTTGGTTAGTCATCTTTGGTTGCTCCTTTCTAAAAATTATGGGTATAGTATAAACCCAAATGATAAAATTATGCAATACCTAAAAATGAATTTCATAGAAGTTTTAAAATATTTTGGCTGTGGGAATTAATAGAATTTAAGATGTTTGTTGGAATTAAGCGTGTTTTTGATATAATAAAAATAAGAAGTTTTCAGTGTTTATATTATGTTTCGTAATAAGCTTAAATCGATTTTTATAAATATACTTATTCTGCGAAAGGGTTACCTATGATTATTCAAATCTTAGATCATATAACTGATGAAATAAAACAAATACGCATTGATGTGTTTATGAAGGAACAGGGTTTTGAAGACGAGTTCGATGAAATAGATGAAATAGCAAAGTTTGTCCTCTTATCTATAGATGGTAAGCCGTCGGGGACTTGCCGATATTTTCCTAGTGACGTAGCTGGAGACGCACATATTGGCCGTATGGCGGTGCGTAAGTTGTATCGTGGACAACATCTAGGTACTAAGATTATGATGGCCGCAGAAAACGGCATTCGCCGCGATGGATTTAAGACCTGCTCCTTATCAGCGCAAGTACAGGCAAAAGCATTCTACGAATCTCTTGGCTATAAGGCAGAAGGCGAGGAATACCTTGATGAAGGCTGTCCACATGTGATGATGCGGAAAGTATTATAAGAAACTAGATACTAAATATAATAGTTTGTATTAGTTCAGTCAGTATATTAATATCCATATATTTCAAAATATGAGGTGAGAGTTTATGAAACTAGCAGAAGCATTACAAGAGCGATCTGATTTGAATTATAAAATTAGTGATTTAGAGCTTCGTTTGACTCAAAATAGTTTAGTGCAAGAAGGGGAAGCACCGAATGAGAACCCTGAAGAGCTTTTAAAAACATTAGATCAATGTGTAACTAGACTACAAAAGTTAATTGCAGATATTAATTTAACAAATTGTAAAACTATTGTAGAAGGTCGTTCTATTACTGAAATTATTGCGGAAAAAGATAGTGCTGCATTGCGTCTAAGTGCTTATCGGACATTGGCGTCTAGCGCGGGTAGTATCAATTTTCGTGCGAGAGGGTCTGAAATCAAATTAATCCCGACCATCAATGTTAAAGATATCCAAAAAGAAGCTGACAATATAGCAAAACAAGTTCGTTTATTAGACAATTTATTGCAGTCTGCTAACTGGACCACCGAATTGATTGAAAGCTAATATCTATATAGTTGGTAGTTTGAAACAGGGTGGACACAAAACTTTTGCTTTTACCAAGCGTTTGATGAATACATTCATGGGGCGAATAAAAATCTACAGTGTAGGCCTATTTGCGCACAAATGTATTGATACAATTTACAATGTATTACCACGTGTCAACTGTACAAACGAGGGTGGCGTTGGGGACTATTTCTAAATATAAACGATAAAAAGATACTCAATCCAAAGATCTGGATTGGGTATCTTTTTTCTTAGTATTCTAATTTATGGAAATCAAATACCGCTACCTTTGATTATAGGTACGTTAGTACTACGGTATATTTAATTTTTTGATAAGCATATAAATTTTACTTTTTTACTTAGTGAATTATGTTATAATATAATTAAATAATAATCATTATTTAATTATATAGAATTTCTTAAGTAAGGAGATTTCATTATGACAGCAGAACAAAAAGCAGCTACGGCAGCAACAAGTTCTACCGCAGCTAAACCAACACCTGAACAAGGTACCGAATGGATAATTTGCCGTGTATGCGGATATATTGAGGATGCTAAGTACAGGGATCAACCTTGTCCAACATGTGGTTTTCCTCCAACAGTTTGGATGGATTACAAGCCACGTCGCATTGATACAAAACGTGAAAAATTGCTAGATCTTCATTTACATCCAATTGCGGTACATTTCCCAATCGCAGCAACAGCAGCTTCTTTCTTAGTACCTGTTATTGCATTGTTGATTCCATCTATTGCAAATGTATTATTCCCTGCCATTACATTAGTAGCAATGATATTACCACTTCTCGTTATCATTGGTGGTATTTCTGGTTATATTGGTAGTAAATTACGTTACAAAACAGGAACATCTAAAATTCCTAAAGCAAAGATTTACTTAACAGTTATCTACTTTATTCTTTCCTGTGCACAAGCCTATATCGCTATTGCTAATGGTGTAAATGCTGATAACGCATGGATCATGATTATTTTAGGTATCGTAGCTTCTATCTTTGCTGCCAAACTTGGTAAAATGGGTTCCTATCTATTTGCAGGTAGATTCGGCCCATATACAGCTGGCTAACCGTTATTAACTGAATAACCTTTATAATGAAAAAAGTGATTCTCCCACCGTGAGAATCACTTTTTCTTTTATCATTTTTTATTATTCTAAATCATCAAAATCAAATGCCGCTGCTTTTGTATAGTTTGTAACTTTTGCTTCGAAGAAGTCAGTTTTTGTGCTATTCAAGTTGGAGAAGCTTTCGATCCATTCCATTGGATTATCCTTGATTTCAGGATATAGATGAGGCAAGCCGATTGCTTCTAAGCGGATATTGGCAAGGTATTTGATATAGCGTTCAATAAGAACGTTGTTAAGGCCGAGGATTTTATCATCAGTGATGTATTGACCCCAAGCGATTTCGTTTTCTGCACCTTGGCGAATCATGTCAGTGATTTTTGCTTCTAGTTCTGGTGTGAACAAGTCAGGGCGTTCACGACGTAACTCGCGGATGATGTTTTGGAACAATACAAGATGAGTTACTTCGTCGCGGTTGATGTATTTGAAAATAGTGGATGTAGCTGTCATTTTACCTTGGCGTGCCAATGTGTAGAAGAAGCTAAAGCCGGAGTAGAAGTAGATACCTTCTAAGATATAGTTGGCGATGATTGTGTGAATGAGGTTTGCTTCGCTAGGATCATCGCTGAAACGTTGGTATGCATCAGCGATAAAGCGGTTACGAGCAAGCAATGTCTTATCTGTACGCCATTCGTCATAAATTTTGTCACGTGTAATAGGATTTGTTACAGTGTCCAAAATGTAGGAATAACTTTGAGCGTGAATTTCTTCTTGGAATGCTTGGATATTCAATAAAGATGCCACTTCAGATGCTGTAATATAACGGCTCAAGTTAGGCAAGTTTTCAGATTGAATAGAATCAAGGAAGTTCAAGAATGCAATAATTTTGTCAAATGCACGGCGTTCGTAATCTGTTAAGTATGGGAATTGCTTAACGTCTTCGTTCAAGGAAATCTCTTCAGGAATCCAGAAGTTGTTGAGCATTGTACGGTACATTTGGTTCGCCCAGTCGTACTTGATACGATTCCATTCGCGAAGGTTTGTGGTGTTGCCGCCAATCATAGATTGCGTGCCACGTTCACCATGTTCGTTGAAAATCAATTTTTTATCCATAGTAGGACTCCTTTATACAACGATGCGACCTATACTGCTATAGGTCGTCATCAGATTTATAAACACATCTCGTATTAGGAGGAGCAGCTAGTGCACTCATCCATTTCAAGGGATTGGTTACGGATGTAGTAGATTGTTTTGATACCTTGTTTGTAGGCCTCAACATAAAGGTCTAGGATTTCTTTTGCTTTCATTTGAGGTGTGATATACAAGTTGAAAGATTGAGCTTGGTCAATATGACGCTGACGCACACCACAAGCTTTGATGGACCATTGTTGGTCGATTGTATGCGCTTCTTTGTAGAGCCAGAATGTTTTGTTGTTCAAATCTGGTGCAGTTTTTGGTGTGAAAGAACCTTTCTTCTCTTCGATGAAGAATTTTTTGAAGATAGGGTCGATACCAGCCGTTGTGTTCGCAATGTTGGAAGTAGAACCTGTAGGAGCTACGGCCATCAAATAACCATTGCGGATGCCGTATTTTGCAACGTCTGCAGCCAATTGTTTCCAACGATCGGATGTGTAGCCACGACGTGTGAAGTATTCACCAGTTTCCCATTCGGAACCTTTGAATGCAGGGTATGCACCTTTTTCTTTCGCCAATTCCATGGAAGCTTTGATGGAATAGTACGCGATGTTTTCGAACAACTTGTCCGCTACTTCGATATGTTCATCAGACTCCCATTGGATATCGTGGTTTACAAGGTAGTGGTGGTAACCAGATGTACCAAGACCGATAGCACGGTATTTATCAGAAGTCATGCGAGACTCTGGTACTGGTGCTTGGTTAATGGAAATAACATTGTCTAACATACGAATTTGAAGAGCGATATTTTCTTCCAATTCTTCGTCAGAAATGCGACCAAGGCTGATGGAGTTCAAGTTACATGTAACCATGTCGCCTGTATTTGTTTTCGTAGTGATAGTGCCGTCTTCGTTGATGATTTCTTCAGCAAGGTTTGTGAAGCCAACGTTTTGTGCGATTTCGTGGCACAAGTTAGATGCGTAAATCATACCTGCATGTTTGTTAGGGTTTGCAGCGTTTACAGTGTCGCGGAAGAAGATGAATGGTGTACCAGTTTCAACAGCGGAGCGCATGATTTTTTTCATCATGTCTAGTGCTGGTACTTCGATGCCGTGCAAGTTCGGATCTTGTTCACATTCAAGGTAACGTTTTGTGAACTCTTTGTTATCGTCTGTATCGTAGAAGTCTTCTAAGGCATAGCCTTTTACAGCCAAGATTTCATGAGGATCGAAGAGTGTGAAGTTTTCACGGCCGATCATACGTTCCATAAAGATGTTTGGAACAGAGATAGCAGGGAAGATATCATGTGCTTTACGACGGTCGTCACCATTGTTTGTACGAAGCTCTACGAATTCGTAGAAGTCTTTGTGCCAAATATCAAGTGTTACTGTAGCACCGCCTTTACGTTTACCCAATTGGTCTACTGCAACCGCTGTATCGTTGTATAAGCGGATCCAAGGAATAACGCCACCAGAGGAGTTTTTGAAACCGCGGATATCGGAGTTCAATGCGCGAACTTTACCAAGGTAGATACCAAGAGCACCACCGTGTTTAGATACGCGGGAGAACTTGCTGTTTACGTCATAAATGGACCATAAGTTATCATCTACACCAGAGATAAAGCAGGAGGACAATTGATGGAATGGTGTACCAGCATTTGCCAATGTAGGTGTAGCTGTTGTCATTTTTAATTGGCTCATCAAATCGTAGAATTTTTTAGCGTATTCTACTTTGTTTTCGCCCTCTACCAATGCCAAGTGCATTGCTATAGCCATGAAGCGTTCTTGTGGCAATTCAAAGATTTCTTTGTTGAAGCCTTTTACCAAGTAACGGTCAGCCAATAATTTAAGACCTTCATAGTTGAAGAGGTAGTCGCGTTTAGGTTTGATGTAATCGCCTAACTCTTGCAATTCATCAGGTGTATATTCTGTAACGAAGAAGTCAGCGTATTTTTTCTCTTCTACGAGCATGTGTACAAGATTTGGGAAGTTGCCATAACCAAACGCTTTGTAGCGACGAGTGATAGCTGCTTCTTTATAGAGATCGAACAAGAAGAGGCGAGCTGCTACAAACTGCCAATCTTGGTTCATTTTATTAACTTGGTTGCCGAAGCCGTCGTCTTTTTTAGAGATAACCTTTTCGATAGCTGTTTGTACTAAAGTTTTTTGAATTTCTTTAGTTGTCATGCCATCAACGAATTGTAACTTCGCATCCATTTCCAATTCTAGTGGATCACAAGAATCTAACCCCAAACATGCGAAGGCAATCATACGTTTCGTTTTTTCAACGGATAAAGGCTCGAAATGGCCATCCCGTTTCTTGATCATAATCTCCATTACTGTTCCCCTTGAGTCTTAAAAGTAATAAAACTGTTAATCTAAGCATATATAAGATTAGACTGAAAAGTATAAAATATCTTTAAGTTAAGTCTAATCAGAAAAATAAGAAAACTACTATATGTTGTAGTTTTCCTATTGAGCTTATACATTATGTTACGATTATAGCGAAAAAATTCTATACATTCAATATTGACATTTAGAAATTTATAAATATAGAATGCTTAAATTTATCGATATAGTTATAAATGCTAGAAAGTACTATATAAAGAGCATATATGATGATTTTGAATGATGTATCTCTTTTGTGAATAGTAAAATAGTACGTGGCAATATATGAAATTCCGTTCTATATCCTTCTCTATACTATTGTGATTTATTTTATTAAAAGCATGTCATACATGTCCTATAATAGATATATATATAGTAAATAGGAGGTAAGACATGAAGTCTATTGTTATATATTCATCCCTTACGGGAAATACTAAACAAGTGGCAGAGGCTATTACTAGTGTATTGCCAGCAGGTACACCATGTGTATCTATGAAAGAATTGCCGTCCGATTTATCATCTTATGATCTTGTGTTTGCAGGATTCTGGGTGGATAAAGGGACAGCTAATAAAGAGGCCCGTGATGTACTAGGCACATTGCATAACTCTCATATTGCTCTATTTGCAACGGCTGGTGTTCCACCGCAAATGGCACATGCTAAGGAGAGCTTAATCAATGCAGCAAATTGTTTGCCAGATGGCGTAGAGCCTGTAGGGACTTTCATCTGCCAAGGCAAGGTAGACCCTAAGGTCATCGAAATGATGTACAAGATGTTCCCGAAAGGGCATAGCCACGGTCAATCTGCTGATCGCGATGCACGTCATAAACAAGCTGCAGTACACCCAAATGAAGACGATTTTAAAGCGGCCCAAGATTTTGCCCAACATATTCTAGTCAAGTTAGATCGATGAATAAAAGCAGTACCCCTGTGGGGTACTGCTTTTGTCATATTATATATGATGTTGTAATTATTACTATATTGTATTATATGCTTAATTATAAAGTACGTTAAATTTAAGTTTACGTGTATCGAATTGGTTTATGAAGTACGATGTAATCAATAGTTTGTATCCAGTGCCTTCTATAATGACAGGATCGATAGCTGTTTTATCGACTGTAAGGAACTTATCATAAATATGATGCACCTCTGTCACACCATTTGGTAGAGATACCTCTAAATCAAGGCCTTTGTTGAGGAACTTGAAGGAGATAGAGTCGAAGTTGGCAGATTCTACTTCGTATTCCTTAAGGTCTCTTTCGTAGACTATTAATTCGATGTTTTCAATGTATTTATCGTATCCTGCAATCGAAATAACCTTTGGTGCAGTTATAGCATCAAAATTAATATATTCAACTCGTCTGCCGTTTGTTGGGTTGGTATCTGGCAGTTTTAAATCATCTACAGGGACATATGGTGTGCCATAGTCCGTGAAGTTAGGATCAAAGGTAGCAGCTATTGGTAGGCTTGCATGCCATTCGCCATCGACTTTAGTATAGGTCACAAATTCACGATACGTTGTATAGCCTATGAATGGCGTTAAGAGAACAGTACCTAAGGCAAGAGCCATAACTGTTGTGTGTACAGATGGTTTTAAACCCTTCACAAGAGAGTATACATTGTGTACTAAGAAGATTAAATTGAATGCACTCACGTAAATCGTATTGAGCCAGAGCACTGGTTCATTAATCACACGCTTACCGATAAGAGCTAAGCACAGTGTAGTTAGCGTAATGAACAAGAAGCATAGTATTTGCTGTGTTCTGCTACTTTCACTAGATCTAAAGCTAGCCAAGTAGAATAGGTAGAAAATGGCTACATACGGATAATAGGTGTAGAAGAAACGCGTATCCTCTCGAAGCCCTAACAGAATCAAGACTAAATAGATATTAGCTAGAATGCCTGTAATAATGGACGCCTTAGGTAAGATGATACCGAATACAACAGTAAAAAATGAGTTTGGTGCCGGAGGACCTGCGGGATCCTCTTTGTAAGAACATACCATAGATAGACAAATGAACATATTAATGGATGCGAGTACCTTAAAAATGGTTTCTTCAAAGTTGAATGGTTGGTCCACGATGATGAAGAAGAACCATAAACTCATGATGATAACAATGTTATATAGCGTAGATGTAACAAGGGTGATGCCAATCCGTTTGATGCGGTTAATGATTTCACCGATGTAGTGTTCACCAGGCGATGTGAAATACAAGGCAATCATGGAGTACAGCCATAGGTACGATATATTTTCCGTAGCTAGTTCAATACCTCGCACGTAGCCGTAGCCTTCGTGAATCATATAAAGGCCAACGCTGATTCCGATACTTACTAATGTATATAAAACGGAAAACTTTCGAGCCCTTGTTATATAGCTTTGTAATATAACGATAAAGAAATACAGTGAGTATAGCTTAATGTCGATTTCGGCAAACCAATCTTGTTCAATATACAACGGTGTACATGAAAATATGGCAATTAATGCCAGTAATATAGGCGACTGCGTTGCTAGGTCCCTCAGCGAAGACCATAAATGTTTAATAGCAAATTTCATAGATGTTCTCTCCCTCTATAAATATAAATATAAATACCTCTCTTATTATTAGTATACCTGTTTTCTGGTGAAAGCCCTATGAGGTTTTACATGCTTTTAAATATCCTTTACAATAACACTAAGAACTAGTTTTCAAAGAAAAGAGGTTATCACATGGAATTCTCTTATTTTTTACCTGTAAACATCCAATTCGGTTGGAATAAAGTAGATAATGTTGCTGATTTTGCTGCACCGTATGGCAAGAAAGCACTTATTGTAACTGGTCGTACTAGTGCTAAAAAATCTGGTTTATATGATCGGGTGGTAGCAAAGCTTGATGCAGCTCATATCGGTCATGTATTGTTTGATCAAGTGGATGCCAATCCATTGACCACAACTGCCTTAGACGGCGCTGCGTTAGCTAAATCTGAAAGCTGTGATATGGTTATTGCTATCGGCGGTGGTTCCATCATGGACTGTGCCAAAGGAATTGCCTTTATGGCGGTGAATGAAGGCGATATTAACGACTATATTTTCAACCGTAAAACAAGTGATAATGCATTGCCTCTTATTGTTATTCCAACGACTTGTGGTACCGGCTCTGAAGGCAACGGTTTTGGTGTTCTTACTAATCCTGAAACAGGTGATAAGAAATCCTTACGCTGCAATGCTATTGTGCCAAAGGTTTCTATTGTAGATCCTGCTGTAATGGGTACAATGCCACCTCATGTATTGGCATCTGTAGGCTTTGATGCACTATGCCACAACATCGAGGCTTATACCTCTAAAACAGCACAACCTTTCACCGATGCGTTAGCTCATTATGCTGTAACCTTATTAGCACAATACCTTGTACCTCTATATAAACATGTGAAAGCAACGGCGGAAGGCAAATCAGCTGTTCTCAACGAAATTCAACTTACAAAAGCTTGGGAGTCCGTTACATTAGCTAGCACAATTGGGGGCATGGTTATTAATACAGCTGGTGTAACATTAGCACATGGTATGGAACATCCAGCCAGTGGCCTTAAAGATATTACCCATGGTGTAGGCCTTGCTATTATTGAACCTGTTGCAGTGGAATATACATGGAGTGCAAACCCTGATAAATTTAGTGCCTTAGCTCGGATATTTAACCACGGAGATGGTTCCGAACTAGGCGAAGCATTACGCCTAATCGTCCATGACCTAGACCTTACTACAAACCTTACAGAATTAGGCTTTACGAAAAAAGACATTCCATGGCTCGTAGATAATGTATACGTTGTAGCTACAGGCAATATAGCTAATACAATAGCTAAAATAAGCCGTGAAGATATTGAAGCGTTGTATAAGAAAATGTTCTAAGTGTTGTCATAATAGGAGAGAGTTTTGTTCGAAGGATTTTATGGTCTATTAACGGTTATGCTATGCGTGTTGTTTGCAATTGTGGTAGTGCTATTTAATATAGCGCCTATTACATATATTGTTTTTAGTATAGCCATAGTATCGAGTATATTTCTACAATATAGGCGCTTTAAGAAACAGTCCATATCTGAAAAAAGGCACACTCAGTTGGCTTGGTGTTTGTATATTGCCTTTACCCTCAGCTTTTCTTGGTTAGTAAGCGATTGGTTTAGGTACGACTTAAAAACAAGCATTGAGCAATTTGATTCCTTCGAGTATAGTACCATGGATTGGACTCAAGGGTGGCCTAATAGTGGAGAACTACCAGAGGGGTTAAAACGACCAGGAAAACTTCCCGACGGTATTTATAGAGCGTCTGCTTTTCGTAGTAGTTTAGCTTGGGCTAATGCATATCCAGAGAGATATACTGTACTTGAGGGGGACCCTAAAGTAATTGCACAATATGAGGCAATAGCAAAGCAAAATGCAGCCTATACAGCGCAAATTGATGCGGATGGTGTATTGCGTGATTTAGATACTGGGGAGAAAAAGCGTTTTATATCTCACCCTAATAGCTATAATATTGTAGAGAGTATAGAAGAAGAATCCCTTAATTTGCCAGAACGGACTTTTATTGAGTGGCTACGCTTTGCACCTCGAAAAGAAACAAAAACAGTAGTCAAGGATACATATAATTCTACTCGAAATCATAGATTATATGTGTTTGTAGATGATGGGAATACTAAAAGACCTCATTTTGTGGAATTGTTAATTAGTAATGATGGGACACGGGCTGTGTTTTATCAATCTAAGTAATTTGAGTAGGTATTGTTGTGGAGATCGTAAATGCAACGGTGTTTAATTTACTTAAAGAAATTGTTTTTTTCTAATCCTTATAGAAAGAGTATATGGTTTTTTATAATTCTTTGGGTATTAACATTTTTCTTCTCAGATTATATCTCGTATTCTGGGGTGTACTATCTGATTTTATTAATCGCCACGATTGTATTATTGCTTGAAAAATGTAGAGTTATTGATAGTGAGAAAACTGTACGTAAAAGATTTTTATCATATTTTTATGTTATCTTTTTTCTGTGTATGCTTCCTACATTAGCTGTTACTTTAGTATTTTCTGCTGTAGGAATATCCCATTATGATACTCAACGGTGGCACTCTACATGGCCTTCATCTAAGGCGGGGTATATTCCGTCTCCATTACAAGCACCTAAGTTTTTACCTGAGAGTTTGAAAGTGATTTCTTCTGCTGAAGTAATTGGAATGGGAGGGAATCAAAGCTGTTTAGTATTAGATGGTGATAAAGCAACGATTTCAAGGTATGAGGAAACTGTTAAATCTAATGCTTGGTATTCGTTTATAAATGGCAGGGATAAAGATACTACAGTTGAAGTACTTAATTCGTTTACATATCCAAAAGATAAAAATGTATTGGTTAGTGACATAAAGAATTATTATGAGATTATCACTATTCAACGACAAAACTGGAAATTATTTTCCTGGTTAATTGATGGCAGCCAGAGTGTCGGTGATGATCCTAATGAAGATTTTTATTATAGCACTCGAGTATCAGCTGAGAAATATGTAGTATATGTTGTTTACCATAACTTTGATCATGACCAGCCAAGAGTGATTTACTTTATGTTTAATCCGGAACGAACGCGAATGATTACTGTAGATATAGATATGTATCATTAGAGTTGGGCAGAGTTTGTATATAAAATTTGGAACAAAGGGGCTGTTTTGTTACAGCCCCTTTGATGATTCTACAAGTATTAAAAGGTACAATACTAGTAGAGATTGAAGTTGATTGTAGTGGTTGTTATAAAGCTAAGGAGTTGTATTGTGAAAAGAATATATTCATACCTTGCTGCACTGTTAATGATAAGTCTTATGGCTTCACAAGTACATGCAAAAGAGCAGATTACTCAAAGTGATATTTCTGGTAGTGCTAAAGAGAAGTGCGTTAGTAGTGAACAAACTAATGATAAGATTGAAGCTGATTTACAAAGACATTTAGAACGAATGAGGACCGAGGACATAGCAAAGGGGTATTTACGTGAAGAAGAAACGTATGCTCAAGAATTAAGTTTAATTCGGGGGAGATTGTATCATTCAACGGATAAGCTCATTCATGATGAGAAAAAGACTACTCTTTTATCGTATCCAGTGGGAAGCAAGGTTCCTTGTAAGAAGAATTTAAATGATATAGATTCATATACAGACATTATTACTCGTAAAGGCATGACATTCCGCATTCCCAAAGGTGCAGAGTTGAAGATGTTCTATATGTTAGATAACAATATTTTTATAGAGTATGAGATAGGAGATATTTGGTATTCTATTCAGATTATTCCTTTAGATGTAGATCATCCTGATAGTACAGATATAGAAAATAAAGTGCTTGTAGATAAAGAGTATAATTTTTATCATTCTTTACAAACATATTGGCGCATTTGGGGACCGTACTATGAACCAAATGATACTACTTATTCAGCGGTATGGAATAATGGCTTACCTGGAATATTAGTAGATTCATATCATCCAGATAAAAAATCTAGGTTACAATTTGTTACATACGATGGACGTTATGCTGTGTTTAATCAGCTTGAATATAAACCAAGCACTAGTCCTTTTACTCATGAGCAGTTAAGAAATACGATTGAATATTTTGATTCTAATAATAATCCAGAGTTTAAGGCTAAAAAGCATAGATTATTCCCTGATGAGAGGATAATTCGTATATATGAGTACTAGTACAAAACCTATATTACTAATTATATAATTTGTGTTATACTTTTATATAGAAAAATATCGAATTAATAGAAGGCTAGTTGGCATATTCTGTGTAGACTAGAGATTAGAATGAAAGATAAGTCAGTATTACCAATTGAGGAACAATTAAATAGATTTCTTCAACCAAAATGCCTAATCCCTGGCGGTCTAGGCTTGTGGGAGGAGTATTTCCGAAAGATTTGTACTGCTTGGGGCGAGATTAGTGGTGAAATTCGACCTCAGCATATCATATTTTCTGCTGATAATGGTTGTAATATGGAAGGCTATGTAGGCTATAACTATGAGGTAACGCAAAAGCAGTCGCGTAATATGCTCTTGGGTCGTTCGTCGGCTACACAGTTTTGTAACTTTAACAATATTCCTTTTGAAGTTGTGGATGTAGGAATTGCCTCAGATGATGGCATCGGAGTGGATCGCAAGGTCGCAAAGGGGACAAAGAATATATTAAACCACCCTGCTATGACTGAGGATGAATTTAATAGTGCCTTTCAATCTGGCTATGAACGAGTTGAACATTATGTAAAGCAAGGAATAAATCTTTTTTCCTTTGGTGAAATGGGACTCGGTAATACGACGACTTCTGCCTGTGTGTTGTCTGCCTTAACTGGAGCTGATCCCACTGAAACAGTAGGACCTGGTTCTTGGCCGAATAAACCAGATTTGATGAAACGAAAAATTGATTTTGTGCGCGCTGTATTAGATAAGCATAAGGCTAGTATTGTTTCTGAGAGTGAAGTTGAAAGAGTTCGTAAAATTGTAGCCCATGTAGGGGGCTTTGATATTGCTGCTATTCTTGGGGCTATGCTGGCTTGTGTTGAGTTTAAAAAGCCTTTTGTCATTGATGGCTTTATTACAGCTGTAGCGGCAGCTTGTGCGGTACATATGAACGAGCGCATTACAGACTATGCATTGCCGTCACATCATTCCCGCGAAAAAGGCACAGAGCTAGCTTTAGCAGAGGTAGATATTACACAAGACATGGTTCCTATTCAAGCCCACATGTCGATGGGGGAAGGGACAGGAGCTATCTTAATGGTTCAAATGTTGAAAACGACACAGCATATGTTTGTAAATATAGGGACCTTTGCAGATTTGATGAAATTATAAGGAGAAAGAATGAAAATAAATAAATACTTTGATATACATTTTGAGCGCGCTGATGATGCAACTATCGCTAAAAGGTTGATAGGTGGGGCTAAGATTAAGGGACCTGCGTTGGTTACCCTGATTCTCTCCATATTTATCGCCTCTATTGGGTTGAATATGAATAGTACGGCAGTTGTTATTGGTGCTATGCTTATATCACCGTTGATGGGACCTATTTTAGCAACTGGTTTTGGCTTTGCTACGCTTAATTTTACAGTTGTAAAAAGCGGTATTTTAAGATTGTCCTTACAGGTTACGATTGCTGTTTTGGCATCTGCTTTATATTTTTATATTTCTCCCGTTCAGGCGGCTACATCTGAACTATTAGCACGTACAGAACCGAATATTTTTGATGTATTCATTGCTATATTTGGTGGGTTAGCTGGGATTATTGGGCAAACGCGTAAGACCTTAGATAATGTTATACCAGGTGTTGCGATTGCGACTGCACTTATGCCACCACTATGTACGGCAGGATATGGACTGGCTAATGGAAATTGGCAATATTTCATTGGGGCTGGCTATCTATTCTTTATAAATGCATTTTTCATCTTCTTTGCAGCTTTTATTGTTTTAAAGGGTGTATATAGTTTGCCATTCCATAAACAAGCAGAAGAGGTTAATCGTCGTAACCAGCTAATATTTCTCGTGATTGGTCTTATTATGGCTATACCAAGTATTTATGCAGGCTATGATATGACCATCAAGTATTCTGAGTCAAGTCATATGGAGCAGTTTATTAAGAATGATATTAATCAAGAGGGACGTCGACAAGTGATTGATTATTCATTGGATCAAACGAATAAGCTAGTAAACATAGTAGTTATAGGAGCTCCTGTGACTTCAGAGGAGCGAGCCCAGTTGGATGACAAGTTACAGAAGGATGAATACTTGCAGCCTTATACATTACGTTTTGTTAATAGCGTAGATGAGCAAAAATCTACTATGGATAAGACGAACTTGAATAAATCTTCAGAGAATCTTGGAACATATAAAAACTTGAGTAATCTCTACAAGCCGACTTATCAATTAGTAAGTGAAACTATAAATACTATGAAAACGACAGAAGCTGAAGCAAAGGCGTTATTCCCGTTTGTAAGCAAAGTGGAAGGCATGCCTTTGATAGATAATCTAGAACAGCCTAAAGCGAGTCGATATATGGTGATTATCCATACTACATCCACTATATCTGATGCAGATTTGAAACGAATAAAAGCTTGGTTAGAGGCTAAATTATCAGCACCTGTAACTATTTCTGTGGAGCAAACAACGTCAACTCTATAAGTTGATTTTTGGATTTTGATTAGATTGTTTATTATATAGAGCGATATTTATAACGGTACTAAGTTTGATTGTACCTATTAGGTATATTACCTAGTAGTACGGGGAATCATCTTAGTACCGTTTTTATGTACTTGGCATAGCTAAATGTAATTACTCTTATCTTGCTATAGATTAAAGTTATATTATTACATATATAAAATCTATTATACGAGTAGGAATTAAATTGCTATACTTACTACATCGAAATTATTAAATAATCAAATGTAGATACAAGATAAGAAAAATAGATTTATTATAATATCTACGAATATTGTATACGTATGAGTCCTCGTCCGAGATGTAGGTTTTCATCGTAGATAGGAGGATTACATGAAAAAATGGTTAGCATTAGCAGCGACGGCCGTACTGGGTGCGTCCTTATTGATTAGTGGTTGTGGCTCTTCCACAAATAACGCGAGCTCTAGTGGCTCTAAAGAGGTATTAAAGGTAGCAGCAAATCCTGTACCTCATGCTGAAATTTTAGAACAAGTTAAACCTATTTTGGCTAAGGAAGGTGTAGACTTACAAATCGTTGAATTTACAGACTACATCCAACCAAATATGGCTCTATCTAGCCATGAGGTAGATGCAAACTTCTTTGCAAACGTACCTTACCAAAATAACTACAATAAAGATCATGGTACAAACTTTGTAAGCTTTGCACCAGTTCACATCGAACCATTGGCTATCTACTCTCAAAAAATTAAAGATTTGAAAGACTTGCCAAATGGCGCAAAAGTAGCAATTCCGTCTGATCCAACAAACAGTGCTCGTGCACTTCTCTTGTTGCAAAGTGCTGGTCTAGTAACATTGAAAGATCCAACTGGTTTGACTAACACACCATTTGATATAACTAGCAATCCTAAAAATATTCAAATTACTGAGTTAGAAGCAGCTCAAATTCCTCGTTCCATCCAAGACTTAGATGCAGCAGTAATCAATGCTAACTATGCGTTGCCAGCTGGTCTTAATCCTACAAAAGATGGCTTATTCGTAGAAAAAGCTGACTCTCCATATGCAAATCTTCTTTCTGTTAACCCTGGTGATGAAAATAAACCAGCTATCCAAAAATTAGCTAAAGCATTACAATCTCCAGAAGTTAAGAAGTTCATCGAAGAACACTACAAGGGAGCTATCATCCCAGCGTTCTAATTGATCGTTAATAACATATGTATCTGATACAATACCTTCTCATGACAAACTCTATAGATACGAAAAAGGCGTAACACCAATGGTGTTACGCCTTTTTTATTATATTATGCATGAATTGGTTTTGCATATTTTTTCCGATATGAATGTGGTGTTTCAGTGGTAGCCATTTTGAAAATTTTACAGAAATAACTAGTTCTGTTGTAGCCCAATGTTTTACTGATCTGATTAACTGTTAGTTGGGAATATACTAATAGTTTCTTTGCTTCTTGTATGCGTAATAGTGTTATATATTGCACTACTGAAAGTCCCGTATCATCTTTAAAAATCTTAGAGAAGTAGGACTCACTTAAATGAATATGTTCCGAAATCCTTCTGAGCGACACTCGTTTGCTCAGATTTTTTTCTATATATAACATAGCCTTTCGAATTTCTGGACGATTAATAGGTCGTTCAGACTCCACAAAGTCTGGCAATTGTTCATAAGGCATCTCTTCTGCTATGGCATCGTTAAATGGGAAGTAGTGTTCTACCAAAATCCGTAAAACCTTTGTAGCACTGTAAATTTGTTCGGCTGTCAAAACTGGTAAGGTCCGATATAAGGTGCGAAGCTTAGTATCATCATGCCAATCGGTTTGGGTAGGAAGAATAGGTTTGATCGTCGTATCTTCTGTTTTTGTTTGTCCTGCCATGATGAAGCCTAAGATGGCACCATCCTTCATGATGGGCACAGAGAAATCTATAAGGCCCATGTGACAGCGATACGGGCAGGATGATAGTTCTTTTGTAGCATCTAGGCCACCATATAAGTCGCATTGATTGCAGCGCTTGGCATAGATTGGATTGCGCCTTACGACCTTACAAAATGGAGAAAAGTTATATTCTTGAGATAACACTTTTCCACGATTATTAACAAAAATAGCAGCAATCTTTGTTATGTTTGTGAAATCGCGCATGATTTCATTGATAAGCTTAGTATCTTCATTCGTACAAATCATGGTAAAACCTCCAATCACAAATGTGTTAAGAGGGCTAGTAAGCACACCGCTAAATAGCTCTACTTGCTCTCTATCTAAAGGGTAGGCTCTAAACCTGAGAAAAGAGAAAAGTGACATACCACCTAAAATTCATATACCTATAAAATTACGTTATTTCTTGCTTCTATATGTATAAGTATAACAGGATTGTCGTATTTTAGTAATAGAAAAATCGCATTTTACGAATATACATAAAAAAGTTGCATTTAATAATTTTTATAATAAAGATAGATAAAAGCCTTATAGTACATGTATTTAGAAAGGATTGAGTCCGATGGGTTGTGACTGAATAGCAAGGCATGCTCTATAGTAATATATGGTGTACAGAATTTAGGGTTGCATACATATGAATGATTAAAGAAATGATAAAAAATATAAAATGGTATACCGCAACATAGTTTTCTGTACATAGATACTTTGATACTTTCATTATACGTATGGAGGGTATTATGGCGACAACATGTGGATTAACTGAATTTGTAGGGACTAGTAAAACTGGTGATACTATTGGTCTCGTAATTGCTAACGTAGATCAACAAGTATTAGATGCGATGAAACTAAAGAAAAAATATCGTTCCATCGGTATTTTAGGTGCTCGTACTGGTGCAGGCCCACACATTATGGCTGCTGATGAAGCAGTAAAAGCAACCAATACTGAAATTGTTAGCATTGAATTACCTCGCGATACTAAAGGTGGCGCAGGTCACGGTTCTCTTATCATCTTTGGTGGTGATGATGTATCCGATGTTAAACGCGCTATTGAAGTGGCATTAGCCGAAGTGGAACGTACTTTTGGCGATGTATACGCAAACGATGCTGGTCATATTGAACTTCAATATACAGCACGCGCTAGTCATGCAGTAAATGCAGCATTTGGCGCTCCTGAAGGTAAAGCCTTTGGCCTTATCGTAGGTGCTCCAGCAGCGATTGGTGTAGTTATGGCCGATGTAGCTGTTAAATCTGCAAATGTTGATGTAATCGGTTATGCATCTCCTTCTGCAGGTACAAGTAATTCTAACGAAGTTATTTTACAGATTTCTGGCGATTCTGGGGCTGTACGACAAGCGGTTATCTCTGCTCGTGAAGTTGGTAAACAATTGCTCGGTACGATGGGTGACGAACCAGTGAACGGAGCCCCTTCCTATATCTAATCTGAAAGGATGGTATGCCCTATGAAATCAAAACGTTTCGAAGTCTTAAGTCAACGTCCTGTCAATCAGGATGGTTATGTAAAGGAATGGGTAGAGGAAGGTTTTATAGCCATGGAATCTCCTCAAGATCCAAAGCCTAGCCTCAAAATCGAAGGTGGTCGCATCGTTGAACTCGATGGTAAACGTCGCGAAGATTTTGATCTTATCGATACATTTATTGCAAATTACGGTATCGTTCTCGATGGTGCTCAAGAAGCAATGGCAAAGGATTCAAAAGAGATTGCTAATATGATGCTTACACCATCAGTACCTCGTGAAGAAATCGTTAAGATTTGTAAATCTATTACTCCAGCGAAAATGTTGGAAGTTGTTTCTACTATGAACGTTGTTGAAATGATGCAATGTATGCAAAAAATGCGTGCTCGTCGTACAATGGCTAACCAAGCCCATGTAACGAACGTAAACGACAATCCAGTGCAAATCGCAGCCGATGCTGCGGAAGGTGCACTTCGTGGGTTCGCAGAAGAAGAAACAACAGTAGCCGTTGCTCGTTACGCACCACTCAATGCGATTAGCTTACTCGTAGGCTCTCAATGTGGTCGACCAGGTGTATTGACACAATGCTCCTTGGAAGAAGCGACAGAATTGGAACTTGGCATGCGTGGCTTCACAGCATATGCAGAAACAATTTCCGTATATGGTACAGAAGACGTATTTACTGATGGTGATGATACACCTTGGTCTAAAGGATTCCTCGCATCTGCTTATGCATCTCGTGGTCTTAAAATGCGCTTCACCTCTGGTACAGGTTCTGAAGTACAAATGGGCCAAGCAGAAGGTAAATCTATGTTGTACCTTGAAATCCGTTGCCTATACATCACAAAAGGCGCTGGCGTACAAGGTATCCAAAATGGCTCTGTAAGCTGTATCGGTATTCCAGCAGCTGTACCTTCTGGTATCCGCGCCGTATTAGCAGAAAACCTTGTAGCAGCTATGCTCGACCTAGAATGTGCATCTAGTAATGACCAAACATTCAGTCATTCTGATTTGCGTAGAACAGCTCGTACATTGATGCAATTTGCACCAGGTACTGACTTTATCTGCTCTGGTTATAGCTCTACACCAAACTATGACAACATGTTTGCTGGCTCCAACTGGGATGCAGAGGACTATGATGACTGGACAGTTATTCAACGTGACCTTAAGGTAAATGGCGGTCTTATCCCTGCTCGCGAAGAAGAAGTTGTAACGGTTCGTAATAAAGCGGCTCGTGCACTACAAGCGTTGTTCAAAGCATTAGGCTTGCCTCCAATTACAGATCAAGAGGTAGAGGCTGCTACATATGCAAATGGCTCTAAAGATATGCCTCCTCGCGATAAGGTTGCAGATATTAAAGCGGCTCAAGACTTGTTAAACCGCGGTGTTACAGGCGTTGACTTTGTAAAAGGCTTAGCTAAAGAAGGTCATCAAGATGTAGCACAAAGTATTTTGAACTTATTAAAACAAAAAATCTCCGGCGATTACTTACAAACATCGGCCATCTTTGACCGTGATTTCAACGTTATCTCCGCGATTAACAATAGAAATGACTATCAAGGTGTTGGCACAGGTTATCGTGTGGAAGGTGAAGATTGGGAACGCATTAAAGATATTCCAAACGCCATTGATCCACGGGATATATAAGGAGGTGTCATGATGGCTGAAATTAACAGAGATGTATTACGTTCTATTATCCTAGACGTTTTACAAGAAATGGGTGGTGTTCATGAGGCACCACAATTCAAGGCTAGTGTTGGTGAAAGCACAACATCAAGTGTGGCTCCTAGACATGAAGATCCAACTGGTGACGATAGCTGGCTCCAAACTGGTGGCCCTGCACAACCTGGTACAAGCGCAGATGAAGTAGTTATTGCTGTTGGCCCTGCCTTTGGCCGTAGTCAACGACAAACTATCGTTGGCGTACCGCATCAAGAGGTAATTCGCCAATTAGTAGCTGGTATCGAAGAAGAAGGTTTAAAAGCTCGTGTAATTCGCGTATACCGTTCCTCTGACGTAGCGGCCGTAGCCGTTGAAGGCGATTCTATTTCTGGATCTGGTGTATGCATCGGTATTCAATCTAAAGGTACTACTTTGATTCACCAACGCGATTTACAACCACTTTCAAATTTGGAATTATTCCCTCAAGCGCCTCTATTAACAGCTGAAACATACCGTGCTATCGGTAAAAATGCTGCTAAATATGCTAAGGGCGAATCCCCAACACCAGTACCAACATTGAACGATCAAATGGCTCGTCCAAAATATCAAGCATTATCTGCATTGCTTCATATCAAGGAAACTAAGCATGTAGTAAAAGGTAAGCCAGCTGATGAAGTTCGTGTCACTGTATAAGGAGGTTTACTATGGCTAACGAATTAGAAGCCTTAATTCGGCAGATCGTATCTGAAATAGAAGGGGCGAAAGGTAGTACAACACAGTATTCAGCGCCTCATACACCATCTACAACTAATACAGTAGATAGAGTAGTTACAATCGAAGATTATCCGATTGCTAAAAAACATCCAGAATGGATTGATCTTGGTCAAGGTCGAGACTTAAGCCATATTACGATGGATAACGTAATGGCCGGACATATCACAATGGACGATTTAAAAATTTCTCCATCTATTTTAAAAGCTCAAGGTCAAATTGCTAAGGCTGGGGGCCGAGATCAAATTGAACTCAACTTCTCCCGTGCCGCAGAAATGACGAAAGTTAGCGATAAACGCTTACTTGAAATGTACAATGCACTTCGTCCATATCGTTCTTCTAAACAAGAACTGTTAGATATTGCTAGCGAACTTGATGGTTTAGGGGCTCCAATTTGTGCAAACTTTGTACGAGAAGCTGCAGAAAATTACGAACGTCGTAAAAAACTTAAAGGTGATAATTAACCTATAGGAGATGTCATTATGAAACGAATTGTTGGCATCGATATTGGAAACTCTACAACAGAAGCGGCCTTGGCCGAAATTCATAGCAATGGCGAGGTAAAGTTCTTATCTTCTGCCATCGCTAGTACCACAGGTATTAAAGGAACACGCGAAAATATCGTAGGTCTCATGGATGCCCTCAAGTCGCTAATCAGGTCTGCTAATCTTACATTACGAGACATTGACTTAGTTCGTATTAATGAGGCTACACCAGTTATTGGTGATGTGGCTATGGAAACGATTACAGAAACCATAATTACAGAATCTACCATGATTGGTCACAATCCTAAAACACCAGGTGGTTTAGGCCTTGGCGTAGGCTATACAGTTCCCATTGAGCAACTGATTGATAAGCCACAAGGTCAGCCATACATCGTGGTAGCTCCAAAGATTATCGATTTTGAATTGGTAGCACAGCTAATTAATGCGTACTGTAAGCGAGGTTATGATATTCGAGCTGCTATCCTTCAAGCCGATGACGGCGTACTCGTTAACAATCGATTGGATCATAAAATTCCTATCGTAGACGAGGTTGCGTATATCGATAAAATCCCAATGGGTATGCTTTCTGCGGTAGAGGTTGTAGACCCGGGGCAAGTGGTATCACAATTATCAAATCCTTATGGAATCGCCACTGTATTTAAGCTTTCACCAGAGGAAACAAAGAATATTGTACCTATCGCTAGAGCTCTTATCGGAAATCGATCAGCTGTAGTCATCAAAACACCAGCAGGGGACGTTAAGGAGCGGGTAATACCGGCAGGATCCATCATTGTTATGGGGAATGACCGAACTGTATCCGTCGATGTATCTGCTGGGGCAGAGAGGATTATGGAAACCCTCGAATCTGTTCATCCTATCGATGATATCAGTGGTGAAGCAGGTACGAACGTAGGTGGCATGCTTGAAAAGGTTCGCCTTACAATGGCTCAATTGACGAATAAATCCCCGCAAGATGTATTCATCCAAGACTTGCTAGCCGTAGATGTAGCTGTTCCTATCAATGTAAAGGGTGGCCTTGCAGGTGAATTCTCTATGGAACAAGCCGTAGGCATTGCCTCCATGGTTAAGTCAGATCATCTACAAATGGAAATCATTGCAAAGCAGGTAGAAAAAGAGTTAGGCGTACCAGTTGAAATCGGTGGTGAAGAGGCTGAATCAGCTATCTTAGGCGCTTTGACTACACCGGGGACAGCAAAACCAATGGCCATACTCGATCTAGGGGCAGGCTCAACTGATGCATCCATCATTAACCAAGAAGGAAAAATTAAGGCCATTCATCTTGCAGGGGCAGGAAATATGGTAACTATGCTCATCAATTCTGAACTTGGTTTAGAGGATATGCATATTGCAGAAGCCATCAAACGAGACCCATTGGCTCAAGTACTCAGTGTATATCACATTCGTCACGAAGACGGAACGGTGCAGTTCTTTAATGAACCACTTCCGGCAGCATTGTTTGGCCGCGTTGTTATCGTTACACCTGATGGGCTCGCTCCTGTAGAGCGAGATATTCCTCTAGAAACGATTAAGCGCGTTCGTCAAACCGCAAAGAAACGGGTGTTTGTCACAAATTCACTCCGTGCTTTGGCATCTGTGAGTCCTACTCATAATGTGCGAGATATACCATTCGTAGTTATCGTAGGTGGTTCTGCATTAGACTTTGAAATTCCTCAACTCGTAACCGATGCACTTTCACAATATGCATTAGTAGCTGGTCGAGGCAATATTCGAGGCGTTGAAGGGGCACGTAATGCGGTAGCGACAGGTTTGGTATTATCCTATGCACAGAAGGGAGGCCTATGATGGACCAAAGTATTATCAGCAAGCCAACCATATTGCTGTATGCTACACAGCATATTAGTGAGGATGTACTAAAACCCGTTCTACATGGTATTGAAGAGGAAGGTCTACCAGTTGTCATTGAGTCCCACAGTGGTACGCATATGGCATTGGCTGATCTAGCATCTCGTAATTCTGCTTTGTCTGTAGGTATAGGCGTTGATGAACAGGCTATTGTATTGACCTATAAAAATATACCAGCTCATCAATTTATTTATCGACTAAGTGGTTACAGTCAATATCCAGATAGCTTACGCACCTTAGGTGTCAATGCAGCTCGCCTTGTAAAAGGAAATCCTTTCGTTTCTGATGAACGATTGGAAGTGGCCTTTTAAACACAACGAATTTGAGAGGTGGTGCATATGGCTATTTATACGAAAACCGGTGATGCAGGTACAACAGCCCTTTTTGATAGCACACGGGTACCTAAAAATTCACTTCGTGTGGACACATATGGAACCTTTGATGAATTAAATGCACAGGTTAGTGTATGTGAGAAATTAGTCGTCTCACCAGACAATAAACATGTGCTTCACACATTACAACATCAGCTATTCCGCTTATGTGCGGAGGTAGCCACGCCTCATGTAGAAAATCTTAGTGAAAGCAGCAATTTGATTTCACAACAAGATATTAGCGATTTGGAACGTTTGATTGATGACTATACAAAGCGATTGCCACAGCAACATAGCTTTATATTAAGCGGAAATTATCTATCTGCTGCAGAGCTACACGTGGCGCGTACCATTTGTCGTCGTGGTGAACGATTGCTTATAAGCTTAGGTTCTGTAGAACCTATTCGCAATGAGGTTCGAAAATTTATTAATCGACTATCTGATGCTCTATATATCATGGCTCGCATGGAAGACTATATACAATTTGTAGAAACAATTGTAGAACGCGTTTCAGAACGTGTAGCAACTAGTCGTGAGGAAATACTGACAGAAAGCGATCAATGCGTAAGTAATATAGAGCATACTGCTGAAAATGGAGTTATTGATATGACGACTAGAACAGAGTTAGAACATATTATGACGAAGCTTTCACAAGCGGCATTGGACTACGCTCAGTCCATAGGCGTACCTATCGTTGTATCTATAGTAGATGCAAACGGTATATTAATGTATTTCCAACGTATGTCAGATGCATTGCTCATCAGTAACGACATCGCACAGGCAAAGGCGTACACCGCAGTGGCGCTTAAATCAGCAACTCATGAAATACATCCAAGCGCACAGCCTGATGGCGATCTATTCAACATAGAATCCATGGTAAACCGTAAAATTTGCACCTTTGGTGGCGGATATCCAATCATGATTAATGGAAAAATGATTGGTGGACTAGGCATTAGCGGTGGTACCGTGGCACAGGATATGGACATTGCATCTCATGCATTACAATCTCTGTTAACTCAATGAGGTGAAAACAATGGACGTAACGCAAATGTATATTAGTGAGTTTGTTGGTACTGCCGTTTTAATTGCATTTGGTAATACTACTAATGCATCTATCTTGTTAAAGAAAACCATTGTTAGTATTTTTGGTACTAACTGGCTACACATTATCTTCGGATGGGCATTTGCCGTAGCCTTTGGTGTATATGTAGGGATTACACTTGGTGGCCCAGGGCATTTGAACCCTGCCGTTACCTTTGCTCTTGCTGTGGCAGGTATATTCCCTTGGGATCAAGTTATTCCAATGTCCATAGCTCAAATTGCAGGTGGTTTTACAGGTGCTGCCATTGCTGCATTGTTCTATTATCCACACTTTAAAGTAACCGGTCCTGACGAAGGAAACTGTGTAGGGATTTTTGCAACAGGTCCAGCAATCGATAATAAACCTTTCAATTTGATATCTGAGATTATAGCAACATTTATGTTTATGCTAGCGATTCTCTGCTTAGGAAAAATGGCCGATGGTTTAGCACCTATTGTCATCGGTATTTTGGTAGCATCCATTGGTATGTCCTTTGGTGCAACTACTGGATATGCATTAAATCCAGCCCGTGACTTTGGTCCACGGTTAGCATATTTCTTATTACCGATTCCTAATAAAGGAACTGCGAACTGGCAATATGCATGGGTACCATTTATTGGCCCATTGATTGGGGCAGGCTTAGCTGTATTGTTCTTCCAATTAGTGGCACCTTAATTATAGCTAGAGTATATAAAACAACGACAAACTATAACATGTCAGTATAGTTTAAAGAATACATATTACATTAGGAGGAGATTATATGGCCTTTCAAGAGGTAATTGATGCAAAACAGCGCATCATACAAGAGTTTGTACCCGGAAAGCAGGTTACGATAGCTCATGTTATTGCCAATCCTAAGCCAGATCTATTTAGAAAAATGGGGCTTGAGGAAAAAGGACGCAATGCCATTGGAATTCTTACCATAACACCTGGCGAAGGGACCATTATTGCAGCCGATATTGCAAGTAAATCTGGTGATATCGAAATCGGTTTCATCGATAGGTTTTCGGGGGCACTTCTCATAACTGGTGATGTATCTGCTGTTGAATCTGCTTTGCGCAGCGTAATTGAAGGTCTGCAACGCATATTAGGATTCTTCCCAACGGATTTAACAAGATCCTAATGAAAGGGTAATTATGAGCACCGAAAAGAAAGAAAAACGTATCCTTCTAGTAGGTCGTAGCGGTTGTGGTAAGACTACATTAGCAGATACGATTACTCATGGCTCGGCTACGTATCATAAGACACAAGCCATAACGAGAGTGGGAAACTTCATCGATACCCCTGGAGAATATATGGAGAATCCTAATTACTATCGAGGCATTATCTTGCACGCCTATGATGCGGACGTAGTGATTTTCATGATTCCTGCAGGTGATGAAACAACCATATTCCCACCAAACTTTGGAAACTCCTTAAATCGCGAGGTTATAGGGGTTGTATCAAAGGTGGATACGGGTAAAGATGTTGAGGCGCCTCGGCGCAATCTTAAACTAGCGGGAGCCACTAATATTTTTGAAATATCAGTTCACGACGAAGAGTCGTTAAAACAATTATGTAACTACATATACGGTTAGTTGAAAGAAGGTTTTTCCATGGACAAAGTGTTTGAAGAACAACTTAATCAATTTATTTTAAATAAGGCGATCATTCCAAAAAGCTTGGGTCTATGGGAACGATATTTCAAAAAAATGTGTCTCGCGTGGCAAGATATGAAACCTGAGATTCAGGCTCAGCATATTATCTTTTCTGCAGATAATGGTATTTCCGTAGATGGCCTAATCGGTTATAACTATGAGATTACTCGTAAACAGTCTCAGAATATGATTGATGGTAAAAGTGCAGTTGCTAATTACTGTATCTTTAACCATATTCCTTATGAAGTAGTAGATGTAGGCATTGCGTGCCCACAAGGTATTGGGATAAATCGAAAGGTAGCTCAAGGCACAAAAAATATATTAGATGGTGCCGCTATGAGTGCTGAAGAGTTTGACCTAGCATATCAAGCTGGATATAACCGAGTTGTTTACTATGCAGAATCGGGTATCAATCTATTTTCCTTTGGCGAAATGGGTGTTGGTAATACGACTACGTCAGCAGCTGTCCTGAGTGGCCTTACAAAACTAGACCCACGGATAACTGTAGGTCCTGGATCTGGCCCTGATGAAGAGGCGTACATGAATCAAAAACGAGAGTTTGTACGTACTGCATTATCTCATCATAAGGGACACTTAAATAGTCCTAAAGAGGTAATTAGCCGCGTAGGTGGCTTTGATATAGCCGCTATTACAGGTGCTATGGTAGCTTGTACAGACTTACATATCCCATTTGTAATCGATGGATATATTACAGCAGTTGCCATGGCTTGTGCTACTCAAATGAATGGAGACGCTCCATTATACGGTATTCCATCTCATTATTCTCGCGAGGTAGGGATGGCCGCAGCATTGGCTTATGCAAATATTCGTCTTGATGAAGTTCCAATCCATGGACAAATGGCGTTAGGTGAAGGTACTGGTGCTGTACTCATGGTACAACTACTTAAAACAGCGCACTTTGCCTTTATGAATATAGGTACTATGGTGGAACTATTAGAAAAATAAATTTGTAATCTTTATTCTATGTTTTGTAAAAGGAGAGAAAACAGATGACACAAGAAGCATTAGGTATGGTGGAAACAAAGGGTCTAGTAGGCGCTATTGAAGCAGCTGATGCAATGCTTAAAGCAGCTAATGTGGAACTCGTAGGCAATGAAAAAATTGGCTCTGGTCTCGTTACTGTTATGGTTCGTGGTGATGTAGGTGCTGTAAAAGCTGCTGTAGACGCAGGTGCAGCTGCTGCAGAACGGGTAGGCATTGTTATCTCTACTCATGTAATTCCAAGACCACATAAAGATGTAGAAGGTATTTTACCAACAAAGGGTGAATAATTATGGCCGATACTAAAAGTCTGGTAGACGAGATTTTAAAGCGCGTATTGATGCGTATCGATAGTGCTGATTTAAGCAAAACTTTAGGCGCCACTAGTAATGCATCATGTACTTCGGCACCTGTAAGTTCACCTGCTGTAAGTCAACTACAAACTTCTATGATTACTGAACACGTAGGTAGCACTACAACAGGCGATACAATTGGTCTCGTAATTGCCAATGTTGATAGTCAAGTATTGGAAGCTATGAAGCTCACTAAGTTATATCGATCCATCGGTATCTTAGGTTCACGTACAGGTGCAGGGCCGCAAATTATGGCCGCTGATGAAGCTGTAAAAGCAACGAATACAGAGATTGTTAGCATTGAACTGGCCCGTGATATGAAAGGTGGCGCTGGTTCTGGTTCCCTTATCATATTTGGTGGCGATGACGTATCCGATGTAAGACGTTCTGTGGAAGTAGCATTACGTGAATTAGAACGCACCTTTGGCGAAGTATATATGAATGATGCAGGCCATGTGGAGGTCCAATATACAGCGCGTGCAGGAGAAGCCTTAGTCACTGCTTTTGGGACACCAGAAGGTAAAGCCTTTGGGTTATTAGTAGGTGCCCCAGCAGCAATAGGTGTAGTTATGGCAGATACAGCAGTTAAATCAGCTAATGTAGATGTGGTAGATTATCAGTCTCCATCGAGCTCAGATATGTCAAATGAAGTTGTTTTACTAATTTCTGGTGACTCTGGCGCTGTTAAACAAGCTGTAAAAGCAGCACGTGATGTGGGGTTAGCGTTACTAGAAACTATGGGAGAAAGAGCTAAAAACAAAGGTAATGCTTACATCATCTAATGAATAAACGTCGGGAGGTGGCATGGTGAAAGATTCACTAGGGTTACTAGAAGTAGCTGGTTTGCTGGGGGCTATCACCGCATCAGATGCAATGGTTAAAGCTGCAAATGTACGGCTCATAGGAATAGAAAAGGCGAGAGGACTTGGCTGGATGACCGTAAAGGTTGCTGGTGATGTGGGAGCTGTTGAAGCAGCTGTTCAAACCGGTGTGGCGATTACAAAAGGTATGAACTTGTATGTAGCTCACAAAGTAATTCCTCGACCTGCAGAAGGCTTAGTAGAATCCTTTAATGATGATTTTACAGATAAGCCGGCTAAGGTAGCTGATGAAACAGAGAAACCCCAATTAGATGAAAAGGTTGTTGAGGTGTTAGATGAGATAGTATCTACGATCATAGAACCGAAAAGTTCTAAATCAACAGGTACAAAGAAAATAACACCAAAGAAAAACCTTAAAAAGAAATAAAGTAGTAAGAAATAAAGGAGATTATCATGAATAACGCATTAGGCATGGTAGAAACAAAAGGTTTAGTAGGCGCAATTGAAGCGGCCGACGCAATGGTAAAAGCAGCTAACGTTACATTAGAAGGTACTGAAAAAATCGGTTCTGGTCTTGTAACAGTAATGGTTCGCGGTGATGTAGGCGCTGTAAAAGCGGCTGTTGATGCGGGCTGTGCAGCAGCACAAAAAGTAGGTGAAGTAGTATCTACTCATGTAATTCCACGCCCTCATAGCGATGTAGAATTGATCTTACCTAAGAAAGGATAATAGCTTATGGATCGGGAACAGATTCGTGCTATCGTACGAGAAGTGATCGAAGCCATGTTCGAATCGTCCATTCCCGTAGGTGTGAGCAATAGACATGTCCATCTATGTCAGGATGACTGGGATATATTATTCCCTAACCAGGCTATTACTAAAAAAAGTGACTTAAAACAAACTGGAGAGTTTGCTTCAGAGCAAACAGTTACTTTAGTGGGGCCTAAAGGGGTCATTCAAAATGTCCGCGTATTAGGTCCTCTTAGAAAACAGTCACAAGTAGAGGTATCTTTGACCGATGCTCGTGCATTGGGTATAAAACCTCCTATTGTGCTATCTGGTCATTTAGAATCAGCCGTAGAGATTACTCTATGTACTGAAAACGGGGAAATTACAAAACCTATTTGCATTGTTGCAAAACGACATATTCATATGTCTCCTGATGATGCAAAACGGCTTAATGTAAACGATGGCGACAGCGTAAATGTTGAAATTCAAACACCAGAGCGCACCACTGTATTTGGTGATGTCATCGTTCGGGCCGTACCCGGTTTTGTCCTAGAACTCCATATTGATACAGATGAGGCAAATGCTGCCAATGTACAAGGTACAGTGATGGCGAGAATTGTACAGTAAAGTAGGTGATATGATGAAAGGTTTGAAAAAGGCAAATAATACCTTGCAAGAGTTCTTTGATCTTGTAGAGTCCAAACAAGTGAGCTCTCATAATCAAAAGAATTTACGCGTAGGCATCGACCTTGGTACATCATCTATTGTCCTATCCGTAGTAAACGATAAAGGTAAACCTATATATGGTGCTTTTGAATACAACGAATCTATTCGAGATGGCCTTGTAGTTGACTATGTGGGAGCTGTTACGATTACGAGAGCTTTAAAGGCTAAGGCGGAAGCCGCCTTAGGCACAGAGCTTGTATATGCCGCAGCAGCTGTTCCACCTGGAACGATAGGCAAGAATAAAGATGTAGTAGGTCATGTTCTTGAAAGTGCTGGTTTTGAAGTGACCTGCATTCTAGACGAACCTACCGCTGCTGCTAATGTGCTAGGCATCACCGATGGCGCTGTTATCGACGTTGGTGGTGGTACTACGGGCATAAGCATTTTAAAAGATGGCCGAGTTGTATATACCGTAGATGAGCCTACAGGAGGCACCCATATGAACCTTGTTATTAGCGGAGCCTATGGGATTTCCATCCCTGAAGCAGAGGCCTATAAGCGCAATGAAGCTAATAAACGAGATGTATATGCAACCATACGGCCGGTTGTAGAGAAAATGGCAGCTATTTCTAAGCGTGCGTTACAAGAGGGCGGCTATGAAAAGGGGACTCCTATTGTTGTTGTGGGCGGTGCCTCTAATTTTGAGGAGTTCACAAAGACTTTTAGTCAATATATAGGATTACCCGTAGATAAGCCATTATATCCAGAGTTTGTAACGCCCTTAGGGATTGCCATGGGAAGTGAGCATTAATATGGATGCATTAGTTAAACTGGTGCTAGAACGCCTAGAGAAGCGGATGACATCCACTGCTACTTTTATGGTCACAGAGTGCAATAGCTATGATGAGCATATATTGTTGCAGAACCAACTCATTTCTTTCAGTGGTATAGATTATGGTCATATACGAGAGTTAATGTGCGATACATTGGTGCCTTGGGTTGCCTATTTACATCGTGCATTAGCGTATGACTGTGAGGTGACGATACACCTAGCAGTTCCTGTAACCTCGTTGATGAATCCATCAGTCATTTTAGATTGGCCTATCAAATTTCTAGATAAATTTGGTCGTCCTATATATGCCAGTCATCAAGCGTGGATAACGGCCTCTTTTGTTAGATCTTGTGAAAGTCAGTCTATTATCGTCATATATAGGGGACAACGGTTCACCATGGCTGCTCGAGATGAAATCGAGCGCTTAGGTATCACAATAATTGAAGGGAACGAGAAGTATGCAAGTCGGTAAAGTTGTGGGTAGTATCGTATCTACTCAAAAGCATGAATCTCTAAAGGGAATGAAACTGATGATGGTAGATATTCTCGATGGAGAACAAGAGTTGACGGGGCGCATAGAAATCGCCGTCGATACAGTATGTGCTGGTGAAGGTGAATATGTGCTTCTAACTCGAGGCTCATCGGCACGGCATATTTTCGAAGATGATAAAGGCACCGCAGTAGATTGCGCTATTGTGGGTATTATTGATAGTTTTGAAAAATAATTGTATAGGAAATAGCTGGTGCCAGAGTTAAACCTAGTTATTGTGTCACATCATGAATGTATCCTTGATTGTGGACACCGTTAGTTGACATGGTCATTGCATCAGCAATGCAACCTATATGGAGGTTCATGATGGAAAACAATATACAGTTGAAAGAAATGATCCGCTCCATGGTTATAGATATATTACAGGGGCAAAAGCAAGAAATGGCCTCATCACAACCTATTAAACAAGCGCCTAGAGGTCAAGTTGAGCCAGGTGTGTTTGATACGGTTGATGAAGCAATTCAAGCTGCAAAAGCAGCGCAAGCGCGCTTTGAAGATTGCACCTTGGCAACCCGTGAAAAGGTAATAGCAGACATCCGTGCTGCCATGCGTCCACGAGTGCAAGAGTTGGCTCAGAAAACCGTTGACGAAACGGGGATGGGTCGCGTTGCGGATAAAGTACTAAAATTAAATCTAACACTCGATAAAACACCGGGCGTAGAAGATCTCGTTACAGAGTGTGAAACAGGCGATAATGGTATGACACTATACGAATTGTCTGCTTATGGTGTCATCGGTGCTATTACGCCAAGTACGAATCCAGCGGAAACATTAATATGTAATACAATAGGTATGCTAGCCGCAGGGAATGCTGTATTCTTTAGCGTTCATCCTGGTGCTAAGCATCTTAGTCGGTTGCTAGTTAGTGAACTTAATCAAATCATCGCCAAATCGATTGGCATTGAAAATCTTATTGTTACACTTCGGGAGCCATCTATTGAGTCTGCTCAAGAGATGATGCTACATCCAGATGTGAGCCTATTGGTTGTTACTGGAGGTCCTGGCGTAGTAAAACAAGCGCTTCAAAGTGGTAAAAAGGTTATCGGTGCTGGTGCAGGCAATCCACCGGCCTTTGTAGATGAAACGGCAGATATTAAAAAGGCTGCTCAAGATATTGTTCTCGGCGCTAGTCTAGATAATAATATTCTATGTATCGCTGAAAAGAGTGTTGTAGCCATGCGCCAAATTGAGCCACAGCTAGTTCAAGAAATGGTAAAAGCAGGATGTGTTCTCATTGAAAATCAACAAGATATTCAACGCTTAGTGGATTTAACTGTATTACCGAATGGGACACCAAACAAAAAGTTCGTCGGTAAGAATGCAAGCGTCATTCTTGATTCAGCACATATTCCGTACAACGGTGATCCACGATTGATTATCATGCGTACACCAAAAGACCATCCATTTGCAGTAATTGAGATGTTAATGCCTATTTTACCTGTTGTTACAGTAGATAGCTTTGACGAAGGTCTTGATGTATGCTTGATGTTAGAAGCAGGCTTACATCATACGGCCACAATGCATTCCTTGAATATGGAACGCCTCAACCGGATGGCTCGTAAAATGAAAACTTCCATTTTTGTTAAGAATGGTCCGTCCTATGCAGGACTTGGATTTAGTGGTGAGGGTACGACAACCTTTACAATTGCTACACCTACTGGAGAATCTACTACATCGGCTCGTTGCTTTGCACGACGTCGTAGATGTTGTTTAACAACAGGATTTAATATTCGATAGGTGGTGAGCATATGAATAAATGGACTTTTCCAACCCAGATTTATGCAGGGCCAGATTCGTTGAATCGTCTTACAGAATTTAATAATGAATCCATCCTTATCATATGTGATCCATTTTTAAAAGATTCTCCAAGCCTTACATATGTAATGGGATTAATGGACAGTAAAAATAAGGTAACCATCTACACTGATGTAGTGCCTGATCCACCCATAACGCATGTAGTAAAGGGTATTGAGTTTATGGAAGGCATTAAACCAACTGTAATCATTGCCATAGGTGGGGGCTCTTGTATCGATATGAGTAAGGGCATTGCTTACTTTGGTCGTAAGTTAAAGCATATGGATATCAAATCCTTTATTGCTGTTCCTACTACTAGTGGAACTGGATCAGAAGTGACCTCTTTTGCTGTTCTTACAGATAGCGAAACACAAATTAAATATCCTCTTGTGGATGATGCAGTATTACCAGATGAAGCATTATTAACGCCATTATTTGTAAAAACATCTCCACCAAGTGTTACTGCATTCAGTGGTATGGATGTGCTAGTTCACGCATTGGAAGCTTATGTAGCAACGGCTGCAAATAATTTTACTGATGCGTTGGCACAACAGGCGATTGAGCTAGTCTTTACTTATTTACCAAGATGTCATAAGCCAACAGCTACAGAGCAAGATAGAATGTCTATGCATGAGGCTTCATGTTTAGCAGGTCTATCCTTTAACAAGGCCGGATTAGGTATAGTTCATGCCATGGCTCATCAGTTGGGAGGACAATTTCATGTGCCTCATGGCCTAGCTAACAGTATGCTTTTGCTTTATGTAATTGGATTTAATTGCTCTCGTAACCAAGAGGTGGCCAAGAAATATGCCCATCTATCTGCTAAGTTGGGCTTTGCATCGCATAAAGCATCCGATGGAGATAAAATAGGTGCATTACTAGAGGCGATTGTAAAACTACAACGAACTTTAGAATGTCCAATGACACTGACTGAATTTGGTGTAGATAAGGCTACATCTGAACCAAAACTTAACCTCATGGCAGATAGAGCACTAGAGGATATGTGTTATAGATTTAATCCATACCCAGCTAACCATGATGATCTTATCGGATTATATAAAAAGGTTTTGTAACCTATATAGAGTGAATAATAAAACTCAAAAGTATATAATGAACAATACAAATACAAGAGGCTTCAATGATTTCATGGAAGCCTCTTTTTGTATTCCCTTATTCTTGTTAACTGAAATAGAAATAGAAATAATATTTACCTATTTATTGCTTAAGTTATGTGCTGTTAGGTACACTTTTTTTCATCTTAGAATGATATAATAAATTTTACATCCTATCTCGATGTAGAGGTATTATTCAAGTTTAGTCATATTCCATATAACTCATTGGAATATAGAAAAACATAGATTTTATCTACATTTGTTGTATAATATGTATAGGATATTTAAAAAATTAGATGTTTTTGTGAAAGCCTATCCTTATCTAAGTTTAATTAGATGTTTGGTGCATTTTATTTTAGATTCAAGCTCAATGTACTACTTTCACAATATGAGTATGATCTTGTGTGGTCATACGTTTTTTGAAAAGAGAGGTATTTATGCAACACATGCTACGCATGGGTATTGACGTGGGCTCTACAACTGTTAAAGTTGTACTATTAGACGAACACGATAATTATTTGTATAAAAAGTACATACGCCATTATGCAAACATTTTGGACACCGTATATACCTTGCTCCAAGAGGCTCAAGTGGGCCATGAAAATGATCAAGTTCATGTATGTATTACCGGTTCTGGTGGTATGGCGATGGCTGAAAAGGTACGCATTCCATTCGTGCAAGAGGTTATTGCTGAAACACGTGCTGTAAAAGCGTTGTATCCAGAAACCGATGTTATCATCGAACTTGGTGGTGAAGATGCGAAGGTAACCTATTTAGGTCAAACGGCAGAACACCGTATGAATGGTTCTTGTGCAGGTGGTACAGGTGCTTTCATCGACCAAATGGCGACTTTATTGCAAACTGATGCATCTGGTCTTAACCAATTGGCCATGAATGCTGATACGATTTATCCAATTGCTGCACGCTGTGGCGTATTTGCTAAAACAGACGTACAAGCTTTGTTAAACCAAGGCGCATCTCATGAAAATATTGCAAAATCCGTATTCCAAGCTATTGTAAACCAAACAATTGCGGGCCTTGCATGCGGTCATAAAATTGAAGGTAATGTAGCATTCCTTGGTGGTCCGTTGACATTCTTGTCCGAACTTCGTCAATGTTTCTGCGATACCTTAGCACTAGATGAAGCACATCGCATTATCCCTGAAAACGGTGAATTATTCATCGCCTTAGGGGCGGCTTTGATGAAAGAAGACTGTCGTGAGATTACGGTTGGTCAATTAACAAAGGAAATTGGTGCCCTCATCGGTATTCCTATGGAGGCTACAGATCGTGTAGAACCTCTATTTAAAAATGAACAAGAATTAGAAGAATTCCGCGCTCGTCACGCTAAGGCAGTAACGCCAAAAGCGAATATTGAAGATGCGCAAGGTCCTTGTTACCTTGGTATTGATGCTGGTTCTACCACTCTTAAGGTAGTTCTCATCAATAGTAATAAGGAAATCATATTCTCTCACTATGGTCCTAACCATGGTAAACCATTAGAAAAATCTCGTGAAATGATCGAGAAGATTTATGAACTGTTACCAAAAGGCGCGTATATTGCGCATTCTGGTGTAACTGGTTACGGTGAAGCATTCCTTAAACGCGCCCTTGGCATCGATATTGGTGAAGTAGAAACAATGGCTCACTATCGTGCAGCTCGTTACTTCTGCCCTGATGTATCCTTTATCTTGGACATTGGCGGTCAAGATATGAAATGCTGTAAGGTTCGCGATGGCTATATCGAAGATATCGTATTGAACGAAGCGTGCTCCTCTGGCTGCGGCTCCTTCATCGATACATTCGCATCCGGTCTACGCATTCCAATCGATCAATTCGCGAAGGAAGGTTTATTGGCATCCTTGCCAATCGACTTGGGTTCTCGTTGTACTGTATTTATGAACTCTAAGGTTAAGCAGGCTCAAAAAGAAGGTGCTACGGTACAAGATATCGCGGCAGGTCTTGCTTATTCTGTTATTAAAAATGCCCTTTATAAGGTTCTTAAGGTAAAAGACCCTAAAGAATTGGGTGATCATATCGTTGTACAAGGTGGTACATTCTACAATGAATCCGTATTGCGTGCCTTCGAGAAATTGATGGGCGTAGAAGTAATTCGTCCTGACGTATCTGGATTGATGGGTGCTTATGGTATGGCCCTTCTTGCAGCTGAAACGGCAGAAGAGTTACAAAAGGAAAAAAGTACTTTGCTTGATAGTGAAGGTCTTAACTCCTTACAAGTATCTACGACAATGCGTAACTGCGGACTTTGCTCCAATAACTGTATGCTTACCATCAATGCTTTCTCTGATGGTCGTACTTACGTAACGGGTAACCGTTGTGACCGCGGTGCGGGCGGTATGATTCAAGAGGAACGCAAAGCAGTTCCTAACTTAGTAGACGTTAAATTGCGTCGTTACTTCGACTATTATTTGAAGAAAAATATTCCAGAGTTCGAAGGTAAAATGCGCGTAGGTATTCCTCGTGTCCTCAATATGTATGAGGATTTCCCATTCTGGTTTACATTCTTTAATACACTTGGCTACGAAGTAATCCTTTCCGATTACACTACAAAGGACCAATACAACAAGGCTATCGATACGATTCCATCCGATACAGCTTGCTACCCAGCAAAAGCGGTACATGGTCATATTCGTGATCTTGCGAATGCACAAGTAGACTTTGTTTGGTACCCTTGTATTCAACATGGCCCTAAGGAATTTAGCCGCGACAATAACTACCATTGTCCAATGGTTATTTCCTATCCAGAACTTATTAAAAATAACATGCAGGAGGTTCTAGGGGATACTCCATTCCACGCACCATTCTTGCCATTGGCTGATAAGAAATCTCTTGTTCCTGCTCTTGTGAAAGCATTGGACTTCTTGAACCTCAAGAAGAAAGATATTGCTAATGCTGTAGAAAAAGCTTGGGAAGAACAAGAAAACTGTAAGGCTTCTTACCGTGAAACAACGAAGAAAACCGTATCTCGCCTCGTAGCAGAACAAATTCCTACTATCGTATTGGCTGGCCGTCCATATCATTTGGACTCTGGTATTAATCACGGTATCCCAGAGCTTATTACATCCCTTGGTATGGCTGTTCTTACAGAAGATGGCGTTGCGCCACTGGGGAATGAAATCAAGCATCTACGTGTTGTAGACCAATGGTCTTACCATAGCCGTTTATACCGCGCTGCTGAATTCGTAAGTAGAACAGAAGGCTTCCAAATTGTTGAGCTTAACTCCTTTGGTTGCGGTCTCGATTCTATCGTAGCGGATCAAGTAAAAGATATACTTTCAGCAAACCATAAGATTCATACCTTACTCAAAATTGACGAAGGTACAAACCTTGGGGCTGTAACGATTCGTTTGCGTTCCTTGCAATCTGTAATGGAACGTAGCTTGCGTCGTCATCACAACCCAGAGGCACCAGAAGTGGTGGAAGAACAATTGCCAACCTACGATTATAATCGCGTGGTGTTCACAGAGGAAATGCGTAAGACCTATAAAATCTTGGTGCCACAAATGTCACCATTGCATTTTAGCCTCTTAGATCCAGTCCTCAAAAACGAAGGCTATAACTTTGAAATGTTGCCAGCACCAACGCGTGACGACATTGAAGTGGGCTTGAAATATATCAATAATGATGCATGTTACCCAGCGATTATCGTTGTTGGTCAGCTCATGTCTGCACTATTATCTGGTAAATACGATATCGATAAAACAGCTGTTATCATCTCTCAAACAGGTGGTGGTTGCCGTGCTACAAACTATATTGGCTATTTGCGTAAAGCATTGATTGACGCTGGTATGAAACAAGTGCCAATCCTATCTCTTAATGCAAGCGATATGGAACGTCAACCAGGCTTCAAATTGACAAAAGGTTTCTTGCATCGCATGATTCAAGCCGTTGTTTACGGTGATGCTCTTATGCAATGCGTATTGGCTACACGTCCTTACGAAACTAATCCGGGCTCTACAGATGCATTATGTGATTACTGGATTAAAAAATTACGTGAAAACATTACATCTGCCAGCCTTCGTCAGTATAATAAGTACATCAAAGAAATCATTCATGACTTTGATAACTTACCGGTCAATAAAGATGTACAAAAACCTCGCGTTGGCGTCGTAGGGGAAATTTATGTTAAATTCCATCCAAGCGCTAACAACCATATCAATGAACTCATTGAAAAAGAAGGTGGCGAAGTTGTTACATCTGGCCTATTAGACTTCTTCTTGTACTGCGCAATGGATAGCACATACCGTGCTAAACACCTTGATGGTACATGGCTATCTGGCTTCTTCGGAACATTGGCTCGTGAAGCCCTTGAACTCTACCGATTGCCATACGCTAAAGCCGTAGCGGCGTCCAAACACTTCGACCCTCTACAACGTATGACAGAAGTAGCAAAAGAAGCTGCTCAATTCATCGGACTTGGTAACCAATGTGGTGAAGGCTGGTTCCTCACAGGCGATATGATCGACCTCATCGAAAAAGGGGCAAAACAAATCGTATGCTTGCAACCATTCGGCTGCTTACCAAACCACGTAACAGGTAAAGGCATGGTAAAAACACTATCCGCTGCCTACCCAGACGTGCGCATTGCCGCTATCGACTACGATCCAGGCTCCAGTGCAGTAAACCAAGCAAATCGACTAAAACTATTACTATCGACAATGTTTGAATAAAAGCGTGCTCCGTTATATTTTCAATGGGGCCTTGTTACAACTGCATATTACTAGTATAGAAAAAACAAAGTCCTCTCTTGGCTCAGTACGTCGCTACGCTCCGTAAAATCGCTGCAGAGAGGACTTTGTTCTTTTCTATATACGTTAATTATGGAGATGTCCCATTGAAAATATAACTAGTGCAGATGGGGGAAGGGAAAAGTGCTATTACTTAATCCGTCATAAGGAGGCTTACGTTTTATAATGGGGCCCGAATACAATTGCATATTACTAGTATAGAAAAAATACAGCCCTCTCTTGGCTCAGTACGTCACTACGTTCCGTAAAATCGCTGCAGAGAGGGCTGTATTCTTTTCTATGTACGCTAATTATGAAGATGTCCCATTATAAAATGTAAATGATCGAACCTACTATATACCAAATAGCTCCATCGAGTTATTTATCTCATTATTTACAAAAAAATTCGCAATACATCTAACGGAAAAGAGGAGAGAGGGTTGTGTTCTTTTCTATATACACCTGTTATGAAGCTGTCCCATTGAAAATATAACTAGTGCAGTGGGAGGAGGAGACGGGAGGGGAGTTAGTGAATAAGTAATAAGTGATAAGGTGCTTTCATTTTATAATGGGGCCCGGATACAACTGCATATCATTAGTATAGAAAAAATACAGCCCTCTCTTGGCTCAGTACGTCACTACGTTCCGTAAAATCGCTGCAGAGAGGGCTGTATTCTTTTCTATGTACGCTAATTATGAAGATGTCCCATTGAAAATACGACTATTGCAGTAGGGAGGAGATGTGGCTGTGCCACATCTCTTTCTCTACAATCAGTTGAGCCTGCGCTTTCCGTTATTGTGCTTAATATTGGTGTAGATAGAAAAGAATAGTGCCAAGGTAAAATTATGTTAAATATATGTGTCTAGGTACTTACATTGATGCTCTTATGTCGTAATGGGACACCTTTACAAAAAATGTTAATAAAAATAGCACCACCTTTTTCGCAGCGATTTTACGGAACGTAGTGACGTACTGAGCAAGAAGAAGGTGGTGCTATTTTTATACTTAAATTTATTCAATTGTAACGGGGCCCCATTACGACTTAGTTTATTCCCTACAATCAGTTGGACAGGTGCTTTCCTTTATTGTGCATAGTGTATTTGTAAAAAAGAATTAGCAGATTTTAATTTAAGCTGTATAGCCCCACAATGGGACGCCTCTACAGGTAGTGTTAATATAAATAAGATACCCCTTTCCGAAGCGATTTTACGAAGCGTAGCGCCGTACTGAGCAAGGAAAGGGGTATCTTATTTATATACTAAAATTATTCTGTTGTAGTTGGACCCCATTGTAGGGCTCACACAAATGTTTAAAAGAGATTATTCTTTCTCTACCAAACCATACAAGCACAATAAGGAAAGCGCCGCACATACTAGCATTGTAATCCCCATTGGTATGCCCGTATGATCCCCACCTATACCAACTAATGGAGATACAATACCTGCTGCAAACATGCTTGCAAAGCCTAGTATGGCAGAGGCGCTGCCTGCCATTTTTCCATAGTTAGTCATAGCCATAGAGAAGGAGGCAGAACCGAATAGGGATACTGTACACACCGTAAAGAATAGGATTGTTGTTACAGGAATGAGAGACCATTCAAAAATCATGGCTACTAAGAATAGTAAAGAGCCGATTGTAAGTTCCCATAGGCTGAACGTAAGTAGTTGACGAGATGTTATAGCATTACTTACTCGTCCGCTAATGGCACTGGCCAAGATAATACCACAGCTATTGATACCAAAAAGATAACTAAATTTCTGGGCTGAAAGTTGGAAAATATTTTGGTATACAAAGGATGAACCTGAGATATAGGCAAAGAAAGCGCCGAAAGCAAAGAATTGAATTAATGTTTGTCCTAAGAATTGTTTATCTTTAATAAGTGTAATATAGTTTTTTGTTGCTGTCCCGATACCGCCTGCTATACGTTTTTCTTTTGGTAAGCTTTCACGGAAAAGAAAAGAGCCTACCAATAAAATAGCAGAGAATACTGCTAAGATAACAAAGATTATACGCCATGTAGTAAATAAGAGCAGTTGACCGCCTACTAAAGGTGCAAGGACTGGTGCGAGTCCGTTAACCATCATGAGCATAGCAAAAAGTTTAGTCAGTTCTTGACCAGATGCAAAGTCTCGAGCAATGGCTTTGGCAATTACAACGCCTACAGATCCGGTTAAACCTTGTAGAAATCTTCCTAGTAAAAGTATTTCGATACTCGGTGCATAGGCACATATAAGGCCAGAAATAACACATAGTAAATTACCTATAATAAGTGGTACCTTACGCCCCATTGTATCACTTATAGGACCGCCAAATAATTGGCCTAATGCAACGCCAAAGGTCATAATACCAATGGTCATTTGAATATTTGATGCTATTGTATTTAATTCGCCAGGCATAATCGGTAATGCCGGTAAATACAGATCTGTTGCGAGCGGTGTAATAGCTGTTAACATGCCAAGGAATACTACCAAGATAAAGGAAACCTTAGCAGAATTTTCTTGAGTCATACAATCCTCCTATCTTAAAATGGGAAAAATAAAAGCCTGCGAATCGCACTTCGCAGACTGCATTTAATTTTTTCTATTTGATACGATGTATTTTATCATGATTGAGAAAAAATATCTATATGAAATATTGAGTTTGCTTTATCTCTATTTATAGATTACAATTAGTATATTAATTATATCTAAAAACATCAATATACTTGTTGTCGATGGGAGAATTATATGAAATATTTAATAAAAGGTTTTGTGTTAGCTGCAATAGTAGTAATCGGGACAGCTACGGTTTCATCTGTAGAAGCAATTAGTTCTGATGAGGCTGTTCAAAGCGCCTTAGCACGTGTACCGGGTGCAACAGTTACAAATGTAACTGAATTCAATCGTGATTATGAAAATGGCCGTTTAGAGTATGAAGGTGAAATTCATTATAACGGTTATGAATATGATTTTGAAATTGATGCAGATACTGGGACCATTACTAAATGGGAAGTAGAACAAGAGGTTTATTAATAGATTGTTACAATTATATGTAGCAAATTAGTGAACTCTAAACGTATTATCATTAGTCAGTATTATTTGTATATTTTATATGTGGCAATAAAAAAGAACAGCTCATCAAGAGCTGTTCTTTTTATGTTACCAAATCTTAGAAGAAGAAGTGGTGAATTTCATGGATGAAATGTTGACCGAAGAAGGAGATACAACCATGCATAACGATGAAGATCAAGAAGTATTTGAATGCGCTGTTCATGATAACGCTTGCTTCGATTTCATGTTCTAAGTTGTGAGCTTCTTCAGAGTTAATTTCTTTGTGGTTTTCTAGGTATGCTTTCAAAGCAGGACCTACGGCACCAATAGAAATCGCGATGGATTGTGGGGACAACATTTTACCGATACCAGCTGCACCGGAGTTAACAGCTGCCAACCAGAAGCCAAGGTCTTCGAAGTTTGTAGGATCTAAACCTTGAGCTGCAGCGATTTGAAGTGGGCCAAACAATACGTTGGAGTTTGTACCGGAACCAGTTAAGAAGGCACCCAACGCACCTACGATAGGAGCGAATAGAGGATACAAGGAACCTGTACCAGCAACCATTGCTTTCGCAATATCTGCAGTCATACCAGAGTAAGTCATCAATTTAGCTGTCATAACAACTGTGATGATTGTAAGGTATGTGAATTTCAAGTTTTTAACTGTGGAACCCAATGTACCGAAGATTTCGCCAGCTTTTGCTTTTTGGATGAAACCACCAACAATACCAGCGATGAAGATCATGATACCAGGAGTTGCAATCCATACGAATGTGTAAGGTTTTGCACCAGCGCCTTGGTAAATAGGTACAGATGTTTTAATGGATGCAAGAGGACCATTAATTGCAGGGAATAATTTGGAAGTTAATAACAATAATACGAAGATCAAGATGAATGGCATTGCGGCAATAAGGCCTTCGCTACCAGAAACTTTAGGAACTTCGCCAGTTTGTTTAACTGCATATTCAGGATCATTAGGAGGCATAATTTTTGCACAACCAATGATAACTGCCATAATTACGATGGATGCAGAAATTACGGATAATTCTGGACCCATTACAGCGTTGATTATAGTTTCAGGAACAGCTAATGCTAAACCGGAAAGTAATGTAACAAGGAATACGCCTTTTAACGCTTTGATACCGCCACCAATAATCATAACAACGAAGAATGGAGCGATAAGGTTAAGTAAGAATAATTGTACGGAAATGAATGTACCTAAATGGCTTGGATCAAGGTTTGTTAAGGATGCCAAAGTAGTTGTTGGAATACCGATGGAGCCAAATGTTGTTGGTACGGAGTTCGCAACGAGACATGCGATGATAGATTTTAGTGGGTCAAAACCTACTGCAACCATCATAGCAGCTGGAATTGCAACGGCAGTACCAAAGCCAGCCATACCCTCCATGAAGGCACCGAAGCCCCATGCAAGTAACAATGCAAGTACACGAGTATCAGATGTTACAGAAGAAAGCATTGTTTTAATAGTTTCCATTGCTTTCGTATGTACTACCAAGTTATAAACGAAGATAGCAGCTGTAATAACTAATAGGATTGGCCAGATTGCCAAAGCGGCACCTTCAAGGGCACCAGTGACCATAATAAATGGATCAGATTGGAATGCTGTAATAGCGATGATGAAAGAACCGATTGCAGCAACACTTGTTGCTTGCCATGCTGGTAATTTCAAGATGGATAACGCTACGATCAACCAAATGATTGGAGATAGCGCTAATAGAACGGTGATAGCACTCATTTCTAAAATCATCCTTTCAAGAAAAATAAAAATATATGCTTAACAGGACGATGTAGCTTAATCAATTTAATTGATGAGTAAATCGCTATTGTATTAAGTTGTAAAAGTTCAGTTAAAATAAAGGATTACAATAAAATAACAGATATACTTATCATAAAAAGTGATATGTCTCTTAAAAATTTTTAACCTCATTACACATGAGGTTAAGAATATAAGAGAGGGGACATAAACAGTGTTTATGTCCCCTTCTTTACTGACTACATGTCCGTGTTAGGGCCTTTGTAAGGTCTTAGGTATTAGTAGTTACCTTTGAACATTGTAGCAGGAGCTTCTGGTACATAATCGCCGAAGTAGGATTTGAAGTCTAGACCTAATTCGTTGCAAAGATCTTGAACTTCTAGCATTGTACCGTTAAGTACAGGGATGCCTTCAGCTTTAACTTTTTCAACGGATTCATGTTCTTTTTCACCATGAGTGTAAATGCGGTCTTGACCAGCAGCTTTAGGAGCTTCACGTAATTCTTGTAAGAATTGGGAGAAGTGTTTTTTGATTTCAGCTGGGTCACCGAAGAATTCAGGGTTGATAGCCATGAAGCCGTGGCAGATATTGGATTTACCGCCAACCATACATTTGTTGGAAGTACCGCCTTGGGACAAGATGGAGGAGAATAATTCAGCAATCATGCCGTTACCATAACCTTTGTGGCCGCCAAGAACTTCTGTAGCACCACCTAAAGGAAGGATACCGCCGCCTTCATGACGGGAGATGTTGCCCAATACTTCAGCTGCATCAGTGGAAGGAACGCCGTCTTTATTAACAGCCCAACCATCTGGAGTAGCTTTGCCCATTTTGTTGTACATTTCAAGTTTACCACGAGTTACTACTGTAGTGGAGCAATCGAAGAAGAAGTCAACAGGATCAGCTGGTACAGTCCAAGCGATAGGGTTAGAACCAAGCATAGCTTTACGAGCATATACAGGAACCATGATTGCTTCGGAGTTTGTACAAGAGAAACCGATTAAGCCTTGGTCGGATGCCATTTTAGCATAGTAACCAGCGATACCATAGTGGTTGGAGTTACGTACGGATACGATACCAACACCGGATTTTTTAGCTTTTTCGATAGCCATTTCCATAGCCATGTGGCCCAAGATTTGGCCCATGCCGTCATGACCGTCGATAACTGCGGAAATTGGAGTTTCTTTTACGATTTCAGGTTTTGCGTCGATTTTGATCAAGCCATTAGTGATACCTTTGTGGTAACGAACCATACGTTGCATACCATGGCTTTGAATACCGAACAAGTCGGAAGTCAAAAGTACGTCTTGGATGATGTCAGCTTCTTTTTCGGAGAAACCGAATTTTTGGAAAGCGTCCATGCTTAATTTTTTCAATGTTTCATAAGGGAATAACACAGTGTTTTTTGCGTCTGCCATCGTTAAAACCTCTTTTCAGAAAATATGTACCTGATATAGTAACGTCACTCTAAAATATCATGAAGTTTAAATGATATCTGGTGAGCTCTATATCCTCTCAAATGACAATGTCAGTATAGCACAGAAAGAAGTGAGATTGAATAGTCTTACAGTCTGAAACACATTACTAAATACGCATACGTACCGGTGATGTTTGTCACATATTCCGAGGTCGATTACTGAAACATCCGATTATACCTAAAACTATATGGTTATGACTTTTAGTTATAATTGCATGATTTTTTTATAGATTTTCAGTATTTTTATAGAGCTTATTAGTATATCTGTTTAGGCTTTGAGCAAGAATGAGAATGGATAAACATCGATAAAACTTGAAATGTTCAATAACATATATAAAAATTTTTGATATGTATAGCAACGTATTGTGATAACTGAATGTATTGATATGCATGATATGCAATGATTTTAATCTTTGTGAAGATAGAAAATGTGTTAAAGGTTACACTTATACAGACAATGCTGTAATATAATATAAATATACATCCTATAGTTTATATAATTTATAAGCGAGGTGCTTATTTTGAAAGAATACAAATCAGTATGTCCTTATGATTGCCCAGACGCATGTGGTCTAATTGTATCGGTAGAGAACAATAGAGTAGTATCTGTTCGTGGTAATAGAGATCATGCTTTTACAAGAGGTACATTGTGCCCTAAAATGGCGCATTACGAACAAGTGGTTCATTCTCCATTGCGTTTACAGTACCCAATGAAACGGATTGGTAAAAAAGGAATCGGTGAAGACCAATATATACGTATCAGTTGGGATGAGGCATTAGATACCATTGTTAATAATTTTAAAGAAACTATTAGTACTCATGGCAGTGAAAGTATTTTGCGCTACTCCTATGCAGGTACGATGGGTGTGATTCAAAGCCCAGCAGCAGATTACTTTTTCCGCCGTATTGGTGCTACAGACCAGGACCGTGGTATTTGCTCCCCTGCAAAACAGGCAGGATTCCGCTCTGTTTATGGCGATACACTAGCCATTAAACCGCAAGAGGCACAACATAGTGATTTAATTGTTCTATGGGGTATTAATGCCACTGCTACTGATGTTCATATCTTACATGATGTAAACATAGCAAAAAAGAATGGCGCTCAAGTTTGGATTATTGATACTCATAAAACCTATACTTTTAATCAAGCTCATGAACATATTTACGTAAAACCTGGTAGTGATGGCGCCTTAGCGTTAGGTATGCTTCATATTATTCATCGAGACGGTTTAGCAGATATAGATTTTATTAAGAAACATGTACAAGGTTATGATGAACTCGTAAACGATGTGTTGCTTGATTTTACACCGGAAAAAGCATCTGAACTTTGTGGCGTTTCCGTAGAACGTATGATTGAGTTTGCCCATGCCTATGCTAAAGCTAAGGCTCCATTTATACGTCTTGGCAGTGGGTTATCACGCTATGGGAATGGTGCTATGAACTGTCGTGCTATTAATGCATTACCTGCTGTAGTTGGAGCTTGGCAATATTTAGGCGGTGGCTTATTATCGAGTGCTAGTGGTAGTAAGTTTGTGGGCAAAGAAGTGATGCAACAGGCTCATGTGGATGCACCAGCAAAGCGATTGATGCCTATGATTAAACTAGGTGAAATGCTTACAAACCCATCAGGTACAGCTGTGCATAGTCTTTATGTATTCTCTAGTAATCCGGCTATAACAGCACCTGATCAAAATGTAGTGCGAAAAGGCTTGATGAGAGATGATTTATTTACGGTTGTTCACGAACGCTTCTTTACCGACACATGTAAATACGCCGATATTGTATTGCCCGCCACAACATCAGTAGAACATGACGATATATATAACTCCTATGGGCACTATACAATTGGAACGGGTTATAAATTAATCGATCCTATTGGCGAATCCCGCTCTAACTGGCAAGTGATTTCTGAATTAGCTAAACGTATGGGACTTACAGATGAATTCTTTAAGCATAGTGAACGAGATTTAATAGACCAAATTGTAAGTGCGTCGCACCGTATTTCTAAGGATGATCAAAATTTAATTCTCCAAGGTGAACCAGTAGAGATGACGTTGCCTGAAAATTATAAATTAGATTTTAAAACGCCATCTGGAAAGATTGAGTTATATAATCCACATGATGTGGAGCCACTAATTCGTTATTTACCGCCTTATGGAGATAGTGCACCATTCTGGCTTATTATCGGCAATGATATTCGCATTTTAGATTCTAGCTTCTGTGAGTTAGAATTTGATGATCCTGAATTGATGAAACTACGCATCAATCCTAAAGATGCAAAAGTATATAACATTAATGATGGCGACGAAGTGGAAATCTATAATCAACGTGGTAGTGTAAGAATTAAAAGTTACTACGATGAAGAGGTACAACGAGGTACATTGGTAACCCTTGGCGTATGGTGGCAATCACAATCTAGTGATCCTAATGTAGGTATTAATGTACTTACAGCAGACAGACCTACGGATCAAGGTTGGGGTAGTACATTCTACGATGTGCAAGTTCACATCAAAAAGGCGGATGTTTAATTTCCTTTACTTATAGGAATAACGTTATGCTAATATGTCATAACAAGAATATTTTTATTGCATACATATCCTCATTAGGATTATAATAGTAATATTATTTCTATATATAACCTGAAGGGGGTTACGTTTATGAATGGTAATGATAAATTATCTGCCCGTGCCTATTGGGCTATAGGCATGATGTTATTCGCCCTATTCTTTGGGGCAGGGAACTTGATCTTCCCAGCGGCCTTAGGTCAACATTCTGGTGATAACGTAGGTTGGGCTTTGCTCGGCTTCATATTAACAGGTGTAGGCCTTCCACTATTAGGTGTTGCAGCGATGGGGTACTCCTCCTGTAAAGATGTTGAAGAACTTGCGAGCCGTGTTCATCCGATTTATGGCTTGTTGTACACAATTTCTCTTTACTTGAGTATCGGTCCAATGTTTGCGACGCCACGTACTGGTACTGTAGCTTATGAAATTGCAATTAAACCTTTCACAGAAGGTTTAAGCATGAATATGGAACCAATTTTCTTGGCATTATTCTTTGGTGTTTCTTTGTGGTTATCCATTAGTCCACAAAAGCTTGTTAATCGTATCGGTAATATTTTGACACCAGCATTACTACTTGTAATTCTGTTGTTAATTATTAAATCCTTTATGACTCCGCTAGGCGGCTATGCAGTGCCACAACCAGCGTATGGTGATGCACCTACAGCTGTGTTGCAAGGATTCTTGGACGGCTATAATACGATGGATGCGTTGGCTTCCGTAGTATTTGCTATTCTTGTAATCGACTTTGTTCGTCTTAGCGGCGCTACATCTCGTGCGGTTATTACAAAAACAGTAATGGAAGTAGGCGCTATTGCTGTAGGTCTTCTCGGTATTGTTTATGTATTTATCGCTAACATTGGTGCTACTAGTGTTGAACGTTTTGGTTTGTTTGATACAGGTGCTCCTGTGTTGTCCGTAAGTGCTAACTACTTGTTCGGTGAATTCGGTCAAATTATCTTGGCTATCATCGTTCTTCTAGCTTGCTTGTCTACAAGTATCGGTCTTATCACTTCTTGTGGTACGTACTTCCACAAGTTGACACCGAAGATTAGCTATAAATTATATGTAGTAATCTTCTCCGTAGCAGCATTTGGTCTTAGCATGTTCGGTTTGAAAACAATCATCAGTGCAGCGATTCCAGTGTTGATGCTCTTGTATCCGTTAACGATTGTAATCATCTTGTTGGCACTTCTTCACAATGTGTTCGGTGGTCGTCGTTGCGTATACGCATGGACAATGGCTTTCACAATGATCTCTGCTCTTATGACTGGTCTTGAAACGGCAGGTATTGCACCTGCTGCATTGGAACAGCTCTTTACTCAATACATTCCATTCCAGGCTGCTGGGATGGGCTGGGTGAGCTTTGCGGTATTAGGCTTCGTTGTAGGTCTTATCCATAAAGGTCTTGTGTCCGAAAATAAATAATATCATTAATGGTTCTATACTTTCGTTTTGGGTGAAAGTATAGAACCTTTTTAGTGTCTTAAGGGTTGTCATATAAAATTGATTTTGTGAGTAGAAGTTTCTATAATAAGAATATAGATAATGAAAGAAGGAAGGAAGATTTTATGCGTAGTACTCATTGTTTACCTAGTTATAGTTTTGGCGGTCATGAGGTGTTTGACGCTATTCCCAAATTTACAAAATTATATGGTAAGTCTGTAGCTATCATCGGTGGTGAGACAGCTCTTTCTAAAGCTTTGCCACACATTCGTCCAGTGCTTGATAAAGCGGGGATTAAAGTGCTAGATATTATTCACTTTGGTGGAGAGTGTACTTTCGCTCGAGGTAAGGAAATTGCACAAATGGCTTCTGTAAAAGATGCGGACTTTATGTTTGCTGTTGGTGGTGGTAAGGCCATGGATACGGTAAAAGTAGTAGCTCTAGAGTTAGATGATAAACCATTCTTTACAATTCCGACCATTGCCTCTACTTGTGCTGCAACGTCAGAAGTAGCAGCTGTATACACTGCAGAGCATACTTTTGATGACGTAGCCTTTGTAAATCATCCTCCTGTGCACTGCTTTATTGATGCTGATATTCTCGTAGAAGCACCAAGCCGTTACTTGTGGGCGGGAATGGGAGATACTATTGCAAAACACTATGAAACTCATCTTTCTGCTCGCAATCGTGAGCAAGATTATAATACTCAGTTAGGCCTTACTCTAGCTTCTATGTGTAGTGAACCAATTTTAGTACATGGTATACAAGCCTATAAAGACAGTCAAGCTAAAAAACGTAGTGATGCATTTGATACTATTGCTATGACTGTTATCTTTACTACCGGTATTGTATCGGGTTGTGTTCCTATGGCATATAATAGTAATATGGCTCATGCTGTATGTTATGGCTGTGTTACTAATAAAGAAACAGAAGAAAACCATTTGCATGGTGAAATGGTAGCATATGGCTTACTTATTTTGTTAACCGTTGACCAACAAATGGATGAATTACAACGGTGGTTGCCAATATACCGGGAATTAGGTTGGCCTACTAAACTTTCACAGTTAGGTCTTACTGCATCGCATATTCCTCAAATTGTTGAAAAGGCTACATCTGTTCATGATATTGATGTATCTCCGTACAAAATTACAGCAGATATGTTGACTAAGGCTATTCAATACATGGAATCTCTTGATTAATATAATTTGTAACCGTTTGTGTATGTTATGTGATGAGGTTATAAATGCGAAAAATTGTAAAGGGTGGCTTATATCGTCATTTTAAAGGCATGTACTATTATGTGTTAGATGTTGCAACTCATTCGGAAACGAGTGAACAGTTCGTAGTGTATCAAAAATTATATGATCAACGTGACTTATATGTACGACCACTAGATATGTTTTTGAGTGATGTGGATCAAGAAAAATATCCTGATGTAGAGCAGAAAGAGCGATTTAAGTTAATGAGCGGACGTGATTAGGAGGGCCTGTGGAACAGAAATTTTTCTTTTTCGATATAGACAATACCTTAGCTGTGTGGCCGGAAGGTAAAATTCCTGACAGTGCTCAATATAGCTTAGATGAATTAAAGCGCCGTGGTCATAGGGTGGCACTAGCGACAGGCCGTATCCAAGTAGATGCAAAGCGTTTTGCTGAGCAAGCAGGTCTTACAGATTTTGTAGCAGATGGCGGACATAGTGTTACTGTTAATAATGAACTAGTGTCCATGATTGGCATGGATCGTGATGCATGCATTAACTATTTGGAATATTTAGAGTCCCATAATATTCCTTGGGCTGTAACAGATCGGAATAAATTAGGCCGAATTACGCCGTATAAGGAGATATTAGATTGGCATCCGAATTGGGATGTTTTTAAAACGACAGTAGATCCTAATTTTGACTTTCATAATGTAGAAGAGTTTTATAAGATTTATGTGTTCTTTAAAGAAGGGGAAGAAGAGGAAAAAGAAATTGAGCATATGACGCATAAGCTCATTCGTTATGGCGATGGCTGTGTTTTATATGAACCAATGGAAAAAGCTTTGGGTATTCGCAATATGCTTGATCATTTTGGTATGAAACCTAATCAAGCCGTAGTGTTTGGTGACGGATATAATGATTTGTCTATGTTTAGACCAGAATGGCTTAATATTGCCATGGGGAATGCACGTGCTGAATTAAAAGAAAAAGCCGATTATATCACTACCGACTGTGATAAGGATGGTATTTATAATGCGTGTAAGCATTTCAAGTGGATTGATTAGTTTGAGTTAATTCCTGTAAGTTATGTGAATTATAATGTTTGGTAACCGTAGCTACAGATTTGTGGTAGATTAATTAGTATAATGCGCTTAGATTCATACTTGTGTATTTATAGGAGAAGAGAAGTCATGAATAACAAACGCAAATTTTTTACCACTTTACTATGTGTAGCAACCCTGACGACAGGTCTATTGATTTCTGGTTGTAGTGTTAATAAGGTAAGTAATCTTGGCTCTGCTGTATCCTCTGTAGTCGGTGATAATGATGAGAAGGCGGCTGCAAAGCTTAATACTCTCATCGATGCAACTAACCAGTTCAATAGCAATAATGCGGCATTTGCTCAATTCCAAGCAGACGGTTTGGCGCAATTAAAAGGTGGCTTCCAAGAAGGTGCTATTACTAATCAACCTCACTATGACAGATTACAAGACGCTTTGGAAAAATCTAAAAAAGAAGGTTCTACATTCAAAGATCTTGATGCAGAACGGGACAATCTATTGAATGTTCTTAATGAATTAGTGCCAGTGTATAAAGAGTTGACTGCTTATAATGACTCTAAAGCCTATATGAACGATGGCGGTGCTAAAGGTAAAGAGTTAGCTGCTAAATATGTAGCCTCTGTAGAAAAATTTGATGCAGCGTATGCTAAATTTAGTGATGTTCTTACAAAAACTAACAATGAACAAACTCAAAAACAAGTTGAAAAATTGAAAAAAGAAGGCAAGAAAGGTTATGCGGCAGCAATGGAATCTACGCTTCGCTTGACTAACCTTGTAGAAAACCTTGAAAAAGCTCCTCAAAAAGCTGATAAGGCAGCTGTAGAAAAAGAGCTTTCAGAAATCGATGCATTGCTCAAGAGTGTGAATAATGATCGTGGACAAGTTCTGGCTGATCGTTACAATTCCGTAGTCGGTTCCGTACGTCAAGTACTTGCAGATTCAAACGAAAACAATCTTGACGAAATGATTCAATCCTTCAATGCTTATATTGATACCTATAACAGTACGAACCCAGAACAATTTGATGGTAAATAATAGATAATATATAACTGAAAGTATAAGGTTATATAAATTGGTAAATTTAATAATTATTTAAACCAAATTTTCTCTAAAACATGATATACTAAAAAAGAGCCGCTCACGGGTTGAGCGGCTTTTCTATGTGAATTTTACATACATGTTAGTATATACGATATATTTTTGGGGGAACTATGAACTGGAAACGCTTGGCTTTATGCGCAATGTTAGGGATTACAATGCTTGGTACAGCGGCATGTGGTACAAAAAGTGGGGAACAACCACAAGGAAATACTGTAAAAGCAGAAACGGTAGCTATGCCTAACTTCTCTAACGCACCAATTGCTGATGAATACGCTATTTTTGATACAAATTATGGTCAATTCAAAGTTCGATTGTTAGGCTCTAAAGCACCTATTACAGTAAAAAACTTTGATTACCTAGTGAAAAAAGGTTTCTATAATGGTGTTACATTCCACCGCGTTATCGAAGGCTTTATGATTCAAGGCGGGGATCCAGATGGTACAGGTGCTGGCGGTCCAGGCTATACAATTCCTGATGAGTTCTCCAATGATTTACACTTCAATAAAATGGGCGTTCTTGCCATGGCAAACCGAGGCCCTAATACAGGTGGCTCTCAGTTCTTTATTACCTTGGGACCTACAGATTGGTTAGATAACAAACACACTATCTTTGGTACCGTAGTACAAGGTATGGATGTAGTTGAAAAAATTGGCAAAGTAAAAACAGGCCGTAATGATAAACCAGTAGAGCCAGTAATCATCAATACTATTACGTTGGAACCGATTACTGATGATGCAAAAAATGGCAAATAAGGAGGTTAAGTCTGAAGAGCGGCACTATGTGTACTTGGTGCGTTGCGCAGATGATTCCTTGTATTGTGGGTGGACCACCGATATTGAACGCCGTATAGAGGCTCATAATGGGCTTATTCCAGGCGGTGCTAAGTATACGAGAGGGCGACGTCCTGTTGAATTGGTGTATTCTGAAAGCTTTCACAATAAACAAGATGCACAACGTAGAGAATATGCCATAAAACAGATGACAAAGACTAAGAAATTGCGACTCATTGAGGGTGCAAAATAGTCTTTGATTATGGTATAATATGATGATTAATTACTGCCATGGAGGTTGAAAAATGAAGCGGGTTCTAGTGTCCGTAAAAAGTGTACAACGAGATATGGACGGCAAGGATACCGTAGTGGAACTGATTTCCCCAGGTACATCACATGAAAAGGGTAATGCCCAGTATGTGCGTTACGAAGAATCTAGTGTGACTGGCTTAGATGGGGTAAAGACGACCATTAAAATCCATGATGACTCTATTGTATTGCTTCGAACAGGGGCTGTGAATATGCGTCATCAATATGTCCGTGGTGAAGAGCGCGAGTCCGTGTATGAAACACCGTATGGTGATTTACACATGGCCGTGAACACTCATGAATTAACAGTAGACTTTCACGAAGGCGTAGGTCATGTTCATTTAGGATATGACATTTCCGTCGAAGGTGAATGGCAATTTTATAATCAGTTAGATATAGACGTGCGGGAGGATACAGAGCATGGAAATGAAGGAAATCCTGAAATCGGGGATTGAACAGGCATTACAAGATACGATTAACAGCGGTGGCTTACCAGCTGGTGAATATCCAGAAATCGTTCTCGAAGTGCCACCTCAAAAAGAATTCGGTGATTTTTCTACAAATATCGCTATGCAATCCGCTCGTGTAGCCCGTCAAAACCCTCGTGCTATTGCAGAGGCTTTGATTAGCCATATGAATTTTGATTGGCTCGAACGCGCTGAGGTTGCTGGTGCAGGTTTCATCAATTTCTTCTTGAAATCTGATATAGTATACGATACGTTGAAAGCTATTTTAAATGCTGGCGATCAGTATGGTATTCAACCATTGCGTGCACGCGATACGATTCAAGTAGAGTACGTAAGTGCGAACCCAACAGGTCCGTTACATGTCGGCCATGGTCGTGGTGCTGCGTATGGTAGTGCGCTTGTAAACTTGTTGCGTGCAGCAGGTTACAATGTACAATCCGAGTACTACATCAATGATGCAGGTAACCAAATCGATAATATGGCTATCTCCATTGAGTACCGTTTCCAAGAGTTGCAAGGTGCTACATTAGTGTTCCCACCTAAGCGCAACGAAGATGGTTCCATGCCTGAATTCGATATTCCAGAAGGGGCTCTCGTATTCCCTGAAAATGGCTACCGTGGTCCTGATATTATCGAGACTGCAAAAGCTATTGCAGAACGAGAAGGCTTCGATAAATTAAATGCTATGAACGAAGCTGATCGTGTAGCATTGTTTAAAGAAGAGGGCTTAAAAGAAAAATTAGCTCGCTTAGAGGAAACATTAAGCAATTTCCGTGTTACTTTCGATAATTGGTTCTCTGAACGTACTGTTCATGAAGCTGATGAAATTCATCACTCCGTAGAGGCGTTAAAGGCTCTTGGCAAAGTGTATGAAAAAGACGGTGCATTGTGGTTGAAATCTACTGACTATGGCGATGATAAAGACCGCGTAGTTATTCGTGATAATGGAGTTCCTACATATTTAGCGGCAGATATTGCATACCACCGCAATAAATATGATCGTGGCTTCAAAGAAATGATTGATATTTGGGGCGCTGACCATCATGGTTATGTATGCCGTGTAAAAGCTGCTATGGCTGCTTTTGGTTATGACCCAGATAAACTAACAGTATTATTGTTACAAATGGTAGCATTATTCCGCGATGGACAACTCGTTAAATTGTCTAAACGTAGCGGTGATAGCGTTACATTAGATGAATTGATTGAAGAGGTTGGCGTAGATGCATCTCGTTACTTCTTCTTGATGCGTTCTCTAGATAGTCAACTTGATTTCGATATTAACTTGGCTAAATCTCGTAGCAATGATAACCCAGTATATTATATCCAATATGCTCATGCTCGTATTCACAGCATTTACAACCAAGTGCGTGAAGCAGGCATCGCATTTGGTGATTATAGTGAAACTGATTTCACAACGCTTACAAGCGAAATGGAATTAGAATTGATTAAAAAATTAGCTGAATATCCAGAAGAGGTCGTTCAATCTGCCGAACATCGTGCACCACATCGTATTGCTCGTTACTTATTCGATTTGGCAAGCATGTTCCATTCCTTCTATCGTCAAGGTCGTATCATTGGCGTAGATCCAGCGTTGCAACAAGCTCGTCTAGGATTAATCACAGCGATTGCCCTCGTACTTCGTCAAGGCTTGGGTATTTTAGGTATTTCTGCTCCGGAAAAAATGTAATAGGTGGGAGGCATCATGGCAACTAAGTATATTTTCGTAACTGGCGGCGTTGTTTCTTCTCTTGGTAAAGGGATTACAGCAGCATCCTTGGGTCGCTTGCTTAAAAACCGCGGTTTCAATGTAACGATTCAAAAATTTGACCCATACATTAATATTGACCCTGGTACGATGAGCCCTTACCAACACGGTGAAGTATTCGTAACAGATGACGGCGCTGAAACTGACCTTGATTTAGGCCACTATGAACGCTTCATCGACATTAACCTTAGTAAACGTTCCAACATTACAGCAGGTAAAGTGTATTGGTCTGTAATCAATAAAGAACGTAAAGGTGATTACTTGGGCAGCACTGTACAAGTAATTCCACACATTACAAATGAAATCAAACAAAACGTATACCGCGTAGGTAAAGAGGATAACGCAGATGTAGTTATCACTGAAATCGGCGGTACTGTAGGTGATATTGAAAGCTTGCCATTCATGGAAGCTATCCGCCAAGTGAAAAAAGACGTAGGTCGTAATGATGTACTTTACATTCACGTAACATTGGTGCCTTACATCAATGCAGCAGGCGAGTTGAAAACTAAACCTACACAACATAGCGTAAAAGAATTGCGCAGCATTGGTATTCAACCAGATATCTTGGTATGCCGCAGCGAAAAACACATTTCTGATGAAATGAAAGAAAAACTTGCTTTATTCTGCGACGTAGAACCAGAAGCAGTTATTGAAAACCAAACTTGTAGCTCCATCTATGAAGTACCATTGATGATGCAAGATCAAGGTCTTGATGATATTGTTATCAAAAAATTAGGCCTTGAAGAACGCCCTTGCGATATGACTGAGTGGAAAGAAATGGTTCATAAAATCTTGAACCCTAGTAAAGACATTACAGTGGCTATCGTTGGTAAATATGTAGCATTACATGATGCGTATTTATCCGTAGTGGAAGCTCTAGATCATGCTGGTATTGCTACGGGTACTAAAGTGAATATTCGTTGGATTGACTCCGAAGAACTAGATGATACATCTGTAAATCCTAAAGATGTATTTGATGGTGTTGAAGGTATCATCGTACCTGGTGGATTTGGGTCCCGTGGTGTAGAAGGTAAAATTCGTACAATTCAATATGCTCGTGAAAATAATATTCCATATCTCGGTCTATGCCTTGGTATGCAATCTGCAGTAATGGAATTTGCTCGCAACGTATGCGGTATGGAAGGTGCTACATCTAGCGAATTCGACGAAAATGCTAAATACAAAGTAATCGACTTGATGAGTGATCAAGTTGATGTAGATAAAAAAGGCGGTACAATGCGTCTTGGTATTTATCCTTGTAAAGTAGAAGCAGGTACAAAAACTCATGAAGCTTATGGTGAAGATTTGATTTATGAACGTCATCGTCACCGTTATGAGTTCAACAATGAATATCGTCAACAATTGACTGATGCTGGCCTTGTTATCTCTGGTACATCTCCAGATGGTCGTTTAGTTGAAAGTATTGAAGTGAAGAATCATCCATTCTTCATTGGTACACAAGCTCATCCAGAGCTTAAATCCCGTCCAAATAATGCACATCCATTATTCCGCGGCTTCGTAGATGCGATTTTGGAACTTAAAAAATAGACTACTATTCTACTGTAAGTAGTAAATCTATTGTAGTACGTAAAAAGAAGAAAGATGCTCAGAAATGAGCATCTTTCTTCTTTTTTGTTTACATCGAAAAATATTGGAAAAATATATCGATAAATTTAAAAATAACACTTGCAATCTTGAATGATATTTGTTATTATATAGACAAAGATAGATATAGATATAGATTTGGTGATAAGTACACTGATAATAATATAACTGTTACATTAGAACTCAATTAAGGAGGACATAACATGTCTATTATTGGTAAACAACTTCCTGAATTTACTCTAGATGCTTTCAAAAAACCTGAATTAGTAAAAGTTAGTACTGCCGATGTGTTGGGCAAATGGTCCATCTTCGTATTCTATCCAGCAGACTTCACATTTGTTTGCCCTACAGAATTAGAAGACGTACAAAACTCTTATGCAGAATTGAAAGAACTAGGTTGCGAAGTTTACTCCGTATCTTGTGACTCTGAATTCGTTCACAAAGCATGGTCTGATGCTTCTCCAAGCATTAATAAAATCGAGTACTACATGTTAGCTGATAAAAAACATGAATTAGCTGATTTCTTCGACGTATTCCAAGAAGAATCTGCTATGGCTTACCGTGGTACATTCGTAGTAGATCCAGAAGGTTTCGTTCGTACAGCTGAAATCCATGATATGGGTATCGGCCGTTCTGCTGAAGAATTGGTTCGTAAAGTACAAGCGGCTCAATTCGTAGCAAAACATGGTGACCAAGTGTGTCCTGCACGTTGGAAACCAGGTAAAGACACATTGAAACCAGGTCTTGATCTAGTAGGTAAAATCTAATTTAGAAATAACTTAGACGCTAGAATAATCTAGACAACTCCTCAAATGACAAAACGGGCGCGCATCGTTTTCCTGACGATACGGTAAGTCCCAATACCAGATGAACCCTCTCCAATTCATCATGGTAAACCTCATATAACAAACTACAAACTATACGCAAAAGGACTGGCCTTCGGGCTAGTCCTTTTGTGTTATGTAAAATAGTTAATGTATCGATATGTGTGATTGCTAGTCTAATAATAGAATAAAATAAATCAATAATATAGGCTTAGGCCAATAAATATAAGGGTTTTTAAATACCCCTTTATAAAAGTAGGAAATAAGTTCTTGCATTTTTAGATTTAGTGGTCTATAATGAAATTAATTCCTAGTGATACACAAGGTTTTATAAATGAAGTAGGATAAGTGCTTTATAACATGGGGTGTGTTAGCACTAACTTTTACAAAGAGAGGCAAGATATATGAGGATTTCCACAAAAGGTCGCTATGCATTGATGGTTCTCATCGATTTAGCAGAGGAAGGTCAGGATAAACCGGTTTCCTTGCGATCCGTTGCAGAACGACAAGGTATATCTGAGAAATACCTTGAGGGTATTGTGGCTCGTTTGGGTGCCGCTAACCTAGTGGATAGTATTCGTGGTAAATACGGAGGCTATCGCTTATCTAAAAGCCCTAAAGAGTACACTATTATTGAAATTTTGCTTGCCACGGAAGAATCCATGGCTATCATCTCCACTCTTGATGAAGGGGTGAGTACTGATACAGTAATCAATGAAAGAACTGTTGGTTTCTGGGCAGGATTACAAAACTATATTCATGATTATCTAGAAAACGTAACTCTTCAAGATGTAATTGATGGAACTTACGCTAAACTTGATACAAAATATGATAATTGGGATGGTTCTATTTAATAAGGAGTAACTATTATGTCTAATATTGCAAAATCTTTCGTTGAATTAATTGGTAAAACACCTTTGTTGGCAGCTACACGTTTTGGTAAAAAATATGGCGCAGATGCAAATATTTTTGCTAAATTGGAATACTTTAATCCAGGTGGCTCTGTTAAAGATCGTATTGCTGCAGCAATTATTCAAGCAGCTGTTGAATCTGGTGAATTACAACCAGGTGGTACAATCGTAGAAGCTACATCTGGTAACACTGGTATCGGTTTATCCGCTGTTGGTGCTGCTCTTGGCTATAAAGTTGTAATCGTAATGCCAGAAACAATGTCCATCGAACGCCGTAAATTGATGCTTGGCTATGGTGCTCAACTCGTGTTGACTGATGGCTCTCTTGGTATGAAAGGTGCTATTGCAAAAGCTAAAGAAATAGTAACAGCTACAGCTGGTGCAATCGAAGCAGGCCAATTCGTAAATCAAGCAAACCCAGCAATTCACTATAAAACAACTGGTCCTGAAATCTGGCAAGATACAGATGGTGCAGTAGATATCTACGTAGCTGGTGTTGGTACAGGCGGTACTTTGACTGGTGCAGGTCGTTATTTAAAAGAACAAAACCCTGACGTAAAAATTGTGGCTGTTGAACCAACTGATTCCCCAGTATTGTCCAATGGCAAACCTGGTCCTCACAAAATCCAAGGCTTAGGCGCTGGCTTCATTCCGGATACTTTGGATACCAATATTTACGATGAAGTAATCCAAGTAACTAACGATGATGCATTCGCTACATCTCAAGCATTTGGCCATACAGAAGGTATCTTAGTTGGTATTTCCTCTGGTGCTGCTCTTTGGGCTGCTCAAGAATTGGCTAAACGCCCTGAAAATAAAGGCAAAAACATCGTAGTAATTCTTCCTGATACAGGTGAACGCTACTTGTCTACAGCTTTATTCCCTGAAGTGTAATAGAATACGATTGGTGAAAGTAGTGAATATGCTTTCCTGATATAGCAAAGCCCCTCGGTAGAGGGGCTTTTTCGTGCTTAACATAGTGGAAGTTTATGTTAGAGATATTTAATTTAACATAAAGAAAAGGAGCTACTAGGTAGCTCCTTTTTTGTTATGGTATGTATTTAGTTGTTATTATCTACCGTTTTTAACGATATTATCCATCCAGTTGAATAATTCATCTAAATCGTAGTCGCCAGAATGGTCTACACCAAATGGTGTTGCCATATCTACGTTGTACCCAAGGTTTTGAGCACGTGTACCTACGATCAATGGGATGGCTACGGATGTATTGCTATCAGCTGTACCATAGCGGATACGATAGTAGCGTGCATTTGTCGCTGCTGGAGAACCGAGATAGTTCATTGGGTTCATCATAGTAACAATTTTAGCATTTTCTACGTATACATCTTGGTTAGGTGTTGTATCGTGTAATGCAGCAGTAATTGTAAAGTGATTATTATCTGTAGCACTTGTACCGAATAGGTTATTCTCGCCAGAGTCATTAGAACGGGAGTCAAATGCACCTGGTGCTTTAGAACGACTTACAAATTGATTGTAAGCTTCCCAGTTAATATCTTTTATAGCGCCTGTTTTATTATCTCGTACAAAGTATGTATGTTTAGATAAATCAGTACCTTTAGCTTGTGCTTTATTAGCTGCATCGATGATGAATGCTTTCACATAATTTTTGAAAGTACCATTGCCATTCTTATCTAGTTTCAATACACGCCCCATAGAGTCATGCAATTGTAAATTATTTACGTATTCTGGGAAGTGTTCGCTTAGTAAGTTAGAGTATGCTACATCATCAGCATTCAAGTTTACACGTTGCATTGTACGTTGCGGAGGAGCTGTATTGCCACCTGCGCTGGCTTGAGGCAATTCACCTTGGCCCATCGTTACTTTATTGAAAGATGTAATACCTTTATAGCTCCATTCATAGGCCATATCAGCCGCATCAAGGTTTGTAATAGGTGCATAGGCAGAAACTGCATATACATTGGTTGCCGCTGTAGCAGCACCTAATGCTTGTAAATATGGTTGGAAGTCAGAGTTGTTACCAGTGGCACCTTGCAATAAGGATACAGCACCACCAGCACTTGTCCCATTAGTGATGATACGATTTGCATTACCTGGCATTGTGGAATCGTTAGCATGTAAGTATGCTGTAGCAGCTTGTAAGTCAACAATAACTGCAGGCGCTTTACCGATAAAGTTGCCATCGGATGCTTTATTTGTACGACCGCGTGTAGCCGGGGAAGCTACTACATAGCCACGGGATAATGCGTAAAGAACACTATTAGGTTTGCCATTTTCTACTTTTGGAGTCATAGCTTGGCTTGGCATATAACCACCTACCGCATTTGGCATGAAGATAGGGGCTGTTTGCGTATTGTAACCATTTATAGTGCCATTGTTGAAGTATTCTTCTGGTACATAAATGTTCATGTACTGTTGATCGATATCGATTGGATTAGCCACGTAAGGGATATATTCGAAGGCGCGATATTTGATTTCCTTATTATCTACAGTAGTAGACATGGATTCATAATTCTTCACGTCGAAAGCAAGGCTAATCTTCGCAGATGTATCGGCCTGCAATGGTGGTTCTATTGGTTGAGAAAGAATATTTTTTTCTTCCGTTACACCAGCACCTTTTGTGGAAGCTTCATTACGAGCATCTACATAAGATTGAGGTAATTTATTTTCTTGAGCTTTTGCTTCTGCCTCAGCTTCGGCTTTAGCTTTTGCCTCAGCTTCGGCTTTAGCTTTTGCTTCTGCCTCAGCCTGAGCTTTAGCGGCAGCTTCAGCTTGGGCTTTAGCTTTTGCCTCTGCCTCAGCCTGAGCTTTAGCGGTAGCTTCAGCTTGGGCTTTAGCTTTTGCCTCTGCCTCAGCTTGAGCTTTAGCAGCGGATTCAGCTTCTTCTTTTGCTAATTGCTCAGCAGCTAAACGTTCTTGTTCTTCTTTAATTGCAGCTTGTCTAGCCATTTCTGCTTGGTGTGCTGCAATGCGATCTTGTTCAGCTTTGAGTGCCGCTTCACGTTCAGCTTTAGCTTGTTCGGCAGCAATACGTTGTTGTTCAGCTTTCAAAGCTGCTTGACGTTCTGCCTCAGCTTGCTCCGCTGCGATACGCTCTTGTTCAGCTTTTATAGCCGCTTGACGTTCTGCCTCAGCTTTAGCAGCAGCTTCTGCACGTTGGCGAGCAGCTTGTTCAGCAGCGATACGTTGTTGTTCAGCTTTTAAGGCAGCTTGGCGTTGAGCTTCAGCTTGCTCTGCTGCGATACGTTGTTGTTCCGCTTTCAAAGCCGCTTGTCGTTGAGCTTCAGCTTGTTCTGCTGCAATACGATCTTGTTCAGCTTTTAAGGCCGCTTGACGTTGAGCCTCAGCTTGTTCAGCAGCGATACGTTCTTGTTCCGCTTTTAAGGCAGCTTGTCGTTGAACCTCAGCTTGCTCTGTTGCAATACGATCTTGTTCAGCTTTTAAGGCCGCTTGACGTTGAGCCTCAGCTTGCTCTGCAGCAATACGTTGTTGTTCCGCTTGCAAAGCCGCCTGACGTTGAGCTTCAGCTTGCTCTGCAGCCATACGTTGTTGTTCCGCTTGTATAGCCGCTTGACGTTGAGCCTCGGCCTGTTGTTGTGCAATGCGACGTTGTTGCTCTTGGATACGAAGACGTTCTTGCTCTGCAGCTTGACTTTGTGCTTCAGCGATACGAGCTTGTTCAGCTTGCTGTGCAGCGATACGCTCTTGCTCGGCTCTTAGAGCTGCTTGACGTTGAGCTTCAGCTTGCTCGGTAGCTAAACGTTGTTGTTCAGCTTGCAAAGCCGCTTGGCGTTGAGCCTCAGCTTGTTGCTGTGCAATCCGTTGCTGTTCCGCTTGCATAGCCATTTGACGTTGTTGTTCTGCTAGAATTGCAGCTTGACGCTGAGCTTCAGCTTGTTTCTGAGCAACCATTTGCTGATCAACTTGGTTTGTACCTGCTTGTTGCGCCGCTTCTTCTGCTGCTAATTGAGCTAATCTTTCACGTTCTGCACGTTGAATATCTCGAATAGTTAATTTTTGTTTTGCTACAACGGCTTTAGTTTGAGTTGTATTAGCAATAACTAAAGGTGTTGTAGATTCTTGTTGAACCATTACAGGAGTACGTTGTACCTGTGTCGTTTGTACTTGCTGTTTGCCATCAACTTGTTTTTGTACTGTAACAGGTTCAGTTTTACGTTGTACGTTCATCAAGCTATGCATGGCCAATGTTGGTTCCATGACAGCATTAGTTTGTTTGTTAACAACATATTGTGGTTGTGAAACAGCCCGTTGTTGATCTGATAAAGCTTTCGCAATATCGTTTACAGGTACTGGACGTACACGCGGTATTAAAGGTGTTACCTTTGGAACTGATTGTGTAGTTACAGGGGTAGGCTGAGTTGCCATAGGTCGTACGACTGGAGTAGCAATATTATTATTGCCTTGAGCCGTTGATTCAGTGGTAGTGTTCGAACCTACTAAATCATTCATGTTGAGGGTAGGGGCTGCGTGGGCAACACCACCCAACGCTGCTGCTGCAAAAAATGCGGCAGTGACCTTACGTTTCCTAGATGATTTCATGAATTACTCTCCGAACTAGAATTGAAAAAAATAATTTATAATTTTAAAATTTATTTATATTTATATAGTTTAACATAAATCGATATATTTGTACAATTTATAGAAGGATAGATGAATACTGGATGAGTACGAAGAAGATAAACTTAGAAAAATATAAATAAATTTAAAGTACGTACAATAGTGATCATTACTTTTATATTATCTATAATGATTTGAAATGGCATTTTTCGTATGTGTACATCTTTCTATAAAATATGATATGCTTTTTGTAATTTAACGGAATTTCAATTATAAAGGAGAGAGTATGTTTAGAAAATTCTTGCTAGCCTGTATGGTACTAGCTACTTTTACCATACAGACACAAGCGATATCGATTAATGAGTTAAATAGTTCGCCCCAGTTTAAAAATGTATATGAGAAAACATATTCTTATGATGATAATTCAAGTAATAGGGATGTATTCTTTTTAAATACCTATTTTGTGGAAAGTTTAGAGTATGCAGCTCCACATTATAAGCTGAAAGGTATTATTTATTCTGTTAGCGAGCGGGCTCGTGGTGAGGCTATTACGGAATATGAATTGACTGCCACCTATAATACGAATTACTCGTTAGCTAGTCTAATACAAGCTCAACAGAGTGTAAAATCATCACCAGCTATGTATGCAGTGATTAAGGCTGCACAAGATGAGTCTGGTATACAAATTGAATTACAAGCGGTCAAACGATACACTTGGGATGGCACTGTGATTAATAGCCCAGCTAGATTGCTACATCAATCACGACCGCTTGATCGCAGTCGTTTCGATCAAGATCTCTTTGCTATAGCAGATGCCATGTTTGTCGTTGCATATCAGCAGCATTTTGATGATATTGTGGTGAAATGAGGTGCCTTATGAAACGTTTCTTATTTTTTATGGCACTACTATGTATTTGGTGTATTTCTTTTAATTCTGTAAAAGCTGTTTCTAATGCTGAGCTACAAGATACAAGTCGTTTTGAACATATCGTTTCTAAAGGTGACACAGGTGGTGGAGATGGTAAATATATTGAGTTGAGCACACTTCGAGATATATCTACCGATGCACGTACAAAAAGTATAGAGACTAAGATATACGTTGTATTACCGTCTTCTGATTTGATTCGGGAATACACAATTCGGTATGACTATAACTTAAATTACTCCTTTGCCAATTTAGTAGCAAAAATGCCAGAGTTTAAACAACGATTTCCTGATTTTAGTTTAAATGATATATGGAATCTTAAAATGGATGAATCTGGTATTGTAGGTACTGTTAAGGCGCAACAGGATTATACTCTTAATGGTGAAAGTAAACCTACACAACCAGGTTATAAAGGGTATGAGCATGTTACATTTTTAACACCGACTGACTTTGATTTTGAAAGCTATCATGTAGCAAATCGAGTTTTCAAGAAAGTATTTGGCATATTTTATGATGATGTAAGTCGATAGTTTACATAAGAAAAGGACTAGAACATTTTGTTCTAGTCCTTTTGCTATATGTACTTATTTAGCTTATGTACGTTTTTGTCATATGTACTAGTATTAAACTAGCTTTTACAATTATTTTTTTAGGCTTGGTTTTACAAGTGCCAAGATGAAGCAAGCCACGACGGAACCGATTGCGATGGATGCAAGGTATAGGAGTGGGTTACCGATTGTTGGTACTACGAAGATACCGCCGTGAGGAGCGCGTAATGTACATTCGAAGAACATGGACAATGCGCCAGCTGTACCAGCACCGATGATGCAAGCTGGTAATACGCGAACTGGATCAGCCGCTGCAAATGGGATAGCCCCTTCTGTGATGAAGGAGAGGCCCATGATGTAGTTAGTGATACCAGATTTACGTTCTGCTTCTGTAAAGCGGCTAGGGAAGAATGTAGTACAAAGAGCGATTGCCAATGGAGGAACCATACCACCTGCCATTACAGCCGCCATAATACCATATTCACCAGTAGCAAGTGCGCCAGTGCCGATAACGTAAGCCGCTTTGTTTACAGGACCGCCCATATCAACGGACATCATAGCACCAAAGATGAGACCTAACAATACGCGGCTAGTAGTACCCATGGATTGCAAGGAGTCCATTAACCAGTGGTTAAGTGCAGATACAGGAGGGTTGATTACGAAGGTAATGGCAAGACCTATGAACAATACACCAAGTACAGGATAGAAGAGAACTGGTTTTGTACCTTCTAACGCTTGAGGTAAACCAGAGACTAATTTTTTAACTAATAATACTAAATAACCTGCTGCAAAGCCGGCGATTAATGCGCCAAGGAAACCAGAGCCACCTTGGTTAGCCAATAAGCCACCAACGAAACCAGCTACAAGACCTGGGCGGTCCGCAATACTCATTGCAATGTAACCTGCGAGTACAGGCAACATGAAGCCAAAGGATGCGCCACCGATTTGCATTAAGAAGCCAGATAAAGGTGTGCCGGAACCGAAGTTTTTAGGGTTCGCAGGATCAAATGTATCGAACAAGAATGCAAGGGCAATCAAGATACCGCCACCGATAACGAATGGCAACATGTGAGATACGCCGTTCATCAAGTGTTTGTAGATTTGACGACCTACGCTGTCAGATGCGCTAGCAGCAATTTCAGCAGCTTCGCGGTCTGCCGCGGATGCTTGGTATACAGGTGCTGTGCCAGCCATGGCTTCGGTTAAAAGCTCTTCTGCTTTATTGATACCGTTCGCAACCTTAGTTTGAATCATAGGTTTGCCGTTAAAGCGCGCCATTTCTACTTGACGGTCAGAAGCGACGATGATGCATTTAGCATGAGCAATTTCTTCTGCTGTAAGAGCATCTTTAACACCAGAAGCACCATTTTTCTCAACCTTTAAGGAAATGCCCATTTCTTTGGCTTTTCGTTCTAAAGATTCTGCAGCCATGTAGGTATGAGCAATACCAGTAGGGCAACCAGTTACAGCCAATACATCGTAGTGCGGGTTATCTACAGAAATCTTAGGAGCCACTTTTTCGATAGCTTCCGTAGCTTTAGCTTCGATAGCATCGGTAATACTTGGAGTCTCTTGAGATTCTGGCTGTTTGATATATCCTTCAACGGATGGGTCAAAGTTACCTTGCTCTTTAGCTGTTACGAGTTCCAAGAAACGTTCTACAGTTGGTGCAGCGATGAGGGCTTCTTTGAAATCCGGGTCGATAACCATCATAGCTAATTGGCTCAATACCTCTACATGAGTGTCAGCTGCGCCTTCAGGGGCAGCGATCATGAAGAATAAACGAGAAGGTTGACCGTCGAGTGCTTCGAAGTCTACGCCGTGAGGCACAACCATAGCTGCTAGGCCTGCTTCTTTTACGCCTGCAGATTTAGCATGTGGTGTAGCGATGCCGTCACCAAGGCCGGTAGAGCCAGATTCCTCACGAGCGAAAACGGCTGCTAAGTACTCACCTTTGTCGATGAGGTTACCGCCTTTTTCCATTAACTCGCCTAAGGTATAAATAGCGTCAGCCTTTGTAACAGGGTCTGCATTTAGCAGGACGGATTGAGGTTTTAATAAATCAGTGATTTGCATATGTGTACTCCTTGATGCAAATAAAATGTAAAACTAGTTAACTCGTACTTGTGAAAGTAATGCTTCTACTTCTGCCAGTGTAGCGAGGTTTTCAGAGTAAGCGGAGGCAGAGCCACTGGAGATACCCCAGTAAAGTGCCTCTTGTAGATCCCCTGTCTTTTCAAAGCCTGTAATAAAGCCTGCTACCATGGAATCGCCAGCGCCTACAGAATTTACGAGCGTCCCCTTAGGGGCAGGGCTCGTATATACAGTGCCATCAGCTGCGACCAAGATAGCCCCATCACCAGCCATGGAGATAAGCACATGCTGTGCGCCTTTCTCTTGCAATGCTTTGGCAGATTCTACAAGGTCATCCTTTGTAGAAAGGGGGCGACCGAAGATTTCGCTAAGCTCATGATTGTTAGGTTTAATCAAGAACGGTTTATATGGCAATACTCGTGTAAGTAAATCCTTTGTCGCATCTACGACGATACGAATGTTTTTATGTTGTAAGCGCTCCATAATGAGCTCGTACATATCGCTTGGTAAGCTAGAAGGAATACTGCCTGCAAGGATTAGTGTATCCTTATCTGTCAATGCATCGAGCTGTTTGTAAAGTGCTTCTAATTCGTCATCTGAGATAATTGGTCCACGGCCGTTGATCTCTGTTTCCTCATCAGAAGCTTTCACCTTAACATTGATGCGGGTTAATCCTTCGCGGAGTCGAATGAAATCTTCTTTTACGCCGAAGCTATTGAGCTGCGTAACGATTTCTTCACCTGTAAAGCCGGCGATGAAACCGAGTGCCGTTGTATCCATGCCCAAGTTGTTGAGCACGATAGATACGTTAATACCCTTGCCGCCACCAAGAACGTATTCTTGGGTGGTGCGATTAATGGTGCCAGTCTTGAGTTGCTCAAGTCGTACGATATAATCGAGGGCTGGGTTAAAGGTAATGGTATAAATCATACAAATTCCCCTTTAAGATTAATTAATTAGCCTATGATTTGTTGATTTTGTAATTAGCGTATCATTGATTGATCTTGATTCCGTAGTCGTAACCAGTAAAGGAGTGGTACGAGGTATAGGAAGAAGGCGAATGGCACATAGCCAGCTATGCTAGTACCCAGCATAACAATAGGTACGTAAGCTGCGATGTTCCATGGTAATAGTGGAGCAATGAGAATGCCACTGTTTTCAAAGTCGAGCATCACATCTTCATCTTGAATACCCCGTTGTGCGTAGGTAATACGCATAATAGAATGTGTCATTACAACCGCAATAGCTTGGCTACAACCTACAGCACCAGTTAAGAGTGCGAGACCTACATTGGCAGCAAATACATCGCTCCGCGTTTTAGCTCGCTCTAATAGTTGTCTAAGATCATTCCAGAAGCCAACCCCTTCGAGCATGCCTGAAATGGCAGTGGCCATAAAGATGGATAGGGTAGGGATAAACATCGTTTGTAATCCGCCGCCATGAATGATATTGGCAAGTGGATTATAATGTGGTAGTTCAAAGCCCGTTAAGGTATACCAGCCTAAATCGGAAAGGGTAGCCCCTTGATTAGTATAAGCCAGAATGGCTGCAGCTAATGCGCTGAGGCCGATAGGCCAACGGATGGATACTTTCAAAGGCAATAAAGCGATGACGATAATCACTGGAATCCACAATGTCCAATCAATATTGAAGATAAAGTGGATTGTATCGGATAACAAACTATTTTCATAGTTTAGAGGGAACCACTGGGACAGTATTAGGTAGAGCACTGTAGAAATAACAAGTGCAGGTAGTCCCGCTTTAAACATAATTGGTATATTACTAGAAATCTTAGTATGTGTTAAGGCTGCCACCAGTGATGCGCTAGATGACAATGGGCCGTTGCGATCACCAAAGTATGCACCGGCTATAATGGCACCAGCTACGATATTCTCTGGAATATTACCGGCTCTTGCCATCGTGATGAGTACAATGCCTATGGTGCCTACAGTACCGAAAGCTGTACCTAATAGCATGCTAACAATCGCTGTTAATAAGAAGGCACAAGCAATAAAGAGGGACGGATCAATCAAGTCGATGCCGGTGGCGATAATCATAGGGATGATCCCTGCTGCTTGCCACATAGCAATGAGCCAACCGATAAGCAAGAATATTTGCATTACTACAATCGAGCTTTTTGCACCTGTCCATGATAGGTTTAGCAGTTCTTTTGGTTGGTATCCTTTGCGATAGAATACATAGGCCATGATGCACCATACCACTATCAAGGCGTAACCAATAGCAATACCGTTAGCTACGGCGATAATAATGACGAGGATAGATATGAGTAAACCTATGAGCGACTCCGTATTTTTCGGCATTAGAGAACGGCCTTGTTGATACTTTAGAAATGCATTTAATATGAGTTGTAACCACTTCATCTTAATCAATAGGAAGTTCTGTTTCGAAGACTTCCTCAGCAGGGCCAGTCATGAGCACCGTGCCATCCTCCAAGTATGAAATATGTAATGTTCCTAAATAGAGCTCTACATCTACTTCGCGACCAGTTAAGCCTTTTTCGAAGGACATAACAGCAGAAGCACAAGAGCCTGTACCGCATGCTAGTGTAGCGCCAGCACCGCGTTCCCATGTGCGAACCTTGATGTGCTTGTTGTTTACTACCTCAATGTAGTTAACATTTGTATTGGATGGGAATGCATCGTGTTTTTCAATGATAGGACCTTGTGTCGTTACAGGCGCCTTTGTAATGTCATTGATATACACCTCTGTATGAGGCACGCCGAGTAATACGGAGCTTACCGTTACTGTTTCGCCGTTTACATCGAGGTCTACGTCGATAACCTTATCCATGTTTACATCCATCGGAATGTCTTGGGCTGCAAAGAATGGCTTGCCCATGTCTACAGTAACTTGTGTGACTATACCATTTTCGATGGTCAAGGTTGGCTTCATTACACCGGCTAAGGTTTCGATGGTAAAAGTTTCTTTAGTAATTTCTCCGTGTTCATAGGCATATTTGGCAAAGCAACGGATTGCATTGCCGCACATTTCTGCTTCACTACCATCAGAGTTGATGATGCGCATGCGCACATCACAGGTTTTTGAAGGAACTAGAATGGCAAGACCATCAGCACCGATACCAGTACGACGATCGCAAAGGCGAATCGCCAAATCAGTATAGTCCTTGTTAGCACCTTGAGGGTCGGCAAAGAGGATGAAATCATTGCCAAGACCATGCATTTTAGTTAATTTCATAAAGTCTCCTATCAATAAGTAAGACTTTCACCATGAAGCCCGTGAAAGTCTCATATGTATATTATTATATATTCTATATTATATCATAAATGACCCTTAATTATGTGGTGGAACTTTATAAAATTATAGCGAAAGTAAGCGAAAAATAACCCACGTGGGACGATTAAATGGGCGGATATAAAGGGCTCTATTACTTTATTGTTTGTCAGAGAAATGATAAAATATAGAGTAATGTAGTTTATCGTAATAGAAAGAGGAACACATATGCGAATTCAAGGGATTTCTGGATCTCGTGGCGTTGCAGTAGGCAATGTATATAGATATATTCAAGAGGAAATTGTCATTCCTGATTACACTGTAGCAGAGGATAAGGTAGAAGTGGAAATTGGTAAGTTCGCTTCTGCTATGGCAGCTACCTTAAAGCAATTGGATACAATTCGTCAAAAGGCGTTGAAAGACATGGGCCCTGAAGAGGCGGCTATTTTCGAAGCACATATGCAAATTGCTCAAGACCCATCTTTGTCTGATGGTATTAAATCCCTTGTTGAGACTAGCCATACTAATGTGGTAGCGGCTACAGCTCAAACTATTGAAACCTTTGCGAATATCTTCCTCGGTATGGACGATCCATATATGCGTGAACGCGGTGCAGATATCAAAGATATTGGTGATCGTTTGATGCGCAATATGTTAGGCATGAACCCTCGTGGTTTATCCCATATTTCTGGGGAGGTTATCTTGGTGGCTCATGATTTGGCACCATCTGATACAGCTTCTCTTGATAAAAATGTGGTAAAAGGCATTGTAACAGCTGCTGGTGGTCCTACATCTCATGCAGCTATCATGGCGCGCACCTTGGAAATTCCTGCCGTTATGGGCGTTGGTGATATTGAAGGCTTCGTAGATGGCGAGAAAGCAGTTGTACTTGGTACAGATGGTATTGTGGAAACAAATCCATCTGATGCGGATTGGACTGAATATACAAATCAAGCGGCTGCATACCAAGAAGAATTGAAACGGTTGCGCGAATCTGCCAATCTTGAAGCTAAGACTACTGATGGTCATCATGTAGAATTATTCGGTAACATCGGTAAGTCTAAAGATGCTAAACACGCTCTTACAATGGGCGCACAAGGCATCGGCTTATATCGTACAGAATTCTTGTACATGGAAAACGATGAATTGCCAACAGAAGATGTACAGTTTGAAGAATATAAAAAGGTTGCAGAAGATATGCAGGGCCAACCTGTTATTATCCGTACCATGGATATCGGTGGCGATAAAGAATTGAAATGCCTTGATTTGCCAAGTGAAATGAATCCATTCCTTGGTTATCGTGCGATTCGTATTTCCTTGAACCGTCCGGATATCTTTAAAGTACAATTACGTGCGTTATTGCGTGCTAGTTCCTTTGGTGATATTCACATCATGTACCCTATGATTGCTTCCGTAGAAGAAGTGAAACAAGCGAATGCTATGCTCGAAGAATGTAAGGCAGAACTTACAGCTGAAGGCAAAGAATTCAACAAGGATATCAAGGTTGGCATTATGATCGAAGTACCAGCGGCGGCTGTTATTTCTCCAATTTTGGCTAAATACGTAGACTTCTTCAGTATTGGTACAAATGATTTATGCCAATACACCTTGGCGGTAGACCGTATGAACGAGTCTATTGGTTCTCTATATCAACCATTGCATCCAGGTGTATTACGTCTTATCAAGCTTGTTATCGATGCGAGCCATGAACAAGGTAAATTTACAGGCATGTGCGGTGAACTAGCTAGTGACCCTGTAGCTACAATGATTTTATTAGGCCTTGGTCTTGACGAATTCTCTATGACAGCGTCATCTATACCACTTATTAAGAAAATCTTGCGTTCCGTTTCTAAAGCAGAATGTGAAGAGGTGGCTAATAAAGCGCTTGCTATGGATACAGCTGAAGAGATTACAGAATATGCTAAATCTGTACTAGCCGAAAAAGGCTTATTATAATTCTGTATAACTCTAAGAAAATTGTTAAGCTCATCAGTATATAGCAAAGAACTTTTTATATACTTGAATTAAAATGCTTGAAATTGATACAATATATCTATTAGAACGTATGGGATAGGTACTACCTATCGAGATAGAAAGAGGTTATCATGAAAGAATTAACAGTAGAAATTACTAACGAATCTGGTTTACATGCTCGTCCTGCTACAGCTTTCACACAATTGGCTGCTAAATACGCTTCCAAAGTGACAATCGCTGCTAACGGTAAAACAGCTGATGCTAAATCCATTTTAACTGTATTGACTTTGGGCGCTACAAAAGGCACATCTGTTACATTGACAGCTGACGGTGCTGACGAAGATGACGCACTCGCTGCATTGAGCGAATTCTTAACAACTAACCACGACTAATACTTTGTGGTAATATAAAGGACTCTACGAATGTAGAGTCCTTTTTTCTTGAGTTATATATGATGGATGCTTTAATCAGATTTGATTTTTATTTGCTTTATTGTGAGGTCTTCGAGATTTAGTAGAGCCTTATTTTTTGTAAAAAAAGAAGAGGCCTCTTAGCCTCTTCTTTATTTTCCCATGTTTGCAAAACGCTCTACAGCTTTTGTAAAGTCGCTAATGGTTTTTTCTACGTCACCGTGTTCGATACCATCTCGTACGCAGTGGTTGATATGTCCTTCAAGAACTACTTGACCTACTTTATGTAGTGCAGATTTAGCTGCATTAATTTGGCTCAACACATCTTCGCATGGAATGTCTTCTTCAATCATTCGATCAATAGCTTGCACTTGACCAAGGATTTTACGCAATCGACGATGTAGATTTTCTGAATCCATACATTGTTTCATAATACTCCTCCAATGGGCATGTTTTTATCATCTTTACTATTATACTCCATGTAAAGTTTATAATACAACTTTATAAGTATACCTAATATGAATAAAATCTGTATATGTAGATATACGCTTGGTTATAAATATTAAGATTCTCTCTTTTATATTGTTAGAATTCTTTTCCTAACAGCTATAATAGCAAGGTCTATCCATATCTTCTTCTTGATTGATGTGATACAATACATTTAATACACATTATAGTAGTATATGTATATAAGGCGTTGTAGATACTGTTAGTTAATAACTGTATGTATACTAAGGTCCTTTATGAAATAGGTGAAAGCAATGAAAGTGTTTCGCTACCTTCGGAATCTAGTGGTGTTCGTGGTGGTCATCATATTGGCCATGTTTATATATGACGGATACCATAGCTTTCAAGGTACAGATCTTGAAAGTAAGGCTCACACAACTGTTGAAAAACGCATAGAACAAAGTGAAGATACCCTCAGCCGTACAGATCGTATCATACGAATATTTACATTTAAAGAAAAGGTAGAGGCGGCCCTTAATCAACGTGTTTCTAAAGAACACTGGGTGAAGGGGGATGTCATTCCAGAATATACAAAGAATGCACTTATCGCCATTGAGGATAAGCGGTACTATAAGCATGGAGCTATTGATGTGCTCGGTATTATTCGCGCCTTTTATACCAATACTATAGCAGGCGAAACCGTAGAGGGGGGTAGTACTATTACACAACAAGTAGTAAAAAATCTCTTCCTTTCATCAAAACGCATCATGAGCCGTAAGGTGGAGGAGGCAATCCTTGCTAGTGAAATGGAACATTACTACTCGAAAGAAGAAATCCTCACCATGTATTTAAATACAGTATATTATGGTCATAATTATTACGGCATTTACGAAGCTGCGCATGGCTACTTTGGAACGAGCCCAAGCCGATTGACATTAGGGCAAAGTGCACTCCTTGCAGCACTACCTAATGCACCATCCTATTTAGATCCCTATACGAACTATAAAGGGGCTAAGGCTAGACAAAAACTGGTGCTTGAACAAATGGTAGACCAAGGCATGATTACACAAGCGGAAGCAGACTATGCATACCAACAAGACTTGGAACTTGTGGACGAATAATTGAATATATTTTATAATCTCTGTTTGCTAATGAATAATTAATTGGCGAACAGAGATTTTTTTGCGAAGATGGTTACGTTCCGAAATATATTACTAAATTGAATAAAAATAATGCTTGCATTTATAATTATACAGGTGTATACTATTTTTTGTCAGAAAGAGGGAATGACCGTTGAGCTAGATGCCACGGTGCTTTCACAATTATCTGATATAATATTGATTATATGAGTTAAAATACATAGTAAGTTTTTTATGAGGTGTTATCATGGGTAAAGCAAATAAAGTAGTACTCGCATATTCTGGTGGTTTAGACACATCCGTTATCATTCCTTGGTTAAAAGAAAATTATGGCGCTGAAGTTATCGCCGTATGCGTAGATTTAGGTCAACCTGAGGATTATGATGCAGTTGAGAAAAAAGCAATCAAATCTGGTGCTTCTAAAGCGTACATCGTTGATGCTAAAGAAGAGTTCGTAAAAGATTATGTATGGCCAACAGTAAAAGCTGGTGCAGTTTATGAGGGTAAATATTTATTAGGTACATCCTTCGCTAGACCTTTAATTGGTAAAATCCTTGTAGATATTGCTAAAAAAGAAGGCGCTGATGCTATCGCTCACGGTGCGACTGGTAAAGGTAATGACCAAGTTCGTTTCGAACTTGCTATCAAAGCATTGGCTCCTAATATGAAAATCATCGCTCCTTGGAGAGAATGGGATTTGAAATCCAGAACAGACTGCATGGAATATGCAGCTAAACATGATATTCCAGTTGTAGCTACGAAATCCCATCCATATTCCATGGACCAAAACGTATGGCATTTGTCCCATGAAGGCGGCGATCTTGAAAATCCAGCAAATGCTCCTAAAGATGATGTATACTTAGTAACACATACTCCTGAACAAGCTCCAGATGAAGCTGGTTATGTAACTGTATCCTTCAAAGATGGCGTACCTGTAGCAGTAGATGGCCAAGAAGGTACTCCATTACAATTGTTAGAAAAACTCAACGAAATCGGTGCACACTATGGCGTAGGCGTTGTAGATATTGTTGAAAATAGATTAGTAGGCATGAAATCCCGTGGCGTTTATGAAAACCCAGGTGGATCCATTATCATGTATGCTCACAGAGAACTTGAATACCTCTGCCTCGACAGAGCTACATACCACTACAAAGAACTCATTGCTAACAAATACGCTGAACTTGTATACGATGGCATGTGGTTCGCACCATTGATGAACGCTTTGCAAGCATTCGTTGATGAAACTCAAAAAACTGTAACTGGTGAAGTAAAACTTAAATTGTACAAAGGCAACATTATCTCTGCTGGTGCAACTTCTCCATACTCCTTGTACAGCGAAGATTTCGTAACATTCGAAGAAGATGATGTATACAACCAAGCTGATGCGGCTGGTTTCATCAACTTGTTCGGTTTACCTCTTAAAATTAATGCATTAATGAAAGAAAAGGCAGGTAAATAATGGCTAAATTGTGGGGCGGGCGTTTCACAAAAGGCACTGATAAAGCGGTAGAGGATTTTACATCCTCTATCGCTTTTGATGCGCGGATGTACGCCGAAGATATTGCAGGCAGTAAAGCACATGCGACTATGCTAGCAAAACAAAATATTATCTCCGACGCAGATCGGGATGCTATTGTTGAGGGCTTAACAAAGATTAAAGACCAAATCTATAAAGGTGAGTTCCCATTCTCCGTGGCTCTTGAAGATATTCATATGAATATTGAAAAGCGCTTAACCGATGATATTGGCGAAGCAGGTGGTCGTTTACATACAGGTCGTAGCCGTAATGACCAATGTGCAGTAGATTTACATATGTACGTGCGTAAAGCCGTAGTAGAAATGGGCGAGCTCATCGTAGATATGCAAAAAGCCCTCATTGAAACGGCTGAAAAATACAGCGATGTTATCATGCCTGGCTATACGCATTTACAACGGGCTCAACCTGTATTGTTCGGTCATCATATGATGGCATACTTCTCTATGCTAGAACGCGACTTTGATCGTTTGTTGATGGTCTTTAAACACGCAGACATCATGCCACTTGGTGCAGGGGCCTTAGCAGGTTCTACATATGGTATTGACCAAACCTATACACAAAAACTGTTAGGCTTCTCTCGTATTTACGAAAATAGTATGGATGCCGTATCCGACCGTGACTATGTGGTTGAATTCTTGTCCTTTGCATCTCTTGTGATGATGCATTTGAGCCGTCTTAGCGAAGAATTGATTTTGTGGTCTACCAATGAGTTTAATTTTATTGAACTTGATGATGCTCACTGCACAGGCTCTAGCATTATGCCACAAAAGAAAAATCCTGACGTATGTGAACTTGTTCGTGGTAAAACAGGTCGTACCTATGGCCACTTGTTAGGTTTATTAACTACATTAAAAGGCTTGCCACTTACATATAATAAAGATATGCAAGAGGATAAAGAGGGCATTTTTGATGCTATCGATACAGTACACTTTGCATTGTCCATTAATACGGCGATGGTCCGTGGTATGAAGGTCAATGGGGCGCATATGAAAGCAGTCCTCGATGATGACTTCTCTAATGCTACAGATATGGCCGATTACCTTGCGAAAAAAGGCGTTCCATTCCGTGAAGCTCATGAAATCGTAGGTAATGCTGTACATCATTGCATTGAAAAAGGTTGCGTATTGCTTGATTTATCTGTTGAGGATTTTAAAGCTATATCCGATCATTTTGATGCAGATATCCTTGATGCCATTTCCATCGAAGCTTGCATAGCTGGTCGTAATAACTATTCTGGTACTGCTCCAGAATGTGTGGAAAGACAACGGAACAATGGTAAAGCTGTTATCGCCGGAGAAGAAAAACAAATTGCTCAGTGGAAAGCAATTGTTGAATCTGTGCAAGCATAGCTGCTTTAGTAAGCCTAATATTTTGATTTAGGGCCACATCCTGTACAAGAGTAACATTCAGAGTAACAGTTACTTGTGATATTAAAATTTTAAGATCGATATACATATAAGTCTTATGGTAAAGCGCTTTATATTAACCTTTAAGCTTATGTGTATATCGATTTTTTATTTATATGATAGATGATACCTAGAAAAAGAGTCATTCTAATTGATAAATTACTATTAAAATAGTGTAAATTTATGTACGCGTACAGTGGACTGTGCGAAAACAATAGTCTTGTACTACGACACCATAACCATGATAGATAGTAAAAATCACATATATACACAGAATAAAATGGGGTAAAAATATACTCTGTCATTGTTAAAATGAGTTCTGTTCGTTTTAGATGATAAATTAACTATGATTTATTCAATTCGTGTAATATGGCTTGTCCGCCAATAAAGTACTTTCATTTTGAGTTCATAGGTGTTATTATTTAATTCGTAATAAGAATAACAACGGTAAATTCACATTCAAGCCCATCACAGCACGAACTGAATTTACTTAGCGGTATATTATATTTAAGTGAATTATGGACGAGAAAAAATTCACCTTTTGAAAGGGGATTGATACATGAAAACCACCGCTAAAAAAATGTCTGTATTCCAGCTAACCACAATGGTAGCAGCCAATATGCTAGGAGCTGGAATCATTATGTTACCAACTAATTTGGCTCAAGTTGGTACTATTTCAGTTTTATCTTGGCTCGTAACAGCTGTGGGTGCGCTTTTGTTAGCGTATATTTTTGCTCAAGCGGGTATGTTCTCCCAGATTAAGGGGGGCATGGGCGGTTATGCAGAACACCGCTTCGGTAAAACTGGACATTTTATGGCGAGCTATGCTTACAGCATATCTCTCATCATTGCTAATATCGCCATCGCGGTATCTGCCGTAGGTTATGGCGCAGCTTTCTTTGGTGTTGACCTCAATGCAACACAAACAAGCCAAGTAACAATTGTGCTTTTGTGGTTTGCAGCGATTTTGAACTTCCGTGGTAATCGCTTCACAGGTCGACTCAGCAACATGACTATTTGGGGCTCTATTGTGCCGGTTTTATTAATTGGTACAATCGGCTGGTATTGGTTTGACCCGTCTATCTATTGGGCGGCTTGGAACCCAAATGATCTTCCGTTTTACGATGCAGTAAAACAATCCATTTCCCTCACTTTGTGGGGCTTCCTAGGATTTGAGTCCGCAGCGGCTAATGCTGATGCTGTTGAGAATCCAAAGAAAAACGTACCTATCGCAACTGTGGCAGGTACATTAGCAGTGGCAGTGGTTTACATCTTGTCCACAAATGTTATGGCCGGTATCGTGCCTAACATCGACTTGTTAAATTCTAATGCACCATTTGGTTTGACATTCGTATACATGTTCAATGATACAATTGCAAACATCGTGATGGCTGCAATGGTTATTTCTTGCTTTGGCGCTTTACTTTGCTGGCAATTCACATTGTCTCGCGTATTTAAAAGCGCAGCGGAACATGGTTACTTCCCTAAAGTATTCGCTCGTGTAAATAGTAATGATGCTCCTGTTCGTGGCGTATTCATTCTACTCGCTGTTGAAACATTACTTACATTGTTCACTGCAAGTGATTCTTTGCGTGAGCAATTTGAAGTATTGGTAAACTTGGCGGTTGTAACTAACGTAGTACCATATGTATTGTGCATCTTAGCAGTACCTACAATGATGCGTATGGCTGGCGTAGCTGAAAGCCGCATTAAACGCTTTAACTACGTATTTGGTGCTGGCGTTATCTACTGCTTATATGCTATTTACGCATGTGGCTTTGATGCTATGGTTGGTAGTGCCGTGGCAGTAAGCATTGGTCTTGTGATCTATGTTTTGCGTAAAGCGTGGGCTACACGCAAAGCGCACCGCTTACAACAAAGTATCGATTAATTAAATAACTCTCGTCTTATAAGAGGTTGTTACTTAGTAACAGCCTCTTTTTGGTATATTAATCAGACTTATTAATTATGATTTTATTAATTATAAATAATTGATAGTTGCTAAAGTGATTAAGAGTTTTTTCGGTATGTATAAAAAAAATTCATGAGAAAATTACCATTATAATAATAATTAATATATATACAGTTGGATACAGTTAATACGGAAAAAATCATATATATAAAGTGATTTGTATGGGTTTATACATAAATAGAGACTTGTTCAGTAATCGATAATTTTTATTAGTATAAAAATTATATTGATTTTACTAAATATAACAATACCCCTAAGGGGTATATGTATTGTAAACATATTATTAATATAGTATATTTATAATCGATAAAAATGAATAAACTAATGAGTGTCGGTATTACCGAGCGTAAAAGAGGAAAATGGGTGTAAATCCCATACTATGCAAATAGCTGTAATGAGGAGCAAGGTTTCATTATAGGGTCACTGGGAAACTGGGAAGGCCGAAATATTGCGATGAATCATGAGTCAGAAAGCCTGCTCTAAATGTATGGTATTGTACATACTATACTTAATTTAGGTTAGTCAGGTGGACTAACCTTTTTTGTCGTTTTCCTATATGCACCTCTGCTATATCGGGAGAAATAAGCATATTAGTTGTTCATTTAGATTATTGTAGTATTTAGAGAGTATAGGAGGAGGCGCCTATGGGCAAACGCTTTGCTAAACAGCTAGGTCAATTCATTGTTACACTGTTTGGCATTACTTTTTTAACATTTTGTCTCACTTATTTAGCACCAGGCGATCCAGTAACGATGTTACTAGAAACGGCAGATACAATTGTATCTCAGGAGCTTATCGATGAAACTCGAGCTCAGCTTGGGTTAGATAAACCGTTTATAGTGCAATATGCAAACTGGGTTGTGAATGCTGCACAAGGTGACTTAGGGATGAGTTACTCTGCTAAAAAGCCTGTTGTAGATCGTATGTTGGAGGCTTTGCCAGGGACAGTTATGCTAGCAGGTACAGCATTAGTATTTACATTGCTCTATGCATTGCCGGCAGGGATTATAAGCGCCTTAAATCGAAACAAATGGATCGACTATCTGTTGCGCGTTGCTTCCTTTGTAGGCGTGTCTATGCCATCATTCTGGTTAGGCCTTGTACTGATTTATATCTTTGGCCTTAAATTAGGACTTGTTCCTATTGCATCTTCTCGTGTAACTCCTATCGGTGTAATTCTACCAGCCGTTACATTAGCTGTTGTAGTCGGGTCCAAGTACATGCGCCAAGTTCGTCTCGTTATTCTTGAAGAAATGCAAAAGGATTATGTTATCGGCGCACGTGCTCGTGGTGTGAGTGAGATGAAAATTTTATTCGGTCATATTTTGCCTAATGCAGTATTACCACTTATCACTATACTGGGCGTTGTTATCGGTTGGTTATTAGGCGGTGTTGCAGTTATTGAAATGGTATTCTCCTGGCCTGGCCTTGGGAATATGGCAGTATATGCCATTACCATGCGCGACTATCCATTGATCGAAGGTTTTGTGTTGTGGGTTGCCTTAGCATATATGTGTATTAATGCATTAGTTGATGCGTCATATATCTTGTTAGACCCTAGATTAAAAAGGGAGAGAGCATAATGGCAGAATTTATTCAAAAACATAAATTGTTCTCTTTCTATAGCGCCTTGATGATTGTGGTAGTTCTCATAGCTATATTTGCACCATGGCTTGCTCCGGGTGATGCTTTTAGCTCAAATCTGAGTCAAGCATTACAAGCGCCAAGTAGTCAACATTGGTTTGGTACAGATAAGCTTGGTCGTGATGTATTGTCTCGCATCATTTATGGTACACAGTTATCCTTGTTTATGGGTGTCAGTATCGTTGTTATCATGGTAAGCATTGGTACTATTATCGGTGCTGTAGCTGGTTATTTCGGCGGGAAAATCGAAATGGTCCTCATGCGTCTTGCGGACATTATGCTATCCTTCCCGGGTGTAGTATTAGCCATTGCCATTGCTGGTATTTTGGGTGGTAGCATTGTGAATACGATTATAGCGCTATCTGTAGTTGGTTGGGCAAAATATGCTCGTCTTGTACGGTCTATGACGTTGAAAGTTCGCGGTGAAGAGTATGTAACGGCGGCTGTCATGATGGGGGCCTCTACAACGACTATTCTAAGACGTCATATCATTCCCAATATCCTTCCTCTTGTTGTTACAACAGGTGCACTAGATATTGGGGCTATTATGATTGAGGTTGCTGGTCTTTCCTTCCTTGGATTTGGTGCTCAACCACCAACACCAGAATGGGGCCTTATGCTTAACGAAGGTCGTCAATATTTACAAACCAGTCCATGGCTGATGGCATTCCCTGGTATGTCCATCCTTATCGTAGTTGCTATCTTTAACCTTTGGTCTGATTCCTTACGGGACGTAGTGGATCCTAAGAACCAAGGTTAGTTATGTGTGATGCTTATTTATAGGTTGTGTTGTGAAAGTTGTTATATAAATAGGCGGTAATAAGGTTTTTCCATTATGACTATTGTAGATTGTAGTGGTCATGATGTGTATGTTTTATGTTTATATGTAATGGAACAAGGAGATTTTACATGAAAAAATCTTGGAAAAAAGCCCTCTTAGCAGGTCTTAGCATTGTAGTGATGGGTTCCTTCATCGCTGGTTGCGGCTCTGATAATAATGGTGCTGCTAATAAGGATGTTTTAAAAGTTGGTGTAACTAACTTCGCATCCACATTAGAACCTACAGAAAACTTCTTCGCATGGGTTGTTATGCGCTATGGTGTAGGCGAAACATTGGCTAAGTTTGACGAACACATGAAACCTCAACCATGGATTGCATCTAAATGGGAAGTATCCCCAGACCATAAAACGTGGACTTTCACAATCAATGATAAGGTGAAATTCTCTAATGGTAAAAAAGTTGATGCTGCAGCAGTTAAAGCATCTATCGAACGGGCTTTTGAAAAATCCAATCGTGCAAAAACATTTTTCGAATATGACTCTATGGAAGCTAATGGTCAACAATTAGTTATTCATACAACAAAAGAATATCCTAATATGCCTGGCCTTTTAGCGGATCCGTTGTTCCTAATCGTTGACGTTCAATCTGAAAAAGATGGCCGTAACTTTGCCAAGGAAGGTCCTATCGGTACAGGTCCATACGTAGTTAAATCTTTCACAAAAGATCGTGCTGAGATGGCTGCTAACGAAAACTATTGGGATGGTACAGTACCATTTAAAACTGTAGAAATTCCTTCCATCGACGATCCTAATACGCGTGCTATGAGCTTGCAATCTGGTGACGTAGATATGGCGGTTAACATCGGTGCTGGTGAAATGGGCTTATTCCAAAATAACGATAAGTTCAAGGTTGATGAAATCGCATCTCTTCGCGTAGTATTGGCTCGTATCAACCAAAAAGGTGTTCTTGGTGATGACAAAGTACGTGCTGCAGTTATTTCCGCAACAGACCGTAAAAACTATGCTGATGTATTGTTAAAAGGTACATTCATTCCTGGTTCCGCACCAATTCCACCATCCATGGACTATGGCTTCAAAGATTTGAAAGATCCTAATGCGTATAACCCTGAACGTTCTAAACAATTATTAGCAGAAGATGGTTGGAAAGATACTGATGGGGACGGCATCCTTGATAAAGATGGCAAACCATTAACATTTGACTTCGTAGTATATAATTCTCGTGCAGAATTACCACTTTATGCAGAAGCTGTTCAAGCAGACCTTAAAAAAGTGGGTATCGACATGAAAATCAAAACAGTTGACTATAACTTGATTGATAAAATGGGTCAAGATGGCGACTATGATATGCTTATCTCCAACATCGTAACTGCTAATACAGGCGATCCAATCTGGTTCTTAGCTAACTACTGGCATACTAATGTGGATGGTTCCAACCCTCAAAACGGTTCTGGTTACTCCAATCCACAAGTTGACCAATTGTTAGATGCTGCTGAAACTGAATTTGATCCTGCAAAACGTCGTGACTATGCAATTCAAATTCAACAATTATTGATGAATGATGGTGCTGCATTGTTCTTAGGTTACCCTAAAACTAATATCGTTACTGGTTCTTACTTGAAAGGTGCTGTCATGTACCCAAGTGACTACTACTGGATTACTAATAAAATTACAAAATAATAAGGAGCTATAATGGCAGAAAACATACTAACTGTAGAGAACCTTAACATCGCGTACCAAGGTGTGCCTGCTGTTATGGATGTAAACTTTACCTTGGAACGCGGTAAGGTATTGACCATTGTAGGGGAATCTGGATCCGGTAAAACTACCGTGATCCGGGCCCTCATGGGTTTATTGCCTATAGGTGGTGAGGTCACAGATGGTACAATGCTCTTTAATGGTCAAGACCTTCGCACCCTATCTAAGTCTGAATGGAGAGCTATACGTGGTAAAGACATGGCCATGATTTTCCAAGATAGTGGTAGTGCTTTAGACCCAATAGTTCGCATTGGTAAACAGTTTAGAGAATTATTCAAATCTCATATAGAAATTACCAATGATGAATGTGATCGACGAGCAATTGAGTTATTAGAATCTGTGTCTCTTCCTAATGGGGCAGATATATTGCGCCGTTATCCTCATGAATTATCTGGTGGTCAACGCCAGCGTGTGGGCATTGCTATGGCATTAGCGATGGATCCTGCGTTATTAATTGGTGATGAACCTACATCTGCTTTAGATGTAACAACACAATCACAAGTTGTTATGCAAATGCTAGAACTTGCTAAAGAGCATAATTCTGCTATCGTAATGGTTACGCATAACCTTGGTGTAGCGGCCTATATGTCCGACTATATTATTGTTATGAAAAAGGGTCGTGTTGTTGATGCTGGCACACCGCAAGATATTTTGGAAAACCCATCTAACGAATATACGAAGCAATTAAAAGATGCTGTACCAACATTGGAAGGAGGTCGTTACATTGACTAACTACGCTGTAGAATTAAAAAATGTATGTAAACGATTCCCACTTCCTACTGGTGGTGAGCTCGAAGCGTGTAAGAGTATTAATATCACCTTAGAAAAAGGCGAGTCCCTTGGGATTGTAGGGGAATCTGGCTCTGGTAAAACGACTTTGGTTCGTATGATTATGAAGATGCTGCCTATTACGGAAGGCGAGATTTATGTAGATGGTGTAGAGATTCAACATATGAACTCTGAGCAAACGAAAGAATACCGCAAGAAAATTCAAATGGTATTCCAAGATCCATCTGCAGCCTTCAATCCGCGTATGAAGGTAAAGGATATTATCCTTGAACCGTTATACAATTTTGGGCTTCTTGAAAAAGGAAAAGAAGAACAAATCGCTGGTGACTATCTTGAAATGGTAGACCTACCTCGCGAGTTTATGCATCGTTATCCTCATGAAATGTCTGGTGGTCAACGTCAACGTGTAGCTATTGCTCGTGCCATTGTACTTGAACCAGAAATTCTTGTTCTAGATGAGGCAACTAGTGCTCTAGACGTGTCTGTACAAGACTCCATCGCCTATTTACTAGCGCGTTTACAAAAAAAGAAAAACTTAACATACCTATTCATTGCTCATGATATTGCGTTCATTCGCACGATGTGTCATAAGGTGGTCGTAATGTACAAAGGCGCTATCGTTGAAGAGCTAGACGCATTCCATTTAGCAGATGCAAAACATCCTTATACAAAGGTTCTATTGAGCTCTATCTTTGAAATTGGTAAAGATCATAAGCCACTTACCTTAGAAGAAGCTGGGAAAGCGTAAATTTTGATTATATAAAATAGCAGTTAGCCATTTGGTTAACTGCTATTTTTATATTATCTATTATTTATTATGCGGATAATTTTTTCTTCTACATAAATATATCGAAAATTTTCTCGAAAATGATTGTGTTAACACTAGATATATAGTATAGTTGACTAAGCAATATACCCCTATGGGTATATTTAAAATATGCTCATATGAAGTGATATACATATACATATAGAGAAAGGTTAGGTGTGTGAATGAAAGGATTGCGTAAGGCGTTACTGATTGGTATGATGCTGGGTGTTACGGTTCTTGGTACTGTAGGCTGTATGAATCAATCATCCGATTCATCTAATGATGTATTAAAGGTAGGAGCTATTAGCTTTGCAGGTACATTAGAACCAACAGAAAACTATTTTAGCTGGGCCGTTGTACGATATGGTGTTGGGGAAACACTAATAAAATTTGATGATCACATGAATGCTAAACCCTGGTTAGCATCTTCTTGGAAACAAAGTGATGATAAGCTGACTTGGACTTTCACCATCAACGATAAGGTTAAGTTCTCTAACGGTAATGCTCTTACTGCTGAGGCCGTAAAGGCGTCTTTGGAACGAACCTTCGGGAAGAGTAAACGGGCAAAATCATTCTTTAATTACACTGAAATGACGGCTAATGGTCAAGAGCTCACAATTAAGACCGATAAGCCTTACTATAATTTGCCAAACTTGTTGGGAGATCCATTATTCTTGATTATGGATGTAACTGCTGAGGCAAATGGTCGTGATATTGCAAAGGAAGGTCCTATTGGTACTGGTCCTTATGTAGTGACATCATTTACAAAAGAGCGTGCTGAGCTAGCACGGAATGATAACTACTGGGATGGCAAGCCAGGCTTCGGTAAGGTTGAAATTCCATCTATTAACGATGCCAATACACGAGCTATGGCATTGCAAGCGGGTGATGTAGATATGGCCGTTAGCATTGGACCTGGCGAATATGGTATCTTCCAAAACGATAAGAAATTTACTATTTATGAAGTATCATCTTTACGTGATGTATTCGTTCGGATGAGCCAAAAAGGCAAGCTTAAGAATGCTAATCTTCGAGCGGCCCTCATTGCCGGAGCGAATCGTGAGTCCTATGCAAAGAACCTTATGAAGGATACCTTTATTGCCGGCAAGGCTCCATTGCCACCGTCCATTGATTATGGATTCAATCAATTGCGGGATCCTAATAAATATAATGTTGAACGTGCTAAAGAATTACTTAAACGTGAAGGTTATATTGATACAAATGGTGATGGTATTGTAGATAAAGATGGTGAAAACCTAGTACTTGATTTCTATGCCTATACATCTCGGCCTGAATTGCCATTATATGCAGAGGCATTACAAGCGGACTACAAAAAAATTGGTGTAGATTTACAAATTAAAATCGTAGACTATGCTGTGATTGATACATTGGCGCAATCTGGAGATTACGATATGCTCATCTCTAGTGTAGTTACTGCTAATACTGGCCAACCTGTATGGTTCTTGAAACAATACTGGGGGACAGGTAGTGATACAAACGGCTCTGGATTCTCTAATCCACGTTTCGATGAATTGTTAGCTCTTGGTGAAAGCGCTAACGATCCACTGGTGCGTCGTAATGCGGTGATCAATGCACAACAATTGATGCTTGATGACTCCGTAGCACTTTTCCTTGGATATCCTAAAATCAACATTGTAGGGAATAACCATATTGATGGTATTAAGATATCTCCATCTGAATACTATATCATTACGAAAGATTTAAAGCGTAAATAATAAAAATAGGACTAGCTTTGAGCTAGTCCTATTTTTGTAGGTTCCTTATTTTTTCTTTTGCTCTGTTGCATCAAGTTCTGCCATATTTACGACATTTGCTTTACCAACCATTTTATTATATTTTATAAAAAGTTGTGTATATGCTTCGCCGTAGGAAGAATTGATGATGATATAGTTGCGAGCCTCTGCGACAAATTCTTTTACAGAATCTTGATACTCGCGAACTGCGTTTTGCGTTTCTGATGTTGTACCAGGTTGTAATTTGTTGATGCGTTGCGTGATTTGTTGCAAGTTTGCTTCAACCTTTTGGGTATCCGTATTTCCATCTGGATCGATAAGGTCGATTGTTTGGGCAGTCATGAGATTTAACTCGATGAAGTTAACTGCATTTTCACGTTTTTCACCTTGATATTCAGTCATGCGTTCTGTATAGAGCTCATTATTACGATTATCTAAGGCTAAATCTAAAGCGTTGTATGTAGCGTAGAATTGTTCAGCTAGAGGTACATACTGTGCTGCTAACTCATCGCTACCTTTGAAATTATCTTTTTCAAAACGACGTTCTACATAGTAGGCTTGCAATTGATCCGCAACAGGAATCAATTGATCTAGCACTGCTAATACATCATTAGTTGATTGATTTACATCTTCGTATGGAGTAGGGCTATCTTGCTTTGCAGCCTCTAATGCTGTTTTAAGATCTTTGTATTTAGGTAATGTAATCGTCGTGTTATGGGACCCATTACGTAACTCTTCAAGAGTTGGTTGTAATTGATTTGCATAGGCTACACTGTACGCGTTATATGAGTCTAATGCGACGATATAAGGTCGGATAGCGTTGATCTTGTCGTCAACGGTTGATCGATATAAAATTGTCGTTGTATTGGATGACAAGAGTGTATACACCCCGTAGATCCCACCACCGATAATAGCGATGCCAAGTATAACGGCTGCTATTAACTTGATGTACCCCTTTTTCAACTGCGCACGCTCCTTGAAAACACACTAACTCTTTTTGGATCCATTTGGGCGGACTACGCCCCTAAGAGTAATTAGTTATATTATATCATAAACTTAGGTCCCAAAAAAGACGTATAGAGCGGAGAATCATAAGGAATAGATGAAATTATTCGATGTGAACATATATTAATATTTATAATTCGCTATTTATAGATTAATATACTCTGTAAAAGTTAAATTAGTATATTTCTTAATACCTTTGATATAATTTACATATATATGATTGGAGGGGATTCTAATGAGCACGGATAAGGTTTATAACTCCATTGAAGAAGTATTAGATATAGCTGAATCTGCAGAGGGTAAAACGGTTGGTGAGTTTGATATAAATAATCGCCTGGATAGTAGGGGAAACAAGGGCGGTATTGGTCAGGTTTTAGAAGAAGGCTTATTTAAAATGGCTGTTAATAGCAGAGCAGAAGCAGACTTTGTTGATTTAGGTTTGGAGCTAAAAGTTACTGCTATAAAAGAAAATAAAAAGAATGACTTCTCTGCAAAAGAACGGTTAGTTTTAAATATTATTAACTATGAAGAGGATTATAAAGACTCTTTTGAAGAATCATCATTTTGGCAAAAAAATAAGAAGTTACTAATTATTTTCTACTTATATAAAGATGAAATAGATAAAAAGGATTTTCCTATCATAAAGTCGGTTTTACATAATTTTGATCCTGTGGATTTAGAAATTATAAAACAGGATTGGCAAACTATTATAGATAAGATTAAAGCTGGTGAGGCCCATAATATTTCGGAGGGAGATACGATGTATTTGGCTGCCTGTACTAAAGGGGCTAATGCTAAGTCCATAAGAAAACAACCATTTTCTAATATACCAGCTAAACAACGTGCATTTTCTCTTAAAAGTTCTTACATGTCTGCCTTTGCTCGCCGTGTTATTGATAGACAATTAATACCATCACTATTTAATGTTGATGAACTTAAAAGTAAGACTACATTACAATTATTACAAGAACGATTCGCTCCATATATTGGTAAACGAGTATCTGAAATTGCAAAACTCGTAGATATTCCAGTAACTAAAAATAAGGCTTTTAATGCCAATCTTATTAGTGCGGTTTTGGGTGTAAAAGGGACCAAGTTAGAATCACTTAGAGAGTTTAGTAAAGCAAATATTAAGTTTAAAACGATACGGCTTGAGCCTACTGGAATTCCAAAGGAACACATGTCCTTTGAACAAATAGACTTTCATCGTTGGCTTAACGATGCATGGGAAGACTCTCAGCTTTATGAAAAATTTGAGTATACAAAATATCTATTTGTAGTATTTCAGTATGATGAGACTGAGAAGGAAAATAAAAATAGAGAACCTTACTTAAAAGGAATTATGCTGTGGAATATGCCAGAGGTTGTAATTGAGCATGAGCTCAAAGAACTTTGGAAAACAACAAAAGCTATTCTGGAAGAAGGGGTTCAACTTACTCCTGTACGTAATGGTGTGTCAAATAACTTGCCAGGTGCTAGCTTTAATGGGATTTGTCATATTCGACCTAAGGCTAGAGATGGAAAGGATCAAGTAGAATTACCAGATGGACAACGTATAACAAAACAATGCTATTGGTTAAATAGAGAGTATATAGCAGAAATTATAAATGAGCTTCTATAAAGGGAAATTTCTTACTCATAAAATTTGTTATTTATATTCTATAATATAAGATAGAATGGTATTATTTAAATAATTAGAAATTTTAAGTTATATTATATGGAAATACAGAATGATGAAAAGTATGAATGGGATGTCATTATTTTCAAGTGCAGGTATAGGCGAATACTATTTACAACGAAATGGTATTAATATTGTAGTAGCAAATGAGCTTATAGAGAAACGCGCAAATTTGCATAAATCTATATACCCTGACTGTTCTATGGTTATAGGTGATATCACTGATGAATTAGTATTTAATGAAATAAGGGAGATTGCTGTTCAAAATAAAGTAGAATTTATGCTAGCTTCTCCACCTTGTCAAGGTATCAGTGTTGCTGGTAAAAATAGAGATATTGATGCAATGGCTAGTGATAGCAGAAATTATTTAATTACTTATGTTATTAAAATGATAGGTATAGTTGAACCTAAATATATCATTATTGAAAATGTCCCACTTTTATTGAAGTTACATTTATATATTAATAATAAATTGCTGTCTATATTAGATTTATTGGATCAAGAGTTATCAGATAAATACGAGATTTCTTATGATGTACTTGATACTGCGGATTATGGAACACCACAGTATAGACGGCGTGCAATAATTAAATTGCAGAAAAAAGGATTAGTTTGGCCGTGGCCAAAGAAATGGAAAAAGAAAATTAGTGTTAGGAAAGCTATTGGAGATTTACCCTCTTTAGAGTCAGGTGAGAAATCCAGTATTAAATGGCATTTTGCGAGAAAACATACTGATAATCAAGTGCTATGGATGCAACATACGCCAACTGGTTGTAGTGCATTTGATAATAATGAATATTATCCAGTAAAATCTGATGGAACTAGAATAAAAGGATATAATTCTAGTTATCGACGTATAAAATGGGATGAGCCTGCACCTACAATAACGATAAGAAATGATGCAATTAGTTCTCAACGAAATGTACATCCTGGTCGACTAATGGATAATGGTCTGTATTCTGATGCTAGAGTTCTTAGTATTCTTGAGTTAATGCGTTTAACAGGACTACCTGATGATTGGATAATTCCAGATAGTACTAGTGAGCTGTTAGTACGACAAGTGTTGGGAGAATGTATACCTCCATTATTAATAGAAGCTCTAGTTAAGGAGATTGATTATGAAATTGAATGCTCTTAGTTTGTTTGCTAGTGCTGGTATAGGTGAGCTTAGTCTACATAATACATTTATTAATGTTGTAGCTGCGAATGAGTTGATTGATAAAAGGGCAGACCTGTATTCTTACTTTTATCCTGAAACTATGATGTTTAAAGGTGATATTACTTCGGATGAGTTAAAGTCAGAGATTCTTACATATTCTAAAGAAAAGAACGTAAAGTTTTTATTGGCAACACCACCTTGTCAAGGTATTAGTTCTGTTGGAAAAAATAAAGTACAAGATTCATTTGTTCGTGATCGACGTAATTTTTTAGTTATGGAGATTTTTTATTTTATTGATAATTTAGATTTAGACTATATCTTGATAGAAAATGTGCCTCGATTTCTAGAAATGTATTTTCCATATGAAGAATCTATGAGTCTTTTGATCGATATATTGAAGAAAAAATATGGAACTGATTATATAGTAGAAGGGGATGTTATTAATGCTAAAGATTATGGGATTTGTCAATCCCGACCTCGTGCAATAATTAAGATGTATAAGCCTTATTTGTCGTGGCCGTGGCCTAAAACAGAGCCAGAAATTCCATTATCTCAAGCAATTGGTCACTTACCATCTTTGGAACCAGGTGAGTATTCAGATATTAAATGGCACTATGCAAAGATTAATAGATTAGAGATAACAGAATCTTTACGGCATACAAAGCCTGGTGAGAGTGCATTAAATAATCCTATTTTTTATCCTAAAAAAAAGAATGGTGAGAGAATTAAAGGATTTCACAATACCTACAAAAGAATGGTTTGGGATAAGCCGGCACCTGCACGAACTACATATAGTGGCAGTGTAAGTTCTCATAATAATATCCATCCGGGACGATTACTTAAAGATGGAACGTATTCTGATCCTAGAGTACTTTCTTTGTTGGAAACATTTATAGTTTCTTCTATTAGTGAAAATATCATTTTTCCTGAAGGCATAACAGATAATTTTATTAGAACTGTTATAGGAGAGGCAATTCCTCCTAAATTATTGTTTAAAATTATAAATGAGATAGATTATGGAAAATATTAATTTTCTAAAAGACCCAACAACTCATTGGGTGTTTAAGAAACATACAAATAGTATTGGATTATTAGTTGATGTAGCTCTTTATTTGAAGCAGCATAATTCTAATGTATCTGTCACTGATAAACAACAAATGTATATAGATTTTAGTAAAACAAATCTGTATAATCCTAGAAAATCTAAACGTGAAAAACCTACTGATGCAATTAATCATAAAATTGATGGGTTAAGATTTTATATGTTTGGATACTCAGATAGAATCGAAGGTGTCGATAAGTTTATTTTTAGTCCATTAGGAAATTTATTTTTATCTAATTTATCCAATACAAATTATCTGACAAAAATATTTATAACAATGCTCGTTGGAATTCAATTTCCACATCCTGGGAGTAGAACTAGTTATGCATTGAAACTCTATCCTTTTAGGCTAATTTTTAAATTATTACTGGATAAGAGATTGAATCATAAACTATATAATTATGAGGTTTATGAATTTCTTATTAATATACAATCAATTAATGAAGATTCGTATGAAGTATTAGTATCAACGTTGTTAGAATCGAGGAAAGAGTCCTTTTCTTCTAAGTTTTCTAGATTGAAGAATAAAGAATATAAAATCGTAAAGTCTGTTTATGAGTGGCAATATTATGTTTTATCTTTACTAGAGAGCATTAATATTTTTGATCATAATAAAGGGGATGAATTTGTTGAATTATATCATCCTCAAAAACCAAATAGTAAATCTCTCGCAACAAAAAGGAAAGCAAATAATGGTTACTTTAGTTTGAATAAAGATGTAATAGATTTTGTTAATAATTTAATATCTGAATATAGCCCTTTTGATGAACCACTAGACTTTAGCTTAACTAATAGATTATCCGATGATATTGTAAAAGAGATATATTCATTTTATCCTAATGAATTATTGGAAGAGTTAGGAATAGGAAAAGATAATATTGAAGCTGAGATATTATCATTACCAAAATATATAGAAGCATACTCTTTAAATCCTAATAATGAAACAGCGGAATTATTTGAAGAGGTATTAGAAACTACCTTTAATTTATTCTCTAATGTTGAAGCAAAACGTATATCTGGATCGGGAAATACAGATATAGAATGTCTTCAGTTTGATATAAAGGAAAAGTTTGCTGTTGAAGCTAAATCAACCTCTAAAAAATTGGCTAATATTAATGCGGGTAGGTTACATCGACATAGAGCTCTTATTAATGCGCAATACACAATTGTAGTTACACCGAGATATGTGCCTAGTGTTAAATATGATATAAAGGGCGAAGCAATTGTTATAATAAAGGCTAATACATTATCAGAATATATATATAATTATCTTATATCGAATATAGATGAGTTGGACTACACAGAACTACGGGATATCATCATTAACAATCTTGGAAATGATATCAGTTTACAATTGTCTGAAATAACCCTTTCTAGGTTTGGCTAATTCAATAATTGATCTTGATCTTTTTTAGAATTTCTGCTATAATAATGATCTATGAAGGTGATAAATTAAGGGGTAAAGTGATGAAAATATTCTCCATGTTTGATGGTGTAGGTGGATTTATAGTAGGTTTAGAAAATTCCTCTAAAGAGGTTTTTCAAACGCTATATTCAAACCAATATGAGCCATCTCGTAAGACTCAAGATGCCTATGAAGTAGGTTTATATAGATTTCCCGATATAGAACATATCCCAACCGATGTAGCTTTAATTCCTAATGAAAAGTTTGAGGAAATGAAAGCTAATGGAGTAGATATGATTGTTGGAGGCTTTCCTTGCCAAGATTATTCGGTTGCACGTAGTAAGAAGAATGAACTTGGTATCGAAGGGAAAAAAGGGGTTCTATTCTGGGAAATTATCCGTGCTACAGAGGTCATTAAACCTAAGTATTTAGTGTTAGAAAATGTTGACCGCTTGTTGAAAGCTCCGTCTAACCAACGTGGCCGTGATTTTGCAATTATGTTAGCCGCTTTTAACCAATTAGGCTATTCTGTTGAGTGGCGTGTTATCAATGCTGCTGATTATGGTCGTGCTCAACGTCGACGTCGTGTATTCTTCTTTGTATTTAGAAATGATACAAAGTGGGGAGAACGATTACATACTAAATATGAAGCTACATTGTCTAATGATGCGAACTTAAATGCTCGTTTAGATTGTTATGCACCATATATTTTTGAAGATGGTCTCTTTGGCCGTCAATTTCCAGTTAAGAATGAAGCTGTAAAAAAACGTATTAATGCTAATAAGCTTGATGAAGATATTGCAGAAGTATCTGCTAACTTCTCTGATGGTAAAATGTGGAACTCTGGTCTTATGACTAATGGGTACTATTATACGATTGAAACTGAACCTAAAGGTGATGAAGAACCAATACCTATGAAAGATATTGTGGTTTCACCTGAACTGGTGCCGGAAGAGTATTATATTGATGGTGAAAAATTAGAGAAGTTTAAATATCTTCGTGGTCCGAAGAAAATTACACGGACTGCAGCAAATGGACATACTTATACCTTCTCTGAAGGTGGTATGAGTGAATATGACTCCCTTGAACTACCAGGTCGCACAATGCTTACCTCTGAAGGTAGTGTTAATCGATCTACACATCTTTTGAAAATTGATGGTAAATATCGACTTATTACCCCAATCGAAGCTGAACGGTTACAAGATTTTCCTGATGACTGGACACGTTATAAACGTAATACAAAAGGTGAAGTTGTAGAAGTTTCTGATCGCATGCGTATGTTCTTCATGGGTAATGCGCTTGTGACTGGCATCGTAAAACGTATTGGTGATGAGCTTCAAAAAATAGTTTAGGAGCATAGTGATATGGATATCATCTCTAGATTACTGTTTGATATACAAGATAAATATGGAATTCCGTCTATCATTTTGTTAGTAGTTATTATAATAGTATTTTTTGGATGGACGTATTATAAGTATAAAAAAGATAATAGTAATGATAAAAGTCAAAAAATAATAGCCGGAGAAAAATCTAATAATACTCAATTTAATGATGGAACCTATATTGATAAGTCAAACAGAATAGCTAGCACTTCTGCAGCAGAGACTTATAATTTCCAAAATTCTATAATTCAAGTGGGAGCATCCGAAGATGCAATAAAAGCCCTCTGCAGAGAACTAATGGCGGATAATTTTATTAAATTAAGAGATGAAGCATCACAAATTGTAAATGCTAGAATTGATGAATTTATTACATTATTTTTACAAGTTATCAATATAAATAGTTCATTACATATTAAGAATCTAAAAAGCCCCTCAATGCAGAATGCAATTTATCTAGCGCAACGAGCATATGTCTTAAATGGTGAACTTAATCAGGAATATTTAATAGAGTTATTACAAGAAAAATTAAATACTCAAGATAATGAGTTGAAACAAATATTATTATCAGAGGCTATAGATAAACTCGGATTGATAACATCAAATCAAATAGAAGCATTAAGAATATTATTAGAGATGACTTTTATGAGACCAAAAAATGGTGATTTAGAAAGAGTTATAAGTTATTATGAAGAAGTGATTAATGATTTAAAACTATTAAATATTACCAATATGGATATAGCGCATTTGTTGTATACCGGATGTGTTTTTAGTTATGGCGTAGGGATTACAGCTTTTTCTGGTTTCTTTGGAACTACTATAGAAACCAATAATATAAAATTGAATAATGATAATAATGATTATGATAGCTATGTTGCTGGAAACCCTCAATTAAAAGAAATGGCGATAATATGGAATAACCATCCTTTAAGTCATTTATCCCTAAATAGTGTAGGTAGGATTATAGCATTATCACAATGGAATTTGAAAAATAAAGACAATAAATTTACTTATGATTGTTTGTTTTAGAAGTTATATAAAGTAAAGGTGGTACTTGATTTTGGTTGTTTTACTAAAATCAAGTACCACCTTTTTGAAGTTAATACTTTACATATTAGAGTTTTATATGTTGTTTCTAAAATATGAAACGTTATATAATAATATTATCAAATTTGTATTTTTCGATATAATAAAAAGAAAGGAGTTCATATGTCAAATTTCATCACTCCTAAAGAATTATTAGCTTGTCTCGATGAGGTTATCATCTTAGATGCTCGAGGCTATCAAGATTATAAACAAGGTCATATTAAGGGGGCTTTTCCTGTAGATTTAGATAAGGATTTAACAGGCCCTGTAGGTGAGCATGGCGGTCGTCATCCATTACCAGATATGGAGCAGTTGGCTCATACATTTGAGTCTTACGGGATCATTCGCAATTCCAAGATCGTTGTATATGATTCTTGGCTCTTTTTGGCGGGCCGCCTGTGGTGGACTTTGCGCTATATGGGGTTATCTGATGTGCGCGTATTGTCGGGCGGTATTGAACGTTGGGTTAAAGAAGGTCATGTTCTTACTAAAGATCCTACTCCGTTGCCTACAGAACCAACAGTTTTTAATTATGAATTGCAAACTCACATGGTTATGAGTCGTGATGAGGTTCTCAAGGCTAGTGAAACGGGTGACCATGTTATCATTGATGCCCGTGCGCCGTTCCGCTACGATGGGTCTCAAGTAGATACGATGGATGGCATGACTGGTCACATTCCTGGTGCTGTTAATCATTTTTATGAAAGTGGTTATACCGTAGATGGTCCTAAGTCTGTAAAAGATTTAGAAGCCGAGTACTATAATGAAATCTACCAAAATAGACCTGTTGTGACTTACTGTGGCTCAGGGGTAACCGCTTGTAATGCGATGTTAACTATGAGCGAAGTAGGGCTTGAATCGGCTTTATATGTTGGTAGCTCTAGTGATTGGGTAACCTATGACGGTTTCCCACTTAAGACTGGTGTAGAAACATTACGATAATACAGGAGGGCAAATGAAAATTTTAAAACATCTACTAACCCTTGTTGCGTTTGGTTATTTGTGTTATCACATCTATACCTTCGGGCCTGGCATGTTTAATGTTACGGTGTTGGTAATTCTTGTTTTATCTTCCATAGCTAATTATTTCCGTGAAAAACGTGAAAGTGATCTTAAAGCAAACGAAAACGCTCGAAAGGCTCGTGCGGAAGCAAGACATGCAAAGAAACACAAACAATAGTAATGTACAATTTTCTGGCTAAACTGTATAACATACTATAATTGCTAGTATAAATAAGAATATTTTTGAAATATAAGGAAAATGTTGAAATATAAGGAAAATGTTGAAATAGAGGCTTTCACAAACTATATTGGTATGTAAAAGAACTATTAGAATAAGGAGTAAGCATTGAAATTAATTTCTTGGAATGTAAACGGCCTTCGTGCCGCTGTAACAAAAGGATTTATGGAATCCTTTAACGAACTGGATGCAGATATTTTCTGTTTACAAGAAACAAAATTGCAACCTGATCAAATTTCTTTGGAATTGCCAGGTTATGAGCAATATTGGAATAGTGCTGTGAAAAAAGGCTATAGTGGTACGGCTGTATTCACACGCATTAAACCGTTATCCGTAACTAATGGTATTGGCATTGAAGAACATGATCAAGAGGGCCGTGTTATTACTGCTGAATATGACAATTTCTATTTAGTATGCTGCTATACGCCAAATAGCCAACGTGAATTGGCTCGTCTTGAGTACCGCATGACTTGGGAAGATGCATTCCGCAACTATTTGCTTGAATTAGATAAGAAAAAACCAGCTATTCTTTGTGGTGACCTTAACGTGGCTCACCAAGAAATCGACCTTAAAAATCCTAAGACAAATCGTAAAAATGCAGGGTTCTCCGACGAAGAACGTGCAAAAATGACCGAACTGTTAGGTGCTGGTTTTACAGATACATTCCGTCACCTCTATCCAGATGCAATTGAGGAATATAGCTGGTGGTCCTACATGGGCAAGGCTCGTGAACGAAATACGGGATGGAGAATTGACTATTTCATCACCTCTAAACGTCTTGACGACAAAATTCAAGAAGCTAAAATTCACCAACAAATCTTTGGCTCTGATCACTGCCCAGTAGAATTAGATATCGATTTATAATATATTGAAAGTATAATCTACAGCCTCATCTTAGGATGGGGCTGTTGTAATAGGTGAAAGGAGACCTTATGGCACAAAAACAAAAGGCTGTTGTCTTATTCAGCGGTGGTGTAGATAGTACTACATGTTTAGCGCTAGCTATTGAAAGATTTGGCAAAGACAATGTAGTGCCGTTATCCATTCAATATGGTCAAAAACATAGTAAAGAACTAGAGGCTGCTGCATCTATTCTCGCTTATTATGGAATTGAAGGTAAAACGATGGATGTCACTAAATTGTTTGCCTTCAGCAATTGCTCTTTATTGACCCAATCCACAGAGGCAATACCTCAAGGTTCATACAAGGAACAACAAGAAACAGAAGGAGAAGGTACGGTTAGTACCTATGTGCCATTTAGAAATGGTCTATTCCTATCTGCGGCGGCTTCCTTAGCCTTATCTCTAGACTGTGGCTATATCTACTATGGTGCCCATAGCGATGATGCGGCTGGTAACGCATACCCAGACTGTACAGAACAATTCTATAAATCCATGGGTGATGCTATCTTCGAAGGATCCGGCAAAGAATGCTCCTTAGAAGCACCATTTATCAACCATAACAAAGCAGACGTCGTAAAAGAAGGCCTACGACTCGGCGTACCATACCACCTAACATGGTCCTGCTACGAAGGCGGAGACAAACCATGCGGACACTGCGGCACCTGTATCGACAGACAAGCTGCCTTTGAAGCAAATGGCGTTAAAGACCCAGCACAATAATAGAACTTCTCTACATCCACTAAAACTGGATTATATTAGTAGCCGCCATTTAGGCGGCTACTTTGCTATATATTCTAATAGATAAGATAGTATATTGGGGATTAGGTGGACTTATATGTCACTAGTATTAGGATTAAGTTGATTAACTAAATTCGCAGTGGCAGGAGATACCTTTTCAAAGAGCGACTTTGGCAGGTCGAGGCCCTAGGCCGATGACCGTATAGCCAGTGGAGCGATGAGGAAAGGTATCTCCTGACACCCCGTCCTTACCAACTTAACACTAATAGTAGATTTACATATAAGTCCGCCTACAACCAAATTGATTGCGAAAATATTAGATATATGTTAATATTAGAACTGCCTAAAGGCGACAACTAAATAAGACAGTTTGAAACCATCCTGTCTCTAAACAAAACTACGGAAATTCATAAGCATTTATAGCATGGTAGTTTTGCCATGCTTTTTTTATTTGAGGAGGTGAGTGTTATGATTACTACACGTAAATTGACTATTTCTGCCATGGTTGTGGCATTGTACATCGTCGTACTATATTTAACGCAAAGCGTTTCTTTCGGAGCGTATCAAATTCGTATAGCAACATCATTATATGCACTTGCTTATGCCTTTCCGTTTTTGGTAATTCCCATGGGGATTGGTAACCTCATTTCTAACTTCCTATTCGGTGGTCTTGGTATCCTCGATATGATGGGAGGTTTTGGCGTTGGTATTTTAACAACAGGTATAATCGTAGGTATGCGTAAGCTTGGCCTTAGTGCTTGGTGGGCGATTCTACCAATTATCTTTGTTCCAGCATTATGTGTACCGTTATGGCTCAGCCCATTACTTGGCCTTCCATACTGGCCATTGGTATTGAACCTCATCGTAGGTCAAACAATTCCAGCAGTGCTTGGCTCTGTTTTGGTGAAAGCATTGATCAGCCGCCCTAGCATGGCTGCTTTATTAGGTGCTTTCAAATAAAAAGTACATAGGTAAATAAAAAGGCGTAAGCTCGATGTGAGCTTACGCCTTTCTTATGGCTAAATGTTATGGAGGTTGAAGGTATTAGCAGTTGTAGCCGCGCCATTTAGTTTCTACTACGAGGCGTTCAAGGGCAACCATGTACGCTGCTTGACGAGGAGGTACATTGTATTTATGTTGCATTTCCCAAACTGCTTCAAAGCTATTTTGCATATTTTTAGTTAACCGTTCGTTAACTTCTTCTTCAGTCCAGTAGAAGCTAGCTTTGTTTTGGACCCATTCATAGTAGGATACAACTACGCCGCCGCCGTTTGCAAGAACGTCAGGAATGATGTCGATACCTTTTTCATAGAAGTATTTATCTGCATCATTAGTAGTAGGGCCATTAGCACCTTCCAAGATGATTTTAGCTTGGATGTTTTCCATGTTGTCTTTGTTCAATTGGTTTTCAAGAGCTGCCATGTACAATACATCAACTGGTTGAGCCAATAATTCTTGAGCGCCAATTGTAGTCATACCTGGCTCGCTGTAACCTTCAAGGGAACGACCATGGGAGTTAGCATATTCGTATGCTTTTTCCACATCAATACCATTAGGGTTGTAGATATTAACGCTTACGTCGCCGATAGCAACAACTTTAGCGCCTGCTTGCGCAATGAGACGAGCACCTACGGAACCTACGTTACCGAAGCCTTGAACTGCTACAGTAAGGTTTTTGATGTCTAAGTTTTTCTTAGCTAAGTAACTTTGTAATGCGATGAGACAGCCGCGACCAGTCGCTTCATTACGACCTAAGGATCCGCCTACTTCAATAGGTTTACCAGTAACGATACCAGGGCTCCATTCGCCTTTTAATGTGCTGTATTCATCAGCAATCCAGCTCATGATTTGGGCGTTTGTATTTACGTCTGGTGCAGGCACGTCAGTATTTACGCCAATGATAGGAGCAATACGACGTACAAAGTTACGAGTCAAGCGTTCTAATTCGCGAGGGTTCAAAGTTTTAGGATCAACTTTGATACCGCCTTTACCACCACCGTAAGGGATGTTAGCAATCGCGTTTTTAATAGTCATCCAAGCTGCCAATGCACGAACTTCGTTTTCGTCGGAGTCAGGATGGAAGCGAAGACCGCCTTTAGCGCTACCACGCAACGTGGAGTGTTGGCAACGGTAACCTTCATATACGCGAACTTCACCATTGTCTAGTTGAAGAGGTACAGCTACTTTTAGTTCTCGTTCAGGATGACGTAATACTTCGTACTCACTACGAGAATAACCGAGCTTTTCTGCTGCTACATCTAACGTATTTAGCATGTTTTCATAAGGATTATAACCACTCATAATAACCTCCTGTATATAAGAGTAAATTAAGTTTTGCTAATTTTAGACATACTGTAGTATTCGACGTTGTATACATAATACCCTTTATAATTTTATAACTATATTCTATAGTTTTTAATGCTTGAAAAGTGTATAGAATATAGATATTTACTGTGATTATAGTCACTCCTGGAGTTAGATATAAATCGTAGTTTTTACAGTATAAATGGATACTTTTACAAAAATAAAAAGAGACCGATGAAATATACTTTCACCGATCTCTAAAGAGAATATATTTTATTTTTCCATTGTAGCTTCCACTGGAGTAGGAGGTACAGAAGAGTCTGTAGTTTGACCGTCACCCCACCATACGATACCGTATGTATGATTAAGAACAGAACGGTTAAATACAGGTGTTTCGATGCCTGCCTTGCGTTGTTTGATATAGTCATCAAGAGCAAGACCTGCAGTACGTCCCATACGTACGATGGAACTAATATTAGTTAATACTAAGAAGGCCATGAATAAATCGGCTAAATTCCATACTAAATCAAGGGAGGCAATGGAGCCTACGAATGTCATGATTATTACACCAATACGGAATAAATGAAGATAGAATTTCTTCTCTGTTAAGTGGCTAATATTAATTTCACCGTAGTAATAGTTACCAATTAAGGAACTGAAGGAGAACATTACGATAAAGATTGCTACCGCTGTTGGTGCCCAAGAACCAAGTTGTTGTTCGAGGTTATGTTGTACTAGAGCAACACCAGTTAAACCTGTTGTGCTATAGTCGCCAACCATGAGTACAATGAATGCTGAAGCTGTACAAATGATAAATGTATCAAGGAATACACCGAATGCTTGTACAAGACCTTGTTCAACAGGATGGTTAACAGCCGCAGTAGCCGCTGCATTAGGCACAGAACCTTCACCGGCTTCGTTGGAGAATAGACCACGTTTAATACCATTCATTACAGTAGCACCTAATAAGCCACCACCTGCTGCTACTGGTTCAAAAGCAGAGGAGATAATAGTATAGATTACATGTGGGAATTGAGTGATATTCATAATGACTACGAATAATGCAGTAGCAATATATAAAACCGCCATGATAGGAACGATGATTTCAGATGCTTTTGCAACGCGATGAATACCACCAAAAATAATGAGGCCAAGAAGTATTGCTACTACAGCGCCTGTATAGGATACATCAAAGTTGAATACTTGAAGAGATGCAGCTAATGTATTAGCTTGTACAGAGTTGTAAATCCAACCGTATGTAATACTGATCAAAATTGCAAATAAAACAGATAATGCTTTGTTGTTTAAGCCATAGCGAATGTAGTATGCTGGGCCGCCGTAAAAGCCGCCTTTAGCAACAGGTTCTTTGTAGATTTGTGCCAATGTAGATTCGATGAAACCTGTAGCAGCACCGATAAGAGCGATAACCCACATCCAGAAAATAGCACCAGGACCACCGAGTACAACAGCAATCGCAATACCTGCGATATTACCAACACCTACACGAGATGCGGTACTAACACAGAATGCTTGGAATGAGGATACATGATTTTTTTCTGTAGAACTACCTGCACCATTGATTACGAGGCGAACCATTTCTTTGATCATACGAATTTGTACAAAATTCGTTGTCATCGTAAAGAAGAGACCTGCGCCGATGAGGATAAAGATGATGAAATAACTCCATAAATAGCCATTAATGGTAGAAATAGCATCATTGAGCATTGCTTCCATAAAAACGCTCCTTTCTCATAAAAAGAATTCTTATAATTATTAATAATATTGTATCAATTTCTATAGACTATGTAAAACAAAATCCCTCACAAGAGTGAAGGATTTTATTAATAGTTTATTATTGTATAGCAACTAAGATGTTTCTTTAAGCTTTAGTGAATTCCGGTGATTCCTCCATGCCTTGTAATAAGGTTTGTTCGGAATGTTCCATGTGAATTCTTGCCAACTTACGAGCTTGAGTAGCATTATGTGAAGCAATGGCCTCCACCAATTGACGGTGCTCTTCCCATGTCTTTCTTAGTCGGCCCGGTTGATTCATAGAGAAGCTACGGAATCGATAGGTTTGCTCCCGCAAGTTGTGTACGATATCTGCTAAACGTTCGTTACGAGATGCACGATATAGTACTTCATGGAATTCTACGTCTGCTGTTACGACGGACTCCATATCTTTATTCTCCATATGGTCGCCGATCGCTACAAGCATTCGTTCTAGTGTTTCGATTTCCTCTTCGGTTATGCGTTCGGCAGCAAGGCCTGCTGCGAGCTCTTCAAGGGCTGATCGAATTTCAAATACTTGGGTAATATCCTTTAAGGATATATTGGCTACGTATGTACCACGGCGAGGCACCATGACAACAAAGCCTTCTAGCTCAAGTTTACGAATGGCTTCGCGAATTGGTGTACGGCTCACACCGAGTTCTTCAGCTAGAGGGATTTCCATAAGGCGTTCGCCCGGTTTTAACACGCCGTCTTGAATGGCTTGACGTAATGTTTCACTTACGACTTCGCGTAGAGGTTTATACGCATCTAAGCGTATTGGTTGTAACCGTTTTGTCATGGTAAGTCCTCCTGTGTACATGTTTTTGTAATGAGCGATAGCCAATCATGGCCTGCTGCTTTGATCTCTTCTTGCAGTTGTAATGCTTCCATTGGTTTATCCAGCAATACCACCATTGTAGGACCACTACCAGTCATAATCGTTGGATATCCACGACTAGTGAAGAATTCTTTACAAATGACAAGTTCTTCATGGTCAGGGAAGAGTAGTTCTTCAAATGTATTAGCACTAGTAAGGAATGCTGATTTTAAGTCATTGTTTTCTAGGTGTTGTTGGACTGTATCGATGGTTTGTTTTGTTGCTACGGACTTATTCGTGAAGCGACCATAAGCAGCTGCAGTTGATACAGATACCTTTGGCTTTACTAGCAATAACCAATGTGGATCTGGAGATTTTCCGTACGTTAATATTTCACCACGCCCTGTGCCACGTGCTGTACCACCTTGTAATAGGAATGGCACATCGGATCCAAGAGTAGCACCGATTTGTAAAAGTTCCTCTTGGGTGAGTCGTAAGTCCCAGAATCGATTGAGACCTACTAACATAGCAGCCGCATCAGCACTACCACCGCCAAGACCGGCTTGAATAGGTACTCGTTTTAATAGGTGAATGGCAGCTCCCGCTTTGCAACCGGTATAAGCTTGTATTGCCCGTAATGCTTTGAGGGCAAGATTTTCTTCCCCGTAAGTAACTAATTTTTGCATATACTCAGGTAATTCTGGAGCGCCACCAGAGAAAACTACGGAATGATGCTTCGCAAAATAAATGGAGTCGCTAAGGCGAATGGATTGGAAGATAGAGTCGATATCGTGATATCCGTCTTCACGCTTGCCCGTAATGGCAAGGCCAATATTGATTTTACTGCAACCGAGTTGCTCAAAACTTTTACTCATGATAGCCTCGTTTGTAACATACAGAATATATGCAATTTATATGTTTATTTTATACTCTTATAAAGTGATTGAAAATAACCATTAAGTGGTTTATGATGAATTTGTATACGCATATTGTTTTATTACTAAATGTATTGTAAATAGCGTATGTTTTAGTTAGTTCATTATAGAATATTTATAGTGAAATGGCAATTTGGAGGAAGCTATGTTCGCTAAGTATAAAAGTGTTATCTATGAAAGCCTTATGGTCATTCTTGGATGTGCCATATTTGGCGCCGGCCTTGATGCCTTTGTATTGCCACACAAATTGGTGAGTACTGGTATTAGTGGGGTAGGCTTGATTTTGTATTATTTAACGGGCTTATCTGTTGGTTCTTGGAATATGATTTTAAATATTCCTATATTCTGGGCTGCTTGGAAGTGGCTAGGCACCCGTGTTGTTATCAAAACCTTGTATGGCACATTGATGCTGTCTTGGATGGTTGATTTATTTAACTTCTTGCAATATGACATGATTATTAAGGATCCTTTATTGAGTTCCATGATGGCTGGTATTACTACTGGTGTAGGTCTTGGCATTGTATACCGTGTAGGCGGTAACACAGGTGGACTTGATCCTATTGCACTCATTGTACGCAAATATTATGGACTTCAAATGGGGTCCATTAATAGTGCCATAAACTGTGCTATCCTTGTTGCTGCAATTGGTGTTGTTGGCCTTGAAGCCGTAGCAGTCACACTTATTAGTGTCTATGTGTATACCATCATTACGAATAAGGTGGTTATCGGGTTTAATCAACGAAAGGTAGCTTTCATCATTACCTATCGTACCGATGATATCTGCGAATGCATCATCAAAAAGGTTGGCCGTGGAGCCACTATTATTAATGGTGTGGGTGCCTATACACGGACGCCGAAGCAAATCGTTATGGTAGCCGTTAATCTCTTGCAAGTAAATAAATTAAAAGAGGTTATTCAAGAGGCCGATCCAAATGTATTTATCTTGATAACCGATGCGCAAGAGGTTATTGGTCAAGGCTTTACGCAGCCTATTATACCGACTGAAGTATGTGAACAGTTGAAAGATAAGAGTACTACACAAGAGGACAATACAGAGATTGTACACAATCAATAAGTAAGTATTTGTCATCTCATCTTAATCATGTGTAAATATAATATTTTATGAATGATATATACAGTTGAGATTAGGAGGTTCCTATGGCTCATAAATTAGCAGGTATGCCTGTACAAGAACAAGATATTATTGATGTGCAAACATTGGTGGATGCATATTTTGATAATGCACCGGATGTAACCGATCCGACACAACTCGTATCCTTTGGTACATCTGGTCATCGTGGTACCTCGTTGAATGGTACCTTTACAGATTTACATGTAGCAGCTATTACGCAGGCTATCTGTGATGGTCGTGGACAATTTGGTGCGACAGGTCCCATTTTTGTGGGCCAAGATACACATGCTTTATCTCAGCCTGCATTAGTAACAGTGCTTGAGGTCCTTGCCGGTAATGGCGTGGTTGCAATGGTTGATGCGGATATGGACTTTGTGCCTACACCGTCAGTGTCTCGTGCTATCATTCGGTATAATGAAAGTCATTTTGATAAGGCGGATGGTATCGTTATTACACCATCCCATAACCCGCCAGATAATGGGGGCATTAAGTATAATGCTACCAATGGTGGCCCTGCGGATACATTGATAACGAAATGGATTGAAACCCGCGCCAATGAGTACGTTCGTGCTTATTGTGAATTAGAAGGGTTCAAACGTATTAGTGTTGATAATATTGAACCAGATCAACAAGTTCCGTATGACTACAAGGGTTTATATGTGGAAGAGTTATCTTCTATCATCAATATGGAGGCTCTTCAAAGTGCTAATCCTAAGATCCTTGTCAATGCATTAGGTGGTAGTGGTCTCGGTTATTGGCGAGCTATTAAAGAACGATATAATCTTAATATGGATATCATCAATGATGAGTACGATCCAACCTTTAGCTTTATGACTTATGACCATGATGGTAAGGTGCGTATGGATTGTTCCTCTGAATATGCGATGGCGGATGTAATTAAACAAATTGGCAATTATGATCTCGCTGTTGGCAATGATCCTGATTATGATCGCTATGGTATCGTTACTGCAGAGGGTCTTGTTTCTCCAAATGCATTCCTTACGGTTGCTGCAGATTATTTGTTTACGACCCGTGGTTGGACTGATAAAGGGGTAGGGAAAACCGTTGTTTGTACTACGATGATTGATAAATGGGCAGCCCTTAAAGAGATACCTGTTTATGAGGTTCCAGTAGGTTTTAAATATTTTAGCTCCTTATTATTTGATGGTGAGATTGGTATCGGTGGAGAAGAATCTGCAGGTGCATCGTTCCTCAAAAAGGATGGCACCGTATGGACTACTGATAAAGACGGCATGGTAATGGCTTTATTGGCGATGGAAATATATGCCGTAATGGGAGCCACTGTTGATAGACTGTATAACAATATTGTTGAAGGCTGTGGAGATCCTCGCTTTGGTCGTATTGATGCGGCGTGCACAAAGGCGGCAAAGGCTAAGTTGAAGCAGTTGAATGCAAGCTCCATTACCGCTACTGAGGTAGACGGAGATCCTATTACTAATATACGTACTACTTCCTTGTATAAGGATATGCCAATCGATGGTGTTCGTGTAGAAACTGAAACAGGTTGGTTTGTAGCACGTCCGTCTGGCACAGAAGATTTATATAAAATCTATGGTGAAAGCTATAAAGGGGATAAAGGTTTAGTTGCGTTATTGACAGCAGGAGAGGCTATTGTAACGGCTGCATTATCCGACGAAGTATAAAATACCGTCTTCGGGTGAAAACTCATGAAGATTTCACCGTAGAAAAGTAATAAATATGATATAATATATTAATATAGTTTATTGAATGCCCCATATGGGTTAAATAGTTTGTAGTGCTCAGAAAAGGTGATGTTATGAAATTAGTTGTTACCGTTGTCGGCGTTGACCGCGTTGGTATCATTGCTGGGGTTAGTACAGTACTTGCTAATCACGGTGTAAATATTATGTCTATTAATCAAACCATTCTTGACGGCGTTTTCAATATGATTATGATGTGTGAAACAAAGTCTGAAGATATAAAAGATTTGACCTCCATTCAAGAGGCTTTAACTACACTTGGTAAAGAACTTGGTGTTGAAATCCGTGCACAACATGCTGATATTTTCTTAAGCATGCACCGTGTAGGATAGGAGGCACTATGTTATCTATCGACAATATTTTAGAAACGAATCAGATGATTCATGATAACAAGCTTGATGTTCGTACTATTACGATGGGCATTAGCTTGCTAGAATGCGCATCTAGTTCTGGTAAAGAACTATGTGATCGCATTTATGATCGCATTACAAAAGAAGCTGAACATCTTGTGTCCACTGGTGAGGATATTGAGCGCGAGTTTGGTATTCCTATCATTAATAAACGCATCTCTGTAACTCCTATCTCTCTTGTTGCAGGTGGTAGTGACTTAACATCCTATGTACCAATTGCAGAAGCGATGGACCGTGCTGCTAAAACAGTAGGTGTTAACTTTATCGGTGGTTACTCCGCTCTTGTAACAAAAGGTGCTACACGAGCTGATCGCATCTTAATTGATTCTATCCCAGAAGCATTGGCAACTACAGATATCGTATGTAGCTCTGTAGGTGTTGGTTCTACTAAAACTGGTATCAACATGGACGCAGTTCGCGACATGGGGATTATCGTTAAGAAAACGGCAGAACTTACAAAGGATAATGATGCTCTTGGATGTGCTAAGCTCGTTATTTTCTGTAATCCTGTAGAGGATAATCCATTCATGGCAGGCGCTTTCTTTGGCGTCACTGAAGGTGACAGTGCTATTTCTGTAGGCGTATCTGGCCCAGGCGTTGTAAAACACGCACTTGAGTCTGTGCGTGGTCAGTCCTTTGACGTTGTAGCAGAAACGATTAAACGTACTGCTTTCAAAATTACTCGTGTAGGCCAATTAGTAGCACAAGAGGCATCTCGTCGTCTTGGTAAACCATTTGGCATTATCGATTTGTCCTTGGCGCCAACACCAGCGGTAGGCGATTCTGTTGCTCACGTTCTTGAAGAAATGGGCTTGTCATCTTGTGGTTGTCATGGTACGACTGCGGCACTTGCATTACTTAATGATGCGGTGAAAAAAGGTGGTCTTATGGCATCCTCTCACGTAGGTGGCCTCAGTGGTGCATTTATTCCAGTATCTGAAGATGCTGGTATGATTGATGCCGTATCTTGTGGCAGTTTATCCCTCGATAAATTAGAGGCTATGACATGCGTATGTTCCGTTGGCCTTGACATGATTGCTATTCCTGGAGACACAACAGCGGATACAATTTCTGCAATTATTGCTGATGAATCTGCTATTGGTATGATTAATAATAAGACAACTGCGGTTCGTGTAATTCCTGTACCTGGCAAAACAGTAGGTGAGGTTGTTGAATTTGGTGGCCTTTTAGGTTACGCTCCAATTATTGAAGTGAGTCCATATAGTGCAGCTGAGTTCATCGCCCGTGGTGGTCGTATTCCAGCACCTATTCGTAGCTTAACTAATTAATTGTGTTTATAACCCAGTTGTTGGAGGTGTCTTATGAGTGATTATGTGCTCGATTATGTGTGGGCCTTTGCTCTGGCGCTCATCATAACCTTTGCACTAACCCCTTTGGTAAAACGCTTTGCCGTTGCCGTAGGGGCAATAGATAAACCTGATGCCCGAAAGGTGCATCATGGTGCTATTCCACGACTTGGTGGGTTAGCAATCTTTCTTGGTTATATAGGATCGGTCCTCTTTAATGGCTCTATCCCACATGACCATAAACTATTTGGCTTTGTACTTGGTACAGTTATTCTTGTGCTCGTTGGCATTTGGGATGATATTAAACAGATTGAGCCAAAGACTAAGTTAATGGGCCAAATCATAGCAGCTGCAATTTTGGTGGCTTATGATATTCGGGTGGACTTTATCAACCTTCCTTGGGGTGGTGTAGTGTACCTTAAATATTGGGCTGCTCCATTGACTATTTTCTGGATCGTAGGATTTACGAATATCGTAAATCTTATCGATGGCCTTGATGGCTTGGCAGCAGGGATTTCCTTCATTGCTTGTATTGCTGTTTGCGCTATGACGTTACAACTTGGCCAAACTGACTTAGCATGTATATCTCTTGCACTTGCAGGTGCAACAGTAGGGTTCTTGCGGTATAACTTTAACCCAGCGAAAATTTTCATGGGTGATACGGGTTCTATGCTCCTCGGTTATACTTTAGCAGCTATTTCTGTAATGGGTGCTGTTAAAACGGCAGCTACTATTGCATTAGTAGTTCCTGCAATCGTACTAGGCTTACCAATTCTGGATACATTATTTGCTATCGTACGCCGTAAAATTAGCGGTCGTCCAATTTTTAAGCCCGATAAAGGCCATGTGCATCATCGTTTGTTAGCTCAAGGTTTATCTCAAAAACAAGCGGTGCTAATGATGTATGCCGTAACAGCTCTGTTTGGTGGCGTGTCCGTCATCGTAGCAGAGGTCAATGCTTGGATTGGTATTGCATTGGTACTCGTTATCTTCTTAGGCAGTATTTTTGTGGCTCGTCGCCTTGGTGTTATTACCCATAGTGATGCGGCTGGACATCCATTACCACGTCCTACAATTGAACGCAGCGATTCAGATGAAACTATTTCCTTTGATCGTGAAGAATTGGCAAAAGCTTTAGAGGACTCTGATGATTCCCATAAGAAATAACCATATGTGGGGCGCACGGCGCCCCATTTTTTCTATCCTACTATGTTGGAGGCAACTATGTTAAAAGTTATGACAATCTTTGGTACAAGACCTGAAGCTATCAAGATGGCTCCTCTTGTAAAAGCACTAGAAGCAGCACCAGATATGGAGCCGATTGTAACCGTTACGGCACAACATCGCGATATGCTCGATCAAGTACTAAACTTGTTCAATATTACCCCTGATTACGACTTAAATATTATGAGCCAAGGTCAAACATTGTACGATGTAACAAACCGTGCATTGATGGGCCTTAAAGATGTATTAGAAGAAGCTAAACCTGATGTAGTTCTTGTACATGGTGATACAACAACAACCTTTGCAGGTGCTTTGGCGTCCTTCTATCAAGAGATTCCTGTAGGTCACGTAGAGGCAGGTCTTCGTACTGGAGATATTTATTCTCCGTTCCCAGAGGAAATGAATCGTAAATTGACTGGCTCTATTGCAACCTATCATTTTGCACCAACAGCTAGTTCTGAAAGCAATCTTAAGAAAGAAAATATCAATACAGATCATCTATATGTAACAGGCAATACTGTTATCGATGCCCTTGATACAACAGTGCAAGATAATTATGTTTTTGATGATGCTGCTATCAATGCATTAGATCCTAAAAAACGTACAGTTCTTGTTACTACACATCGACGTGAAAACTTGGGTGAGCCTATGCGCCATGTGTACCAAGCTATTCGCGATTTAATTAATGAATTTGAAGATATTCAAGTGGTCTTCCCTGTACATAAGAATCCTAAGGTTCGCCAAGTTGTACAAGAGGAACTCGGTTCTGTAGAACGGGTTACCTTAATCGATCCACTTGATTATGAACCATTTGCGAACTTAATGGCTAAATCTTATTTGATTCTTACTGATTCTGGTGGAATTCAAGAGGAAGCGCCAGCCCTTGGAAAACCAGTTCTCGTATTGCGTGATACCACAGAACGCCCTGAAGCTGTTGAAGCTGGTACGGTTCGCCTAGTAGGTACTGATAAAGATGCAGTACACGCAGCGGCTCATGAATTGTTGAGCAATGCAGCAGCTTATAAATTGATGTCGAATTCCGTTAACCCTTATGGTGACGGCAAAGCATCTGAACGCATTATTCAAGCGTTGCGCCATGAGTTCTTAGGCGATCCTAATCGTCCTGAACGGTTTGGTAAATAATATGGATAAGGACCTTGTGAAAGCCCTCGCCATGGCAACATCGGCGGGGCTCACACTCGTTTTCTGTATAGGTGGTTTCATTTGGATTGGATATACACTGGATGGTTGGTTTAGAACTGAACCGTTATGTATGATTGTATTTGGTCTTATTGGAGCTATAACAGGTTTTTATATGTTATATAAACAAGTTAAGTAGTGAGGTATATATGAATCAATATATTAAATTCATAGTGCGTGTGCTACTAACTTGTTTTTTTATTGCCTTTTTAGGCGGTATAATACAAGTTTTATGTGGCCTAGAACAGTATCTATGGGGATGGTTTTGGGGGATTTTTATAATGGTACTCTACTTGCTAAGTTTAGCTTTGCATGGTCAATCCATTGTATCAGGGGATCCTTACAAAGCCGTTCGTAAAGCTCGTAGACAGATGATATGGCGTCTTATGTTAGTAGGCTCATTAGTAGTCTTAGGATTAAAGATTCCCGGCATAGAGGCTATTAGCATGTTTGTTGGCGTCGCACTTATTCAGCCCGCATTATATGTTGTTTACTGGTGGCTTAGTCGACATTTCTAATCTTATGATGTGTTAAATTATAGATACATTCCAATAATGCATTATACACAATACATTCATGAGAAATTAGAATTGTTTACCTTTCAAGTGTTGATTATATATCTATAACGATGTATGATGATACATATATATTATATTTATATTTATTGTAAGTATATTAGTTTTTTATTATGTCTATGGAAGGGGTTGAGAACGTGGAATTACATGCGGGACACCATGAAGTCGTGCAGTGGTTAGGGTTGACATTTAATTTGGATACTCTAATTGCTACATGGGTTACTATGGCTATTGTAATACTGATAACAGTACTAGCCACCCGGGGACGAAAATTGGTGCCTGTAGGCTTGCAAAATATAGTTGAATCTATATTGGAAGGCTTAGAGGGGCAATTAGCTCCGAACTTAGGTCGTCATTGGCCGATGGTGAGTTCCTTGTTATTTACGTTTTTCTTATTTATTTTTGTAGGAAACGAATTAGGTTTAATGCCTACGTTTAAGGCTTTAACATCACCAACATCCGATATTAATACTACTGTAGCATTAGCTCTATGTAGCACATTAGTAGTATGGGTTATGGGGATTAAAGTTAAAGGCTTATCCTATTTCAAGCATTTCGTACGACCTTATAAGGCTTTGCTAATACTGAATATTTTTGAAGAGATTGCTAGACCTGTTACACTTGCCTTCCGTCTATTTGGTAATATCGTAGCTGGTGAAATTCTGTTAGAAGTATTGTACAATTTGCCTTGGTTTGTACCGGTACCATGGGTATGGATTGCTTTTAGTTTATTTATTGGTATTATTCAAGCCTTTATTTTTACCGTTCTTACTGCCTCCTACTTGGGGATGGCTCTTAGTGAGGAACATTAATTTTTTACGGAGGATATATTATGGAAGCTCAAGGTTTATTCGCATTAGCAGCAGCAATCGCAGTAGGTTGTGGTGCCATTGGTGCAGGTATCGGTGACGGTCTTGTATCTAGCAAAGTAATTGAAGGTATTACGCGTCAACCTGAATTGCGTGGTCAATTGATGTCTACTATGTTCGTAGCGATTGGCTTGATCGAAGCGATGCCTATCATCGGTGTAGTAGTAGCATTTATTTTGTTATTCAGATAATAACGAGGAGGAATAACCTTGGTTGACTTAAGCCTTGGAACGATTCTTGCTCAAATGTTGAACTTTTTTATATTAGTTTGGCTATTGGCTCGTTTTGCATATAAACCATTATTGGCTATGATGACAGAACGTAAAGAACGAATTGCTAAAGACTTAGAAGCTGCAGAAAAAGCTCGTGCAGAAGCAGAAGAATTTAAAGCTGATTATGCAGCTCAAATTTCTAATGCTCGTGTAGAGGCACAAAAAATTGTTGAAAAAGCAATTCAAGAAGCAGAAAATACAACACGTGAACAATTAGCAACAGCTCGCGAGCAAATTGAACAAGAAAAAAATCGTGCTCGTCAAGATATTGCCATTGAACGTGATCGTGCTATGAACAGCTTGCGCAATGAAGTTGTTTCTTTATCTGTAGCTATGGCTGGTAAAGTTGTTGCTAAAGATATGAACAGCGAAACTAATACGAAATTGATCGAAGACGCTATTCGTCAACTTGATAGTAAAACGATAGGGTTGTGATACGATGAGCATAGAAATTGTAGCAGATAAATATAGTTCGGCTATGTTTGAATTAGCTCAAGAACAAAATAAGTTGGAACTCATGGAGGAGCAATTAGGTTATGTAGCATCCGTAATGGTTGATCAACCTGAGTTGCGTTCATTTCTAGAGAATCCAATCGTTACAGAAGATGCAAAGATTAAGCTTATTGGTAAAATTTTTGACTCTAGTATCGATAAAGTTGCTCTACACTTTATTTATGTGATGATTAAGCGCGGTCGTTATCGCTATATAGCATCGACTATCGAAGCGTTTATTAAGAAATCACGTGCAGCACGTGGTATTTTGGAAGCTACTGTAACAGTAGCTGAACCAATTACAGCTGATGTAGAAGCATCTGTACAAGCTAAACTAAGAGAAGTAACAGGAAAAGATGTCATCTTATCCGTGCGTCAAGATCCATCCATTATGGGTGGTATCGTTATCCAAGTAGGGGATAAACGCATCGATGGCTCTGTAGCTCGCCGTTTAGAGGAATTAGAAAAATCTTTATTAAGAACGAACTCTATTAGATAGGGGTGAATGGGTATATATGAAAATGAAGCCTGAAGAAATCACTGCTATAATTAAACAGCAGATTCAGGACTATGATGTTGACCTCAATGTCGATGACGTGGGTACTGTTCTTGACGTAGGGGATGGCATCGCCCATATTTATGGTCTTGAAAGAGCCATGGCTGGTGAGTTGTTAGAGTTACCACACGGCGTATATGGCTTGGTTTTGAACTTAGAATTAGATAATGTTGGTGCCGTACTATTAGGTGACGACTTCTTGATTAAAGAAGGCGATGAAGTACGCCGTACTGGCAAAATTATGGACGTACCAGTAGGTGATGCTCTTATTGGTCGTGTAGTAAATCCATTGGGGCAGCCTATCGATGGCAAGGGTGCTATTCAAGCGACTGAACGTCGTCCTGTAGAACATCCAGCGCCTGGTATTGCGGATCGTCAATCTGTAAACGAACCATTGCAAACAGGTTTGAAAGCGATTGATGCGATGGTACCAATTGGCCGTGGCCAACGTGAGCTTATCATTGGTGACCGTGGTACAGGTAAAACTGCAATTGCTCTTGATACAATTATCAATCAAAAAGGTAAAGATGTAATTTGTATCTATGTAGCAATTGGTCAAAAAGAATCTACCGTAGCTCGTGTAGTACAAAAATTGGAAGAAACAGGTGCGTTGGAATATACAATCGTTGTTTCTGCTAGTGCTTCTACAGGGGCTCCATTACAATACATCGCTCCGTATGCAGGTGTTGCTATGGGTGAATACTTCATGTACAAAGGCAAACATGTACTTTGTGTATATGATGACTTAACTAAGCAAGCGGCTGCTTACCGTGCTATGTCTTTATTATTACGCCGTCCACCAGGGCGTGAAGCGTATCCAGGCGACGTATTCTACTTACATAGCCGTCTATTAGAACGTGCTGCGAAACTTTCACCAGAACTTGGTGGTGGTTCCATTACTGCGTTGCCAATCATTGAAACACAAGCAGGTGACGTATCTGCATACATCCCAACAAACGTAATTTCCATTACTGATGGTCAAATTTTCTTGGGTACAGATATGTTCTACTCTGGCATCCGCCCAGCGGTTGATGTAGGTTTGTCCGTATCCCGTGTAGGTGGTAGTGCGCAAACTAAAGCGATGAAACAAGTAGCAGGCCAATTGCGTTTGGACCTTGCTCAATATCGTGAGTTAGCTGCCTTCGCTCAGTTCGGTTCCGATCTTGATGCGGCTACTAAAGCACAATTAGACCGTGGTGAACGTTTGACTGAAATGTTAAAACAAGGTCAATATGAACCTATGAGCGTAGCAGAAATGGTTATTAATCTTTACGCTGGTACAAAAGGATATTTAGCAAGTATTCAAGTGGATGATATTTTAGCGTTTGAAGCTGAACTTTTACGTTATATAAAAGCTAACTATCCTGAAATCATCACAAATATTGAAACGTCTAAGAAAATTGACGAAGATACTGAAAATCTATTGAAACAAGCAATCCCAGAATGTGTAGAAGCATTTGGTTCTACGCATACATTAGTGTCTCATAAGGAGGCGTAATGTATGGCTAGTGCACAAGATTTGCGAAAACGCATAAAAAGTGTTACCAATACGCAACAAATTACAAAAGCGATGAAGATGGTAGCCTCTGCTCGTCTTCGTAAGGCGCAAACAAAAGCGGAAGGTACTCGTCCTTACGCAGAGAAGATTGGGCAAATCTTGCGTCATATGTCTAATAGTGATTTAGAAGGCTTTAGCAGTCCTTTGTTAGAGGTACGCCCTATAAAACGCACATGCTATATCGTAATAGGTGCCGATAAGGGCCTTGCAGGGGCATTCTCGTCTAATGTGTTGAAGTTTGCTATGGAACAATTGCATGGTAAATCTTCCGATACATACCGTGTTATCACGGCAGGTAAAAAGCCTAGAGACAGCATGAAATCTAGAGGAATTCATATCGATAAGTCCTATGCAGGCTTCTCTGATAAACCTTCTTATGAACATGCCCGTGCCATTATGCATGAAGCACTTTCACTATACGAACGTCATGAAGTTGACGAAGTCATCATGATCTATACACGTTTTGTAAATTCTATGACGCAAATTGCACAGGCTGAGCGCTTGTTGCCGATAGAGCAACCACAAGATGAGGTAAAGGGCGAAGAGTATGATTTCATGCCATCTGCTGTATCTGTCTTGGAGGCGTTGTTACCAAAATATTTAGAGATTACTGTTTATAATGGATTGTTGCAATCTGCAGCAAGTGAATTGGGTGCTCGTATGACAGCTATGACATCTGCTACAGATAATGCAGGGGAACTCATTGATTCCTTAGGTCTTGAATATAACAAGTTACGTCAATCTAGCATTACAAACGAAATTTCTGAAATCGTTGGTGGCGCTAATGCCTTGCAATAAATAAGGAGACATTTGTCGATGAGTAATAATATTGGTAAAGTTGTGCAGGTCATTGGCCCAGTTGTAGACGTGCGCTTCGATGCTGGTCATTTGCCAAGCATCTACAACGCCATCAACATCTACCATGATCATAAGGCACATGATAGACAAAAAATTGTAGTAGAGGTTATGCAACACTTAGGCGACGATACTGTACGTTGTGTTGCGATGAGCTCTACTGACGGTATGACCCGTAATATGGATGCCGAAGATACTGGTGCTGCAATTGCGGTTCCTGTAGGCGAAGGCGTGTTGGGTCGTATCTTTAACGTATTGGGTGAAACTGTAGACCATGATCCAGCTCCAGTTGTAGCTGATGAAAAATGGCCTATTCACCGTCCAGCACCTAAATTTGATGACCTTTCTCCAGATACTAAAATCTTGGAAACAGGTATTAAGGTCGTTGACCTTATCGCTCCATATGTAAAAGGTGGTAAAATCGGCCTCTTCGGTGGTGCCGGTGTAGGTAAAACCGTATTAATTATGGAATTGATTCACAATGTTGCCACAGAGCACGGTGGTTACTCCGTATTCTCCGGCGTAGGCGAACGTACTCGTGAAGGTAACGACTTGTGGAACGAAATGAAAGAGTCCGGCGTTATCAACAAAACAGCTCTTGTATATGGCCAAATGAATGAGCCACCTGGGGCACGTATGCGGGTTGGTCTTACAGGACTTACAATGGCTGAATACTTCCGTGATGTGAAGAAACAAGACGTGCTCTTGTTTATCGATAACATCTTCCGCTTTATCCAAGCGGGCTCTGAAGTATCTGCCCTCCTAGGTCGTATGCCATCTGCCGTAGGTTACCAACCTACATTGGCTAATGACGTAGGGGCATTACAAGAACGTATTACATCTACCAAAGAAGGTTCTATTACTTCAGTACAAGCTGTATACGTACCTGCCGATGACTTAACTGACCCTGCTCCAGCGGCAACATTCGCTCACTTGGATGCGACAACAGTATTGTCTCGTTCCATTGCGGAACTTGGTATCTATCCAGCGGTGGATCCGTTAGATTCTACAAGCCGTATTTTGGACCCACATGTACTTGGTGAAGAACACTATGAAGTAGCGCGTGGCGTGCAAGAAGTATTGCAAAAATATAAAGATCTTCAAGATATCATCGCAATCCTTGGTATGGAAGAATTGTCTGACGAAGATAAATTGACTGTATCTCGTGCGCGTAAGATTCAACGTTTCTTGAGTCAACCGTTCTTCGTAGCTGAAGTATTTACTGGTTCTCCTGGTAAATACGTACCATTGTCCGAAACATTGAGAGGCTTTAGAGAAATCCTTGATGGTAAACATGACGATTTGCCAGAAGGCGCATTCTACATGGTTGGTACCATCGATGAAGCCGTTCAAAAAGCAAAGGAAATGCAAGAGAAGGGGGAATAATCCATGGCGGAACCTATGACCCTACAGATCATCACACCTGATGCAATTGTTTTTGAAGGCAAGTCTACATTCTTTGTAGGTAAAGCTATCGATGGTCAATTTGGTATTTTGCCAAATCATGCACCTATGATTATTGCATTAGATTTAGCACCGTTACGCATAGATCAACCAGATGGAACATCTCGTGAACTTGCCGTATTTGGTGGCTTCTGTGAAATCGAACATAATAAGGTGAGTATTGTAACACCAGATTGCCAAGATCCAGCATCCATTGATGTGGAACGTGCTCGTCGAGCTAAAGAACGTGCAGAAGGTAGGTTATCCAACCCTACACCAGATATTGATGTAGAAAGAGCAGAAGCTGCATTGCAACGTGCATTATTGCGCTTGCATGTAACTAAACAACTATAAAGAAAAAGGCTAGCCATAGGGCTAGCCTTTTTCTATAGAATTTCATTTTGTTTATAGGAAACACTCATCTAACATTAAGGTCATCTACTTATACTAAAATTTGTCATTTAAATTTAATGACTTATTGTGTTAATTTGGAGGTTTTCTAATGAACGTATCAAAAAAATCTTTCATTGCTTTTGCTGTATTAGCATGCTGTTTTGGTGCATCTACACTAGGAACACATGTAGACGCATCTTATGGTTATAAATATACTGACTCGGTTCGTCCACCAGTAGAAACTCCTACAAATGATGCTTTTAGAGCTAACATGGTTAAACAAAATGAAGCTGATAATGCTAAATATGCTGCGACTACTAATACAAGTACAGCAAGTGCAAAAGATGATGATTCAATTTATTACGTAAGCGATTTATCTGATTCCTTCCGTAGTTCATTTACTGCACTTTTAAGAAATGCTGGTTTTACAGAGCATCAACTTAGATTAATCGGCTTGATTCACTAAGTTATGTATCGTTAATAGGTGAATACAAAAAGACCGTTAAGCAATTGCTTAACGGTCTTTTTAGTGTCTCTTATAATACGCTAACACCTTTTAAGGAGTAAGCAGTATTTCTAGGTTGTTCTACTTGGAAGTCAAGTACAACTGGAGATTCAGAGTTGATGCCAGGCGCTTGATAGCGGTCGCGGTCTGTTGGAATACGTTTGTATGGTAATTTATCAAGTAATACAGTCATAACTTTGTTCCATACAGCCTTATGTGTTGGCATTGTTAAGGAATCATCAGTTTGATTGAATCCACTGCGTACAGTGTGAATTACTTGATCATTCACATCGTAATAATATAAAAGTGCATTTACCTTTGCGGCGATATACATTTCACGATCATCATTATTATATGCATATGGGCTATTAACACCATTGATTTGTACATATACGTCTTGTAATGGTACAGGCATAATAACGATTTCAGAATTTTGTGCAGCTGCAATTTGTGCAAGGTCAACAGCTCTAATTTCAGCTGTTGGCGTATTAGTACTTACGATTGCTGTATCATAGTATGGATACTTAAGCGTATTAGATAGACGGTCTGTCATGTAACGACCTAATTGGGCGGTGTTTTCGTTGCGCAATTTTGCAGGTACAACAATTGTAACTTTGCGACTAGGGAAATTATCTAAGTGACCATCATAATTAGAATTAGAAGTATTTATAGTCGCTTTTTCAGGTGTTCCAACAATTGGAGTTGAAACAGGTGTATTTGCAACCTTCAAAATAGGTTGACCATTATTATCGGCTTGTAATGTAGGGGTAGTCGTATCTACATTGGATGGCATAGAGTTAATGACTACCGGTTGAGCGGTATTTGATGTTAACTGGCTCATATTAATAGTGGCAGCACTTGCTGTAGCGAGTGTAGATGCTAATAATACACCTAGTACTGTAAGTAGCGAACGTTTATAGCGTCCGAATGTATAAAACATAGTTCCTCCTCTAAATAAGACTCTTTAAAATTCACAAACAAAACAACTGGTACTATTATATCACATATACAAAAAAAAGAAGCAAGCTTTATGCTTGCTTCTAGGTTTGGTGGACGATGACAGGATCGAACTGCCGACATCCTGCTTGTAAGGCAGGCGCTCTCCCAGCTGAGCTAATCGTCCATATGGTGACCCGTCCGGGAATCGAACCCGGGATACCGCCGTGAAAGGGCGGTGTCTTAACCGCTTGACCAACGGGCCAGAATGGCTCCTCGAGTAGGACTCGAACCTACGACCGATCGGTTAACAGCCGATTGCTCTACCAACTGAGCTATCGAGGAATGGTACGATTGTTATTATATGTTAGATTAATTATAAAAGCAAGCGTTTTTTTTAAAATTACTATAAATTAAAAGACGTTAACTATGACTAAAACACATAACGTTATACAAAAAATCAATTATTAAAAATTTTGATAAGCAAGTCATTAAAATTAATATAATCTATATAAATGAATAAACACAGATAAATACTGTGTTTATAGAGATATCTTCAGGGATATTTTACTAAGAGTTAGCAATATAAGTATATTGAATATAATCGGTATACATATGCATTACAAAAAAGTTTAAACCTTTTATTTGAAAAATAATATCAAGTAGTCTGAAAGTGTATTTATCATCTTAGATATACTCTGCATTTATACGGTGATTTCAACCTAATTTTGGCCTCTAAAAGTGGATTAATATATAGGGTATAAAAATTCTTTCAACCTATGATTAACTATGACTTTTATCACATTGGAAATATAGTTTTTATAGTCGAAAATATGATGAAAAAGAACTATTGAAATACCGAAATATATACAGCAATATTCATGAAAATAATTCTCAAAACATGAAAAAGCATTGAGAAAACTGTATAGTTAAGCCGTTGAAAGCATGTATGTTGTGTGTTACGATTGATGCATAGAGTTAATCTCGATGTGTATGAGAAACATATGTCTTATACACTTGAGAGTTAAAAGTTATCTCACGGTAATTTAGAATTAATATTCAACTATGTTCCTGAGGAGGGATTATCTTGCGCGAGATTCAAGTATCTGAAATCACAAAAACAGTCCGTCAAATGTGTATGGACGCAGCTTACCACTTGCCAAAAGACATCTATGAAGGCTTGAAAAAAGGCCGTGAAACAGAAGAGTCTCCAGTTGGTTGCATCGTTCTCGATCAAATCATCAAAAATGCAGAAATTGCTGATGCTGAAGATCGTCCATACTGCCAAGATACTGGTATGACATTGGTATTCGTAGAAGTAGGTCAAGATGTTCATTTCGTTGGTGGCGATCTTAAAGAAGCTATCAATGAAGGTGTTGCTCAAGGTTATGTAGAAGGTTACCTTCGTAAATCCGTTGTAGCAGAACCATTGTTCAACCGTAAAAACACTCAAAACAACACACCTGCAATCATCTACATCGATATCGTTCCTGGCGATAAAGTAGAAATCAACGTAGAACTTAAAGGCTTCGGTTCTGAAAATAAATCTGACGTAGCTATGTTGGTACCTGCAGATGGCGTTGAAGGCGTTAAAAATGCAGTTCTTGAAATCGTAAAACATGCTGGCCCTAACCCATGCCCTCCAATCGTACTTGGCGTTGGTATTGGTGGTACTATGGACCAAGCAGCTGTTATGTCCAAAAAAGCTTTGCTTCGCGATATTAGCACTCCTCACAAAGATCCTGAGTATGCAAAATTGGAAGAAGAAATTTTGGAAATGGTTAACAAAACTGGTATCGGTCCACAATTGGGCGGCACAACAACTTGTATCGGTGTAAACATCGAATGGGGTGCAACTCATATCGCCGGCCTTCCTGTTGCTGTTACTATTATGTGTCATGCTGCTCGTCATAAACACGTAGTACTTTAATCGGTAGGAGGTAATTACAATGGCTGAAACAATTCGCATTAATACTGAAGAATATAATGAAGAGTTTTCCCGTAAATTAAAAGTTGGTGATAGCGTTCTTATCACTGGCAAAATTTACTCCGCTCGTGACGCTGCTCATAAAGTTATGACTGAAGCTTTAGCACGTGGCGAAAAATTACCAATCGATTGGACTAACAAATTCGTTTACTACCTTGGCCCAACACCTGCAAAACCTGGTGACCCAATTGGTTCCGCTGGTCCTACAACTTCTGGTCGTATGGATGCTTATACACCAACAATGCTTGATCAAGGTATCAAAGGCATGATCGGTAAAGGTTCCCGTAAACCAGCAGTAGTTGAATCCATGAAGAAAAATGGTTGCACATACTTCGCAGCAGTTGGTGGCGCTGCAGCATTGATTGCAAAATCCATCAAAAAATACGAAGTACTTGCTTATGGTGAACTTGGTCCAGAAGCTTTGGCTGAATTGACAGTTGAAGATTTCCCTTGCATCGTAGTTGGCGATACTGAAGGTAACAACTTCTACGAACAAGGCCAAAAACCTTATAGAAAAATCTAATATCACCGTTGAGTGATTGAAAGAGGCTTGCTAATGCAAGCCTCTTTTTTATCTATAGAGGTTCAATAATTATCACTGTACATGTATATATTTAATGATCATTACATTGTTTATTAGTATGATAGTAATATATGAAATTACTTTTATAGTTTATATATTATTATGTTAGATTCACTTTTGTTTAGTAGAGTAAAGTCTACCGATTCTGTCCATTTTGTGATAATATACATATAGATTTATACATTCAAAGTGAGTGAGGCGATATCATGACTTCTGTAGAAACTATTCGTCAGTCAGTGCGTACAGCGATGGCTGAATTGCTAGATTTGGCAAAGGTTCGAGAAGGTCAATTATTCGTGGTGGGTTGTTCCACTAGCGAAGTTATGGGTAAGAAAATTGGCACTGATTCCCACATTGATGTGGCTCAGATCCTATTTGATGAAATATATAAAGCTGTTAAAGCTAAAGGTCTTAATTTGGCCGTTCAATGCTGTGAGCATATTAATCGAGCTCTTGTTATGGAACGTAGTGCAGTAACATGGGAGGAAGAGGTTAATGTAGTACCTCAACGTCATGCAGGTGGAGCCATGGCTGTTACTGCCTATGAACGTTTTGACGATCCAGTGATGGTTGAATTTATTAAAGCTGATGCAGGTATCGACATCGGGGACACTTTCATAGGTATGCATATGAAACATGTTACTGTACCAGTGCGCCTCAGTATTAAAGAAATTGGTGAGGCTCATGTAACTGCTTGTCGTGTTCGACCTAAGAGCATTGGTGGTGAACGTGCTGCATATAATGAAGCGTTGATGTAGGGGGATAGTATGTCAAACGTAATACCATATTTTGTATTAGCTGTTGTAGCGCTTGGATTTTTTGCCATTTGTTACGCCGTTTTTAATCGTAATGATAGTGAAAGCCAAGCTAAAGATGAGCACCATGATAGATCTGTTACTAAATTTGATGGTGAACATCATAGAGAAAAGTCCGTTAATGAATCTAGGGTAGGCGATGTAACTGTTACACATGAAGGTGGAACCAATGTGTATACGGCCTCTGTGTTAGAGGATAATGAAGATTATAATGCTTCTGAATCTATGGTAACTGATGAAGATACATCTTATAACCGACGAGATGGCAATCAATTACATGTGGAAGACTCCGAAGCAGGATATTCCTTGGCCTTAGGTCATCATGCAGGCGAGACTGAGACTAAATCAAGTCAAGCTGACTTAAAAGGACAAGAACCTGTTCAAGATACATCTGTTTCTGCTGATTCTATTACGCATGAATCTGTTTCACATGAATCTATTCAAGTAAATTCTGGTTCTCTAGAGAAGACAGAATCTGCTCCAACAGAACATAGTAATGATGAAACTATTATAATGCCTGCAGTTTCTGATGGTAAACGCTCTAATAGTGAGCATCATTCCACTCCATTGATGGATAAGACTATTGTTCTTGATGCTGTTACAGATGAACTTCGCAATCGCGCTAATTCTGTAGAGGATACGATTGCTATGGGCGAATCTGTAGAGGCTCTTGAAGCTGATGAAGCAGAACATATTGAGGCTACACAAATGATCGGTGGTGTCGATGAGATTAAAACAGCAGAAGGTCCATCTGTATTGGATGAAACGCGCTTGTTTGATGCTTCCGAAATAGAGGCTCAATTGGCAGCCGCTAGTATGGTTGAAGAAGAGGTACCAACAGGACAATGGGCTAAAGCGGCACATGAAGATAAATGTATTGAATTGGCAATCGCGCCATTTATTCATGCCTTCGGCGTATTGCATGGAGATACACAACATTATGTGGAATCTATTACAAGAGATGCATTAGCAGCTCTTAATATTACAAAGTTAGCTGAAGTCAATGCACTTCTTGATAATATTGTTATTCAAGAAGCCTTGATGAGTATGCAAAAGGCTTATGCTGCGACGAATACAGAGTGGATGAAATCCGCCGCCTTAGGTGCGTTCTTAGATGTAGTACAATCACCTAAGTCTAGTACTCCGTACCTTGTAGCCTTTGATGCGTTACGTGTATTGCCACACTTGACATTAGGTCATTTCCAAGTCATGGCATTGACACTATTGCTACAATATTCTAGAAACTCTAATAATTATGGATTAATTCATTTCCAACATTATGTAGAGAAATATATTGAGCCATTTATTTCTGATTTACCTCAAAATAATTCTTTCTACCGTCAATTAGATTACTTACGCTGTACACAAGAGGAACGTGAACCGATTACATTAGCCCAAGTATTATCCAATTCTTATCCATTCGTGTTCAATTATCGTGGTTTCTCCAAGGAGGAACTCTTCCGTGCTACCGATGGTCATGGTGTGGATCCGCGCTATGTAGTGCGTAGCTTGAACTCCAATCTATATAAATTGGCTTTGGTTGATGAGTCTTTAGCACCACGATTCTTTAGACAAACACGCATTTCCGATTCTATGGTACAACGAGATCTCATCGCTCTTATGAAGAGTAAACCGACTGCTTTCAGAGGTCAAGAAGCACGTGATATTATGGATGATATTTCTCCAGTTCTCTTAGATTTAGCAGATGTATTTGATCATACGCCTATGTCTAAAATCAGTTTAACATTACTTGGCCTATATTTAGGTCGTGCTCATGTGAAAGCTACGATTGGTGAAGAATTCGATTTATCTCATTGGTTCTAATGTGTAAAATTAATTGTAAAGAATTAATACTAAAGAACTAATACTAAAGAAATAATAACTGTATACTAAAAGGTCTCCCTAGATTATATAGGGAGACCTTTTTACGTTTATTGTATATTATTAGTTTTATTATAGGTTAAAAGATATGCTAGAAGCTATTAAAACCGAATTCTTCGATTCCTTCCACGTCTTTTAGTATTACTGTACGGCCTGTAATATCGATAATGCCTTCATCTCTTAGGCGCCCGAGTTCGCGGCTAAGTGCTGTGCGAGATACATTGAGTACTTCTGCCATTTGCTCGCGGTTATGTGGCAAATGGATTGTTGTAGACTGCTGACGTTTATAAATGTCTGTTAAGTACGCGAAAATCTTCTCGCGCATACCTTTCAAGGTAAGATAATGAACCTTTCTTGTAAGGAGAATAGCTTTTTCAGATAAGTCCTCTAATAGGTTAGATAAGATTTTAGTTTGGCATTGTTGGCAATCTGGCAATGTATCAATAAATGTTTCGAGCGGAATGAACATAATTTTTGTAGCCTTCGTAGCCTTAATAGTAGCAGGCCATAATGGTTGCTTACTAAATAGTAATGCTTCACCAAAAATATCAGATTGTTCAAGGTTAGCCATAATAACGCGTTGGCCCATAACATTTTCTCGTGTCAGTAAAGCGCTACCTTCGAGAATAACGCCAATGCCTTCCATCGGATCCCCAGAGAGGGCGATGAAGTCATTTTTCTTATAGCTATGAACAATAACCTTTGCATTATGTAAATAGCCTTTTAATTCAGGCTCACCTAATTTATTGAATAGAGGACAGTGTATAAGAGTGGGCAGATATTGGTTGATAATATCGTTTGAAAGTATTTGCTTCATGAGCACCTCCGGTGTGACGAAGTCTATAGTAAATTTAAATGATTATTGTATAATAATAGTATAAGGTCAAATGACCTACCTGTTCCACAAGGGGAGTCAGGTAAAAATTTTGAAAAAGTTTTTTATTTGTTGCTCAAGCTACAGAAATTGTATCATCTTTACGTTATACTTTCAAATGTAATCAATCAGACACCTGATAATTCATCAGTGTAATGTATAGGTTTTATATTATCTAGCTTGAATGCGAGGAAGTCTCGCAAAGGAGGATTTTTAAATGAGCATGTTCTGTTATCAATGCGAACAATCTGCAGCACCAGGCGGCTGTACTGTACAAGGTGTATGTGGTAAAACTGCACCAGTTGCTAACTTACAAGACGAATTAACTGCTGCTTTAGTTGGTTTAGCACGCGCTTTAGACGTAAAAGGCCAAACTAAAGAAGGCGTTGACTATTTAATGCGTGGTTTGTTCATGTGTGTAACAAACGTAAACTTCTCTGAAGACCGCGTTCAAGAATTCATCGACGAAGTAAACGCTTATCATGCAAAAATCGATAGCGCAGCTCAAAACTTCGATTGGGAACAATTGTGGAAAGGTGAAGAAGATATCGTATCCCTTCGTTCCACATTATTGTTAGGTATGCGTGGTATGGCTGCTTATGCATGGCATGCTGCACGCCTTGGTTTCCATGATCCTGAAGTTGATGCTTGGTTCATCAAAGGCATGGTAGAATTCGCTAAAGACCACAGTGCTGAAGAATGGTTGAACTTGTTGATGGAATTTGGTCAAATCAACTTGAAATGCATGGCTATTCTTGATAAAGCTAACACTGAAACATATGGTACTCCAGTACCAACTACAGTACCTTTGACTGTAGAACCAGGTCCTTTCATCGTTGTAACTGGTCATGACCTTCACGACTTGAATCAATTGTTGGAACAAACTGATGGTAAAGGTGTAAATATCTATACTCATGGTGAAATGTTACCTTGCCACGCTTACCCTGAATTGAAAAAACATCCTCAATTGAAAGGTAACTTCGGTACTGCATGGCAAAACCAACAAAAAGAATTCGTTGACGTTCCTGGCGCATTCTTGTTCACTACAAACTGCATTATGCCACCAAAAGAAAACTACAGAGCTAATATCTTCACTACAGATATGGTAGGTTTCGACGGCTGTGCACACGTAGAAGAAAAAGCTGATGGCACTAAAGACTTCTCCGCTGTTATTGAACGCGCAATCGAATTGGGCGGCTACAAAGAAGCTCAAGAATTCACTGGCATCAACGGTGGTCACGAAGTAACTACTGGTTTCGGTCACGGTACAGTATTGGGTATTGCTGATAAAGTAATCGACGCTGTAAAAGCTGGCGCAATCAAACACTTCTTCTTAGTTGGTGGTTGTGACGGTGCTAAAGTAGGCCGTAACTACTACACAGAATTCGTAAAACAAACTCCAGATGATACTGTAGTATTGACATTGGCTTGTGGTAAATTCCGCTTCAACGACCTTAACATCGGTGAAATCGGTGGTATCCCTCGTATCCTTGATATGGGTCAATGTAACGATGCTTACTCCGCTATTCAAGTAGCAGTAGCTTTGGCTGGTGCATTTGAATGTGACGTAAATGACTTGCCATTAACATTGGTATTGTCCTGGTACGAACAAAAAGCAGTATGTATCTTGTTAACATTGTTGGCATTGGGTATCCGCAACATCTACATCGGACCTTCCTTGCCTAAATTCTTCTCCAGCAATGTATTGAACATTTTGGTAGAAAAATTCCAATTACATCCAATTACAACTCCAGAAGCTGACATGAAAGCTATCTTGGGCTAATAGGATCCATTAACTTATTAACTACAGTCCTACTTCCCCTCTCTTTTATGATTTAGGACTGTTGTTATAAATAACGCACCTTAGGTTCGCCTAAGGTGCGTTTTTTACTATTTTTGTAAAAGCTATCTATTAGATTTTGTATATTGATGGGGTCCGACATTATTACGACAACTAGATTACTAATGGGCACCACCTATCTCATGCCTCCATACGACGCGTAAGTCGGCCCTCAATAGGTGGTGCCCATTAGTAAAACGTTTGTAGAACATAAGTCCCATCAATATACAAGCTTTTAGAACAGCTTTTACAAGAGTGGTAGTCCTCTGTAGGCAAACAAATATGCCTCTAATGTGCATATAGACATGTTTAAATATCGATTGTTATACTATAGATACAGTAAGATTTTTTCACATTGTTCATGTGTATATAGAGGCGTGTATGAATAGTATTTTTGATATTATAGGGCCTGTTATGATTGGCCCGTCTAGTTCGCATACAGCTGGTGCTGCGCGGCTAGGTAAGATGGCGCGGTGCATTTTCCGTTCCACACCTAAAAAGGTAGATTTAACCTTATATGGCTCTTTTGCTAAGACCTATAAAGGCCATGGTACAGACCGTGCCTTGATTGGGGGCTTATTAGGTTTTAAAGAGGATGATACGAATATTCGTGTTGCTCATAAATTAGCTGAGAAAGAGGGCATGGAATATAATTTTATTGAGTCTCCTCTTGATGTAGGTCATCCTAATGTAGTTCGTTTTGATATGTACGATGAACATAATCGTCATATGACTGTGATTGGTCGATCTCTTGGGGGCGGTCAAATTATGATTACCGAAGTAGATGGCAATGATATGTCTATTACTGGCGATGAGTTTACTCTTGTTGTATTCCATGAAGATAGACCTGGCGCCATCTCTTTGGTGAGCCAAGCATTGAGTGAGTCCGATATTAATATCGCTACCATGCGCGTGTTTCGGAAGGGTAAGCACAAGGATGCAGTGATGGTCATTACTACCGATACGGTGGTAAATCCAATTACCGTTCAGTTTATGCGCGAGTGTCCAGGCATTCAAGATGTCATGACCTTTGAAGCGTTATAGGAGGGCGAATGATGAGTTATGCATACGATACAATTGCAGATATTATTCGCCTAGCTGAGGAAAATAACATTTCCTTTGGCGATGTAGTACTGCGTTATGAATTAGAGAATTATGACCGCAGTGAAGAAGCGGTTATTCGTGAAATAGAGCATCGTTTAGACATCTTTGAAGGTTCTATTCAAGATGGTATAGACTATGCAGAAAAAACGGCCTCTGGTATGTCCGGTGGTCAGGCGGCACAGCTTAATGGCCAAGCACCAAGATTTATGAGTGATATTGCGTACAAGGCGATGACCTATGCTATTGCTGTAAACGAGGCGAATGCAAAAATGTTCCGCATCGTTGCGTGCCCTACGGCTGGATCTTGTGGTGTTATGCCTGGCGCGGTGAAAGCAGTAGCGGACCATTACAAGCTAGATAGAGCAACTATGGTAAAGGGCTTCTTGGCTGCCTCTGGCATTGGCAATGTCGTAGCGAATCGCGCTTGTGTGGCCGGTGCCGTTGGCGGTTGTCAAGCAGAAATTGGTACGGCCGCTTGTATGGCTGCCGGTGCCATTGTAGAAATGATGGGCGGTACGCCACGTCAAGTAGGACATGCTATCGCATTGTGTATGAAAAATTTATTGGGCCTTGCCTGTGATCCAGTAGCAGGGCTTGTAGAGGTACCGTGCGTTAAACGTAATGGTTTCTATGCAGTTCATGCCATTACTGCATCTGAATTGGCTTTGATGAATATTGAAAGTCAAATTCCACCAGATGAAGTTATTGAAGCAATGAATAATATCGGTCGCGCTATGCCAGCCGCATTGCGTGAAACAAGTGATGGCGGCCTTGCGGTAACACCGACGGGTACAGCTATTGCAGAACGAGTGCAATCCTTATAGGATTGCACTTTTTTCATGCTTTCATTTGTAGTAAAATAAAGATTAGACTAGTTCAGAAAGGAGTGTGCATGATGGAACAAGCCAATCGAATATTGACTGTATTAGAAGAAGCAGGTTATGAAGCCTATATCATTGGCGGAGCAGTGCGTGATATTTTGATGCATCAAAAGCCTCATGACTTTGATATTGTGACGTCTGCACGCCCTGATACGGTAATTGAAGTCCTACGCGGTCAAGATATTCAAACGACAGACTTAGTAGGAAAATCTTTTGGTGTAGTAGTAGCTACACTAGAAGGAAAGCAATATGAAATTGCAACGTATCGCACTGAACGATATGGAGCGGATAGTCATCGACCAGAAGAAATCGCTTATGCCGATACCTTGGAGGAAGACGTGTTGCGTCGCGACTTTACGGTCAATGGCATGGCGATGAATCGTTTTGGTGAGGTCATAGACCTAGTAGGGGGACGTCGAGATATCAAGCATAAGACATTGCGAACCATTGGCAATGCACAGCAACGCTTTGAAGAAGACGCATTGCGATTATTTAGAGCATGCCGCTTTGTGGCAAAGCTAGATTTCTTACCTACCGAAGACTTATTAGAAGCTATGCCAAAGGCATTTCATCGTGTGCCCGGATTATCTCTCGAGAGAGTTCGTAGTGAACTGGACCGACTCATGTTAGAGCCCGCTGTGGCTAAGGGCCTTGATGTATTAGTACAATCTCGCTTGGCCGAGTGTTCTTGTCGCGTTGTAGAAAATGGCGTCGCTCGTGAAGTGCCTATTTTACCAGAGCTATACCATCTTGTGAATTTACCACAAGAAAAAGACTTTCACGAATTTGATGGTTGGTATCATACATTAGCCGTTGTATCTCATACAGAACCAGATTTAACATTACGTTGGGGTGCACTGTTACACGATGTAGCAAAGGGGATGCCTACGGTGCGTGCTGTGGTGAATGGTCGCCTCACAGATCGTGGTCATGATACATTAGGGGCTGAAATGACAGAAACATTACTTACTCGTTTAGGTTACCCTAAGAGTTTTGTGCGCCGTGTAGCTTGGATTGTAAAAAATCATATGCGCTTTCACTATTTTGTACAAAATGGGGAAGCTAATGAGAAGAAGTGGATCCGTAAAGAGGCTCGCAGCGGTGAGTTTCGAGATAGTCAAATTATGCGAATTGCATGGGAACAATTATCTAAGGTTTGTGCTGCCGATGTATTAGGCTGTGGGAAGCCTTATGCATCGACTGATGGCACCTTAGCCTTTGGTGAATGTATGGCAGATCTTAGCCTAGAGATGCCTATCCATACAAAGGATTTAAATTATGACGAACGAGTTATTAAGCTTGCAGGGAAAAAAGTGGGGGAAGGATTGCAGTATTTATTAGGTCAGGTACAAAATGGGGTGATTCCCAATGAACCAGATGCATTATATGATGCATTAGACCATAAGTTACGCCGTCCAGTGGAGAAATGATGAAGTTATTAAATAAAGCGTTATTACGCATGAGTGATTGGAGTCGCACTACGTGGTGCCTTGCCATACTCATGACCGTTGCCTTCGTCCTTATCGGGCGTTTAGCACAGTTACAGGTCTTTGATACCTTTGACCTAGAGAAGAAAAACTTATTACAAGTTCAAGTAGATAGAAAATTACAATCGCCGCGGGGTACAATCTATGACCGTAATGGCAAGCCATTGGCGATGAGTGTAGTTACAAAATCTTTATATGCGGATCCGAAGATGATTAAACAGTCTCCTCAAGAGATTGCGGAGCTCATCTCACCGTATGTAACGATGTCAAAAGAGAATATTGTAAAAGCTTTGCAAGAGGATACCGCCTTTGTCTGGTTGAATCGTGTGATGGATGCAGACAAATCAAAAGCGGTACAACAAGTTATTAAGGATAATAATATTGCAGGCCTTAATTTCGTTGAAGAATCTAAGCGCTATTATCCAAATGGTGTCTTAGCGGCACAAGTATTAGGCTTTGTCGGCACTGATGATAAAGGGCTTGATGGTCTAGAAATGGTTCTCGATGACGAATTAAAGGGGGGCGTACAACAAGAAATTGTAGCTACTGATAATAAAGGGAATGCCATCTTTGGTTCCGTACTATCTAAATTTTTACCAGATAAGGGTAAAAGCGTAACCTTAACCATCGATGCAACAATTCAATTTATTGCAGAACGCGCTCTTGATAAGGCGATGGTTGATACAGGAGCTAAGCATGCCAGCGTTATCGTTATGGATCCAAAGACCGGTGAAATATTAGCGATGGCCAATCGTCCAAGTTATGATCCTAATAACTACAACCAAAGTGGTGAAGAGGCTTTCAAAAATATTGCGGTTACCAATTTATATGAACCAGGTTCTACATTCAAACCTATCATTGCATCTGCAGCTCTTGCAGCAGGCAAATGGAAGTTAGACACTGTGTATAACGATAAAGGGGCCTTCGCTGCCAATGGACATATCATTAGAAACTGGGATGGTGAGGGATATGGTCCTGTTCGTTTGCTAGATATTTTGAAGTACTCTCTTAATACTGGTATGGCTGAAATTGGTACATTAACAGGGGCAGATATTCTCTCGAAATATGTACGTGATTATGGCTTTGGTTCTGAAACAGGTATTGAATTGCCTGGTGAAGGAGCAGGTATTTTGTATAATCCAGAGGATATGAGTAAGCTAGACGTTGCGACTATGTCTATTGGTCAAGGTATTGCGGTTACACCATTACAAATGGTTCGCGCTTTTGGTGCCCTTGCTAATGGCGGTGCTATGATGAAACCGCATATTATCAAGTCCTATAGTAATTCTCAAGGGGATGTGACAAGTACGACAGAAACATCTGTTGTAGGCCAACCAGTTCCTGCGGAAACTGTTAAAACCATCGTAGATATTCTAGAAAAAGAAGTATCTGAAGGTGGCGGTACAAAAGCGATGGTAGAAGGCTATCACTTTGCTGGTAAAACTGGTACGGCGCAAAAACTAGATACCAAACATGGCGGTTATCTCGACGGACAATACATTGCGTCCTTTATTGGCTTTGGCCCTGTAGAGGATCCAAAATTTGTAGTTCTTGTCGTTATTGATGACCCACAAAAGGGTTCTTATTATGGTAGTCAAATTGTAGCCCCTGTATTTAAGGACATCGTATCTCAACTTGTACGGTATTACCAAATGAGTCCGTATGTTAAAGAAAGTACACCAGTAGCTGTTAAAGCTGCTAATACATTACCTGAACCAAAACCGGGAAGTGATGGTTCTGTTACATTGCCTAACTTTACTGGTTTTACCTATGGTGAAGTGCGTGATTGGTTACATAAGGCGGGACTTGCCTTTAAACCGGATGGAACTGGTACGGCTACATCTCAAGATGAAAGTAGCGGTACAACTGTTCAGGCTGGTACAGCAATTACTGTTCATTTCCGTAGATAAAACGAATTCGGTCATAATTAGAAATTATAGACAGTTCGTTATATAATAGAATAAGAGACTTAGGTGCCTCTCCGGAGGCGCCTTATTTTATAGATAGTTTAAATGAATGGAGATACTTATGATCGAATTACGCGGTAAAGCAGTAGCAGATGCTCACAAGGCGATTTTACAAGAAAAAGTTGCAGCAGTAGGGGACTCTGTAATTACTATGGCAGTATTACTTGTTGGTGAAGACCACGGTGCTCATATGTACGCTACATTTATGGAAAAGACAGCAAAGAATTTTGGCTATGGCTTTGTATTAAAACAATTACCTGAAACGGCTACACAGGATGAAGTGGTGACAGCATTGCAAGAATTAAATAATGATGCGGCTGTTCATGGAATTTTACCGTTAATGCCGATGCCTAAACACATTGATACAGAGGCTCTTATCGATATGCTAGATCCTAAAAAAGATATCGATGGTTTAACTACGTATAATATTGGCCTTGTAACTGCTGGCAAAGGGGGCTTTGCCCCTTGTACTGCTAAGGCGTGCATGGCAATTTTAAATCACTACGATATTCCTGTAGAGGGGAAACATGTGGTAGTAATCGGTCGTAGCCAAGTGATTGGCAAACCAGTAGCTCTTATGACTCTCGGTGCACATGGTACGGTTACAATGTGCCATTCTAGAACTCCTGATTTGGCAGAGCAAGTAAAACGAGGCGATATCGTTATTGCTGCAGCGGGTCGTGCTCATATGATTACAGCAGATATGATTAAGCCAGGTGCTGTTGTTATCGATGTAGGCATTAATGAACTAGAAGGTAAGACGGTAGGCGATGTTGATTATGAAGCGGTAAAAGATATTGCGTCTGCAATTACTCCAGTGCCTGGTGGTGTAGGCTCTGTAACGACTACTATGATGCTTGAAGCTGTATATGAGGCATACCATGCATGAGATGTCTATAGCAGAAGGTATACTTGATGTAGCCCTCGATACGTTACGACAACACGATGCATCTGTGATTCATTCCGTTCAACTCGATTTGGGCCTTATGAGTGGAGTAGAGCCAGATTCTCTCCTATTTTGCTGGGAAGCCGTTACAAAAGGGACTGCCGCAGAAGGTTCTCGTATAGAAATTAACACGATTCCTATTGAAGGAAAGTGCTTGGATTGTGATAAAACATTTCCTGTAGAAAATTATAAGTTTATCTGTCCCTATTGTGACAGTCATTTCGTACAAACCATTGGTGGCCGCGAACTACAAGTGACCTCCATGGATATCGATTGATAGAAAGGTTAGGACATGCAAGTTCAAGTTAAAACTAATGTATTGGCAAAAAATGATGCCATTGCAGAGTCCTTACAACAGTTGTTTAAGGAAAAAAATATTTTTGTATTCAATCTATTAGGTTCTCCAGGGGCTGGTAAAACATCTCTGTTAGAGGCAACTTTACATGATTTGAAAAAAGATTACCGCCTTGCTGTTATTGAAGGTGATTTATTTACTGCTAAGGATGCGGAACGGATTCATGAATTAGGCGTTCCTGTTATTCAAATCAATACAGTGGGAGGTTGCCATCTTGATGCACAAATGATTCAAGATGCACTAGGTGATTTAAATCTTGATGAACTGGATATGATCATTATCGAGAATGTAGGTAACCTTGTATGCCCTGCAGAATTTGAGATTGGTGAAAGCATGAAGGTAACTGTATTATCTGTTACTGAAGGTGAGGATAAGCCTCTTAAATACCCATTAATCTTTAAAGAGTCAAAGGCTATCCTCATTAATAAGATAGATTTATTGCCTTATGTACCTTTCAAAAAAGATAAGGCCATACAAGATATACGTAATTTGAATCCAACAGGAGAGATTTTTGAAGTAAGTTGCACGGCCCATAATGGACTTGAGCCATGGTTGACATGGTTGCGTGCACAATTGGAGAGTAATCGATGAATCATTCTATTAAGAGCCGTATCGTAGCGGCACTTTTAGTAGGCTTATCTGCTACATCGGTAGGGTATGCAGCAGAGCCGGCTATTTCGACTGTGAAACAAACTGCGGTGGAATCTACAGAGAATGCAAATGATGTTGCACATACGGATGATAAGACAACTGTAGAAGCAGCGGGAATTGATGCGGCTGAGTCTGTTGCGTATATAGATAATGCACCGATTAAAGCTGTTAAAATCGATACAAAGACAAAAAAGGAAAACACTAAAACAGGATGGCTAGCTGAACAAATGGCAGTTACCGAGTTTGGTGATTCCATACAGTTTTGGCAAGCAGCTAGCGAAAATGAAGGTCCATTACCTAGCGTAACGCAAAATAACTTGGCTGATATTGGTAAGTCTTATACGGCTAATAATTTGCCAGCTTTAGGGTCTGAAGATGATTATGCTATTGATGGGTATCGCTTAGGAGATCAGTTTGTAGCGCCTAAAGATGTAGAAAAAACAGTGGTTCGTGATAACTTTACGACGTACTATATGAAAGACTTGGAGGTGACCGTTTACACGGGACCTGCTCAAGAGCGTTTAGTAAATAATCAATTACGCGGTCAAGGTGCTACTTATTTCTTTGAACCGAATACTATTACTAATATTCATAGTACGAAAAAAGGCATCCACACTGTACGCGATATTGGTGTTGGTAGCACGCGCATGGAATTGGTATTTGCCTATGGTAGCCCTATTGCGATGTGGCGTGATTTGAAAAATGAAAGTTATATTTTCCTATATGAAGGTCATTCCGAAAATTCATGGTCTCGAAAAAAGGAATTTAATAGCTCGATAGAGAATACAAATAATAATAGCCAACAACAATCTATGCTAGGACAACAGAAAGAATATATTGCTTTCACCATCAAACAAAGCAATGTAGAGGCTGTTGATATGATTAGTGGGCAAGTATGGCCAAGATTTGGATTGCCTAAAGCTCCAGTATATGATTTTCAAGCAGGTAAATTGACTGCTGATGATTTTGTGTTGCGTGGCTATAAATTAAATGATTATTTTGTTAATGATCCCAATAATGATTGGAAACATCAAGGTATGTTGTTTGGGTCCACATTTATTGGCTATAACGAATATGGCGTGAGTGTTGATAAAAAAAATCTCATCAATCGTGTTCTATTAAATATTTACACACCTACTCGTCGCGGCATTGCGATGGGGGATACTAAATACTTATTGCTCTTTGTATATGGTATGCCTACTCGTATTGTTGAATCTACAACAAATGCGGGCACATCTACTGTATATGAATATAAAAATCCAGCGGCAAGCGACTCATATTTGCAGTTTGCCCTAGATGATAAAAACCAATATATCAAATCCGTTATGTTATCTGACCGTCCAGTTAAGTAGGAACGGTTACAGCGAGGAGGCAAGGGATATGGTTACAGTTCAAGATGTAAGAGAACGTTGGGAACAAATTCAAGGTGATGATGAACGTATATTGTTTATCGTTGGTGGTCCTGGTTCTGGTAAAAGTTTGTTGATTCGTGAGTTATCTGAACAAAAAGGTTGGAAGTACTTAGAGGCAAAACAACTTATTGAAGAAGAGTTTTTATTAGTACCTCGTGATGAAAGACCACAACTTGCAGAAGAAGTAATTCGTCGTGCATTAAGTCGCAGTGATACAGAAGTTGTTCTTATCGATGGTATTAATGTATTGTTTGCACCGATATTAAATTTAAATCCTCTTGAACTATTAAAGACTATTAGTAAAACATATCCGATTGTTGTAGGTTGGCGTGGTCATCTCGAAGGTGATCAATTATACTTAGAACACAATAATGATCCAAAACATGCGGTAGTGACAATCACTAAACCTGATCGTGTTATGGTTATTGATTAATAGAGTTATATTGATTGTTGAGGGCATTATATATTGCCATGAGTTATGACCGCATATAAAAGGCAGGTGATATCATGGACCAATATGTAATTGCCCTCATTTTAGGTGTTATAGAAGGTATAACAGAATGTATTCCTGTATCTAGTACAGGGCATATGATTATTATTGGGCCGATTCCTGTGATAATAGGTCTTTTGGTAGGCGCCCTTTTTATGATTTATGCAGAAAAAAGACGAGTGACTACAAGACTGGTAGATTCTGTAAATAATTTATCTATATACCAATGCTTCCAGATTGGGCTCTATCAAATGCTCTGTTTGTGGCCTGGATTTTCGCGGTCTGGCGCTACCATTGCAGGGGGCATGTTAATCGGTTGTACTCGAAGAGCTGCTGCTGATTTTTCGTTTATCATGGCTGTACCAGTCTTTATCCTCCTTTGGGTATTATCGGATAATAGTGGCTATATTAGCAATTATCTATCTTTATCTATGATTGCCAATGAGGAAAAAATGAAGTTTAAAAAGTTTAGAAAAAATACTTGCATAGGGTATCGTTTCATGTTATTATGATTAAGCACTAAGGGATACCGCAGTGAACGAAAAAACTTCAAAAAAGTTTTTAAAAAGTTCTTGACACTTAGTGGGACGGATGATAAAATACATCTTGTCGTAATGATGCTGGCGTAGCTCAATTGGTAGAGCAGCTGACTTGTAATCAGCAGGTTGTGGGTTCAATTCCTATCGCCAGCTCCATTTTATTTTGGAGGGATTCCCGAGCGGCCAAAGGGAGCAGACTGTAAATCTGCCGTCTTCGACTTCGAAGGTTCGAATCCTTCTCCCTCCACCATTTATAGCGGGGTGGAGCAGTTGGTAGCTCGTCGGGCTCATAACCCGAAGGTCGCAGGTTCAAGTCCTGTCCCCGCAACCACAAAAATTCACAGTGAAATGATCGTTCATTGTGCTGGTGTAGCTCAGTCGGCAGAGCGTATCCTTGGTAAGGATAAGGTCACCGGTTCAATCCCGGTCACTAGCTCCATACATGGCGGCATAGCTCAGTTGGCTAGAGCAATCGGTTCATACCCGGTGTGTCCGCGGTTCAAATCCGTGTGCCGCCACCATTAAACCTCACATTGGTGAGGATTTTTTTATTTCTCCATAAAATATAAATTGAAGCTGATGAGTGTAAGGATTACATTTGTCAGTTTTTTTATTTTAGAAGAATATTTGTATTTTTAGAAGTTTTTCTATATATGGTATAATAATGTATAAGGGAATCTTATATTCCATTGATAAATTAGGGTTAATATATTATATTAATACTAGAATGTAATTTGTTTTTGTGAAGGAGGATACAATCCTAATGGCAAAAGAAAAATTTGAACGTACGAAACCGCATGTTAACATTGGTACAATCGGTCACGTTGACCATGGTAAAACTACTTTGACAGCTGCAATCACTAAAGTATTGGCTGAAAAAGGCCAAGCTGATTTCCAAGATTACAGCATGATCGATAAAGCTCCAGAAGAACGTGAACGCGGTATCACAATCAACACTGCACACGTTGAATACGAAACTGAAAACCGTCACTATGCACACGTTGACTGCCCAGGCCATGCTGACTATGTTAAAAATATGATCACTGGTGCGGCTCAAATGGACGGCGCTATCTTGGTATGTTCCGCAGCTGACGGCCCTATGCCTCAAACTCGCGAACACATCTTGTTGGCTCGCCAAGTTGGTGTTCCTGCAATCGTAGTATTCTTGAACAAAGCTGACATGGTTGACGATGAAGAATTGATCGAATTAGTAGAAATGGAAGTTCGTGAACTTCTTTCTTCCTACGAATTCCCTGGCGACGAAGTACCTATCGTTGTAGGTTCCGCTTTGAAAGCTTTGGAAGGCGACGCTCAATATGTAGCTAAAATCGACGAATTGATGGCAGCTGTAGACTCCTACATCCCAACTCCAGTTCGTGATACTGACAAACCTTTCTTGATGCCTGTGGAAGACGTATTCACAATCACTGGTCGTGGTACAGTAGCAACTGGCCGTGTTGAACGTGGTCAAGTAAACGTAGGCGACACAGTAGAAGTTGTAGGCTTGAAAGAAAAAGCTGAACAATACGTAGTAACTGGTCTTGAAATGTTCCGTAAAACTTTGGATTCTGCAGTAGCAGGTGATAACGTTGGTGCATTGCTTCGTGGTGTAGACCGCAAAGACATCGAACGTGGTCAAGTATTGGCTAAACCAGGTTCCATCAAACCACATACAAAATTCAAAGCAGAAGTATACGTATTGACTAAAGAAGAAGGTGGCCGTCATACTCCATTCTTCTCCAACTACCGTCCACAATTCTACTTCCGTACAACAGACGTAACAGGTGTTGTAAACCTTCCTGAAGGTGTAGAAATGTGTATGCCTGGCGATAACGTAACAATGGATATCGAATTGATCACTCCAATCGCTATCGAAGAAGGTCTTCGTTTCGCGATCCGCGAAGGTGGCCATACAGTAGGCGCTGGCGTTGTAACTGAAATCGAAGGTTAATTCATAATCTTTGTAGTAAATAGGACCCCAATTGGGGTCCTATTTTTGTATTAATTTATATATTGTTTATTGTATTTGTAACCAAAGATACAGAATTATTCTACTAATAGTGCTATTATTACCTCAAGGAGAGCAAAGGCTCTCCTTTTGTGTTTTTATAGAAAAGGAGGTAATGTGATGGGTGAATACAAAAAGTATTGGATAGCCGTAGTAGCCGTTCTTATTATTGGTTTTTCTATTCTTGGTTATCTAGGTACTGATGTGTATCATCAAGCACCGCCAGTGCCGACTGCGTATGTATCTCAAGATGGACAGGTCTTGTTCACTAAGGAAGATATTTTACATGGTCAATCGGCATGGCAATCTACAGGTGGTCAATCGGTAGGGACCGTTTTAGGTCATGGCGCATATCAAGCGCCTGACTGGACAGCAGATTGGTTACATAAAGAAGTATCCGTGATGTTGGATATTAAATCTCAAGAGGCCTTTGGAGCTCTTTATGACCAATTGGGACCTGTACAACAAGCAGCTGTTAAAGAAGTTGTGAAAAAAGAGTATTTAGGTAGTGCAGTCCGTGAAGATGGAACTGTTGTTTTATCTCCAGAACGAATTACGGCAATGAATTTAACTGGTCGTTATTTTGTTGAGTTGTACGGTGATAATCCTGATTTAACATTGACTCGTGATCATTTTGCGATGAAGGATAACACGTTACCTGAGTTACAAGATCGCATTGATATGGCACGCTTCTTCTTCTGGACTACTTGGATGGCATCTACACAACGTCCTGGTACAGATGCAACGTATACAAACAACTGGCCACATGAACCTTTGTTGGATCATAATCCTACACCTGAAAGTATCGCATGGTCTGTTGTGAGTGTTATTATCTTATTATGTGGCATTGGTGTAGTTGTATGGTTATGGGCCTTTGGTAAAAAGGATGATGACCATGCATTGGTTCCACCAACAGAAGATCCAATTAGCAAGATCACGTTAACGCCATCTCAACGTGCATTAGGTAAATATTTGTTTACAATCCTAGCATTGTTCTTATTCCAATTGGGGATGGGTGGGATTATTGCCCACTATACTGTAGAAGGTCAAGCGTTCTATGGTATTCCATTAGCGCAATATTTCCCTTATTCTATTGCACGTACATGGCATATTCAGGCATCTTTGTTCTGGATTGCGATGGCATTCTTGAGTGCTGGTCTATTCTTGGCACCAATCATTAATGGTGGTAAAGATCCTAAATATCAAAAGCTTGGGGTGGACATCTTATTCTGGGCTCTTGTAGTTCTTGTAGTAGGTTCCTTCGCTGGTACATATTTAGGCGTAGCACATCAAATTCCAGCAGCGTGGAATTTCCTTCTCGGACACCAAGGTTACGAATATATCGAGTTAGGTCGTATTTGGCAGTGGATTGAATACATTGGTATTTTATTCTGGCTTGTACTCATGATACGTAGCATTATTGGTGCATTCAAGCAAAAAGGAGATAAAAACCTCATTGCAGCCTTCATATTCTCCGTTATCATGGTAGGTATCTTCTATGGTCCAGGGTTATTCTATGGTGAACATAGCCATTTGGCGATTATGGAGTATTGGCGTTGGTGGGTAATCCATCTTTGGGTTGAAGGCTTCTTCGAAGTATTCTCCACTACATTGATGGCATTTATCTTTGTTACATTAGGGCTTGTATCGTACCGTGCTGGTACAGTTGCGGCCATCTCTTCTGGGGCTATTTATCTCATCGGTGGTATCCCTGGTACATTCCATCATTTATACTTCACAGGTGTTACATCCACTATCGTGGCAACAGGCGCATCCTTCTCTGCGTTAGAAGTAGTACCACTTGTACTCTTAGGTTATGAAGCTTTTGAAAACTATACACGTCTTCATAGTGCTCCTTGGATGCATCGTCTAAAATGGCCTGTGTATTGTTTCATTGCCGTGTCCTTCTGGAATCTAGTGGGGGCAGGGGTATTCGGATTCTTGATCAACATGCCTGTATCCTTGTTCTACATCCAAGGTCTTAATACAACTGCAGTACATGCCCACACAGCATTGTTTGGTGTGTATGGTTTCTTAAGTCTAGGATTTGTATTCCTTATTGCTCGCTATATCCGACCTGAAGTAGAATTTAACGATAAGCTAATGAAGTTCGGTTTCTGGGCTCTCAATATAGGCCTTGCCTTAATGGTGCTCATTAGCTTATTGCCGATTGGTCTTATCCAAGCGTGGGCAAGCATTACACATGGCTTGTGGTTTGCACGTAGCGAAGAATTTATGCAACAACCATTGTTACAAAACTTACGTTGGCTTCGTATGATTGGTGATACAATACTAATCATTGGTGCCGTAGCATTCTTCTGGCAAATTGTGAAAGTTCTATTTCCGAAGAAATCCTAATTGACAGACATAATATAATTCTATGCATTAACGGCATAAATTGTATGAAAAATATGTGATAATTTAGTACCATATTAATGGCGTTCCTTTATAGACAAGGAACGCCATTTTTTGTTATACTATCCATGTCAGGTACATGTGCCTGGCTTTTTTGAGTTGCTCAAAATTCTTGACATAGCTTGCTACGTATGATATATTTCTTTAGTATGTAGTCGAGCGTTTTCGAGTACAAGAGACAGATTTAGTAAATACAAAGCGAGGTGTATCCGGATGCGTAATGCCATTACTTTAGCTTGCACAGATTGCAAACAACGTAACTATCAAACGAACAAGAACAAAAAGAACAATCCTGATCGTATTGAAATGATGAAATATTGCAAATTCTGCGGTAAACATACATTACACCGTGAAACAAAATAATTCTTATCATTCATTACCTGTTGATTTGAGGATGTGAAACAATGGCAAAGTCTAACTCAGCAGTGCAGCAGCGTGGTGGATTTGGAAAATTCTTCCGCGGTGTGAAAGCTGAACTTAAAAAAGTAGTCTGGCCAACAAAAAAAGAACTCATCAATTATACAATAGTAGTATTTTTAGTGACGATTTTTATCGCCTTTATTATCTATATACTTGATGCAGTCTTTGCCCAACTTTTTAATACGTTGTTGCACTTTGTTGGATAAGGGGGCCATTTCATGGAAGCAGATAAGAAGTGGTATGTAATTCATACCTATTCAGGCTACGAAAATAAAGTTAAAACCACTCTTGAACTTAAAGTTCAGTCTATGGGTCTACAAGATGTGATTAGCCGTATTTTGGTACCTCTTGAAGACGAAATAGATGAAAAAGATGGGGTTAAAAAAGTAGTAAAACGTAAGATATTTCCTGGGTACGTATTGGTTGAAATGGAAGTTAACGACCGCTCTTGGTATGTTGTACGCAACACACCAGGTGTAACAGGTTTCGTTGGTTCTGCCACTAAACCAGTTCCACTTTCTGATTCCGAAGTAGAACATATACTTAAGTCTCAGGGCTTGGATAAGAAACCAAGCATCAACATCGATGTAGAAGTTGGTGAAACGGTACGCATTACGTCCGGGGCCTTTGAAGATAAACTAGGTGTTATTACCGAACTTAACCCTGAAAAAGGAACATTGAAACTTAATGTGGAAATGTTCAACCGAGATACCGAGGTAGAGGTAGAGTTCTCTCAAATTGAGAAAGCTCTTTAATATATATATTATGACTCTAAAAAGAGCAATCGATTTTGGTTGCCAGTGGGAGGATATATATCCGTTACCACCACAGTATAAGCATAGGAGGTTTAATTACCCATGGCTAAGAAATTAGTTAAACAAGTAAAACTACAAATTGAAGCCGCTAAAGCTACTCCAGCACCACCAGTTGGTCCTGCACTAGGTCAAGCAGGTGTTAACATCGTTGCTTTCACAAAAGAATTCAACGAACGTACTGCTAAACAAGCTGGCTTAATTATCCCAGTAGTTATTAACGTATATGAAGATCGTAGCTTCGACTTCATCACTAAGACTCCACCAGCTGCAGTATTATTGAAAAAAGCTGCAGGTATCCCAAAAGGTTCTGGTGTACCTAACCGTGATAAAGTAGCAAAAGTAGGTCGCGATAAAGTTCGTGAAATTGCTGAATTGAAAATGCCTGACTTGAATGCTAATACCGTAGAACAAGGTATGCGCATGGTAGAAGGTACTGCTCGCAGCATGGGCATTGAAATCGTTGACTAATAAGCGTACGACTTGCGCATAAGCGCAAATCGGTGGGAGGGAATTCCCGTTTGACCACATAAGGAGGATATTATAATGGCAAAAGTAGGTAAGAAATACGCTGAGGCAGTAAAACTTATTGAAGCTGGTAAGTTCTACGAACCAGTAGAAGCAATCGAGTTGGTTAAGAAAACTGCAACTGCAAATTTCGATGAAACAGTTGAAATCGCTTTCAACTTGAATGTCGACCCTAAATACGCTGATCAACAAGTTCGTGGTGCAGTAGTATTGCCTCATGGTACTGGCAAAACTAAACGCGTTCTTGTATTCGCAAAAGGCGACAATATTAAAGCAGCTGAAGAAGCTGGTGCAGATTTCGTAGGTTCTGAAGAGTTAGTAGCTAAAATCCAAGGTGGTTGGAGCGACTTCGACGTAGTAGTTGCTACACCAGACATGATGGGTCAAGTTGGCCGTCTTGGTAAAATCTTGGGTCCTAAAGGCTTGATGCCAAACCCTAAAGTTGGTACAGTAACTCCAGACGTTGCTCGTGCAGTAAACGAAATCAAAGCTGGTAAAATCGAATACCGTACTGATAAAGCAGGTATTATTTCTTGCTCCATCGGTAAAGCGTCCTTCGATGAAGAAAAATTACTTGACAACTACCGTACAATCGTTGATACTATTATCAAGGCTAAACCTGTAGCAGCTAAAGGTCAATACATTAAATCTGTAACCTTGTCCGCTACAATGGGCCCTGGTGTGCCTTTGAACGTGTTCAAATTGAGCAACGTTACAAAAGAGCAATAATCACATATGTCTCTTAGCTGTAGACGGCTGGTATGTATAATGGATGAAAATCCGCCCGCTGAGGCTGACACTAGAACAATCTAGGACTAGTTCGACCTCATCGCGTGCGATGGGGTCGTTTTTTACGCTAAGATAGTACATAGAGCACCAAAAAATCTACAAGGAGGTAATCTAATGGCTGTCACTGAACAAAAGAAAGCAATCGTTGCTCAAATGAAAGAAACTCTTTCTGAAGCAAAAGGCGCTGTATTGATTGGTTACTCTGGTTTGACTGTTGCGCAAGCAACTGATCTTCGCCGCAAAATGTTGGCTGAAGGTGTTGAATACAAAGTAATCAAAAATACTTTGACTCGCATTGCTGCAAATGAATTGAATCTTGAAGGTTTCGCTGAGCATTTGGAAGGTCCAACTGCATTGGCTACTTCTAAAGAAGATGCTGTTGCACCTGCGCGTGTAATTGAACAATTCATCAAATCTACTGAGAAAGAAGTTGTAACAGTTAAAGCTGGTATCGTTGAAGGCGAAGTTATGGACGCTGCAGGCGTTAAAGCAATTGCATCTCTTCCAAACCGCGAAGGTATGCTTTCCATGTTGCTTTCCGTATTGCAAGCACCTGTTCGCAACGTTGCATACGCTGTCAAAGCTGTTGCAGAAGCTCAACCTGCAGAAGCTGCAGAATAATAATTTCTGCGCATTATCAATTGGTCGCTTAAGACTGATACAATAAACTATTTTATGGAGGAAAACTAAAATGGCATTGAACATTGAAAACATCGTTGCTGAATTGAAAGAAGCAACTATTCTTGAACTTAATGATCTTGTAAAAGCAATTGAAGAAGAATTTGGCGTAACTGCAGCAGCTCCTGTAGCTGTAGCAGCTGCTGGTGGTGCTGAAGGCGGCGCTGCTAAAGATTCCTTCGACGTAATCTTGAAAGATGCTGGCGCATCCAAAATCAACGTAATCAAAGTTGTTCGTGAAGCAACTGGTCTTGGCTTGAAAGAAGCTAAAGCTATCGTTGACGGCGCTCCTGCACCTGTAAAAGAAGGCGTAGCTACTGAAGCAGCTGAAGCTTTGAAAGCTCAATTGGAAGAAGCTGGCGCAACTGTAGAATTGAAATAATTCTAGCCATAATAAAAGGCGTACCCTCGGGTACGCCTTTTTTGTTTAGTTACTGAATTTGATAAATTCTAGTTGATTCATTTTTACCAACTTCTGTGGCCATTATATTTGTTGGAGAATTAGTAAATTCTTTACTATATTTGTTCGGTACAATAATGATAGCACCTTTTTCTGCAGATACTCTTCTGTCAAATTCCTCCAGTGTTATGGTTGGCATTAATGTTTTTCCTGCTGTCCATAGGGGGTTATCTGTAGTATGTACAAATACTTGTGTTGGTGTATTTTCGGTATAATACAAAATCGATGTATAGTATGTACCATATATATAAGTATGCTGTGTATTAGATTTAATATATGGTTTGAATTGAAGGCCTGATTGGTCATATAAAATAGGAGTTACCGTTATCGTAATAGCCGTATATAAAATGATTAACGGTGTAGCTAAACCTATAGATAATGGTAACTTCTTGTTTCTATACTGTTTTGCTAATAGTGTAAATAATACTATTGTGATTAATGCAATGATTAGTGGTATTGGATTTAATTCAGGTGTTGCAATGCTGGCAGTTACAAATAAGACGGTATATATGCCTAATGGAATAGTAACAATATACTTAAAACTATTAGCCTTATTATTGAAGCTAATAGTAATAGCTTCAGCACCCCAGATGATACAAGGAATTATGGCTGGTAAAGTATAGGTTATATATTTCGTCGCTACCAATGAATAAAATAATACAATAATTATAAACCAGATGGCACCAATTAGATGAAAATCATTTTTCCATTTTATACTTTTAAGTCTGTAAATTACGGCTGGTGTCCAAGGTAACAGTGCAAGAGGAACAATAATTAAGTAATAATACCAAACGTTAAATTTCGGATGTTCTGATACTAGTGCTCGTTCCATATTATGTAGACCTAAGAAACCAGATATGAATTCTTGACCGTGAATCGAGTACATAGCGATGTACCATGGACTGGCAAGAACTATAAATAAGAGAATTCCCAAAGGATTAAATAATAATGTAATATCCTTAGCAAGTGAGTAATCATCCTTATCTTTTTTGGTAAACCATCGTATAGCAATAAATAGTAATAGTATTAATCCAGGAAGAACAATACCAACGGGCCCTTTAGTTACGACCGCTAAGGCTGCTGCCCCATAGGCTTTCACCATGGAATGTTTATCGTTCTTGGTGAAAGCTAGATAAGAATAGCCGAAGATGGCTAGTGAAAAGAAGAATAGGAAGCCGTCTGTTATGACTGCGTGAGAAATGTACCAGAACTGTAAGGCACCAAACAAAAGTATGGCACTCGTAATTGCTATATGCGTGGACTCTTTAATGCGATACACAAGATGGTACATAAGCGCAACACTGCCACCAGCAATAAGTGTATTTGGTATGCGCGATGTAAAGTCAGATATGCCAAATAGTTTATAGCTTATCATGAGAGCCCAATAGGTGAGGGGCGGTTTATCATACCAGACTTGGTCATATATCATGGGGGATATCCATGAGTTATGTTTTAACATTGTAATAGCAGATAATACATAGTTAGATTCAACCGGATCGGTTATGGGTAGATAGGCGTTATAGAAACCGTAACTTAGTACAGTTAGTAAAAATAGCGCACCTATGCGCAGCATGTGATTGTTAATCATAGTGACTCCTTACTTACATAGTTTATATTATTGTACTATAGGGCGTGTAATAATTAAACCAATGAAAGATAAAGGTTTTATCAATATGGAAATAGTTACAAAAAAATTATTTATGAAATAATATATTGTATAGAATATTGTTTGTACAGAATACATGAAATGACTTTTATGTATACAAAATACATGCTATAATGAGCGCGTAAGATAAAACCGTTCCATTGAAATACTATTTTGTATAAAAATAGTAGAAAGAGGATTTATTATGAGAAAAGAACATGATTTCTTAGGTGAATTAGAAGTAGCTGATGAATTATATTACGGTGTACAAACAATTCGTGCATTAGAAAACTTCCATATTACAGGTAAACACTTGGACCAAGACTTTATCAAAGCATTGGCAATGGTAAAAAAAGCATCTGCTTTAGCGAATATGAAAACTGGTCGCTTAAATGTATCTATTGGTAAAGCTATTGTACAAGCTGCAGACGAAGTAATTGAAGGTCAATTTGCGGACCAATTCCCTGTTGATCCAATTCAAGGTGGCGCAGGTACTTCTGTAAATATGAATATGAACGAAGTATTGGCTAACCGTGCTTGTGAAATTTTGGGTCATCCAAAAGGAAGCTATGATATTGTAAGCCCTAACAACCATTGTAATATGGCACAATCTACAAATGATGCTTTCCCAACAGCAATCAAGGTATGTGCAATTTTGAAATCTAAACCTTTACTTGAAGCCTTACAACGCCTTGTTGATGAACTTGAGAAAAAGGCTGATGAATATAGCGAAATTTTGAAAATGGGTCGTACTCATTTACAAGATGCGGTGCCAATTACATTAGGCCAAGAAATGGGTGCCTATGCATCTGGTGTTCGCCGCGGTATTAAACGTATTAAATCTGCCGTTGAAGGTGCACATGTAATTAACATGGGTGCAACTGCAGTTGGTACAGGCCTTAATGCGGAACCTAATTATATTCATGATGTAGCATACGAACTTAGTGAAGTAGTAGGCGAACCATTCTACACAGCTGAAAACTTAATTGATGCTACAAACAATACAGATATCTTTGCTGATATCTCCAGTGGTTTGAAAGTTACGGCTCTTGTATTGATTAAAATGGCTAACGACTTCCGCTTGATGGCATCTGGTCCTCGTTGTGGTATTGGGGAATTGAAATTGCCTGCTCGCCAACCTGGTTCTTCCATCATGCCAGGCAAGGTTAACCCTGTTATCGCCGAAGTATTGAACCAAGTATGTTACCAAGTAATCGGTAATGACTTAACAATTACATTGGCTGTAGAAAATGGTCAATTCGAATTGAACGTAATGGAACCTGTATTGGCTTATAACTTGTTCAATAATCTTTGCTATCTCAAAAACGGCGTAAATACATTTGTTGATAAATTACTCGTAGATCTTGAAGTAGATCGTGAACAATGCGAATACTGGTTGAATCGTTCCGTTGGTATCGTAACAGCATTGTTGCCACACCTTGGCTATGAAACAGCATCTTCTCTTGCGAAAGAAGCGTATACTACTGGTCGTGCTATCCGTGATATCATCTTGGAAAAAGGTTTATTGACTGAAGATGAAATCAATCATATCCTTTCTCCTAAAGAAATGACTCGCCCTGGTATTGCTGGTGCTAATCTTTTAAAACAAAAAGGCAACTAACATAGTCAGTTGTTTTGACACATGAATAAAGCATGAAAATGAAAGACTGTCAACCCTTTTGGTTGACAGTCTTTTTTAATACTGATAGAATTATATATTGCAAAAGTAGCGTTTCCTGCTTTTGGATATAAAAACTATAACTTGAATAGTGATTAGGTTTTCTTCCAAGGTTGTGCTTGGTTAATGGAAAGCAAGGTTATTTTTAAAAATGAAATGGGCCTTGCTTTATTTGACGTTATCCGAGCAGGAAAACTGAGACCTGTAAGATGTCTTTTCCGTGCCGTTATAGAAAATGGTAGACCAGTGTGTTTTGATAGGGGTGAAAGCAAATATGTTCAAACCTGAACAGGTAGGCAAACGAACTCGTTATACGTACGCAAAAATTAACGAAGTTATCAAGATGCCGCATTTATTGGACATTCAGCGTAAATCGTATGAGTGGTTCTTGGAGAGTGGTTTACAAAATATTTTCAACGATATTTCTCCGATTAAAGACAATTCAGGTAATCTAGTACTTTCTTTTGAAGGTTTCAGCTTAGGTGAACCTAAGTATGATATTAATGAATGTAAAAACCGTGATGCTACTTACGCAGCACCACTTCGTGTAAATATTCGCTTAGTAAATAATGATCCAGAAAATATGGACATTAAAGAACAAGAAGTATTCATGGGCGATTTCCCATTGATGACTGACACAGGTACTTTCATCATCAATGGTGCAGAACGTGTAATCGTATCCCAATTGGTACGTTCTCCAGGCGTTTACTACAATAAAGAAATCGATACAATGGGTAACCGTTTGTACGATTCCACAGTTATTCCTAACCGTGGCGCATGGATTGAGCTTGAAACTGATGCAAGCGAAGTTGTTGCTGTTCGTATTGACCGTAACCGTAAATTACCAGCTACTGTATTGGTACGTGCATTAGGTTGGGATACTAATGAAAGCATCCTCGACCTCTTCTGGAATGGTAAAACTGATGAAGATGGTTTGCCAGTATATGATGAACGCATCGTTCGTACATTAGAAAAAGATACAACTCAATCTGCTGATGAAGCATTGGTTGAAATCTATAAAAAATTACGTCCAGGCGAACCTCCTACAGTAGAGTCTGCTCGTAACTTGTTCGATAACTTGTTCTTCGATGCACGCCGTTATGACTTAGCGCGCGTTGGTCGTTACAAATTGAACAAAAAACTTGGCTGGCGTCAACGTATGTTGGGTCAAACATTGGCTCAACCAATCGTAGATCCAGAAACTGGCGAAATCATTCTTGATGCAGGTGTACAAGTTGGAGAAGAACAACTTGATATCGTTGCTAATAGCCATGTATTCGATGGTGAAGGTTTCGCTGAGTTCTACATCGTAAATAACGATGGTGTAGAATCTAAAGTTATCTGTAACAACTGCAACTTGCCATATGATCACCGTACAGTCACAAGAGAAGACATGATCGCTAACATCTCTTACTTGCTCAACCTTATGGATGGCGCAGGTCATACAGATGATATCGACCACTTGGGCAACCGTCGTCTTCGCTGTGTAGGTGAATTGTTGCAAAACCAATTCCGTATTGGTTTAACTCGTATGGAACGTGTTGTTCGTGAACGTATGACAATTCAAGAAATCGAATCTATCACGCCTCAAGCGTTGATTAACATTCGCCCTGTAGTGGCAGCAATCAAAGAATTCTTTGGCTCTTCCCAATTGTCTCAGTTCATGGACCAAACAAACCCATTAGCAGAATTGACTCACAAACGTCGTCTTTCTGCCCTTGGCCCTGGCGGTTTATCTCGGGAGCGTGCAGGCTTCGAAGTTCGTGACGTGCATCACTCTCACTATGGCCGTATGTGTCCAATTGAAACTCCAGAAGGTCCAAACATCGGTTTGATCAACTCCTTGTCTAACTATGCGAAAGTAAATGAATTCGGTTTCATTGAGGCTCCATACCGTAAAGTAGAAAAAATCTATGGTACGGGTGCTGATGCAGACAAAGTTGTAAAAGTTCGTGTCACTGATTCCGTTGTATACATGACAGCAGATGAAGAAGAAGGTATGACAATTGCCCAAGCGAACTCCCCAATCGATGCTGAAGGTTACTTCACTAATGAACACGTTGCTTGTCGTCGTGGTCATGACGTATTGGAAGTTACACCTGATAAGGTAGACTACATGGACGTTAGTCCAAAAGAAGTTGTATCCATCGGTACAGCTATGATTCCATTCCTTGAAAATGACGATGCTAACCGTGCCTTGATGGGTGCGAACATGCAACGTCAAGCGGTACCACTCTTGCGCGCTCAAGCTCCACTTGTTGGTACAGGTATGGAATATACAGCAGCTACTGACTCCGGCGTTTGCGTGCTTGCTCGTGAAGCTGGTAAAGTTGTACGTTGCTGGGGTAATGAAATCCACGTTCTTCGTGATAGCGATGGTCGTGTTGATACATATCGTTTGAATAAATTCCTTCGTTCTAACCAATCCACATGCTTTAACCAAAAACCAATCGTTAATCGTGGCGACCATGTTGTAAAAGGTCAAGTATTGGCTGATGGTCCTGCTACTGATGGCGGTGAATTGGCGTTAGGTTATAACGTTCTTGTAGCGTTCATGCCTTGGGAAGGTTATAACTACGAAGATGCGATCTTGCTTAGTGAAGAGCTTTGTAAAGAAGATATCTATACATCCATTCATATTGAAGAGTACGAATGTGATGCGCGTGACACTAAATTAGGTGCTGAAGAAATCACTCGTGAATTACCTAATACTGGTGACGACACACTTAAAAACCTTGATGAAGATGGTATCATCTGCATTGGTGCAGAAGTACATCCTGGCGACATTCTCGTAGGTAAAGCTACACCAAAAGGTGAAACTGAATTAACACCTGAAGAACGCTTATTGCGCGCTATCTTTGGTGATAAAGAACGCGAAGTTCGCGACACATCCTTGCGCGTACCTCATGGCGAATCTGGTAAAGTTGTAGACGTTAAAGTCTTCACTCGTGAAAACGGTGACGAATTACAACCAGGTGTAAATAAACTTGTTCGCGTATACATCGCTCAAAAACGTAAGATTCATGAAGGCGATAAAATGGCGGGCCGTCATGGTAACAAAGGTGTCGTTTCTCGCGTTATGAGAAAAGAAGATATGCCATTCCTTCCAGATGGTACTCCAGTGCAAATCGTATTGAACCCATTGGGCGTACCTTCTCGTATGAACATCGGTCAGGTTCTTGAAACTCACTTGGGTTGGGCTGTTCAAGGCTTAGGTATGAAAATCAAAGCTACAGACCTTCACATCCAAAACGTGTTGAAAGAAGCTCGTACAGATGCATCTTATTGGGAACAAATTGACGCTATTCGCGGCTTATATGCTGAAATTGAAGAATTAGAAGCAAAAGCTAAAGAAGATGTGACTGTTCCTCATTTCGACATCGATGAAAAAATCATCGACTTGAAATCTCAAATTCTTGGTCATGTAGAATCTGCAGCGCAAAAGAAACTTGAAGCTCTTGGCGGCGAAGCTCGTTATCAAGAACTTAAAGCTATTGAAGCTAAATACAATGCACTTCATGTAGAATTCTTTGACTCTGAAGAAGATGCTCCAGAAATGGATCCAGCTCTTGTAGAAGAATTAGAAGCTATTAATAAAGTTAAAACTACATTGAACCATATTGAATCTGCTCGTGCTAAACGCGTTGAAATTCGTCATGAACTCGAAGGCCTTGGTTACGATTATGAAACATATGGCATGCCAAAACCAGATGTAGCTGGTATTCACATTGCTACACCTGTATTTGATGGTGCGCATGAAAAAGACGTATTTGAAACATTAGGCATTGCTGGTCGTTCCGATGATGGTAAAACAGTATTGTACGATGGTCGTACTGGTGAACCTATGGATAACCGTGTAACTGTTGGTTACGTATACATGCTTAAACTCCATCACTTGGTTGATGATAAAATCCATGCTCGTTCCACAGGTCCGTACTCCCTTGTTACACAACAACCATTGGGCGGTAAAGCTCAATTCGGTGGTCAACGTTTCGGGGAAATGGAAGTTTGGGCTCTCGAAGCATATGGCGCAGCTTATACACTTCAAGAGCTATTAACTGTTAAGTCTGACGACGTTGTTGGTCGTGTGAAAGCATACGAAAAAATCGTTAAAGGCGAAAACATCCCTGAACCAGGTGTACCTGAGTCCTTCAAGGTATTGCTCAAAGAACTTCAAAGTATTGGTCTTGATGTAAAAATCTTGAATGAAGATCAAGAAGAAGTTGTTATGAAAGAACTTGATGACGAAGATGAAGTGGTAGAAACTGGCATTGAAGAAGTTATGGATGGCAGTGCAGTAGAAACTGATGAAGTAACTGTAGTAGAGCCAGAAGTAGAGGAAGAAGCACCTGCTGATAACGGCGGTGAAGATGATATCCTTAGCCAATTGGCATTCCCAATGGGCGATTCCTCTAACGATGAAGACTAAAACTATCTATAAGGAAGGGAGCGATAGTAGTGCTAGACGTAAATGAATTCGATTCCATGCGAATCGGTTTAGCCTCTCCAGAGCAGATCTTAGCTTGGTCTCATGGGGAAGTTAAGAAACCTGAAACTATTAACTACCGTACGTTGAAGCCAGAACGTGATGGTCTATTCTGCGAACGCATTTTTGGACCAACAAAGGACTGGGAATGTCACTGCGGCAAATATAAACGCATTCGCCATAAAGGCGTAGTCTGCGATAAATGTGGTGTAGAGGTTACACGTGCAAAAGTACGTCGTGAACGTATGGGCCATATCCAATTGGCTACTCCTGTATCTCACATTTGGTACTTCAAAGGTATCCCATCCCGTATGGGCCTTATCCTTGACGTATCCCCACGTTCCTTGGAACGCGTATTATACTTTGCTTCCTACATCGTAGTAGATCCAGCTGGTACTCCATTGGCAAAACGCCAATTGTTGTCCGAGCAAGAGTACCGCGAATATGAAGCTCAGTTTAACGAAGACGGTTATACTATCGGTGGTAAATCCGTTGTAATCGAAACAGTAGCTCAACGTAACGAACGTTTAGCTATCGTTCGTGAAGCACAACGCAAAGAGCGCTATAATGCTGCTCTTCGCGATGATGCAACAATCCCAGAAGCAGATAAAGAATACGAAGAACTAACTCGTGAAGAGCGTTATGAATTAGGCGCTGCTGAAGAGGTTCTCTTCGCATGTATCGACATGGGTGCTGAGGCTGTAAAAGCTCTTTTATCAGAACTTGATCTCGAAGCATTGAATGCTGAATTGCGCGAAGAATTGAATACTGCAAGTGGTCAACGTAAAATTCGTGCGGTTCGTCGTTTAGAAGTGGTAGAAGCATTCCGTCAATCTGGCAATCGCCCAGAATGGATGATTATGGATGTTGTTCCTGTTATCCCACCTGAATTGCGCCCTATGGTTCAATTAGATGGTGGTCGTTTCGCTACATCTGACCTCAATGATTTGTACCGTCGTGTTATCAACCGTAACAACCGTTTGAAACGTTTGTTAGATTTAGGTGCTCCTGATATCATTGTGCGCAACGAAAAACGTATGCTTCAAGAAGCTGTTGACGCATTGATCGATAATGGTCGCCGTGGTCGTCCTGTAACAGGCCCTGGTAACCGTCCATTAAAATCCTTGTCCGATATGCTTAAAGGTAAACAAGGTCGTTTCCGTCAAAACTTGCTTGGTAAACGTGTTGACTACTCCGGTCGTTCCGTTATCGTAGTAGGTCCTGAACTTAAAATGCACCAATGTGGTTTGCCTAAAGAAATGGCATTGGAATTGTTCAAACCTTTCGTTATGAAACGTTTGGTAGAGCGTGGTCAAGCATCCAATATTAAGGCTGCTAAACGCCAAGTAGAAAGAATCGGTCCTGGTGTATGGGAAGCCTTGGAAGAGGTAATCAAAGAACATCCAGTTCTCTTGAACCGTGCCCCTACATTGCATAGACTTGGTATCCAAGCCTTCGAACCAATCCTTTGGGAAGGCCGTGCTATCAAATTGCATCCTTTAGTATGTACAGCCTTCAACGCCGACTTTGACGGTGACCAAATGGCATGTCATTTACCATTGTCCGTAGAAGCACAAGCGGAAGCTCGTACATTGATGCTTTCTAGCCATAATATCTTGTCCACTAAGGACGGTAAGCCAGTAGCAGTACCATCTCAAGATATGATCTTGGGTACATACTACTTAACAGTTGTACGTGAAGATACTCGTGATAAAGCAAAAACATTTGCTACTTATGATGAAGTAATGCTTGCATACGAATCTCATATTATTGGCTTGCAAGATATTCTTTATATCCGTTTACCTGACCATGGCCGTGTAGAAACAACGGCAGGTCGCTTGATCTTCAACAATGCGCTATTCCCAGAATTGTGGCAATATGAAAAACGTGAAGATGGCACTTACTCTTTAGGTAAGGTTATGGATAAGAAAACAGTTGGTAAATTGGTTGACCAATGCTTCCAATTGTTTGGCAATGAAAAGACTGCAGAACTCTTGGACCGTATTAAATCCTTGGGTTACTCCTTCGCACGTCGCGCAGGTATGACTGTAGCTATTGCAGATATTAAAGTACCAGAAGTAAAAACTGGCTTGTTAGACACAGCGGAACAAGAAGTAGAAAAAGTATCTCGCTTGTATCGTCGTGGTCTTATTACAGAAGAAGAACGTTACCGTAAAACTATCCAATTGTGGACTCAAGCAACAGAAGATGTTACTGATGCCATGATGGATAATATGGCGCGCGATAAAGATGGCTTCAACCCTGTTTACATGATGGCTATCTCTGGTGCCCGTGGTAATAAACAACAGATCCGTCAGCTTGCTGGTATGCGTGGTTTGATGGCCGATCCATCTGGTCGTATTATCGACTTGCCAATCAAAGCAAACTTTAAAGAAGGCTTGACTGTATTGGATTACTTTACATCCTCTCATGGTGCTCGTAAAGGTTTGGCCGATACGGCGCTTCGTACAGCTGACTCCGGTTACTTGACTCGTCGTCTTGTTGACGTATCTCAAGACGTTATCGTTCGCGAGGACGATTGTGACGTTGTAGGTATCGATCTCGTTCGTGAACGCGCTCGTTTGGCTACATCTCCACGTCAAGCATTGGAATTGTTAAAAGATAAACTTATTGGTCGTGTATTAGATAAAGATGTTGTGAATGTAGAAACAGGGGAACTTGTTGTACCTTCCGAAACTATCTTAGACGAACAATGTTTAGCTGATATTGCTGAATCCGGCGTAACATCTATCGCATTGCGCGGTGTACATTTAGGTTCTGACAGCGATATCAACCATACTAACTTGGTTCAAAAAATTATTCTTGGTGAAAGCGATGACAGCATCCGTGCAACATTGAAAGAAACTATGGTTCAAAATATGTTGAACAAGGATACTGTACATGCTATCGTTGACAGCGAAGGTGTAGAAATCTTCCCCGCTGATACACGTCTCACTGAAGAAGGCATCGAAGCTATCCTCAACTCCGATGTAAAAGAAGTACAAGTACGCAATAACGAAATCCACGGTATCGAAGTGGAAGCGATTGTTGAGGGTACTGGCGTTATTGAACCATTAAAAGATCGTATCGTAGGTCGTATTGCAGCTGAAGAATTGGTTAATAAAGAAACTGGCGAAGTTATCGTTCCTCTTAACGGTGAAATCACAGAACCATTGGCTGATGAAGTTGTAAAACACTATGAAACAGTTAAAATCCGTTCCGTATTGACTTGCCGCAGCCCTTATGGCGTATGTCGCAAGTGCTATGGTCGCGACCTTGGTACAGGTGGTCAAGTTCAAGTTGGTGAAGCTGTAGGTATTATTGCAGCGCAATCCATCGGTGAACCTGGTACTCAGTTGACAATGCGTACATTCCATACAGGTGGTGTCGCAGGTGACGATATTACACAAGGTTTGCCACGTGTCGAAGAATTGTTCGAAGCGCGTAAACCAAAACGTAATGCTATCATCGCAGAAAATGAAGGTACAGTTCGCGTTGTACCTAACGAAGGTAAAAAAGGTACTAATACAATCTTCATCACTGGTGAAGACGGTATTGAACTTGATTACCTCATCCCTTACGGTTCTCGCATTATCGTTAAAGACGGTGATGTTGTATCCTTAGGCGCACGTTTGACAGAAGGTTCTATTAACCCTCATGACATTATGCGTGTAATGGGGACTGAAGCAACTCAACGTTACCTCGTTTACGAAGTACAAAAAGTATATAAATCTCAAGGTGTAGAAATTAACGATAAACATATCGAAGTTATCGTTCGTCAAATGCTTCATAAAGTAAAAGTTGAAACAGCTGGCGATGCAGATATGCTTCCAGGGGATATGGTCGACGTTAATACCTTTGACGAAGAAAACCGTCGTCTTACTCTTAATGGCCGTGAAAATGCTACAGGCAAACGTACATTGTTGGGTATTACTAAAGCTGCATTGGCTACGGATTCCTTCTTGTCTGCTGCGTCCTTCCAAGAAACAACACGTGTTCTTACAGATGCCGCTATCAAAGGTAAAATCGATCCATTATTGGGCTTAAAAGAAAACGTAATCATCGGTAAATTGATCCCTGCTGGTACTGGCATGAGCCGTTACCGTAAGATTGAGGTTGTTAAAAACACACCTGAAATCATCGATATTACAGAAGAAGCTGCTGTAGAAGAATAATCTATTGCAATAGAAGAGAGCGTGCCTTAGGGCACGCTCTTTTTTTATAGATACTAAATTTCTCTGTTAAGATGTAATTGTCAGAAAGAATAAATAAACCTATTCGTTTAATAATATAGATATATTGAATATGGTTAATAAAATTGAACTAAAAAATGACTATTTATTTTTCAGCTATATCAATTATGCATACATGAAATGTGATTAATTAAAATAATATGAAAATTATGTATAAAAATGAGAATAAAATAGCTGTTTTTGCATAAAAATTACATATATTGTTATATGATTCGCCATTGTGAAACGCACGGAAACGTGTACACATAAAATGCAGTTGTATAGCGGTGTGAAGCGTCGAAAAACGTTTGACATGTGATTGTGTAATTGGTATACTTACATAGTGCTCAGGGGCAAGTATGCCTAAGTAGCATAATTTCGTAAGGAGAATTTTACTATGGACATTGCCCATCTGAAGTCGATGAACAAAACAATCGGTGCCAAGCAAACGTTGAAAAACATTGCACGAGGGACTGTGAAGTATGTGTTCGTAGGACATGATAGTGATGAAAGTGTAGTTGGACCTATACGAAATGCTTGTGCTGAACAGGGAATACCTGTGAATGACAAGCACACTATGGATGACCTTGGTCGTGCGTGTCGCATTAAAGTGCGGGCCACAGCGGTAGGTATCCTACGTTAATCTTGGTAATATCCGATGTAACACTTTGTTATGACGGATCAATTATAAATCTCAAATTTGGAAAGGAGGTGCCCAAATGCCAACAATTAATCAGCTAGTACGCAAAGGTCGCATGAGCTTGACTAAAAAATCTACAGCTCCAGCACTTCAAGAATCTCCACAAAAACGTGGTGTATGTACTCGTGTGTACACAGCTACTCCAAAGAAACCAAACTCCGCGCTTCGTAAAGTTGCCCGTGTACGTTTGACAAACGCTATTGAAGTAACTGCTTACATCCCAGGCATTGGTCACAATTTACAAGAACACAGTGTTGTACTTATCAGAGGCGGTCGTGTAAAAGACCTTCCAGGTGTGCGTTATCACATCGTTCGTGGTGCATTGGATACAGCTGGCGTACAAAATCGTATGCAAAGTCGTTCCAAATACGGCGCGAAAAAAGCTAAAAAATAATTTTAGCCATTAAACGAAATTAACACACATCATTATAAAGGAGGAATTGAACATGCCAAGAAAAGGCCCTGTTCCGAAACGTGATGTACTTCCAGATCCGGTGTACAACAGCAAATTAGTAACACGTTTCATTAACAAAGTTATGTACGATGGCAAAAAAGGCATTGCTGAAACTATCGTATATGATGCATTCGAAATTATTCGTTCCAAAATGGGTCAAGACCCAATGGAAGTTTTTGATCAAGCATTGAAAAATGTTATGCCTGTACTTGAAGTACGTGCTCGCCGTATCGGTGGTGCGAACTACCAAGTGCCAGTTGAAGTTCGTGCTGATCGCCGTCAAACACTCGGTATTCGCTGGGTTGTAAACTATGCTCGTCTTCGTGGTGAACGCACTATGAAAGAACGATTAGCAGGCGAATTGATGGACGCTTTCAACAATGCAGGCGCTGCAATCAAGAAAAAAGAAGATACTCATAAAATGGCAGAAGCTAATAAAGCATTTGCTCATTATCGTTGGTAATAAGAGGTGACAACTGTGGCAAGAGAGTTTTCCCTAGCAAAAACTCGTAATATCGGTATCATGGCTCACATCGATGCTGGTAAAACAACAACTACAGAACGTATCCTCTACTATACAGGTATTGTTCACAAAATCGGCGAAGTACATGAAGGTGCTGCTACGATGGACTGGATGGCGCAAGAACAAGAACGTGGTATCACAATCACTTCTGCTGCGACAACATGTCACTGGAAAGATCATCGTATCAACATCATCGATACTCCTGGTCACGTTGACTTTACTGTAGAAGTAGAACGTTCTCTACGTGTACTTGACGGTTCTGTTGCGGTGTTCAGTGCTAAAGGCGGCGTTGAACCACAATCCGAAACAGTATGGCGTCAAGCTTCTAACTACGGCGTACCTCGTATCGCTTATGTAAATAAGATGGATACTGTAGGTGCTGACTTCTTCAACGTAGTTGATATGATGAAATCCCGTTTGGGTGCAAATTCCGTAGCTATTCAAGTGCCAATCGGCGCTGAAGATACTTTCGAAGGCATCATCGATTTGATGACTATGAAAGCGGAAATTTACAAATCCGATGACGGTAAAGAATATGAAATCACTGATATCCCAGCAGAATATCAAGAAGTAGCTGAAGCTCGTCGCGAAATGATGATCGATGCTATCGCTGAAACTGATGACGATATTATGATGAAATATTTGGAAGGTGAAGAAATCTCCATTGAAGAATTGAAAACAGCATTGCGTAAAGCAGTTATTGCTAACCAATTGTTCCCAGTTCTTTGTGGTTCTTCCTACAAAAACAAAGGTGTACAAATGTTATTGGACGCTGTTGTAGATTACATGCCAGCTCCTATCGACATTCCAGCTATTAAAGGTGTCGTTCCTGGTACTGAAGAAGAAACTACTCGTCCTTCTTCCGATGATGAACCATTCTCCGCATTGGCATTCAAAATCATGGCTGACCCTTATGTTGGTAAATTAGCGTTCTTCCGTGTGTACTCCGGTACATTGGAATCCGGTTCCTACGTTTTCAACTCCACAAAAGGTAAGAAAGAACGTATCGGCCGTATTCTTCAAATGCACGCTAACACTCGTAAAGAAATCGACATGGTTTACGCTGGCGACATCGCTGCAGCTGTAGGCTTGAAAGATACTACTACTGGTGATACTCTTTGTGATGAAAAGAATCCTGTAATTCTTGAATCCATGGAATTCCCTGAACCAGTTATCTCCGTTGCTGTTGAACCTAAAACAAAAGCTGACCAAGAAAAAATGGGTACAGCTCTTGCTCGTTTGGCAGAAGAAGATCCTACTTTCAAAGTTCGTACTGATGAAGAAACAGGTCAAACTATTATCTCCGGTATGGGCGAACTTCACTTGGATATCATCGTTGACCGTATGAACCGTGAATTCAAAGTAGAATGTAACGTAGGTAAACCTCAAGTAGCTTATCGCGAAACTATCCGTAAAGCTGTTAAATCTGAAGGTAAATTCGTTCGTCAATCTGGTGGTCGTGGTCAATATGGTCACTGCTGGTTGGAATTAATTCCTCAAGAACCAGGTGCTGGCTTCGAATTTGAAAATAAGGTCGTAGGTGGTGCAATTCCTCGTGAATACATCGGACCTGTAGAAAATGGTGTTAAAGAAGCTATGGAATCCGGTGTTATCGCTGGTTATCCAATGGTTGACATCAAAGTTATCGTATTTGACGGCTCCTACCATGACGTTGACTCCAACGAAATGGCCTTCAAAATCGCTGGTTCCATGGGCTTTAAAGAAGGTGCTCGCAAAGCAGACCCTGCATTGCTTGAACCATATATGTCTGTAGAAGTAGACGTTCCTGAAGAATACATGGGCGACGTTATCGGTGACTTGAACTCCCGTCGTGGTCGCATGGACGGCATGGAAGCTCGTAATGGTAACCAACATATCAAAGCATATGTTCCATTGAGCGAAATGTTCGGTTACGCAACTGACCTTCGTTCCAAAACTCAAGGTCGCGGTAACTACTCCATGACATTCGATCATTACGAAGAAGTTCCTAAGAAAATTGCTGAAGAAATTCAAGCAAAGAAAAACGGTTAATCTTACATTAGATTAATAGAATTACTATTTTCCTCGGAGGATAATTTAAAATGGCTAAAGAAAAATTTGAACGTACGAAACCGCATGTTAACATCGGTACAATCGGTCACGTTGACCATGGTAAAACTACTTTGACTGCTGCAATCACTAAAGTATTGGCTGAAAAAGGCCAAGCTGATTTCCAAGATTACAGCATGATCGATAAAGCTCCAGAAGAACGTGAACGTGGTATCACAATTAACACTGCACACGTTGAATACGAAACTGAAAACCGTCACTATGCACACGTTGACTGCCCAGGCCATGCTGACTATGTTAAAAACATGATCACTGGTGCGGCTCAAATGGACGGCGCTATCTTGGTATGTTCCGCAGCTGACGGCCCTATGCCTCAAACTCGCGAACACATCTTGTTGGCTCGCCAAGTTGGTGTTCCTGCAATCGTAGTATTCTTGAACAAAGCTGACATGGTTGACGACGAAGAATTGATCGAATTAGTAGAAATGGAAGTTCGTGAACTTCTTTCTTCCTACGAATTCCCTGGCGACGAAGTACCTATCGTTGTAGGTTCCGCTTTGAAAGCTTTGGAAGGCGACGCTCAATATGTAGCTAAAATCGACGAATTGATGGCAGCTGTAGACTCCTACATCCCAACTCCAGTTCGTGATACTGACAAACCTTTCTTGATGCCTGTGGAAGACGTATTCACAATCACTGGTCGTGGTACAGTAGCAACTGGCCGTGTTGAACGTGGTCAAGTAAACGTAGGCGACACAGTAGAAGTTGTAGGTTTGAAAGAAAAAGCTGAACAATACGTAGTAACTGGTCTTGAAATGTTCCGTAAAACTTTGGATTCTGCAGTAGCAGGTGATAACGTTGGTGCATTGCTTCGTGGTGTAGACCGCAAAGACATCGAACGTGGTCAAGTATTGGCTAAACCAGGTTCCATCAAACCACACACAAAATTCAAAGCAGAAGTATACGTATTGACTAAAGAAGAAGGTGGCCGTCATACTCCATTCTTCTCCAACTACCGTCCACAATTCTACTTCCGTACAACAGACGTAACAGGTGTTGTAAACCTTCCTGAAGGTGTAGAAATGTGTATGCCTGGCGATAACGTAACAATGGATATCGAATTGATCACTCCAATCGCTATCGAAGAAGGTCTTCGTTTCGCGATCCGCGAAGGTGGCCATACAGTAGGCGCTGGCGTTGTAACTGAAATCGAAGGTTAATTTAACCTTTTATGCTCATCGTAGTGATGCGTTGAGCACAATACATGCAGCATTCAGAGCGGCAGTAATGCCGCTCTAGTGTTGTGTTTTTAAACTATGAAGTAGAAGGTTGCCTCTGCGGAGGAGAATTTCTATGGAGCAGCCCATTCATGAAATGGACGACAGGAGGAATTATTAATAATGGCTAAACAGCAAAAAATCCGTATTCGCCTTAAGGCATACGACCACAAAGCTCTCGATCAAAGCGCTGCTAAGATCGTAGACACTGCAAAAAGAAATGGCGCTATGGTATCTGGTCCGATTCCATTGCCAACAGAAAAGAATATCTTCACAATTCTTCGTTCTGTACACGTAAACAAAGATTCTCGTGAACAATTCGAAATGCGTACACATAAACGCTTAATCGATATTCTTGAACCAAATTCGAAAACAGTAGATGCTATCACTCGTTTAGATTTACCAGCTGGTGTATCTATTGAAATAAAACTATAAGGAGGTGCGATAATGTCTAAAGCTATTTTGGGTAAAAAATTAGGAATGACTCAAGTCTTCACAGCTGAAGGCCAATTAGTTCCTGTAACAGTAGTGGAAACTACCCCAAGCGTTGTAGTGCGCGTTAAGACTGTTGAAACAGACGGCTACGAAGCAGTACAAATTGGTTACGGTTCCATTAAAGAAAAACATTTAACAAAACCTGTAAAAGGTCAGTTCGACAAAGCTGGCGTAGCTCCAGTTAAATATCTTCGCGAAGTTCGCGTAGCTAATGCAGCTGACTACACAGTAGGCCAAACTCTGGCAGCTGATATCTTCGCAGAAGGTGAATTGGTGGACGTAGTGGGTACAGGTAAAGGTAAGGGTTTTGCTGGCACAATTAAACGCCATAACTTCTCCCGTGGTCCTGAAACTCATGGTTCTAAATCTCACCGTGAACCTGGTTCCATCGGTCCTATGATCTCCGGTGGCGGCGGTAAGGTATACAAAGGTAAAAAACTCCCTGGACAAATGGGTGGTTACAGAGTTACCGTACAACGCTTATCCGTTGTGAAAGTTGATGCTGAACGTAACCTTTTATTGGTTAAAGGTGGTATCCCAGGCGCTAAAGGTAGCTTGGTTATGGTTCGCAACACGGTTAAACCTGTTAAATAATCATTTGTCGAAAGGAGGATTATGTAATGCCTACAGTAGCAACATATAATCAATCCGGCGTTAAAGTCGGTGAAATACAGTTAAACGATGCAGTATTCGGCGTTGAAGTTAACGAAGCCGTAATGCATCAAGCCGTAGTTCGTCAATTGTCTAACGAACGTCTCGGCACACATGCAACAAAAACTAGAGGTATGGTTCGTGGCGGTGGCCGCAAACCTTGGAAACAAAAAGGTACTGGTCGTGCACGTTCCGGTTCCAGCCGTTCCCCAATCTGGATTGGTGGCGGTACTACATTTGGTCCACAACCTCGCAGCTATTACAAAGCTATGCCTCGTAAGGCTAGACGTTTAGCAGTTAAATCTGCTCTTAGCGATAAAGTGAATAATAGCGAATTATACGTTTTGGAAGAAATCACATTAGCAGCTCCTAAAACTAAAGAAGTATTGAACATTATCAATAGCTTCAATGTTGGTGATGCAAAAGTATTGTTCATCACTGAAGGTGATGTAAATGTTGAACGTTCCGCTCGCAATATCCAAGGTGTTAAAGCATTGGCTTGCGAAGGTATGAACATTTTCGATCTTCTTCATTACGATAAGCTCTTCATTACTAAAGGTGCTGTCGCAAAAATCGAGGAGGTACTTGGATAATGCAATTACATGATGTACTAATCCGCCCGGTTATTACCGAAAAATCCACTATGCTTATGGAAGAAGGCAAATACACTTTCCGTGTGCCTTTGACTGCAAATAAAGTGCAAATCCGTCAAGCAGTTGAAAAAATCTTCAATGTAAAAGTAGAAAAAGTAGCTACTATTCGTGTTTTAGGCAAAACTAAACGCATGGGTCGTACACAAGGTAAACGCAGCGATTACAAAAAAGCTATCGTTACTTTGAAAGCTGGCGAATCCATTGAATTCTTTGAAGGTGTCTAAGAGTCTAGTTGTAAGGAGGCCCACTAATGGCAATTAAATCATTTAAACCGTACTCCGCTGGTCGCCGGTTTATGACAGTATCCGCCTTCGACGAAATCACAGCAAGCAAACCAGAAAAATCTTTGCTAGCTAAGATTTCTCAAAAAGGTGGTCGTAACAATACTGGTAAAATGACAGTTCGTCACCAAGGTGGCGGTCATAAACGTCAATATCGTATTATTGACTTCAAACGTACTAAAGATAATATTCCAGCTAAAGTAGCAACAATCGAGTATGATCCTAACCGTTCTTCTCGTATCGCTTTGCTTAACTACGCTGATGGTGAAAAACGCTACATTTTAGCTCCTAACGGTCTAAAAGTTGGTGACGTTGTATTCTCCGGTCCTGAGTCCGATATTAAACCTGGTAACTGCTTACCATTGGCTAATATTCCAGACGGTACACAAATCCACAATATCGAATTGAAAATCGGTAAAGGTGGCCAAATCGTTCGTTCCGCTGGTACATCTGCTCAATTGATGGGTAAAGATAATGGCTATGCTATTCTTCGTTTACCATCTGGTGAAATGCGTCGTGTTCGTCAAGAGTGCCGTGCAACAGTAGGTGTTGTTGGTAACGCTGACCACAGCAACCTTGTAATTGGTAAAGCTGGTCGTCATCGTTGGATGGGCGTTCGCCCTGGCAACCGTGGTGTTGTAATGAACCCTTGTGACCATCCACATGGTGGTGGTGAAGGTAAATCTCCTGTTGGTCGTAAACATCCTGTTACACCTTGGGGCAAACCAGCACATGGTGTTAAAACTCGCGACAAGAAAAAAGCTTCTAACAGCTTAATCATTAAACGTCGTACAAAATAGGATAAAGGAAAGGAGATAAAATAGTGTCCAGATCTATTAAAAAAGGCCCTTTCGTAGCAGATCATTTGCTTAAGAAAGTTGAAGCTTTAAACGAAACTAACGAAAAGAAAGTTGTAAAAACCTGGTCCCGTGCCTCTACTATTATCCCAAGTTTTGTAGGCCACACAATTGCTGTGCATGATGGTCGCAAACATGTACCTGTATTCATTACAGAAGATATGGTAGGTCATAAATTAGGTGAGTTCGCTCCTACACGTACTTATAAAGGTCATGGTAAGGACGAAAAATCTACAGGCAAAAAATAGGAGGAAATAATACATGGAAGCAAAAGCAATCGCTAGACATATCCGAATCGCGCCTCGTAAAATCCGTATCGTTGCAGATTTAGTGCGCGGTAAAAACATCGGCGAAGCATTTGCCATCTTGAAGTTCACTCCGAAAGTTGGCGCTGATGTAGTAGAAAAAGTTATGCGTTCTGCAATCGCAAACGCTGAACATAATTTCGATATGAATGTTGACAATCTTTACGTATCCGAGATCTTCGTTGATCAAGGCCCTACATTAAAACGCATTCATCCTCGTTCCCGTGGTCAAGCTTTCAAAATTTTGAAACGCACTAGCCATGTAACAGTAGTAGTTAAAGAAAGAGCTTAAGAAGGAGGGAAACAGAGTGGGTCAAAAAGTTAATCCACACGGTTTGCGTGTCGGTATCGTAAAAGATTGGGACGCAAAATGGTATGCAGATAAAGATTTCGCTGCTAATCTTCATGAAGACGTAAAAATTCGTAACTTCTTGAAAGAAACCCTTTTCATTGCTGGTATTTCCCGCATTGAAATCGAGCGTACAAATAAACGTATTAAATTGACTATCCACACTGCAAAACCAGGTATGGTTATCGGTCGTGGTGGTGCTGGTATCGAAGATATCAAAAAAGCAATGACTCGTTTCACTGACAAACAAGTGGACGTTAACATCGCAGAAATTAAACAAGCAGACATGGATGCAATCTTGGTTGCAGAAAACATTGCTGGCCAATTGGAACGCCGTATCGGTTTCCGTCGTGCAATGAAACAAGCTGTAGGTCGTACAATGCGCTTAGGTGCAAAAGGTATTAAAATCATGGTAAGCGGTCGTCTTGGCGGCGCTGAAATCGCTCGTAGCGAATCCTACCGTGAAGGTTCTATTCCTTTGCATACACTTCGTGCAGACATCGACTACGGTACTGCTGAAGCTCATACAACATATGGTTGTATCGGCATTAAAGTATGGATTTACAAAGGTGAAGTTTTGCCAGAAGCAAAACAACCTGCTAAGAAGGAAGAAGGTGGCAAGTAATGCTTATTCCAAAGCGCGTAAAACATCGTAAGCAATTCCGCGGCCGTATGAAAGGTCGTGCTATGCGCGGTAATACAGTGTCTCATGGTGAGTTCGGCTTGGTAGCATGCGAACCATCTTGGATCACTAACCGTCAAATCGAAGCTGCCCGTATTGCTATGACTCGTTATATCAAACGTGGTGGTAAAGTATGGATTAAAATTTTCCCTGACAAACCAATCACAGCTAAACCAGCTGGTACTCGTATGGGTTCCGGTAAAGGTTCTCCTGAATACTGGGTAGCAGTAGTTAAACCAGGTCGTGTAATGTTTGAAATGGACGGTGTGCCAGAAGCTACAGCTCGTGAAGCTATGCGTCTTGCAAGCCATAAACTTCCAATCAAATGCAAATTTGTTGTTAAGGGTAAAGAATTGGGTGGTGACGTAAATGAAGGTTAATGACATTCGCAATATGAGCGCTGCCGAAATGGAACAAAAAGTTTCCGGTCTTAAGGAAGAGTTATTTAACCTCCGTTTTCAGCTTGCAACAGGTCAATTAGAAAATCCTATGCGCATTCGTGAAGTTAAGAAGACAATCGCTCGTATTAAAACTGTACAACGTGAAGTTGAACTTAAATCTGAAAACGCATAATAACAGATTTGTTAAAGGTTGAAAAGGAGGCTTAAAATCGTGGCAGAAGAAAGAAACGTACGTAAAGTCCGCGTAGGTAAAGTTGTTAGCGACAAAATGAATAAAACTGTTGTTGTTGCTGTAGAACGTAAAGTACCTCACGCATTATATAACAAGCCAATGGTTAGCACTAAACGCTTCAAAGCTCATGATGAAAACAATGAGTGTCAAATTGGCGATACAGTTAAAATTGTAGAAACTCGTCCACTTTCTAAAGATAAATGTTGGAGAGTTGTTGAAATTCTTGAAAGACAAAAATAAGAGTGATGTAAGGAGGAATAGACGATGATCCAGCAACAAACAATTTTGAATGTTGCCGACAACACTGGTGCAAAACGTATTATGTGTATCCAAGTCATGGGCGGTTCTTATCGCAAATTCGGCAATATCGGTGACGTAATCGTTGCTTCTGTAAAAGATGCATCACCCGGTGGCGTTGTCAAGAAAGGCGACGTAGTTAAAGCTGTTATTGTTCGTTCTAAAAAAGGTATCCGCCGTCAAGACGGTTCCTATATTCGTTTCGATGAAAACGCAGCAGTAGTTATTAAAGAAGATAAAACCCCTCGTGGTACTCGTATCTTCGGACCTGTAGCAAGAGAACTTCGTGAAAAAGACTTCATGAAAATTGTTTCCTTGGCTCCAGAAGTATTATAAGAAGGAGGAACGCAGCATATGGCTAAACTACAAATCAAAAAAGGCGATACAGTTGTTGTTATCTCCGGTAAAGATAAAGGTAAGCAAGGTACAGTAATTGCAACTGAACCTAAAAAAGAACGCGTATTTGTTGAAGGCGTTAACACTGTAAAACGTCACACAAAACCTTCTCAAGCTAACCCACAAGGCGGCATCGTTACTAAAGAAGCTGGTATCCATGTTTCTAACGTAATGGTTGTTGACCCAGAAACTAAAACAGCTACTCGTATCAAAAAAGTTGAAGGCAAAGACGGTAAATTCGTTCGCGCTACAGTTAAATCTGGTACAGTACTTAAATAATCAGGAAAGGAGGAGCTAAATAAATGTCTCGTTTATTTGAACAATACAACTCTGAAATTAAAAAGAGTTTGCAAGAAAAATTCCAATACGGCAACGTTATGGAAATCCCTAAATTGGAAAAAATCGTTATCAACATCGGCGTTGGTGATGCAGTAGGCAATGCAAAAGCATTGGAAGCAGCAGTTAATGATTTGACTATCATCGCTGGTCAAAAACCTGTAATCACAAAAGCTAAAAAATCCATTGCGAACTTCAAAGTTCGTGAAGGTATGGCGTTGGGTACTAAAGTTACTCTTCGTGGCGAACGCATGTATGAATTCCTCGACAAATTGATCAATGCGGCATTACCTCGTGTACGTGACTTCCGCGGTATCAGCGCAACAGCATTTGATGGCCGTGGTAACTACGCTTTGGGTCTTAAAGAACAGCTCATCTTCCCTGAGATCGAATATGATCAAGTAGAACGTGTTACTGGTATGGATATCATCGTAGTAACAACTGCTAAAACAGATGAAGAAGCTCGTGAATTGTTGACTCAATTCGGTATGCCTTTTGAAAAATAATAGGAGGAACATATAGATGGCTAAAAAATCTATGATTGAACGCGAAAAGAAACGCGCTAAAATCGTTGAAAAATATGCAGCTAAACGTGCAGCGTTAAAAGCAGCAGGTGATTATGAAGGCTTGTCCAAATTACCAGCAAATGCATCCCCAACACGCTTACACAACCGTTGCAACTTAACTGGTCGTCCTCACGGCTATATGCGCAAATTCGGTATCAGCCGTATTGCGTTCCGTGAATTGGCGTACAAAGGACAAATTCCTGGTGTTAAAAAAGCCAGCTGGTAATATTAGACGAGAGGAGGTTTTTAGATTATGGTAATGACCGATCCTATCGCGGATATGCTTACGCGCATCCGTAATGCAAATGCTGCACTTCATGAAACGGTAAACATTCCTGCATCTAGAATGAAAGCAGCTGTTCTTGACATCCTTTTACAAGAAGGTTTCGTAAAGAACGTAGAAAAAGAAGAAAACACTTTAAAAGTAACTTTGAAATATGGTTCCAATAACGAAAAAGTTATTACAGGAATTAAACGTATTTCCAAACCTGGTTTACGTGTTTACGCGAAAAAGGAAGAACTTCCTCGTGTACTTGGTGGTTTGGGTATCGCAGTTATTTCCACATCCAAAGGCGTTATGAGCGACAAACAAGCTCGTAAAGAAGGTCTTGGTGGCGAAGTAATCGCATACGTTTGGTAATAGTAGCAATAGGAGGTAGAAATAATGTCACGTATCGGTAGAATGCCTATCGAGATCCCTGCAGGCGTTACTGTTACATATGATAACCATCATATGAACGTAAAAGGTCCTAAAGGTGAATTATCTCGCGATTTGCATCCAGATATGAATATCACTGTTGAAGGTAACACAATTACAGTAGCTCGTCCTTCCGACAATAAAGCTCATCGTTCCCTTCACGGTTTGACTCGCGCTCTTGTTGCTAATATGGTAACAGGCGTATCTGAAGGATTCACAAAAACTCTTGAAATCAACGGTGTTGGTTACAGAGCGGCTAAACAAGGCAATAAATTAGCTCTTACACTTGGCTTCTCTCATCCAGTAGAAATGGAAGCTCCAGCTGGTATTACAATTGAAGTTCCAGCTCCTAACAAAATCGTTGTTTCTGGTGCAGACAAAGAAGTTGTAGGCGCAGTAGCAGCTGATATCCGTAAATGGAGAAAACCAGAACCTTACAAAGGTAAAGGTATCCGCTATGAAGGCGAAGTTGTTCGTCGTAAAGCTGGTAAAGCTGGTGCAAAAGGTAAATAGTAATATCATCTATATGAATGAAAGGAGTGAATATCTTGCCTCGTAAATCTAGTAGAAACATCGCTCGAGCAAAACGTCATCTTCGTATTCGCCGTCACATCTCTGGTACGGCAACTTGCCCACGTTTGAACGTATTCCGTTCTTTAGGCAACATCTATGCTCAAGTTATCGATGACGTAGCAGGTACAACTTTGGTTGCTGCTAGCTCTTTAGATAAAGATTTGAACTTATCCTATGGTGGTAACGTAGCTGCTGCTAAAGCTGTTGGTGAAGCAGTTGCTAAAAAAGCTATCGCTAAAGGTATTGACACAGTAGTGTTTGACCGTGGTGGTTACATTTACCACGGCCGCGTAGCAGCCCTTGCAGAAGGTGCTCGTGAAGCAGGCTTAAAATTCTAAGAAGGAGGAACTATAGACATGGCGAGAATTGACTACACCAGTCTTGATCTTAAAGAAAGAGTAGTATTCATCAACCGCGTAGCCAAAGTAGTTAAAGGCGGTCGTCGTTTTTCCTTCAGCGCTCTTGTAGTTGTTGGTGATGGCAACGGTTATGTAGGCGTTGGCTTAGGTAAAGCAGCGGAAGTACCAGAAGCAATTCGCAAAGGTATTGATGATGCTAAGAAAAATATTGTAAACGTAGCAATTAAAAATGGTACAATCCCTCACAGCGTAACAGGCGTATTCGGTGCAGGCCGCGTATTCTTGAAACCAGCTGCTGAAGGTACTGGCGTTATCGCTGGTGGCCCTGTTCGTGCCGTATTGGAATTAGTAGGTGTTCGTAACATCTTGACTAAATCTTTGGGCTCTTCTAACCCTAACAATATGGTTCGCGCTACTATCGAAGGTTTGAAAGATTTGAAACGCGCTAGCGAAGTTGCAGAACTTCGTGGTAAAACCGTTGAAGAAATTTATAACGCGTAATAAGGAGACAAGAAATGGCACAAGTTAAAGTAACATTAACAAGAAGCTTAATCGGTCGTCCTGAAGATCAACGCGCGACAGTTAAAGCTTTGGGCTTGAAAAAAACTAATTCTCAAGTTGTAAAAGAAGTAACACCTCAAATCGAAGGTATGCTTCACAAAGTTAGACATTTAGTAAAAGTTGAAGAAGTTTAATACTGATAAGGAGGTGCACTGAATGAAACTTCATGAATTACAACCAGCTGCTGGTTCCAAAAAAGCTCGTACTCGTGTAGGCCGTGGTTTAGGTTCTGGCTTGGGTAAAACATCTGGTCGTGGTCAAAAAGGTCAAAACTCCCGTTCTGGCGGTGGCGTTCGCTCCGGTTTTGAAGGCGGCCAAATGCCTCTTTATCGTCGTTTACCAAAACGTGGTTTCAACAACGTTTTTGCTAAACAATATGCTGAAGTTAACGTAGAACAATTGAACCGTTTTGAAGACGGTTCAACAGTTGATCCAGTAGCTCTTATTGAAGCTGGCATTTTGAAAAATGTACGCGATGGCATTCGTATTTTAGGTAACGGTACATTGGAAACTAAAAACTTAACTGTTATCGCTAATGGCTTCACTAAATCTGCTGAAGAAAAAATTACAGCAGCAGGCGGAAAAGTAGAGGTGATCTAGGGTGCTAGATAGCCTCTCGAACATCTTTAAGATTACCGAACTACGTAATAAGATTCTTTACACATTAATGATGTTTGCCATCTTTAGAGCTGGTATTCACATTCCTGTTCCAGGTGTTGATGCATCTGTTATCGAATCCTTGTTTACATCTGGTAACCTATTCGGTCTATTAGACTTGTTTGCTGGTGGTGCGCTTAGTAAGTTCTCTATCTTTGCGATGAGTATTACACCTTACATCAATGCTTCCATCATCATGCAACTGCTTCAGTCTGTAGTTCCTCAGTTTGAAGCATGGAGTAAAGATGGTGAAGACGGGCGTAAGAAAATAGCGAAGGTAACTCGTTATGGCACCGTAGTCCTCGGTTTTGTACAAGCCGCAGGCATGGCATTTGCTCTTAGAGCAAACAACGCTTTGGTAAATAATGATTTCCTTAGTGTATTCGTTGTGGCCATCATTCTAACAGCAGGTACATGCTTGTTGATGTGGATTGGTGAACAAATCACAGCATATGGTATAGGTAATGGTATTTCTTTGATCATCTTTGCTGGTATCGTAGCTCGATTACCTGATGGTTTAGAAACTATTTATCAATATATCCAAAACGGAACAATTAATATGTTCCAAGCATTCTTATTTGCTGTAATTGCTCTTGCGATGATTGCTGTCGTAGTTGCAGTTACACAAGGCCAACGTCGTATTCCGATTCAATATGCTAAACGCGTAGTAGGTCGTAAAATGTACGGTGGTCACTCTACATTCTTGCCGTTGAAAGTTAATCAGGCAGGTGTAATCCCAATTATCTTTGCGTCATCTGTGTTGATGTTCCCTGTGACGATTGCGCAATTTATTGACAATGAATATGTTCATAAAGCTGCGGATCTCTTTACATGGGGTACGCCGTTACAAACGGCATTGTATGCATTATTGATTTTTATCTTTACGTATTTCTATACTGCAATCTCTATCAACATTACAGATATGGCAGATAATATGAAAAAATACGGTGGTTTTATCCCAGGTATTCGTGCGGGTAAACCAACTGCTGATTATGTGGATAACGTGATGACCAAGATCACTTTGGCTGGCGCTGTATTCTTAGCTGTCGTTGCTATTATACCGAATTTCCTCGGTAGCATTACCGGCGTCCAAGGCGTATACTTTGGTGGTACGGCTCTCCTCATCGTTGTAGGTGTAGCGCTTGATACAATGCAACAAATTGAGTCGCTCATGGTAACACGCCACTATAAAGGCTTTGTGAAATAGGAGGGAAACAATATGTATATTCTATTAATGGGACCTCCTGGTGCTGGTAAAGGCACTCAGGCAGCTCGACTTATTGAAAAATACGGTATTCCCCAAATTTCAACAGGTGATATGTTCCGCGCTGCGATTAAGAACGAAACACCTCTTGGAGTTGAGGCTAAGAAATACATCGATGCTGGTCAATTGGTACCAGACAGTGTAACTGTTGGTATCGTACGTGATCGCTTGGTGAAAGATGACTGCAAATCTGGATTTATTCTTGATGGATTCCCAAGAACTACAGCGCAAGCTGTATCCTTGGATGCAATCCTTAAAGAATTAGGAATTTCTTTGGACGCTGTACTTAACTTAAACGTTCCTTCCGAGGAATTAGTTAAACGTATTAGCGAACGAGCTGTTCTAGAAAATCGTGCTGATGATAACCCTGAAACAGTACAGAAACGTCTAGCTGTGTACGAAGAATCTACTAAACCATTAATCGACTACTATCGCAATAGCGGTTTATATGAAGAAATTAATGGTTTACAAGATGTAGACGCAGTATTTGCTGACATCATTAAGGCTTTGGAGAAATAATCCATGATTATTTTGAAATCGCCCCATGAAATTGAATGTATCCGCAAGGCAAGTAAGCTTACAGCAGACACGTTGTCCTTGTTAGTAGAAAAGGCTAAACCTGGCATCACGACGCTTGAGTTAGATACAATTGCCGAAGAATATATTCGCAGCCACGGTGGTATACCAAGTTGTAAAGGGTACTATGGATTCCCTGCTACAATCTGTGCTTCTATCAATGATGAAGTTGTTCATGGTATTCCGAGCGCTAAGCGTAAGCTTAAAAACGGTGATGTCCTCAGTATTGATCTTGTATCAGCTATTGATGGATATCACGGCGATTCGGCTGTGACGATTCCTATCGGTCACGTCAAACCTGATGTGATGAAATTGTTAAAAGTTACAGAAGAAAGTCTGTTCAAGGGAATTGAACAAGTGAAAGTTGGCAACCGTATCGGTGCTATCGGTCATGCTGTTCAAACGTATTGTGAGAAACATGGTTACGGTGTCGTTCGCGACTTCGTAGGTCATGGTTTAGGCCGCGAAATGCATGAAGATCCGCAAATACCAAACTATGGTAGTCCTGATCAAGGACCTCTTATGAAACCTGGTATGGTATTGTGTATCGAACCGATGATTACTCTAGGTACGCATCGTGTTCGTGTATTAGGGGATGACTGGACAGCAGTTACCGTAGATGGTAAACCTGCTGCTCATTTCGAACATACAGTGGTTGTTACAGAAAACGGCCCTGAAATATTAACCATGCGTGATGAACCGCGGTTAATTAAATAAAACAGGTAACCGGAGGAAAAGATATGTCAAAAGAAGACGTTATTGAGGTGGAAGGTACGGTAGTTGAGGCTTTACCGAATGCCATGTTCCAAGTTGAATTGGAAAATGGTCATATCGTATTGGCTCATGTGTCAGGTAAAATGCGTATGAATTTTATCCGTATTCTTCCTGGTGATAAAGTTACTATGGAACTGACACCGTATGACTTAAATCGTGGTCGCATCACCTATCGCTTCAAATAAGCATAGGGTCCACAAAGGAGGTACTAATGAAGGTTCAACCATCAGTTAAAAAGATATGCGAAAAATGTAAAATCATTAAACGCAAAGGCCGTGTAATGGTTATTTGCGAAAATCCAAAACATAAACAAAAACAAGGATAATCTGATAGGAGGTGGATGATTAGATGGCACGTATCGCCGGTGTAGATTTACCTCGTGATAAACGAGTGGAAATTGGTTTAACTTATATTTATGGTATTGGTCCAACTTTAGCATCTGAAATCATTGCTAAAACTGGCATCAATCCTGACACACGTGTTCGTGATCTTTCTGAAGATGAAGTAGCGAAAATCCGTGAATTGTTAGATGCTGATTACAAAGTTGAAGGTGACCTTCGTCGTGAAGAAGCTCTTAACATTAAACGCTTAATTGAAATCAACTCCTATCGAGGCAAACGTCATCGTATGGGTTTACCACTTCGTGGTCAACGTACTAAAACGAATGCACGTACTCGCAAAGGTCCTAGAAAAGCAATTGCTGGTAAAAAGAAATAAGATAAAGGAGGGATAAAGCGTGGCTAAAAAAGTTGTTAGAACTAAAAGAAAAGAAAAGAAACATATTGAATCCGGTGCGGCTCATATTCGTTCTACATTCAATAACACTATCGTAACTTTGACAGATACAAACGGTAATGCGTTGTCTTGGGCTTCCGCTGGTGGCTTGGGCTTCCGTGGTTCCCGTAAATCCACTCCATTCGCTGCTCAAATGGCTGCTGAACAAGCTGCTAAAGCTGCAATGGAACATGGTCTTCGCACTGTTGAAGTATTCGTAAAAGGTCCTGGATCCGGCCGTGAAGCTGCAATCCGTGCTTTACAAGCTGCAGGTCTTGAAGTTACTTCCATTAAAGACGTAACTCCAATTCCTCACAATGGTTGTCGCCCTCCAAAACGCCGTCGTGTATAATTTATAGCGGCCGATTTGATACGGTGCTATAATTAAACTATGAACGTGTGTTGTATAGGAGGATGTTCCTGATGAGCGAAGAAAAGAAACTTAAAATCGAGAAAGTGGACATCGCCGAAGGCGGTCGCTATGGTAAATTTGTATGTGAACCATTAGACCGTGGCTATGGTATCACTCTCGGTAATAGCTTACGCAGAATTTTGCTTTCATCCTTGGATGGGGCAGCTATCACCTCTATCAAAATTGATGGAGTTCTTCATGAGTTCTCTACTATTCCTGGTATTCGCGAAGACGTTACGGATATCATCCTTAACTTAAAGCAATTGTGCATTAAAGTTGAAGAAGATGTTCAATTACCTTTGGAAGTTCATTTTGACTTCCAAAAGGACGGCGTATTGACAGCTGCTGACTTAGCTGAGCAATTCCCACCAGAAGTAGAAGTATTGAATCCTGAACTAGTGATTGCGACAATGGATGAGACAGCTCATCTCGTAATGGACGTAGTAATCGAACGTGGCAAAGGTTACGTTCCTTCTACGAAGAATAAAAAAGATACAGATGTAATCGGTTGTATTCCAATCGATTCCATCTTCTCTCCAATTCTTCGTGCCAAATACGAAGTGAGTGATGTTCGTGTAGGCAATGAAATGGACTTTGACAAACTTACATTAGAAGTTTGGACTGATGGTTCCATTACTGCTGCTGATGCAGTAGCAAAATCTGCTGCCATTATGATTGGTTATTTAGGGAACTTCACTAAATTAGCGCACTCTGCAGATGTTGTAGATGTAAACACAGGTGAAGGCGGTATCGTTGTTGATCCAGTAGGTTCCGATAATGAAGAACCAGCTGTAGATGACGGCCCAGCAAAGATTTCCATCGATGAGTTGGAACTCTCTGTTCGTGCGTATAACTGCTTGAAACGTGCTGGCATTAATACAATTGCAGATTTGCTAGACAAAACCATTGATGACTTAGGAAAAGTTCGCAATTTAGGTAAAAAATCCATCGATGAAATTGAGGAAAAACTCAACAATCATCCAGGTGGTTTTCACCTTAAACAAAAAGGCGAATAAGGAGGAAGACGAATGTACAGAAAATTAGGCCGCGACAGCTCCGCTCGTAAAGCGTTGTTCCGTAGCATGTTAACATCTTTCTTCCAATATGAGCGTATTGAAACTACAGAAGCTAAAGCGAAAGAACTTCGCTCTTTAGCTGATCAAATGGTAACTTTGGCTAAACGTGGTGATCTTCATGCACGTCGCCAAGTTCTTGCATACCTCATGGATGAAAGCGTAGTAAAAAAATTGTTTGATACAATTGCTCCAAAATATGCAGACCGTCAAGGTGGTTACACTCGTGTAATCAAAACTGGTCTTCGCAAAGGTGACGCTGCACCTTTGGCTATTATCGAGTTAGTTTAATCAAACTCATACGGTGTTGTAACTTATGTTGCAGCACCGTTTTTTTATTGTCAATTTTATGGTACAATCGATGAGTATAATATCGTAATATATTAGCAGTTATCGTAAATATTAAATGTCTATTGTTAACCTTTTACAGAATACCTTAGATACTATTTCATTCTAAGTGTATGAACAGGACATATTATATTGATGCTAGTAGGCTCAATATGGGAATAATTGATTTGTAAATGGTTCTACTTTTATAGAAACGAAATTGACTAGAAAGATATGAGGTTATCCATGAATGAAAAAGACATTATGATTGAGGTCAATCATATGAGTCATATTTATACTGATGAAAATGGCAATGATGTACATGCACTAAATGATGTGAGTTTATCCATCAAGCGTGGTGAGTTTGTTTGTATTATCGGTACTAATGGTAGTGGTAAAAGTACACTAGCCAAGCATTTCAACGTGTTATTACAACCTAGCGAAGGTTATATCAATGTATGTGGCTATGATACGCGTGATGAAGAACATATTTGGGATATACGCCAACATGTAGGTATGGTGTTCCAAAATCCGGATAACCAAATTGTGGCAGCTGTCGTAGAAGAAGATGTTGCCTTTGGTCCAGAAAATCTTGGCATTCCTAGTGCTGAAATTAGAAAACGTGTCGATGCAGCATTAGAGGCTGTTAATATGACTGAATATAGAGAGCATGGTCCTCATTTGTTGTCTGGTGGTCAAAAGCAACGTATTGCTATTGCTGGCGTACTGGCCATGAAACCTGATTGTATCGTTCTTGACGAACCAACGGCTATGCTCGATCCAAAAGGTCGTCGTGAGGTATTAGAGACAGTTCATAAACTCAATAAAGAAGAAGGTATCACTATCGTGTACATTACACACTTTATGGAGGAAGCTGTCACAGCTGATCGTGTGGTAGTTATGAAAAATGGTGTGAAATTACATGATGGCACTCCTCGTGAAATCTTCAGTCATGTAGATACTTTAAAAGGCCTTGGCCTTGATGTTCCGGTTGCGTCTGAAATTGCTTTTAAATTAAATGAAAAAGGTTATGAAATCGGTAAAAGTATCATCAATAATGAAGAATTAGCTGTAGGGCTTAAACATTCTAAATTAGCTGACCAACTACTAGATAATCATAATGTAGGGGCTAAAACTATAAGTTCTCCTACCAATGAAGATGTAAATGCAGTAAGAGGGGAGGGCACACACTAATGGCGATTGTATTAGATAATATTACTTATACCTATGGTGTAGGTACTCCATTTGAAAAGACAGCCCTTCACGGTGTATCTCTTACTGTTGAAAACGGTGAGTTTTTAGGCATCATTGGTCATACCGGCTCTGGTAAATCTACCTTTGTACAACATTTAAATGGCTTATTACACCCTACAACAGGAACGGTTACCGTTAATGGTGTAGATATTAGTGCTTCTACAGAGGAAGCTAAAAAGATGCGCCATAAGGTAGGCATGGTTTTTCAATATCCAGAACATCAGTTATTTGAAGAAACTATTGCCGAAGATATTGCCTTTGGCCCTAAAAACTTAGGCCTCAGTGCTGATGAAGTAGATGAACGGGTACGGGAGGCAATGAAATTTGTAGGTCTTGATTACGACACCTACGCGGAGCGCTCTCCATTCCATCTATCTGGTGGACAAATGCGCCGTGTTGCCATCGCTGGTGTGGTGGCTATGAATCCAGATTTCCTAGTCCTTGATGAGCCATCTGCAGGCCTTGACCCATTTGGTCGTGAAGAAATCTTTGAAGAGATCATTCGACTTCATAAAGAAAAGGGCATTACTGTAATCCTTGTATCACATAACATGGAGGATATTTCTCGCATGGCATCTCGCCTCGTGGTACTCGATAAAGGTCGTATCGTTCTCGATGGAGAACCGATGGATATCTTTAATAATCATCGAGATGCATTGCAAGCTGTAGGTGTAGACGTACCACCTGTGTCTGTAACCATGGAATATTTGCGTGAACAAGGATTAGATGTATCTAATCGTGTATTATCTGTGGATGATGCAGTACAAGCCATTCTAGAAGGAGGTAGCCATGTTAAATAACATTACTATTGGGCAATACTTCCCAGGAAACTCCTTCTTGCATCGCATGGATCCTCGTGCCAAGATTATTGCTACAACTATCTTTGTGGTAGCTATCTTCCTAGCAAATTCTCCTCTTGCGTATGGCTTGGTAGGGGCATTTACCATCTTTGCTATGCTGTTATCAAAATTGCCATTACGCTTGATGTGGTCAGCTATTAAACCACTTTGGATTATCATCGTATTTACTATGGGTATTCATATCTTTACGACCCCAGGTAATTCAGTTTTCCAATGGGGCATTATTAATATTACAGATCAAGGCTTAGCTATGGGTCTACAAATGGCGGCACGATTAATCTTTTTAATCTTATTCTCCTCCCTATTGACCTATACGACATCACCAATTCGTTTGACTGATGGTATTGAGCATTTGCTAAACCCATTCCGTTGTATTGGCGTACCTGCTCATGAATTGGCTATGATGATGACCATTGCATTGCGTTTCATTCCTACTTTATTGGATGAAACAGATCGTATTATGAAAGCTCAATCTGCTCGTGGTGCAGACTTTGTAACAGGGTCTATCATTCAACGGGCAAAAAATATGGTACCTTTGTTGGTTCCTTTATTCATTAGTGCATTTAGACGTGCTGATGAACTGGCTATTGCTATGGAAGCGCGTTGCTATCGAGGTGGTGTAAACCGTACGCGTATGAAGGAACTACAAGTTACTTATGTTGATTATATTGGCGTCGGTGCTGTTATTTTGATTACCATTGTACTCATCGTTTTATGGTGGCTTGATCTATGAGAAATATACGAATCATAGTTGCTTATGACGGCACCGATTTGGCAGGCTATCAGAAGCAACCTGATGATAAGGGCTTAACCGTACAAGGTTGCTTAGAATATGGATTATCTAAAATTTGTAATGAACCCATACAAATCTATGGAGCTTCTAGAACAGATGCAGGTGTACATGCGAAGTTTCAAGTATGTACGTTCCAAACATCTGGATCTATACCAGTAGAAAATATTCCTCGTGCTATGATTGCACATATTCCAAAGGATATCGTTGTTCTTGAAGCCCTGGAAATTCCACTCGATTGGAAGCCACGCTGGAATATATACGGTAAAGAGTATGTATATACCATTCATAATCAGCTTATTGCTAATCCTTTGACAAAACGATACCATTGGCATGTTAAGAAGCCTCTTAATATCGACCTCATGCAAGCTGCAGGCAATGAATTATTAGGCACCCATGACTTTACTACCTTAAAAGGGACGAATTCAACGCCCGCTGATCCGGTAAAAACAATTATAGGAATTCATGTAGAGGCAGAAGGCTCTCATGTTACCATTTCTGTAGTGGGGGATGGGTTCTTATACCACATGGTTCGCAATATTGCAGGGCTCCTCGTCGATGTAGGCCTTGGAAGACGCAAGGTGGAGGATATCAAGGGCTATTTGGCCGCTAAAGATCGTCGTGTTATAGGTAAAACGGCGCCAGCCCAAGGGTTATGTTTAGAGGAGATATTCTTTACGAAAGAACGTCAGCAAGAGGTGTTACAGAATAAATATTCTATATAATTTTGTATAGACTGCATTCTTCTAGAATTTATTTAAAACGATAACTATTAATACTAAAAGGATACTACTTAGCATGTAGTATCCTTTTTTCTTATAATTTTTAGTTATAATGCCTTAATTTATACCTATTATTATGTGAAATGATACATTGTAAACCCAATATATACATGATACAATGACGATATGGACAGGTTCGTACTATAAAACATTAACATAGTAAGGTAGACTCTTGTCAGCAGTGTAATTTTTATCCTAAGGAGGGTGAATCTCTTGCAAAAACGTAAAGATTTTATCTGGAAAATGGGCGGCCAACAAGGTGAAGGTATCGAGAGTTGTGGCGAAATCATGGCGACAATCCTCGCTAAAGAAGGTTATTCCTTGTATAGCCAACGTTTATTTGCATCTCGTATCAAAGGTGGTCATACTACATTCGCATTGCGCGTTGCATTAGAACAAGTTATGTCTATTGGTGAAGGCGTAGACTTCTTGCTTTCTCTTGATCAAGAAACAGTTGATATGCATGGTTCTGAAGTTCGTGAGGGCGGTTACATCATCTGTGACAGCAAAGTAAATCCTGACTTCTCTAAATTTGAAGGTACAAAGGTTAATTGCTTGTCCTTGCCAATCTCTGAAACTGCAATGAAACAAGGTTCCTTGTTGATGCGTAATATCGTAGCACTTGGTATGTCTGTTGCACTTCTTGGTTTCGATACTAAGATGTTTAAAGATGCGATTGCTGCTAAATTTGCGAAAAAATCCCAAGAAATCGTGGATAAAAACTTAGCTGCCTTTGACGATGGTTATGGCCTTGTAATGGAAAAATTGGGCGATGTGGAAATCGATACATTGCCAGCTCCTGGTAAGAAAGATCAAATGTTCTTATTAGGTAATGAAGCATGTGCTTTAGGTGCTATTGCTGCGGGCTCCCGTTTCATGGCATCTTATCCTATTACTCCAGCATCTGAAGTAATGGAATATATGATTAAAAATATGGATAAATTGGGTGCTACTATCGTTCAAACAGAGGACGAAATCGCAGCATGTATGACAGCTATGGGTGGCGTATACGCAGGTGTTCGTGGCTTTACATGTACTTCTGGCCCTGGTCTTTCCTTGATGGCTGAATCCTTATCCATGGCTTCCATGGCTGAATTACCAATGGTTGTTATCGACGTTCAACGTTCTGGTCCATCCACAGGTATGGCTACAAAGGTTGAACAATCTGATATTGATGCAGCTTGCTATAATGCACATGGCGATTACTCTGGTATCGTTATTTCTCCAACATCTATCGAAGAATGCTTCTATGAAATTCAAAAAGCTTTCAACTTGGCAGAAATGTACCAATGCCCAGTTATCTTCATGCCTGATTTACAACAAGGTTTGAATAAACAATCCGTTCCTTCCTTCGACTTGAACCGTGTACCTATTAACCGCGGTAAAATGATGAAAGAAGCTGATCTTCCTGAATTGGAACAACCTAAATACTTCAAACGCTTTGAATTGACTGAAGATGGTATTTCTCCACGTACAATTCCTGGTATGAAAAATGGTCTATTCCTTTCCACAGGTCTAGAACATAATGAAGAAGGTAAACCAGCAGAAGCGCCTACAATGCACGTAGCGCAAACTGATAAACGTTTCCGCAAATTGGAAACTGTAGCTGATAACTACGAACCATTCTTGAATAACGCTAAATACGACGAAGCAGATGTTCTCGTTGTAGGTATGGCTTCTAGCCGTGGCGCTATCGAAGAAGCTGTTGCTGAATTCGATCAAGAAGGTGTTAAAGTTAACCACTTGCAATTGCGCTTGATTAAACCATTCCCAGCAAAACAATTACAACCATTCATGGATGCTGCGAAAAAAGTGGTTATCGTTGAGCACAATGCAACAGGTCAATTGACTAACTTATTTAAAATCAACATGCATAAGAAATCTAAAATTTCCAGCTGCTTGAAATACGATGGTAATCCATTCACAAAAAGTTATGTGAAAAATGCGATTAAGGAGGTCCTATAATATGACAACAGCTAAAGATTACAGAAACGATATTCGTCCTAACTGGTGTCCAGGCTGTGGCCATTATGGGGTTCAAGCAGCGATTACTGACGCTGTAGTAGCGAAAAATATTCCACCAGAAAAATTAGCAGTAATTTCCGGTATCGGTTGCTCTAGCCGTATCGGTGGTTATTTCTACGCATATGGAGCTCATACAACTCATGGTCGTGCGCTTCCTTACGCACAAGGCGTTAAACTTGCTAACCAAGACTTAGAAGTTATCGCTTGCTCTGGTGATGGTGATGCGTTCGCTATTGGTATGGGTCACACTATCCATGCTTTCAAACGTAATGTAAATATGACATACGTCGTAATGGATAACCATGTATATGGTTTGACTAAAGGTCAAGCATCCCCTCGTTCCGATATCGGTTTTGTTACAAAAACAACTCCTCGTGGGGCTTTCGAATCTCCATTGTCCGTTTGTGAAACTGCAATTGCTGCAGGTGCTACATTCGTAGCACAAGGTTACATGATTAATCGTGCACAACTTGTAGAGTTGATTCAAAAGGCAATGGATCATGAAGGTTTCTCCTTTATCAACGTATTCAGCCCATGTGTTACATACAATAAACACAACAGCTATGACTGGTTCAAAGAACATTTGGTAGAATTGCCAGAAGGTTATGACCCAACAGATCGTGCAGTAGCACTTAAAACATTGGGTGAAACTGATGGATTGGTAACAGGTGTTATCTATCAAGATACTACTAAACCTTCCTTCGAAAAAGCTCTGGCAGCAGCAAATGGTGGTCCACATCCTCGTCCATTAACTGAAGATGTTGTAAAACCAGATCAAGCGCTATTCGATAGCCTTTGCAATCAATTTAAATAATCTTATCTAAATTGAATTATGTATAATCTGAACCCCTCTTTACTGAATGTCTGGTAAAGAGGGGTTTTTACATTATGACATTATGAATAGTATGATTACTTTAGAGTGTTGTGAATGATACGGTTATTTTATAGTGGTATGAATGATACGGTTATTTTATAGTGGTATGAATCGTATTATTACTTTACGGAGGTTTTCTTAATTGATATACTAATTTATAATTTAGGATATTTATAATTAAGTAAAAATTGAACGCTTATAAGTATAAGAGGCTATTATTTCAGAATATGAGGCATAATGGAAACGTATAGAAGTATCATTTACTATGCGATTCATTAAGGAGAGGGAATGAGTAACGTGTCGAATGAATATAATGAAGCATTACTAGATCCACTTAAGTATTATCGGGAAGAGTTAAAGGACGCCTTCCAACAAGTAACCGAAGAATACTTTCAACAACTAGTAGATCAATCAAAGATTGATATAGATAACAACAAAGTATTAATAGATAAGTATACTGTTGTATCAGAAAATCGCGATCAATCAAACACATCCTATAAACGATTTGGCCTTATCAAAAAGGTTGATATTGTTATTGGTATAGGTGCCATTATTTATGGTATTTATCAGTTTTCACAAGAGTATATTGATATTGTAGCGGTTATTGTTTCTATACTTATATTAGTTCTATGTGTAGGGCTTTACCTATATTGGATTAAGCCTAATAGTAAAAGCCTTGAAGAAAAACTTAATGATTTAGATGCTACATTAGCTAAAATGCGTCAAGAAGGCTATGAGATGATGGCCCCTTTAAACAATCTATTTCATAGTGAAATGACTATAGAACTTATAAAAAAGGCGATTCCTTTTATTCATATGGATTCTAACTTTAATATTGAACGATATGAACAGCTCGTTAAAGATTATGGATTCTTAGAAAAAGGTGATGTAAATCATTCTACATTAGATATTGCGTCTGGTGATATTTTAGGAAACCCTTTTGTTTTTCTGAAGCGCATAATCCACTGGATGGATGATTATACGTATGAAGGCACCTTAAATGTTACGTATACAGAAGAGTATGTTGATTCTAATGGGAATCTAAAAACTCGTGATGTTAACGAAACATTACGGGCCGTTATAAGACAACCTGGTCCTTATTATGCCAATAAAGTATCTTTAGTGTATGGTAATCATGCAGCACCTAACCTAACATTCCATAGGAAGCCACCGGAAAAAGGATTCTTTAATTTCGGTAGCGCTAAGAGTCGATTAGCTAAAGGAATAGCTAGTCTTAGAAAGAAGAGTCAGGACTCATTGGAGGCGGGTAGTAATTTTCAGGCCTTAGCCAATGAAGAGTTCGATGCACAATTTAATGCATTAGATCGCAACAATGAGGTTGAGTTCCGCGTACTATTTACGCCATTAGCACAAAACAACTATAAGGATATTTTTGAAAACTCTCCATATGGAGATGACTTTATATTTAATAAAGAGTGTAAAATTAATGAGATTAAAGCTGACAATTCTCAAAATTGGGACTTTGATACATCACCATCTCAGTATTATGATTTTTCATTCCAAAAGATTAAAGAGAAGTTCATTAATTACAACTGCAGTTACTTTGATCACATGTATTTCTCATTCCTACCAATTTTAGCGATTCCTGTGTATCAACAAATGGCTTCTAATGATTATATTTATGGCAAATCTTATAATTTCAAATACAATGATTACATTACAGAAATGCTAGCAAATAAAATGGGACTTAATTTATTTGTTCCTCCTGATGCGGCTCAGCGAAATAATGTAAAAACAATTCTTAAGACTAGCCACCATAAAAATGAAGGTGACTCTGAGGTAATTAAGGTAGATGCCTATTCTTATAGGGCCATCGAACACGTAGATCAAGTACCTGTACGAGCTGGTAATGGTAGAACCTATTATGTTCCAGTCCGCTGGGACGAGTATGTTCCTGTTACAAAACAAGAATTGATAGAGGTTTCAGAAATTAAATCTGCTGGAGAGGATTTTAATCATATTAAAGGTCTAGATCAGTATCAAAAATCTGACAATAATAGAGATAGGTCTTTTGCATACGATCACTTTATGGCAGGTAAACTATATCGACAAAATCAGTCTCTCGAAGATTTATTAAATACTATTTACAAAGAATTTGGAGGTACCCAAAATGGCTAACCAACTCGACGAAATGAATCCGGAAATTATGTCTGAAGGCAGAGATGTGCATGTTATCGCTAAGGTAATCCCTGTTGAAACTAGTGGCTTTGAAAAACTTCTTCCAACGATCCTTATGGCAGTTGGTGTTATCGGTATCGTTTTAGGCATAGTTATAGACAAGTATCTAGTATCTATTATTGGCGCCATTGTATTGATTTATCCATGGTGGCGATTAAAACAAATTAGCTCAGAGTTTAATATGATGGAACAAAGAATTCAAAATGCTGCATCCGAAATTGATAACTATATGGAGCAACGTGTTGTGATTCTTTCTAATGCGGCTAAACTTGTGGAAAAATCTATTGAAGTTGATAAGGATATCCTTGTAGACATTGCTAAGTATAGAAGTGGTAATTTTTCTGAAGCATCTAGAAGTGATGTGAATGCACAACTTAACAAGGCTACAAGAGCCCTCAACGTAGCTATAGAAAATTATCCAGAATTACAAAGCCAAGATACAATTCGTGATGCAATGCAACAAAATTCTTACTTACAAAAAGAAATTACTGCAGCTAGAACGTTGTATAATGATGCTGTAAATACTTGGAATAGAGAAATCTTTGAATTCCCATTTAAAAAGATTGTAGCGGCCAAAGAAGGTAGAACTACAAGAATTCCATTTATTGCTGATCAAGAAACTAAAGAAAAAGCTAAGGGCGTTTTCTTTTAAGGGATAGGCAATTGGACGTTAGTATATGAAGGGCATACTATAAAATCTGACATTAGTATATAAGGGGATACTATGAAGTCTTATGAAAAAGGGATTAGCTTGTCTATCTGGACATTGAGCTGGCCTATATTTATTGAAGTATTCCTACAGCTGTTAGTAGGTAATATAGACCAAGTGATGATGAGCCATTACTCTCCTCAAGCGGTAGCAGCTGTGGCTAATGCCAATCAAATTTTAAATATCTTTATTATGCTCATCATTGTTATGAGTACCGCTACGACGATTTTAATTGCCCAGTATTTAGGGGCTCGAAATCAGTCTAAGCTATCAGAGGTATGTACGGTCAGTTTGGTGTTGAACTTCTTATTTTCATCTGTTGCGGCCGTATTCTTTATGACCTGTCATGAATGGATTTTTACATGGCTAGGTATACCTCCCGAAACGATGAGTGATACGTCGATATATACGACCATTGTGGCCGCAGGATTACCGATTCAGGCTATGTATTATGCGCTGGTTGCCGTATTTAGAGGCCATTCATTAACGCGTGTTACTATGTATATCGCGTTAGTTATGAATGTTATCCATATCACAACTAACTATGTATTAATATTTGGTCATGGTCCCATACCAAGCCTTGGTGTACTAGGGGTATCAATTTCTACCTGGTTATCTAAGGTGGTAGGCCTCGTAATTATTGGCTATACCTTTAAGAAGTTGCTTACTTTAGAGGTGAGCTTCAAATTTTTAAAACCATTCCCGTGGCATACGGTTAAGTCTTTACTGAATATCAGTGTTCCCTCTGGTGGTGAAACCTTAAGTTATCAGTTATCTCAGACAACGATTATGAAAATGGTCAATATCCTAGGGCTAGCTGTTATTAATACAAAGGTGTATGTATCAGTTGTTGCCATGCTTTGCTATGTATATACCATAGCATTAGCAAATGCATCTCAAGTTATTGTGGGTTACCTGATGGGGGCTAAACGACAAGCTGAGGTGACAAATCGCGTATGGCATTCTATGTTGTTAGCCATTGCCATTAGTGTAGGACTGGCTACGTTCTTTTATATTACCAGTGATATTGTACTATCCATATTTACTACGGATCCAGAAATCCTATCGTTAGCACATAATGTATTACTGATTGAGATTTTTCTTGAGTTAGGTCGTGCCGTTAATATTGTTATGGTTGGCTGCTTACAAGCAGCAGGGGATATTAGAACACCGATGCTCGTAGGCATTTTTGGCATGTGGCTATGTGCTGTACCATTGTCCTATCTATTTGGAATTTACTGGGAATGGGGGCTCGTAGGCATTTGGATTGCCATGGCGGTAGATGAAATTTTACGAGGTTTATTATTTGTATATCGCTGGTATAGTGGGAAGTGGAAAAATAGACGCCTCATAGAGGCATAGTCTTATATTTACACGATTTCAATATACTTTTAGTAGTTTGTAGATATAGTTAGCCTTACATTAGAGAGTGTAAGGCTAATTATTTGTGAAAGTAGGTTTATATGAGTAAGACAGTAGGCATTATTGGCTTAGGTCTATTAGGTGGTTCGTTGGCGAAGGCTTTAAAGGCCTATACCGATTATGAGGTAGTAGGGTATGCTCGTCGCCAAGAGGTTTGTGATGCGGCCATTCAGGATGGGGTGGTAAAAGCTGCTTGGACTGAGGTAGAACCATTGATTGAAAATGCAGATATCGTTGTATTTTCATTGCCTCCAGATACAAATGCAAGACTATTTACAGAAATGGCACATCTTTTTAGACCAGGACAAGTGGTGACTGATGTATCTAGTGCAAAGGAAAACTTTGTACGAGCTGTATATGATTCTATTCCGAAAGGGACAATTTTTGTGTCTGTTCATCCTATGGCTGGCTCTGAAAAGGGTGGCTACGAAGTATCTCATAAAAACCTATTTAAAGGTATGGGTTGGATTGTACTAGAGGATAAGGCCTCTGAAGTATATAGTGAAGAGGTTGCTCAAGAACTAGCTGAAATGGGACGCGCTGTAGGATCACGTATTGAATTTGTCGATATCTATGCTCACGACGCGTATTTAGCTATGGTGAGTCATATGCCACATTTATTGGCATCTATTTTAACTCAAGTTTCCGGTGGTGATGAATTAGGCGAGTTGCGCATGAAATTATCTGCAGGAGGCTTTAGAGATTGTACACGTGTTGCCGGTGGTTTGCCATCTATGTGGCGTGAAATCATTTATGGTAATAGACACAATGTTATTGAAGGTCTTTCACAAATCGAATCCGAAATCAAACGGGTAAAAGAGATACTTTCACAAGAAGATGAAGGTCAAGCTTTAGAATCCTATCTTGAACGAGGAAGAGAAATCCGCGGTAAATTACCATATTTAACAGGACAAATAAAGAATAGCTAATGATAAATAATTATAAGCTATCGCTATGCATTGGTTATCACTCATAGAGTACTAACAATGAGTAATTAACATTCATTTGAGTTTGACGTATATTTATGTAGCTGAAGCAACGCGGTTTATGCAGTATAATGTGTATACTAGGGTTCGTAAAGAATATACATTTAACATATTATTTAGTTAAGGAGATACCATGAGTTTGTTACAAGAAACTTGTGACGCTATTAGAGGTCGCAGTCATGAAATTGAACAACATATAATCGATAGTTGGAATGCAGGTTCGTCTGTAGAACAATATGGGCGACTTGTGAACGTGGTGGCTCAATATGGTGCGGCTACAAATCAGGAACAGTTAACGGTTCCAAAACCTTGTATGATTATTGCCTCTGCCGATCATGGCGTGGCCGATATGGGCGTAAGTGCGTACCCAAAGGAAACAACTGTAGGGATGACACAAAACTACCTAATTCCTAAGGGGGCGGGCGCAAATTCCTTAGCTAATTACTGTGGTGCTCAAATGGAAGTCATCGATATGGGCATTGATGCAGACATGAGCTGGGTACCAGGACTCCGTAGTCATAAACTTGGTATGGGCACAAAAAACTTTGTAGAAGAACCGGCCATGACACGTGAACAAGCCATTGAAGGCATTGAAACAGGTATCCGTCTTGTAAAAGAGAAAATCGACGAAGGCTTTAATGTTTTCTTAGTAGGGGAAATGGGTATTTCTAATACTACTGCAAGTGCTCTTATGACTGCTAAATTTGCAGGACTCACTGCAGAGGAAGCTACAGGGCGAGGAACTAATATTTCTGATGAGCGTCTAAAATTAAAGCAACGCATTGTGCATGATGTATTAGAAAAATATAAAAATATTCCGAAAGATGATGCAATCGGAATTTTATCCTCTGTGGGCGGCTTTGAATTTACCTGTATCGTAGGTGTTATTCTAGGTGCTGCAGCGAATAATGCACTTGTTATTATTGATGGTTTTAATACATCCGCTTGTGCATTGGTTGCTAAAACATTAGTTCCACAGGCGATGGATTATGTAATGGCATCTCATTTATCTGCTGAAAAAGCGGCTAAATCTTCTTTAGAAAATTTAGGCCTTGAAGCCTATGTTGATTTAGGGCTATGTCTCGGTGAGGCCTCTGGTGGTTCCATTCAAATGGGAATGCTAGATCTTGCCGTTCATATGTATTTGGCTGTTACAGGAGGTAAGGCATGAGAACTTTTACAATTGAACCATTACATGCACCATCCATGGAAGCATGCCGATTACGTATCGATAATTTAACAAAACCTATTTATAGCCTTGCAACATTAGAGTTAATAGCTGAGCGTTTTGCAGGTATTCTGGCAGATCCTCAACCAAATCATTTACGATATGGCGTACTTGTGGTGGCGTCGGACCACTTGGTAGATGGTCCTCAAAATAGTCAGCATGGTAGTGAAAGCTACGCCGCTATCAAACGTTTCAATGAAGGTAGAACGGCTACGCAGGGGGCGGCATTTAAGTTAAATGCAGACGTACATGTTGTAAATGTAGGTCTTGAGCAAGATACTAGTAATCTAGAATATATTGATCAACAAGTCATTCGTAAAGGATCTCATTTCTTTGGTGTAGAACCTGTTATTTCTCGAGATGAACTTGAGCGAGCTCTAGAGCTTGGCTTTACCTATGCTGATAAATTACATGCTGATGGATTACAAGTGGTGGCGATTGGTAATGTAGGGGAAAGGGCATTCCTTGACTCCCTCGTAACGACGGCTACAATTACGGGCTGTGCCTATGACGATATTCTCGTTCATACCGAATGTGGACCTACGGTAGAACAACGGGCTGCTCATATTCATTCTTTTGTAGATCGTTTTAATATCGCTGTGGATGATTGGTCTGCTTTGAGTGAAAGTGAGCGCCGTGATGCGGTATTACACTTACTTCAGGTAGCAGGGGGACTAGATATTGCATTCTTAACAGGTTTTATCTTAGGTGCCGCAAGTCACCGTATGGCAGTAGTATTTGATAATGCCGTAACAGGCGCAGCTGTGTTGGCAGCAGTTACTATTGAGCCATTAGTTAAGGACTATATATTCCCATCCGCCGCCTATGAGGAACCAATTCACAAGGAACAATGTCGATTCCTTGGAATAAAACCATGTTTACACTACAATTTACAAATTGATGAAGCATTGGGTTCCACAATGGGTCTATCTATTATCGATGCATCTATGCATATGTTAAACGATATGAAAACCTTCGTTGAAGCTGAGGTTAAAGCGGCTGAAGATGGTGCCGGTAAAGGTAGACAAAAGAATAAAGAGTAATCTATATAAAAGAGGGAGTATTAAATCCCTCTTTTTGTATGTTTTATGCTCAATTATGTAAAATTAACTGAGAATTTCATGGAAAAACCATTGACACTATATGTGTAAATTGATATTATTATAGGGCAGTCAGGACAGACTTAAATTCTTCTTGACGACAGATTGATGATTATGTTATATTAATTATCGGTTCTGTATGCGGGAATAGCTCAGCGGTAGAGCACCGCCTTGCCAAGGCGGGGGTCGCGAGTTCGAATCTCGTTTCCCGCTCCATACATTCCTCGATAGCTCAGTTGGTAGAGCAATCGGCTGTTAACCGATCGGTCGTAGGTTCGAGTCCTACTCGAGGAGCCATTTATGACTCACTAGCTCAGTTGGCAGAGCACCTGACTTTTAATCAGGGTGTCCCGCGTTCGAGTCGCGGGTGAGTCACCATTCTGGCCCGTTGGTCAAGCGGTTAAGACACCGCCCTTTCACGGCGGTATCCCGGGTTCGATTCCCGGACGGGTCACCACATATGGACGATTAGCTCAGCTGGGAGAGCGCCTGCCTTACAAGCAGGATGTCGGCAGTTCGATCCTGTCATCGTCCACCACATGCGGGAATAGCTCAGCGGTAGAGCACCGCCTTGCCAAGGCGGGGGTCGCGAGTTCGAATCTCGTTTCCCGCTCCATTAATATTCCTCGATAGCTCAGTTGGTAGAGCAATCGGCTGTTAACCGATCGGTCGTAGGTTCGAGTCCTACTCGAGGAGCCAATTTCATATGGCCCGTTGGTCAAGCGGTTAAGACACCGCCCTTTCACGGCGGTATCCCGGGTTCGATTCCCGGACGGGTCACCACATGGACGATTAGCTCAGCTGGGAGAGCGCCTGCCTTACAAGCAGGATGTCGGCAGTTCGATCCTGTCATCGTCCACCAACGTAAGCGGTTATCTTCGGATGGCCGCTTTTTGTTATATAACACAGCTTTTTGTTATATAACACAATAGCTATTCATATATATCAATAGTTATTTCTATTTGTATAAAAATAGTTATTTATTTAGAAAATATTAGTTATAGACATAAAAATAGGCATAGAAGTAGACATAGAAATAGACATAGAAAAAAGAGTACAACTGTAGCAGTTGTACTCTTTGTATTTAACGCGGCGCGTACATGATGATATAAACGCCCACAAGGCAGACGAGACCGCCGATGATATCATATGTGTCTGGTCGCAAACCATCGACGAGCCAACCCCATAGGATGGAAAGGGCAATAAATACGCCACCGTAGGCTGCATAAACCTTACCGAAGCTTGCTTCTGGTTGGAAGGTAGGGATAATACCGTATAAGAACAGGATGAAAGCACCAGCCAGTAAATATACAGGGCCTTTATCGTCGCGCATATAGAGCCATACTAAATAGCCGCCACCGATTTCGGCTAAACCGGCTAATATAAAGAAGAAAATAGATAAGAGCATAATAACCTCACAGTATTAATTGAAATCTATTCTCTATTGTACAACTTGTTAGCGTAGAGAGCAATTATTTAATGACCAAGGTGAATCGTTACTAGTGGTTAAGAAAAGAATGTTAAAAGACAAAGATATTAAAAGACAAAGATGTTAAATATAGACATTAATAGAGGATATAATAAAATTAAAAACCCGTACACATATATGTGTACGGGTTTTGTGTCATTCTTATAAACGAGCTGGTGATTCGCTATGTACATAATCCATGAAGGTATGCATTGTTTCCGATTTAGAATTGTTTTTCTTAAAGGCAAAGCACACTTGTAGTTTAAATGGTTTTTCTAAAGGTATGTAGCCATCATTGATATTTAAAGAATTTAGAATTTGGCGTGCTACGATGCAGCCTGATTTATTTTTTTGACAGTAGTCGATCATTGTATATGGGTTAGATAAGCGACTACCTCTAATGTGTAGATTTTGTTGACCGTTACCAACATAATTTTTTAATGTACGATACATAAAGTACTTAGGTGGATACATAAGTAATGGTTGTTGTTGAATTGCTTTCAAGCTAGCAACTTCCATATTATCGATGATGTTTGGTGCATAGTATACGAATTCGTCCTCGCGAAGGGCTGTAGATTCATATGCTGACATATCCTTGTTATTTGGTAAGTAGAGGAGGGCAATGTCGATACGATTTTCGCGTAAGTCGAGCATCAACTCTTCTTCTTCCATGTCATAAATGCTGACAGAGAACTCAGGGTGGTTTTGGAAGAAGTGGGATACATATCCGTTAAGGCGGATGTCCCCTAAGCTACGCAATACACCAATATTTAAGATTGGACGTTCTACCTTGCTGGCTAAACGGATCGATTGAATAGCACGTTCCAATGTGTCGAGAACTTGTTCTGCTTCTGGTAGGAATAATTCACCTTCTGGTGTCAAACGGCTACCTCTTGTAGAGCGGGATATTAATTTCACACCAACTAGACGCTCTAATTTTTTCATTTGAGCGCTGAAAGCTGATTGTGTGATGTTCATAGATTGTGCAGCTAATGTAAAGCTTCCTGTTTTATTATAGGTAATAAAACTTTGTAGCTCTTGCATTGTAGGTAACTCTTTCATAGTATTCCCCCAATATTGACATAAAACTCCAATGATACCTATTACCTTTCTTACTAATATTGTAGCATACTATAATTATTTTTTCATCTAAATCTATAAAATATGATGAAGCATGCACAATCGATATAGTGAGCAATATTATCGCAAAAAAGTGTAATATCAGTTCGCTATTATGCACTTATTTCAATGACTTTCACCATTATCATTAATTGACATAAGTAAATGAAAATGATATTATACATGAGTACCATTATGTGTAGGTACAAGTTTATATTAATCTTATGAGGTGATAATCACATGGCAACGAGAAGAGAGGCTCGATTCAAACTTTGTCGTCGCTTTGGTGTGAACGTATTCGGTCACGCAAAAGCCTTGAATCGCGTCAAAAAAGACCAACGTCAGAAAAAAATGTCTGAGTATGGCACACAATTATTAGAAAAACAAAAAGTTAAAGCTTACTATAACTTGCTAGAACGCCAGTTCGTACGCTATTATGATAAAGCGAAAAAAATGCAAGGTGTTACAGGTCAAAACATGTTGATCCTTTTGGAACAACGTCTTGATAACCTTGTATATCGCATCGGCTTCGGTAACTCCATTCGTCAAGCTCGTCAAATGGTAAACCATGGCCACATCTTGGTAAACGGTCGTCGCGTAGACATTCCTTCCTTCTCCTGCAAACCAGGCGATGTAATCGAATTGCGCGAAGCATCTCGTGACAACGAAATGTTCAAAACTAACTTCCAAGAACTTCGTTCTTTCGAACTTCCTTACATTGAAAAAGACTTGGAAGGCTTCAAAGCTACATTCACTCGTCTTCCTCAACGTGAAGAACTTCCTATCGAAGTTAACGAAACACTTATCGTCGAATTGTACTCCAAATAATTTGGCGCAAAAATCCGCAGTGCAACGCACTGCGGATTTTTTATATATTATGTGTGTATCATTTATAAAAGGGTAAATCAAATAATTATCATAAAATCTATCTTTCTTGGTTTAATCGAGTATAGCCTATTATAATAACTGCGCTTATAATTATCCCCATTCCACATATAAAAAATATATCATGTAGCGGTAATATATTTGCTAAGTTTGTAAATATAGTTATTGATAATATTGATCCAATAGAGAAACCTGTACTTACAGAACCGCTAGCCAATGTTAACTCTTCTTGTGAAAAAATAGATTGTATATATGCATGAACTAAAACAACGGCTGTAAATAATAATATTTCAGATATACTATATAGAATATAAAGTTGCTCTATTGTTTCTATATAGCCTATGCAAAAAATACTTCCTCCATATAGTATAAAAAGAGGGAACAAAACTTTTTTAAAACTCGTTGCTAAGTTAATAGTAAAATATTTAGCAAGAAGTCCAAAAATAATGAATGATGCCAATCTAGAGATTGTTTGCGTATATCCATACTGACTATCAGTTAAATGTAAGATATCTTTAATAAATATTAATAGTAGAATAGGTATACACATATAAAATATTCTGGCTAATATACCCAAATAAACTATAAAATTGATTTTTTTATTTAGGAATAATAACTTATATCCTTTTAATAAAAGTTGAATGCGATCATATATGCTTTCTCTAATGGTTTTTTTGGAGATAGTTGAGTGTGACTGTATTCTTACATTTTTATTTAAACGATAAAGTAGGTAGGCTGAAATAATATAAGTAATTGCATCAATAACGAATACTAACGTTAAAGAGTAATTAATTATAACGCTAAATAATAAGGAACCACTTATCAAAGCAAGACGATTAATAGATCGGAGCAGTGCATTGAATTTGACTAAATCATTTGTAATATTAGGTACAAATGAAAGTCTAGCAATTCCTAAGATCTTATTATTAAAACCGATAAGAAAAGCTATGATATATATTAGATAAAGGTTATCTATAAAAACAAAAATTAATAATATGAAACTCGAAACTATTTCAGGAACTACCATAGACCACATCAAGCCTTTTTCTTTTACAAGTATCCCTAAAAATGGGCCTAATAACATTCCAACTAATAATGTGGCTATCGTAAATGCCCCTGTATTAAAGGGACTGTGGGTGGTATTAAATATATATGTTATAAAACCAAGTGTTGTTGCAGTGCTTCCCATTGTTGAAAAGAATAGAGCACTATTTAAGAGAAATGAGTTTTTGTTTTCTAGATTCATACTATCATCTCCTAGATAATAGATGTACTGATATAATATGTATTATTTTACAAAATCTCAATTAAACTTTTACCAATTTTGATGTTATACATTCATAATTCTATATAAATATTTAAATTTCCTGCACAATATAAAGTAATGTGTAATATGTAATATAAGTAGGTTTCTGCTAATGAAAGATAATAAAGGGGACTGTTCACTTTATTATTTAGAGGAGATTAATGGATTTTATACGTGTTGAGTTAGAAGAAAAATATATCTCTTATGTTGAGCCGCGGGAAGAGTGTATCGCTTTTAGTGTATATATTAAAAGTGGCGACTTTTCCGGTCGTGGTACCTTTGTTTATACTGTAAATGAATTTAGAGAATTAATCAGTCAACTCAAATTGATATATATAACATTAGATGGAGAAGTTCGTATTACTTATGCTGATTCGGATGATTATGTCCATATTATATGTAATTCATATGGACATATAAAAGTAGACGCTCAATTAGGAGGCAGTTGGCGTGATAATTGGGTTAAACTTCTTCTTAATACTGATCAGACCGTATTGAATGAGGTAATACAGCAATGTAATTCTATATTAAAAAAATAATTTGATGACAGCATATAACTGCTAAATTTTAATTGACACAAACCCATAAAATCTGTATACTATTTTGAGTAAGCTTTAGTCGTGTTTCCATTAGCCCCGGAAGCAAAGGACAAGCTGATTTTGGTAGAATTATGACGTTATTAGGAGGATATGCAGCATGAAAACTACATTTATGGCCAATCCGAACACAATCGAACGGAAATGGTATGTTGTTGACGCTGAAGGTAAAACTTTAGGACGCCTTGCTGCCGAAGTTGCAAAAGTTCTTCGGGGCAAAAATAAACCAACTTTCACACCACACGTAGACACTGGTGACCATGTGATCGTTGTAAACGCAGAAAAAATTCGCGTAACTGGTAAAAAATTGGAACAAAAGGAATACTTCCGTCACTCTGGTTACCCAGGTGGTTCCCGTTTCACTAAATTGTCCATGATGCTTGAAAAACAACCTGAACGTGTTGTTGAAATGGCAGTTCGTGGTATGCTTCCAAAAAATAAATTGGGTGCACAACAATACCGTAAATTAAACGTATACGCTGGTCCTGAGCATCCACATGCAGCTCAAAAACCAGAAGTATTAGAAATTTCCGTACGATAATCTAGAGGGAGGAACATATAATGGCAGTAGCACAATATTACGGCACTGGTCGTAGAAAATCTTCCGTTGCTAGAGTTCGTCTGGTACCGGGCACAGGTAAAATCACTGTTAACAAACGTGAACTTAATGAATATTTCGGTCGCCAAACTTTGGAATTGATCGTAAAACAACCTTTGAACTTGACTAACACAGTTGAACAATACGATGTAATCGCAACTGTAGCTGGTGGCGGTCCTTCCGGTCAAGCTGGTGCAATTCGTCACGGTATCTCCCGTGCGTTATTGGACGTAGATGGCGAACTTCGTCAATCTTTGAAAAAAGCTGGCTTCTTGACTCGTGACCCACGTATGAAAGAACGTAAAAAATACGGTCTTAAAAAAGCCCGCAAAGCAAGCCAATTCTCCAAACGTTAATATTTGGAATACAGGTTATTACACCTGCAGACAATGTCTGCAGGTGTTTTTGGTTGCTCGGATTATGGTGACACTAATAATTATCTGTTATGATGATAGTAATGATAAAAGAAAGCGTATTTATAGTGTATCCGCTCTTGGACGAGAACAAGAGATTGTAGGTAATGAAATCAGTGATGCTTTGAGCGATATTTTCTATGATGGATTCAGTGATGTTGATTCTGGTAAGAATGCAGGTAAAAAGGTAGTCGTTCTTTCATAATATATTTACCTGTGTATAGGGGGCTGTATGATACAAAATATATATCATTTACTAGTGGAGAATTGGAGCTTTTTCTCAGGTCTATTATGGGAACATATTGGCATAGCTTTGCTTTCTAGTATAATTGCTATTATTCTAGGAGTAGTTGCGGGTATTTTACTTAACGAGTATCGGCGAGCAGTTAATCCGACCATGATGGTTATTAATTTCTTGTATACTATACCATCCATATCCATGCTTGGATTTTTGATTCCCTTTTCAGGAATTGGTAACGCAACGGCAGTGATTGCTCTTGTGATATATGCATTATTGCCGATGGTGAGAAATACATATACTGGGTTAAGCAGTATTGACAAGGAAATGATTGAAGCGGCTACATCACTGGGGTTATCTCGTGTACAACGTTTACGATATATTGAATTGCCTTTAGCCTTTCCAGTAATCATGGTCGGTATACGAAATATGCTAGTTATGACTATAGCGCTTACTGGGGTAGCATCATTTATTGGTGCCGGAGGTCTTGGTGTAGCTATTTATCGAGGTATTACTACAAATAATACGACTATGACTGTAGCCGGCAGTTTACTAATTGCTTTTTTAGCATTGATTATGGATGGTGTATTGGGCTTTTTTGAGAAAATCATACTATATAGAGGGCATTGCAAACGTACTTTTAAACGTATTGGTATTGTATCCTCAATTGTGATAATTGGTGGCATTGGTGTGTTTATGTGGCCGTCGCAACAATCCAATGTAATTCATGTAGCTACAAAACCGATGACAGAACAGTTGATTTTGGGCGATATGCTGAAACTTCTTATTGAACAAGATACAGATTTAACTGTTGAAGTAACAGCCGGAGTAGGCGGAGGAACCTCAAATATTCAACCGGCCATGGAGTCCGGTCAATTCGATATCTATCCTGAATATACAGGCACCGGTTGGAATGCAGTACTAAAACGAGACACGCAATATAGTGAAAATTTATTTGATGAATTACAGCGCGCTTACGAGGATACATATCAATTTAAATGGGTCGGTATGTATGGTTTCAATAATACATATGGAATGGCTGTACGTAAGGATATTGCTAACAAATATAATTTAAAAACATATTCAGACTTAGCGAGGGTTTCGTCACAATTGATTTTAGGTGGGGAATATGATTTCTTCGGGCGCCAAGATGGGTATTCGGGATTACAGCGAGTATACGGCATGGACTTTAAAGATACGAAGGATATGGATATAGGTTTGAAATATCAGGCTATTGAAAGCGGACATGTAGATGCTATGCCTATATTTACTACTGACGGTCAGTTGAGCCATGCGTCTGTTGTTGTTCTTGAGGACGATAAACATTTATATCCGTCGTATCTTTGTGGTAATGTCGTCAGAATGGATGTGTTAAAGAAGCATCCTGAGCTAGAAGCGGTATTACTAAAATTGACACATACGATTACGGATCAGGATATGTCATATATGAACTATGAGGTGGAATCGGAAGGACAGAAACCTCATGATGTTGCTGAGCGATACTTACGCACCAAAGGTTTGTTATACTAACGTGGGTTGATAGAGGGTACATAGTATTGTTTTGTGATTATAAGATTACGTTTACATCTATATTTAATTCCCCTATAATAGAAATATAATCGAATTTTTTCGAAAAGGTATTTTCATATAGGAGAACTCATATGATTTATAATACAATTCAATACGTAGTGGACAACGGCATTGGTACGTTGACATTTAATCGGCCTACAGTGGCGAATGGTTTTAATATCGAGATGTGCAAGGAAATCCTTGAGGTTTTAGATAACGCACATAATGATGAAAGTGTTCGTGCTTTGCTCATCAATGCTGAAGGTAAGGTATTCTCTGCTGGTGGCGATTTAACAGAAATGGAACGGGCTGTAAATGATGGTGATACAGAGTCTTTATTTGAAATTGTTGAACTAGTAGCTCAAATTTCTATGGCTATGAAACGCTTACCTAAACCTGTTATCATGAGCCTTCAAGGTGCTGCAGCAGGTGCGGCGTTCAACATGGCGTTAGCTGCAGACTTTGTTGTAGCGGCTAACAATGTACGCTTTATCCAAGCTTTCGTAAACGTAGGTCTTGCTCCAGATGCAGGTGGTTTGTTCTTGTTGACTCGATCCATTGGCATGAACCGTGCTATGCATATCGTTATGACTGGTGAAGCCGTATCTGCTGAAAAAGGTAAAGAACTTGGCTTTGTATATAAAGTTTGTGAATTAGAAGATCTAGAAACTGCTACAAGACGTCTTGTAGAGAAATTAGCAAAAGGTCCTGCACAATCTTACCGCGTTATGAAAGAAATGATGTGGAATAGCTTCTTATCTGGCTGGGAAGAGTACAAGAAGTTTGAAGTAGAAAATCAATGCTCCTTAGGTCTTTCTGAAGACTTTAAGGAAGGTGTACGAGCTTTCACAGAACGCCGTCGCCCTAAATTTGGTCAAAAATAATAATTATTCTCTTGTAATTCTTTGAAATATCATGTATTTTATAAGCAGTTACTAATATAATTCGAACCGATGTGGCTCTATATATTGAGTTACATCGGTTTTTGCTTTTATAAAAAAGCAAAAGTGTATATAATAGTACTATTATAATAGTTTTAGGAGGTCATTATTACATGGCTCAAGATACAATTAAATGTTATGACGGTCCTAGTGATGTAGTCCAAGCATTGGCGGAGGATTTTATTGATTTTACTAATGATGAAATTAGCCGTACTGAAACGTGCATCGTTGGTATTACTGGGGGTACTGTTATAAATGGTTTGTTAGAATTACTTAACTCTCCTGAATATATTGAGCGCCTTAATTGGGAACGGATATTCTTCTTGTGGACTGATGAGCGTTTCTTACCACAAGCGCATGAGGATAATTACTTCAATCGCGTAAAACCTCATTTGCTATGCAAGGCAAAGGGGGCTGCTCATTTCTTGCCAATTAATACGGATTCTAAAACCGTACATGAAGCGGCTGAAGAATATGAAAAAGAGGTTCGCAATGTCCTAAAGGCATGTAAAAAATCTGGTCTTGATTTAGCGTTGCTTGATTTAGGCGAGGATGGTCATACGGCAGGATTATTTGCAGGCTCTCACGCATTGCGTGTAGCTGATCAAGATGTAGTGGCCGTTGAAGATGGCAAGGTATGGGAACGTATTTCTATGACATTTTCTTTCCTAGCAAAATCTGATGCTGTCTGGTTTACTGTGACTGGTGAAAGCAAGCGAACTGCATTGACAAAGGTATTATACCAACGCGAAGATTACGAGGATTTAACGTGGGAAAAACGCATTGGTCGTACATTGCCTGGTGCTGTGCTTTCACAAGAAGCTGTGACCTGGTATGTGGACAAGGCAGCCTATAATGATGTACACTAAAAGATGTAAGTTTTAGTAAATATAAAGGAGATACATATGGGATCTATAGGAACACCTGAATTAATAGTTATATTAGTGATCGCTTTAGTTATCTTCGGACCTGGTAAATTACCTGAAGTAGGTAAAGCTATTGGTAAGGGCATCAATGAATTTAAAGATGCTATTTCGGGCCCTAAAAAAGCTGTTGATGAAACGAAAGAAGCCGTTAAAAAGGCGACTACTATCGACGTAACAGCAGGGGCTAAAAACGACGATAAACATAAAGAATCTAATGATTAATAGGAGGTATCACTATGTGTAAAGATTGTGGTTGCGGTGAAGATAATGGCGTTGTAACAAAGGTATTTACTGTACCTGGTATGATGTGCAATAACTGTAAAGAAACTGTTGAAGGTGCATCCCTTGGTTTACCTGGCGTTTTGAGCGCAGAGGTAAATTTGCCAGAGAAAACAGCGACTGTTTCTTTTGATCCAGCAAAAGCATCTGTTGATGTTATTACAAAAGCTATTGAACGTACAGGCTTTGAAGTAGAAAGCGTTGCAGATGGTGTACAAGAACATAGTCATGGTTTACTAGGAACATTGAAACGTTTCTTCAAATAATCGAACCCATAGGGCTGTATTGAAACACTGTTTCGATGCAGCCTTTTTTCATAAAGAGGTAATAAAATGATACGCAAGTTTGATGCTAAAAATTTCAAGTGGGATGGCGTCGATACCTTGGTATATAAACAAGATGGTAGCCCTTTTAAAGATGTAACACGTCAAGTTTTATACGATGGGGCCTTTGATATTCCATGCCAATTCCGCTATTTTGAATGCTTGCCAGGTGGGTATTCTACGCTTGAATATCATGAACATACACATATGGTTATGATATTTCGCGGGAAGGGTCAAGTCTTATTAGGCGATGAAATCCATGATGTAGAAGCTGGTGATTTTATTGAAATCCCAGGTAAAACGATACATCAATTCCGGGCTAATAAAGGAGATTATATCGGGTTCCTTTGCTTAGTTAACCAAGATCGGGACAAGGTAAAATTATTAACCCCTGAAGAGATGGATACATTGCGCTCTAATCCAAAGATTAAAGAATTTTTGGAAAGTTGCTAATTTATATGGCGGTTATGTGTAATGACCGCCATATAGTTTTTTATAATCAACAGTAACTGTTGATATGTGTAGTATGATAGGGAGGTTCTATGAATACCTTTACACGCGCCGCACTGACGGTACTGGTAGGACTTGTAATTTGGTTCTTGCCTCACACGGAGGCGATTAAGCCTGAAGGATGGCATTTATTAGCTATCTTCACGGCTACAATTGTAGGTTTTATTTTACGACCTTGGCCAACAGGTATTATGGCACTCTTTGGTATTGTTGCGGCAGTAGCAACAAATTCTATTACCATGGTGCAAGCATTAGGTGGTTACGCTGAAGCCAATGTATGGCTTATCGTAGCAGCTGTATTCTTTTCTAGAGGCATTATTAATTCTGGCCTTGGTAAGCGTATCGCGTATACTTTGATTCGCTCCTTTGGTACTAGTTCCTTAAAGTTAGCTTATGCATTGGCTTGTACGGATCTTATTATTTCTCCTGCCACGCCATCTAATACGGCTCGTGGAGGCGGTATTATTTTTCCAATTGTACAAAACATTTCGTTAGCCTTTGATTCTGAGCCAAATGGTAGTACGGCACGTCGTATTGGGGCATACTTGATGACTACGGCTCATACGATAAACACCATTACTGTAACAATCTTCTTAACTGCTTGTAGTGGTAACTTATTGATTACATCCTTAGGTGCAAAATTATTTGGCTATGATATTTCATGGTGGGAATGGTTCCAAGCAGGTGTAATTCCTGGTGTACTTTGCATGATTTTGATGCCTTGGTTTATTTATAAAATCTATCCGCCTGAAATCAAGGAAACACCTCAAGCAGCGGCAATGGCACAAAAAGAGCTAGATATACTAGGTCCTATTACAAAGGCTGAAATATCTGTAGCTATTATTTTTGTACTTTGTATTTTGTTGTGGTCCACAGCGATTTGGACAAAACTACATCCTACTGTTGTTGCTATGATGGGCGTACTTGCTTGTGTAGTTACAGGATCCCTTACTTGGGAAGATATTCTAGGTGAACGTACAGGTTGGGATATCCTAATCTGGATGGGTACCCTCGTTGGTATGGCTGGTTTACTTGGCAAGCTCGGTGTTGTTGCAGTATTTGCTGATTTTGTAAGTCAACATCTTGTAGGTATTGATTGGTTCTGGGCATCCTTCATTATCTCTGCAACCTTTGTATACTCTCAATATTTCTTTGCCAGTGGCACAGCTCGTATTACAGCGTTATTCTCCGCCTTTGCAGCTATCTTGGTAGCAATGGGCGCACCAATTCCGTTTACCATCTTGCTCTTTGGTTTGATGAATAGCCCTGGCTGTACATTAACGCATTACAGCTCTGGTGTAACACCAATCTTCTTCGGTGCTGGTTATGTACCACAAGGAACATGGTGGCGTGTAGGCCTTGCTATTTCTGTGGTTAGCTTCTTAATTCACTTCTGGGGCGGTACCCTTGGTATGTGGCTATTCGGTATTCTATAATATTCAAAAAGTCCCTCACAGTAGTGAGGGACTTTTTTGTTCTACCTATTTACTAGTTTGTTATCGATTTATTTTCTATGTGTATTAGATATGTAGTGTATTATTGTTATTGCTATAGTTTTTATATATGGTAAACTTTAAAAATTTATATGATAAATCTATAGAATATTTATTGCACGACATTATATAAAGTGTTATTATTGTCTTATGATTACAGATTACTTTAGGAGGAAACATGTTGGGTTTAGTCATTAGCTTGTTGATTATCGCGCTCGTCGTGATTATTAAAGACATTCGAATTATGAACAACAACTTAACACGTTTTTGTCTTAGAAGTTCCACGAATGGTTTAATATACAATCAATAAGATTTGACTATACGGTTTGTTTCTTATGTGTATTTATTCCAAGGGATACATAGGTCGTTTATGTACATAGGAATTCTGTAAACAAAAGGAATATCATTTGTAAACTTTTAAGACGATTCATAAGAATCGTCTTTTTTTATTAAGTTGAAAAGTGTCCAAGTGGATGCTTTCAAGAAAAGTGAGGAGATTAACATGAGTTGTAGAAGTGACAATTTAAAAACAGGCGTAGCACGTGCACCACACAGATCTTTATTAAAAGCTCTAGGTTTTGTTGATGAAGAAATGGACAGACCAGTCATTGGTATTGCGAACTCTTTCAACGAAATTATCCCTGGTCACGTGGGCTTGAAAAATATTGTACAAGCCGTAAAAGACGGCATTCGCAACGCAGGTGGTGTGCCAATCGAGTTCAATACAATTGGTATTTGTGACGGCTTGGCGATGAACCACATCGGTATGAAATACTCCTTGGTAACTCGTAATATCATCGCTGATTCCATCGAAGCAACAGCTATGGCAACACCATTTGATGCTATGGTATTCATTCCAAACTGCGATAAAGTAGTACCTGGTATGTTGATAGCTGCAGCTCGTTTAAACATTCCATCCGTATTCGTGTCTGGTGGTGCTATGCTTGCAGGCGTACATAATGGCAAAAAAATTGGTTTGTCTGATGTATTCGAAGCAGTAGGTAAACATCAAACTGGTGAAATGGATGATGCTGAGTTATCTGAAATCGAAAATACAGCATGTCCTACATGTGGTTCTTGCTCTGGTATGTACACAGCTAATACAATGAACTGCTTAACAGAAGCTCTTGGTATGGGCCTTCCTGGCAATGGTACAATTCCAGCAGTATACTCTGAACGTTTACGTCTTGCTAAATTAGCAGGTATGCAAGCAGTAGAGGTATTGAAAGCAAACCTTCGTCCTAAAGACATTATGACACGCGAAGCCTTTGAAAATGCAGTAGCTCTAGATATGGCTTTGGGTGGTTCCTCTAATACAGCACTTCATTTGCCAGCTATCGCTCACGAAGCAGGTGTACCATTGTCCTTGGACGACTTCGATCGTATTGCACAAAACACACCTCAATTATCAAAACTTTCTCCATCTGGTAAATACTTCATCGAAGACTTGTATGCTGCCGGCGGCGTATCTGCTGTGTTGAAACGTTTAGCAGAAAATGGTCGTTTGCATACAGATTGCAAAACTGTAGCTCTTAAAACACAAGGTGAAATTGCAGCGGTAGCTCATGTAACTGATGAAGACGTTATTCATCCTTGGAATAATCCTGTTCATGAAACAGGTGGTATTGCCGTTCTTAAAGGTAACCTTGCTGTAGACGGTTCCGTTGTAAAAGCAGGTGCCGTAGATGAAGATATGCTTGTTCACTCTGGTCCAGCAAAGGTATTCAACAGCGAAGAAGAAGCTGTTGAAGCTATTACAGGCGGTAAAATCGTAAAAGGCGATGTGGTAGTTATCCGTTACGAAGGTCCTAAAGGCGGCCCTGGCATGCGCGAAATGTTAACACCAACATCCATGATTGCTGGTATGGGTCTTGATAAAGACGTAGCCTTGTTGACTGACGGTCGTTTCTCTGGTGCTACACGTGGTGCATCCATTGGTCACGTATCTCCAGAAGCAGCAGCAGGTGGCACAATCGCCGTTGTTGAAGATGGTGACATTATCAACATCGATATTCCAAACGGTAAATTGGAATTGGCTGTTTCTGATGAAGAAATTGCTCGTCGTAAAGCAGCATTGAAACCATTCAAATCCAATGTAACTGGATATCTTAAAAAATACGCTCTTCACGTATCCTCTGCAGCACAAGGTGCTATCGAAGTATTTGAAGACTAATAGTAGATTTTCATTAATACTAACTAGAGGAGATAGAGTACATGCATAAGTTGTATGATTTTATGGAGGCTCGTGAGCGATTAAGCACAATCACGGTGAAAACAAAATTACTTCATAGTGATGTGTTCTCTGACGAGTGTGGCAATGATGTATATATCAAGCCAGAAAATTTACAAATAACAGGTTCCTTTAAGGTTCGTGGTGCATATAATAAAATTGCAAAATTAACAGAAGAAGAAAAGGTGCGCGGCGTTATTGCCGCGTCTGCCGGTAACCATGCGCAAGGTGTGGCTCTTGCGGCAAAACGTCTAGGCATTAAAGCGACAATCGTCATGCCAAAACATACACCTCTCATCAAGGTGAATGCTACAAAACAATATGGTGCCGAAGTCGTTCTACATGGTGAGATTTATGATGAAGCTTACCAAAAAGCGATGGAATTACAACAAGAGCACGGATATGTGTTCGTACATCCTTTTGATGACGAAGATGTTATCGAAGGGCAAGGTACAATTGCATTAGAAGTTCTTGAGGAATTGCCTGATGCGGATGTATTGCTAGTTCCTGTTGGTGGTGGCGGTATTGTTTCTGGTATCGCAGCTGCGGCAAAATTAAAAAATCCTAGCATTAGAATTATTGGTGTAGAACCAGAAGGCGCGGCTAGTGCAATAGCAGCGTTAAAAGCAGATCATCCTGTACCACTTAGTGAGGTGGCAACTATCGCAGATGGTACAGCTGTACGTCAAATCGGCGAAACTACATTAAAATATATTAAGAAATATGTAGATGAAATTGTTACTGTCTCTGATTATGAATTGATGGAAGCATTTTTGTTGCTTGTAGAAAAACATAAGTTAGTAGCAGAAAACTCCGGTATTTTACCATTAGCAGGTCTAAAAAAATTAGACTGTAAAGGCAAAAAGGCAGTAGCCATTGTTAGTGGTGGTAATATCGACGTACTTACTATTTCTTCTATGATCAATAAAGGTCTCGTATTGCGTGGTCGTATCTTCACTTTCTCTGTAAACCTTCCAGATAAACCAGGTCAATTGGTTGCTGTATCTGAAATGCTTGCAGATGCGGATGCAAACGTTATTAAACTTGATCATAATCAGTTTAAAAACCTTGACCGCTTCCATGAAGTGGAATTGCAAGTGACTGTAGAAACAAATGGTGAAGAACACATCAAACACATTATTGATACTTTCAAAAATAATGGTTACATTATTAAACGATTAAATTCCAGCGAGATTTTATCTGAATAGCTGGTCGAAAGGGTTCCTATGAGCGCAGAAACAATCAATGGGGCACGCATTGTCCTTGAAACATTGCATCGCCTTGGTGTAACCGACATGTTCGGTTATCCAGGCGGCGCGGTAATTCCAATTTATGATGAAATTTATAGCTTCCCTGAAATTAAACATTATTTTGTTCGTCATGAACAAGGTGCAGCCCATGCAGCAGATGGTTATGCCCGCGTATCTGGAAAAGTAGGCGTATGCCTTGCTACGTCCGGTCCTGGTGCAACTAATCTTGTTACAGGTATTATGACTGCTTACATGGATTCTGTACCTATGGTGGCCATTACTGGTCAGGTTGGTCGTCCGTTTATTGGTAAGGATTCCTTCCAAGAAGCAGATATCCAAGGTATTACCATGCCGATTACAAAACATAACTATCTTGTTCAAGATATTCGCGATTTACCTCGCATCATCAAAGAAGCGTATTTTATTGCTAGTACAGGTCGTCCAGGGCCAGTTCTTATTGATATTCCAAAGGATATTCAAACAGAAAAAATATCCATGACAGAATACAATAAATTATATGAAGTACCTATCCATCTTGAAGGTTATGATCCAACCTATAAAGGTCATCAAGGGCAAATTAAAAAAGCGGCTACACTCATTAAAAATGCGAAACGTCCGCTCATCATTGCCGGTGCTGGTGTATTGAAATCTGGCGCTATGGATGAGTTAAAGGAATTGGCAGAAAAGGCTCAAATTCCTGTAACAAATACATTAGTTGGCCTTGGTGGTTTCCCAGGTAACCATGAGCTTGCTCTTGGTATGGTGGGTATGCATGGCTCTGTAGCGGCTAATAATAGTACAGAAGAAGCAGACCTTGTTATTGCAGCTGGTATTCGTTTCCACGACCGCATTACAGGTCATCCAGATTTCTTCTGTAAAAAAGCTAAAATCATTCATATCGATATCGATCCAGCGGAAATTGATAAAAACGTTACTATTAACGTACCAATTGTAGGTGACTTGAAGCGAGTTTTATCAGAACTTAATACGCTTGTAGAACCTACAACTCATGAAGCGTGGATCGGACAAATTCGTGAATGGCAAGCGGAATATCCTATGGTAATTCCTGAATCTAAAGATGGTGTATTACATCCACAATATGTATTGTCTGAACTTAACAAGATTGCCAAAGAGGATGCAGTTATTGTAACTGACGTAGGCCAACATCAAATGTGGGCGGCTCAATTCTTAACTCATAAAAAACCTCATACCATTGTTACATCTGGTGGTGCAGGTACTATGGGCTATGGTTTACCAGCTGCCATTGGGGCTCAAGTGGGGGCACCTCATAAACAAGTTATCCTTGTTGTTGGTGATGGTGGATTCCAAATGACCTTCGAAGAGCTCATGATGGTTCGCCAATATAATTTACCAATTAAGATTGTTATCATTAATAATGGTTACCTTGGCATGGTTCGTCAATGGCAACAAATCTTTAATGACCGCCGTTATTCCTATGTAGATTTGGAAACGAGTCCAGACTTCTTGAAATTGGCAGATGCCTTTGATTTGAAAGCCGCTCGTATCGATAATGTAGAGGATTTCAATAAAGAATTTAAATCTTTCATTACATCTGATGAAAGTATCATCTTGGATTGTCGTGTAGCAAGAGAAGATAATGTATTGCCGATGATTCCAGCTGGCGGTACCGTAAGTGGTATGATGGGCAAGAAAGGGGTGCTATAATGGCGAAAGAACATCAAGTCTTAGTAATTGCAAAAAATACAGCAGGCATTGGTGCACGTATATTGGCACTCTTTAACCGTCGTGGTTTTAATGTTACAAAGATGACATCTGGTATTACAAATACACCAGGCTACGCTCGTATTACCCTCACCGTTGAGGCAGATGATCGCATCTTGGATCAAATTCAAAAACAAATTTACAAGCTCATTGATGTTGTAAAGGTTAAAGTCTTTGAAGATCATGATGTGGTGTGCCGTGAGTTAATGCTTATCAAGGTAAAAGCAACTGCTGCAACACGCTCTCAAATTGTACAAATTGCCGATGTATATCGTGGCAATGTGCTCGATATTTCTCCTACTTCTATGATTATTGAAGTAATTGGTAGCGTAGAAAAATTACGCGGTTTCATTCAAATTATGGAAACTTATGGTGTCCTTGAAATTGCCAAAACTGGCATTACCGCAATGAGCCGTGGAGAAAAGATTTAGGAGATGGTTGTGTGAGTAGTGAATTACTCCATTATGAAGACGTCAAGTTTCGTCGTGAAGGTCGCGAAATTTTAAAAGGCATTAATTGGCATGTTGAAGAAGGGGAGAATTGGGCCTTATTAGGTCTCAATGGGGCTGGTAAATCGACGATGCTCAGCATGATTCCAGCTTACCAAATTCCTACAACAGGACTATTACGCGTATTTGGTCATGAATTTGGTAAATATGCGTGGCCTAAGATCAAGGCCCGATTAGGCTTTGTTAGTTCGGCGCTTGGACAATTCCAGTCCACCTTGGATAAACAAGTCGTAGAAGATGTTGTTATTTCTGGTGCCTTTAATAGTATCGGTATCTATCAGAAGGTAGATCCTGAGGTGCGCGAACGAGGACTGCAATTATTGTCTGAGTTTGGTTTGTCCTATTTGGAAGGCCATAGATTTCATACACTATCTGCTGGTGAACAGCGCCGCGTATTATTAGCACGGGCTATTATGGCTAATCCAGATTTGCTCATTCTAGATGAGCCTTGCTCTGGCCTTGATTTGCCTGCTCGCGAGCAATTCTTAAGAACTGTTGAGAATATGGCACGAGAGGAGCATAAGCCTTTTATTTATGTATCTCATCAAATTGAAGAGATTATGCCCAGTATTACACATGTAGCTATTATTAAAGATGGCCTCATTGTGTATAAAGGCAAGAAGCGAGACATCTTGACAGATGAAATTCTAAGCGACGTATTTGGTATTGATGTATCTGTTGTATGGGAGAAAAATCGCCCATGGATTATAGTTAAGTAAGAACTAAAACTGGGATAATTCATTTTTTCTTAATACAAAAAGGGTACAAATTTAAGTTGTAGATTAGTCTATTTGACTATTCGATAAATTACGATATACACTACAAATCTTGCATTTATTTGTGAGATTGTGTACAGTATATATATTAAATATTCTATTGAATATATATTGGAGGTTGTCTAGTATGGCAGGTAAAATTTTAGGTACTACAGTTTATTATGATGCAGATTGTAATTTGAGCAAATTGGAAGGCAAAAAAATTACAGTTTTAGGTTACGGTTCTCAAGGTCATGCGCATGCATTGAACTTGAAAGAAAATGGTATGGACGTAACAATTGGTCTTCGTGGTGGTTCTTCTAGCTGGAAAGCTGCAGAAGAAGCAGGCCTTACAGTTAAAGAAACTGCAGAAGCAGTTAAAGGTGCTGACATCGTTATGGTATTGATTCCAGACGAATTACAAGCAGACGTATATGCACAAGATATCGCTCCTAACTTGAAACAAGGTGCATACTTGGCATTTGCTCACGGCTTCAACATTCACTTTGGTAAAATCGTACCTCGTGAAGACATCAACGTATTCATGGTAGCTCCTAAAGGCCCTGGTCATTTAGTACGTCGTACATACCAAGAAGGCTCCGGTGTTCCTTGCTTGTACGCTGTAGAAAAAGATCCATCTGGTGATACTGAAGAAGTTGCATTGGCTTGGGCTTCTGGTATCGGTGGTGGCCGTTCCGGTATCTTGGAAACTAACTTCAAATCTGAAACTGAAACTGACCTCTTCGGTGAACAAGCTGTATTGTGCGGCGGTGTTACTGAATTGATTAAAACTGGTTTTGAAGTATTAACAGAAGCTGGTTATGAACCTGTAAACGCTTATTTCGAATGCTTGCATGAAATGAAATTGATCGTAGACCTTATCTACGAAGGTGGCTTCCAAAAAATGCGCCACTCCATTTCCAACACTGCTGAATATGGTGACTACCATGCAGGTCCTCGCGTAATTACTGCAGATACTAAAAAAGCTATGGAACAAATCTTGGCTGATATCCAATCTGGTAAATTCGCTGACGAATTTTTGGCTGATTCCAAAAATGGTCAAAAATTCCTTAAAGAACATCGTGAAGCAGCTGCTAACCATCCAATCGAACCAGTTGGTGCAGAACTTCGCAACTTGATGAGCTGGTTGAAATAAGAGTATTATTTAGTAATCTCTTGTAAGATAAAGCATACCAAAGCGACTCCTAAGGGGGTCGCTTTTTTATCGTTTTATAATATATTTCTTGGTACTATACATTGTTATATCGAAAATATTGGCATAAGGTATGGTATAATAAAAAGTAATCTATGAAAGGAGAACGATATGGATTTCTACACATTATCCTATGTTGAAAGTTTGGCTGTAGGGGGCCAAACATGGGGCTTTATTATCTTTGTTGCTGTTTTATTAGCACTACTCGTTTTGGGCATACAAGTTCTGCGAAATGGCTTTACTAGTCGCTATCGTGACTTGATGGTTATCTTGTCTTTAATTGTAGTGTTCTTCTTAGGGCTTGAATACCAAGAGTATAATCGGATGAAAACTTATTCTGAAGATTCTTCTCGTATGGCTCAATTTTTACATTCTTTTAGTGCTGATCGTTCTGTACCAAGTGAGCAATTAGCAGTCAACTCCTTAAAAATTCGCAATGGTATGATTTTAAAGGTAAGCGATGATTATTATGAGGTTCAGTTTAATCCAGAATTTTCAACCTATACAATTACTCGTGTGTATAAGGTGAGCCCAACAGAGCGTATTCATGATAAAGCGGACGTATTACCATAAGGAGGAGCGTAAATGACAGAAGCTATGGCCGTCTATGGAATGGTCTTTGCCAAACTCGCCATCGGTCTCTTGGCGATTATCTTACAAATCAACTTAATGGGGAAGGGCAACTTAGCGCCAACCTCTGCTTTGGACCAATTACAAAACTATGTACTTGGTGGTATTATCGGTGCCATCATTTATAATGATCAAATTGGTATTTTACAATTTATGTTAGTTCTCATTTTGTGGACTATTCTTGTAATGTCTCTTAAATTCTTAAAAGGCAATCTTAGTTTCTTCAAAACCATTCTTGATGGTCACCCAGTTATTGTAATTGAAAAAGGTCACGTGTTAACTGAAGAGTGTATGCGCTATGGTATTCAAGCTGCAGAGCTTAAATTGAAATTGCGTACTGCTGGTGTTCAATATGTAACTGATGTAAAACGTGCTGTACTAGAACAAAATGGTCAGTTAAGCGTTGTTCAATTTGGTGATGAAAATATTAAATTTGACCTTATTGATGATGGTCAGATTAATCATTTTACATTAGCTGTAATTGAAAAAGAAGAAGAGTGGCTTGAAGAAGAGGTTGAAAAGCAAGGGTATAAAATAAAAGATGTATATATTGCTGAATACAAAGATGGTGAGGTAGTCATCTATCCGTATGAAAGAAAACATCGTCCTCAAATTGTAAAAACACTTAAAGATAAGACCTCTCATACAAAGGATAAATTGAAATCTAAATTGTAATGTTTCTTGGTCTTATAGTATAGTTAAGATAAGTATTATATACTACTCTTATAGACATACAAATATAGACATACAAACGATATATAAAATGTTTTTAAGCCCACTATTCGTAGTGGGCTTATATAGAAAGGAAATTAGTGAATCGTAAAGATTTAATTGATAGATTACAAGCATTATATAAAGACGAAGATAGTCGGGTAACGGTAAACCCTCATGCAGGGCAGAAGGTAGCTATCGTCTATCCTAATACATATTTTGTAGGCATGAGTAATCTTGGTCTCCACATTATTTATGAGGAAATCAACTTACGCAATGATAGCGTATGTGAACGTATCTTCTTGCCTGAGAAAAAGGAATTAGAAGCATACGATAAGACTAAGACACCGTTGATGAGTGTTGAAACACAGCGGCCTATGCATCAATTTGATGTGGTGGCCTTTGACGTGACCTTTGAAATGGACTATTTTCATATTCCGTTGATGTTACGTCATGGACGCGTACCTATTATGGGGAAGGACCGCACCGAATTTGATCCTATCGTTATTGCCGGTGGCCCATGTGCTACCTTTAATCCTGAGCCATTTTCTGACTTTATCGATGCTTTCATCATCGGTGAAGGGGAAGGTATCGTTAGTCGCGTTCTAGATATCATTCGCGATGGCAAAATGGAGGGTCTAGATCGACATGCTATTTTGCGTCAATTAGCGAATGTATCTGGCGTGTACGTCCCATCCTTATATGTGCCGATTTATAGCGAAGATGGGGGCTTTAAAGGCTATGATATTGCAGACGGTGCGCCGAAGACGATTAAACGCCACTTTGAAATGCTCACTAGTGGCGGCGAAACCGTAGTAGCAACAAACTATACAGAATTTGGCGCTATGTACATCATCGAGGTGGCACGTGGTTGTGGACGGCATTGTCGATTCTGTATGGCAGGCTATTGTTTCCGTGTACCGCGCGTACGACCTTTAGAAATACTAAAAGAAGGCGTAGATAGAGCAGAGAAATTAGGTAAAAAGGTAGGCCTTATGGGGGCCGCTATTTCTGATTATCCAGAGGTAGATGAGTTAGTTACTTATATTCGTTCTAAAGATATGCGTTATTCTTGCGCATCCTTGCGTGCAGATTCTTTGACGCAAGCCGTTGTAGATGGCTTGGCAGATAGTGGGCAAAAGACGATTACCATTGCACCAGAAACGGGCAGTGAACGATTGCGGCGCGTCATCAATAAGGGCATTAGCGAAGAGCATTTACAAAATGCTGCCACTTTATCTGCTAAGTCTGGTATCCAACATATGCGACTCTACATTATGATTGGGTTGCCAACGGAAACTGACGAGGATATTGAAGCAATTGTAGGTCTTGCAGAACGGACGCAAGCCCATATGGCCGAGGTAGGCTGTAAAGGTCGTTTAACGCTCAGTATCAATCCATTTATTCCGAAGCCTTTTACACCATTCCAATGGATGGCTATGGATAATCAAAAAACGGTAGAGAAAAAACTTCAATATATTAAAAAAGCATTGCAAAAGAATCGTCGTATCGAGGTGCTCGTTGAATCACCTAAAGAGGCATATATCCAAGGTATACTAGCTCGTGGTGATCGCCGTCTTGGCGCTGTTCTTGCGGCATGTGCAGCAGATCGTGGCAGTAAGTCCTTCAAGGCTGAAATGAAGGCAGCAGGCCTAGATATGGACGAGATGAACTATCGTGAACGAAGCTTTGATGAATTCTTACCATGGAGTCACCTCGACATGGGGATGGACGATGGATATCTTGAAATGGAATGGAAGCGCTCTGTGGATGAAGCGTATACACCGCCGTGTGTGCAAGGCTGTAAGCGATGTGGTGTATGTAAATAGGAGGCACTTATGAATCAATCTGTAAAACGTATAGATGTTAAAGGACCTCATGGTACTTGGTCTTATGAAACTCCTAATTGGGCAGATCGTTTTCCTATTACAATAGGTGATACGTACCGCCATGGTGGTGTATCTCAAGAGCCCTATAAATCACTAAATTTAGCATTTCACGTAGGGGATGAGCCTAAGTATGTTCATGAAAACCGTGCTATTATTGCTGAATATTTAGGTGTTGAACCAGATCGAATCTCTTGTGGTAATCAAGTACATGGTTTAAAAGCTGTAGAAATCACAGAAGATCTCGTTGGTGCTGGAGCCTTTGGAGAGGATACAGCCATAGCCGATTGTGATGCTGTATTTACAAAATTACCGAATATACCGCTATTTTTATTTACTGCTGATTGTGTAGCTGTAGGTATTTATGATGCTAACCATCACGCTATCGCTACGGTACATGCAGGCTGGCGCGGAGCGATAGGACATTTGCCAGTTCTTGCTATTGAGGCTATGAAAGAAGCGTATGGTACGGAGTTCAAAGATTGTTATATCTATCTTGGACCTAGCATTGGGCCAGAATCATTTGAAGTAGATGTAGAGTTAGGGAAACGTTTTGAATTAGCTTGGCGTGGTATGACCGATCGTAGTGTGACTGATATTGTAAACTATCCAGGTGATAAACTAGATAAAGCCTATATCAACTTATGGAACTTTATCGCCGAAGGACTTATGGTGAATGGTGTGCCTAAAGAAAATATCGCTATTGGCGGTACTGATACAGTAACAGATAGAGATTGTTATTCCTATCGTCGGGAATCTGGTAAAACAGGTCGCATGGCTTTATTTGGTATGCTACAAGAACGGTAGTATATACATACATAGATTTATAGGCTTTATAAGACCTAAATGATGTACAATCAATACTAAATACTATATAATAGAATAGTCTATACAAATATATTTTATGGTTTTTAAATATAGATTGAAGGGGAATCACATGATTGAAGAATCCCTACACGCAATACAGCAGCGTATGGCAGATGCCATGGCGCGCGTTGGTCGCGTAGATACAGCATTATTAGTAGCTGTTACTAAGAACCACCCTGTATCAGCGGTGGAAGAGGTCGCACGTCTCGGTGTTACTCATGTGGGGGAAAATCGAGTACAAGAGGCTAAAGAAAAACAGCTCATCTATAAAGGTCCAGCATTAACATGGCACTTGATTGGTCATTTACAGGTTAATAAGGTGCGTCAAGCGGTGCCTATGTTTGATTTAATTCATTCTGTAGACAGCCGTAAATTATTAGATGAAATCGAAAAGGTCGCTACAAAGCACGACAAGGTGCAAGACGTATTGTTGCAAGTCAACGTAGCTCGAGAAGCCTCCAAAACAGGTATGACTGTTGAAGAGTTTCCAGAAATACGAGACTATGCAAAGACATTACCTCATGTACGTGTACGGGGCTTGATGTGTATGGCGCCATTTTTCGACGATCCAGAGGAAGCACGTCCAATCTTCCGCGTAGCAAATGCCTTGTATGAGGATATGAAGGGCTACTTTGAAGAGGGGCAGATTCAATATTTATCTATGGGGATGACTCACGACTTTGAAGTCGCTTTGGAAGAAGGGGCTAACATCGTTCGTGTAGGCACAGCAATTTTTGGGGAACGTGTGTATGATTAAGGCTCGGGTTGCCTGATAATCGATAGCGTTAAGTATTAGGAGGAAATCCAAATGGCATTGGGAGATTATTTAGACAAAGCAAAAAACTTATTCTTAGGCAAAAATGATGATGACTATGAATATGATGATTATGACTATGAAGATGAAGAGGAATATGAAGCGGAACCTACACCAGTAGCTCCAGTAGCTCCAGTATCCGGCGCATCTGAATTTCATCCACGCAAGGTAGGAGGCCAATCTACGATGACACAACGTCCAACAGCTATGAAAGTAGTTGTAATTGAACCAAAAGTATTTGAAGATTCTGAAAATATTACACATCAATTACGCGACATGCGTCCTGTATTGATTAACTTTGAAAATACAGATCCTCATGAAGCAGCACGTATTGTGGACTTCGTATCTGGTGCGACTTTTGCATTGGATGGTAAATTGGAAAAGGTGGGTAAGGACATTTTCATGTGCGTACCTGTAAATATTTCCATTGATTATTCTGATAATGAAAGTAACAAAACTGAGCAAAACGAATACGCTTGGGAAAACAAATAATTTCTCTATAAACGGTGGTGACAACGATGTTAGGTAAAACCTTATGTATTGGCGTTGGCTCGATGGGGGGCGCTTTATTGCGCGGTGCATTACAGCATGGCGTGTTGAAAGCAAGTGATACGCACATTCTAGTACGTCGCGAAGAACAATGTAAGGCTCTTACAGAGGAGCTTGGTGTAGTAGGTTTTACGACTATGCCTAATGTGCATGAGTACAATACTATTCTCTTGGCTGTAAAACCACAAGTGTTACCATCTGTATTAGAGACGTTAAAAGAAGTACCTTATGGGACTGTTATGATTTCCGTTGCTGCAGGTATCACCTTAGATACTCTAGATGCAGCGATTCCGCAAGCTAACTGGTTTAGAGCTATGCCAAATACACCGGCTTCTATCGGTGCAGGTATGACGGCTCTTGCAGGGGATGATGTACATACAGACCTTGGTCGTGATGTTCAAGCCTTGTTTGAGGCTGTCGGCGAAGTGGCCGTGGTAAGCGAAGCTGATTTAGATCGCTTAGGTGCACTATCTGGTGCGGGCCCTGGTTATATGTTCGTCATTCTTGATGCGTTAGCTGATGCGGGCGTTCGCATCGGATTGCCTCGTCACTTGGCAATCAAGGCAGCGGCTCAAACGATGTACGGTGCAGGCAAGATGGCTCTTGAAAGTGGCAATCATCCAGCAGTATTACGAGATCAAGTAACAAGTCCAGGTGGCACGACCATTGCCGGTATTGGTGCCATGGAAAAAGGTGGACTTCGCAGTGCTCTCCAAGACGGCGTAGTAGCATGTCTTGCTCGGTCGAATGAATTGGGGAAATAATTTTGGCAGATACTAGTAAATTAATACGATATTTTGAAGCCAGTGGCAGTGGTGAGGAAGCTCGCCGCATGCTAGACTTGGCTGAGCAGGTTGTAAAAGGTCGCCCGTACCGCGTGGCGGACTTTACGAGCCCTGCAGGCCTTGTCATTGCAGACGCAATCAAGGCTAACTACCCACAGCTTATCGTTAAGACAGACGGTGGCTATGAAGGGGCGGAACGTATCCGCATCGCCTTTGTAGATAGCGACTTTAATGGTACTGTGGATATGGGTATTCGCGCCCTTAAGGTAAATTGGGACCCACGGTTCCGATTGCTTACCCATCGCGATGTGCTGGGTTCCTTGATGGGCCTTGGAATCGATCGCTCCAAATTTGGTGACGTTATCGTTCAACAAGGGGGCGCTCAAATTTTGGTAGATGAAAGCGTAGCAGACTTTGTGATTCAAAACTTCACAAAAATTGCTATGGTTTCTGTATCTGTAGAGGCTATTGACCTATCAGATATTGCACCAAAAGAAGAAAAAATTAAAGAAGTCCGCACTACAGTTGCTTCTTTGCGCTTAGATGCGGTGGCAAGTTCTGGTTTTAGCGTGTCTCGTACTAAATTGGTAAGCGCTATAAATGCAGGATTATTGCAAGTAAACTGGCAACCAGCTAAGGGTGCATCCCAAGAAGTTAAAGAAGGGGATGTGATTTCTATGCGTGGTCGTGGCCGAATGAAGGTAGAAGCCATTACAGGTACATCTCGTAAGGGGCGTATCGGCGTATATCTGAAACGATTCATGTAGGCAATTGAAAATCGGCTTGACCATCAAGCCGATTTTTTTGTATATAGTAGGACAGCCATGGTATCCATAACATTTCAACCTACAACTGAAGATACAATCCTATTCGTTGGCGGCGGGAAGGTCGCAGAGCGACGAATGCAGCTCTTTATTGATGAGCCATGCAACATTGTGGTGATTGCTCCCACTGTAACAGATAGGATTTGCCAATGGGCAAAGGATAATCGTATCACGTGGTACGACCGTGCTTTCACAATGGATGATGAACACCACATTATAACGAGCAGTTTGTTCTTTATCTGTACAGATAATAGCGAATTAAACGATACGTTATATGATATGGGTAAAAAACACCGCGTTTGGACTAATCGCAGTGATGCCCCTAGTGCGTGCAGATTTACTGTACCTTCATCCCTTGAACTAGGTGATCTTCATATCGCTATTAGCGCTAATAACGTAGGACCTCGTATCAATCGCCTCGTAAAGCAAGATATGATGAATCGTTATGGTCAGTTGCAAAAGGCTATGCCTAGACTTAAAATATTTAGAGAAGAAGTAAAGTTACTACTTCCTACTCCAGAGGCTCGACAGAAATTTTGGCGAAACCATCTGACTGTAGAAACTTTTGAAGCCATTCTCAAGGGAGAGTGGAGGACTATAGAGGAGAAACTTGCCCATGAAATTAGTGGTATTAGGTCTAAATCATAGAAGTGCCGCTGTTGAGGTGCGTGAACGTTTCTCGTTTGATAAGGACGAGGTTGCTTCAGCACTAAACCGCCTCTATGAATTCGACTGTGTAGCAGAATGCGTTATATTGTCTACATGCAATAGAACTGAAATCTATGCGGCTTTGGAAGGTGTAGAGTTCCCTAAAGAATATATGCTGGCTGTGTTAAAGGATTTAAAAGGTGCCGACCACATCGATGAAGATGCCTTTTTCTTCTATGAAGAGCGCGATTGCATTGAACATCTATTCCGCGTATCTGCAAGCCTTGATTCCCTTGTGTTGGGGGAAGGTCAAATTTTGAGCCAATTAAAAGGGGCTTATATTCAGGCTTATAGCGCAGGTTGCACAGGCACAATTTTCAATATTTTATTTCAACGTGCTATCAGCGTTGGTAAAAAGGTACGGACGAACACAGGCATTGCTAATACGCCTGTATCCGTTAGTTACACCGCTGTTAATCTAGCTGAGGACAGCTTAGATAAGCCATTGCCTGAGGCGACTGTACTCATCTTAGGGGCCGGTACTATGAGTGAGTTGACCGCAACGCACTTACAAGCAAAGGGCGTAAAAACGATTTTTGTATCCAATAGAACCTTTACCAAGGCAGAGGCTCTAGCAGAGCGATTTAATGGTAAAGCTGTTAAGCTCGATAACTTTGTAGATTACGCTAAAGATGCGGATATCCTCATTACATCTACAGGGGCGCCACATTATATTATTACTGAACGTGAAGCAAAGAAAATTACCTCCCTTCGCAAGGGTGAGCCAATCGTTATGATTGATATTGCGGTACCACGCGATATTGATCCTGCCGTAGCAGATATGGAAGGTATTTACCTGTTTAATATCGACTCTCTTGAAAGTGTAGTTGAAGAAAATAAGGCACAGCGCGAAGAGGAAGCTCGTCGTGCAGAGCCTATCATTCACGATGCTATTGAAGAATTATTAGATAAATTGAGTTATTTAACGGTGCGCCCTATGATGGCATTGCTCACAGAAAAAGCAGAACGCATTCGCCGTCGTGAGTTACATCGCGCATTAGCGAAATTGCCTGATATTTCTGATAAGGAGCGCCGCATTATGGACTCTATGAGTCGTATGATCATTCGCAAAATGTTGCGTGAACCGATGATTCACTTTAACGAAATCGCTGGTACAGAGGAAGAAGGTTTGTACTGGGATTTATTCAAAGATATGTTTAATCTTGAGAAAGAAGGGTAAGGCTATGAGAGACCATATTCGAATCGGCACGCGAAAAAGTGCCCTTGCCCTATGGCAGGCTGAACATATTAGTGCAGAGTTACAACGTCTGTACCCAAACATTACGGTCGAGCTAGTTCACTTTAATACAAAAGGGGATCGTATCTTGGAAAAACCACTGGCTCAAGTTGGTGGTAAAGGTTTATTTACCGCTGAGCTAGAAGAGGCCATGCACAAAGGCGACATTGATATCGCCGTACATAGCTTGAAAGATATGCCTACAGAGTTGCCAGAAGGGCTAACTCTTGGTGCTATCTCTGCTCGTGAAGTGCCTTACGATGCGCTTGTGAGCCCCGTGTATAAAACATTAGATAAATTGCCTCAAGGTGCTCGCGTCGGTACAAGTAGCTTGCGTCGTCAAGCGCAATTATTACATGTCCGTCCTGACCTTAAGGTCGAGGTTATCCGTGGTAATGTACAAACTCGTTTGAGCAAGATTGAAACAGAAAAACTAGATGGCGTTATCTTGGCACAAGCCGGTCTTAAACGGTTGGGCTTAGATGATCAAATTACCCAAGTATTTAAAGCGGATGAAATGATTCCTGCTGTTGGTCAAGGGGCACTTGCTATCGAGTGTCGTGCTGACGATACGGAAATGCTTGAAATGCTAGCTCCTATTAACGACGAAGCTACACGCTATGCTGTTGAAGGGGAACGCAGCTTCTTGCGTCAGTTAAATGGTGGTTGCCAAGTGCCGATGGGGGTACATGGTACTATTAATAAAGGTCAATTGACCTTAAAGGCCATGATTGCGTCCCTCGACGGTAAAACTGTGTACGAAGGAGAAATTTCTGGCCCAGCAAAAAAAGCTGAAATTCTTGGTAAAAATCTTGCAAAAGCCTTATATGAAGAAGGTGGCAAACATATTGTGGATGCTCTCATAGAGGAAGGAATCATAAAATGACAGGTATGGTATATCTAATCGGTGCAGGCCCTGGCGATGTTAAACTCATTACTGTAAAAGGTCGCGAATGCATTGAAAAAGCAGATGTAATTGTATATGACTATTTAGCAGATGCTCATTTGTTAGAATGGGCTCGCCCAGATGCAGAGTTGATTTACGCTGGTAAACAATGTAAAGATCACACAATGCACCAATGGGAAATCAACGAGTTATTAGTTCAAAAAGGTAAAGAAGGTAAAATCGTTGCACGCTTAAAGGGCGGCGACCCACTCGTATTCGGTCGCGGTGGTGAAGAGGCGATGGCTCTTGGGGAAGCTGGTGTACCATTTGAATTCGTACCAGGCGTAACATCTCCAATTGCAGCCCCTGCTTATGCAGGTATTCCTGTAACACAACGCGCTATGGCTACATCCTTTGCTGTTGTAACCGGTCATGAGGACCCAACTAAAGCCGTATCTGGCATTCATTGGGAAGGCCTTGCTACAGCCGTTGATACACTTTGCTTTGTAATGGGTGTTGGCAACTTGCCTACTATTGCAGAAAAATTGATGGCTCATGGACGTCCAGCTTCTACACCAGTAGCGCTTGTTCGTTGGGGTACAAAAACGATTCAAGAAGTTCTCGTATCTACCCTTGAACATGTAGTAGAAGACGTAGAAAAGGCACAATTAAAAGCGCCAGCTATTATCGTAGTAGGCGATGTAGTTAACCTTCGTGAGAAATTACAATGGTTCGATAACAAACCGTTATTTGGCAAGACCGTTGTTGTAACACGCGCTCGCTCTCAAGCTAGTGCATTCCGCGAAAAATTAGCAGCTCAAGGTGCTAATGTAATAGAAGCGGCAGCGATTAAAACATCTCCATTGGAGTTGTTTGATGAAGATCGTCGTATCATCAATAATACAAAACAATACCAATGCATCGTATTCACTTCTGGTGAAGGGGTTCGCTACTTCTTCGATGCTCTTTATAAAGAGGGCAAGGATACACGTGCATTAGGTAATTCTAAAGTGGCGGCTATTGGCTGTGCTACAGCTCGAGAACTTCAAAAATACGGCATTGTTCCAGATATTATTCCTGTAGACTATAAAGCTGAATCTGCTGTAGAGGCTCTTGAAGAAGAGCTCAAAGCAGGCGATTCTGTATTGCTCATCCAACCAAAAGTAGCTCGCGATGTAATTCCACGCTCCTTGCGTCATCACGATATAGATGTAGATATCTTGCGTTTATATGAAACTACACAAGATACATCTCAACAAGAAGCATTAATCAATGCATTGACTGAAGGTACTGTAGACTACATTACGTTTACAAGTTCCTCTACAGTAACTAATACAATCCAATTATTGGGCGATGATGCATTGAAACTATTAGGCAATACTAAGATTGCTTGCATCGGACCTATCACTGCTGCTACAGCTATGAGTGCAGGTCTTAAACCTGCTGTCATCAGCGATGTATATACAACTGATGGCTTAGTTAACGCTATCATAAATGATGCTAAGGCTTAATAAGGATAGCATATAGTTGTTTCTGTTTATGGAATAACAATATCTCATAGGAGCTAGCTTCTAAGATTTTAATGAGCCCTATAGGGCCTATAGGAGGATTACATGTACGATTTAACATACCGTCCTCGCCGCTTGCGTATCAATCCAGAAATGCGTGATTTGGTACGGGAAACGACACTCGACGTAACTGATTTAATTTATCCATTATTTATCGTTCCTGGTGAAGGTATCAAAAAAGAAATCGATACGTTGCCAGGCCAATACCACTTATCCGTTGATGAAGCTGTAAAAATGGCTCAAGAGGTATATGATCTTGGTATTCTTGGGGTAGAAATCTTCGGTATTCCTACATATAAGGACGAACAAGGTTCCTCTGCATGGGATATGTCCCAACCTGTACAACAAGCTATTAAAGCCATCCGTGCAGCTGTGCCAAACCTATTGGTGGTAGCTGATGTTTGCTTGTGCCAATACACAACAACAGGCCATTGTGGCATGATTGATGATCATGAAATCTTAAATGATGAAACATTGCCATTGCTTTGTAAAGTAGCGGTAAGCCAAGCAGAAGCAGGTGCCCATATGGTGGCTCCATCCGATATGATGGACGGCCGTGTAGGTGCTATCCGTGAAGCCCTTGATGCGGCAGGGTACACGAATGTATCCATCATGAGCTATGCTGCAAAATATGCATCCGCTTACTATGGTCCGTTCCGTGGTGCTGTTAACTCTGCACCTAAATTTGGGGATCGCAAGTCCTATCAAATGGACCCAGCTAATCGCTTGGAAGCTTTCAGAGAAATCGAACTCGATATCGCTGAAGGTGCAGATATTATCATGATTAAACCAGCCTTGTCCTACTTGGATATCGTTCGTGAAACACGTGATCGCTATGAATTACCTGTAGCTGTATACAATGTATCTGGCGAATATGCGATGGTTAAATCCGCTGCTGCAGCTGGTCTTATCGACGAAGAACGCCTCGTTATGGAAACAATGCTTTCTATGAAGCGCGCCGGTGCTAAAATTATCATTACGTACCATGCTATAGATATTGCTAAATGGTTACAAAAGTAAGGAGAAACCATGTTCCAACTCGGTAAATCTGAAAAGGCCTTTGAAGAGGCTAAACGTTATATGCCAGGCGGCGTAAACAGTCCTGTTCGTTCCTACCGCAGTGTAGGTTCTAACCCTCCGTTTATCAGTAGTGCTAGCGGCAGCCGTATTTATGATATCGATAACAACGAATACATCGACTATGTGTTGAGCTGGGGCCCTATGATTTTGGGCCATGCGAACCCTGAGGTTATCGCTAGCTTGCAAGAGGCGATTCCTCGCGGCACTAGCTATGGCGCACCTACACTACTAGAAACAGAATTGGCTAAAAAGGTGCAAGCCTTCATGCCATCTATGGAGGTTATCCGTCTCGTTAACTCTGGTACAGAGGCTACTATGAGTGCTTTGCGCGTAGCTCGTGGTTTTACTGGTCGCGATCGAATCGTGAAATTCGTTGGCTGTTACCATGGTCATAGCGATGCACTCTTGGTGAAAGCTGGCTCTGGCCTTGCTACCTTTGGTGTACCAGATAGCCCTGGCGTTCCACAAGGTGTAGCAGAAAACACTATAACCTTGCCGTACAATGACTCTGATGCGGTTCGTAAACTGTTTGATGAAATTGGTGATACTATTGCGGCGATTATCGTAGAACCTGTAGCAGGTAACATGGGCTGTGTACCTCCAGAACCAGGCTTCCTTGAAACTTTGCGTGAAGTAACTAAGGCTCATGGTGCATTATTGATCTTTGACGAAGTAATGTGTGGCTTCCGCGCTAGTAGCGGCGGTGCACAAAAACGTTACAATATTAAACCAGACCTTACATGCCTTGGTAAAATCGTTGGTGGTGGCATGCCACTTGCTGTATTTGGCGGCGCTCGTGAGATTATGAACCAAATTGCACCAGCTGGTCCTATTTATCAAGCTGGTACATTGAGCGGTAACCCAATTGCCGTAACCTCTGGTTTGGCAACGCTTTCCATTTTGCAACGGGATCCAACTATCTTTAAACAAGTTGAAGACGCAACTATTACCCTTTGTGAAGGCTTTGAACGCTTGGCAGCTCAATACAATGTGCCTGTTGTAGTACAACGGGTAGGCTCCATGTTCACTATCTTCTTCACTGATAAACCAGTTAAGAACTTTGATGATGCAGCATCTTGCAACGAAGAACAATTCAAAATGTTCTTCCACCATAACTTGAGCCATGGTATCTACTATGCGCCAAGCCCTTATGAAAGTAACTTCGTATCTATCTGCCATAAGAGTAGTGAAATCGAACGCACATTAGCCGTAGCTGATGAAGCTTTCAAAAAAATCGGTGATACATTAAAAAAATAGTGATACACTAAAAAATAGTGATACATTATTATGAAAGTATATAGTTTGTAGTTGTTTATGTATCGATGTAGGTGATGAACATGCAGTTTTATAAGAACTTAAAGCGTGCTCGCGTGCGCATGGGCAAAAGCCAAATCGAAGTAGCAAAGGCCGTAGGTATCAGTAATGCGGCGCTTTCAAATTACGAAACAGGGTATCGCGAACCAGATTTAGATACACTCTGTGCCCTGTCTCGCTATTATGGATTGACCTTGGATGAGCTGTTAGATGTAAATGGAGAACAACACGAGCCCATCTATGATCTCAGTCCTGTGCTCAAAAATAAATACATTGCCTATAAAGGTGAAGTATTCGAGTTGAAAGACTCACAAAAACGTGCGCTCTTGCGCGAGCTAGATAATCTATTTACTAAATTTGAGAAATCAAAGGTAGTAGATAAAAGTAGCAAGCCAAAAACGTACAAACATGGGAATCCACATATCAATCGAGCGGGCCTAGCTAACAGCGCTGGTAGCTTAGCGGCACGACGAAATATAAAGTAGTTTAATATACTACATTGTATGTGAGTGGAACATGTTTATTTGAACAACTGAATTAGAGCAATAAAAGCACCATCTATTGGGAATTCTATACGATACGTAAGAGATCCCTTATTAGATGGTGCTTTTGTATTAATATAATATAAATAATTGAGCTCAAGCTTTAGTATTCTTTGTTAATGCTAAATATAAAAATAAATAAAAGATAACAATATTAAAATATCCGTTGGTGATATAAGTTGGTTTAATATATAATTGAAATATAGAAGTGAAATGAATATTAATTGATAGTATAGGAGACATTATGAAAGTATGGAGCGGTGTAAAATCTATATTAGATCGAACCCCTTTAACGGTTAAATTTTATATTGGATTTGCTTTATTTTGGTTTTTATTAATGGGTGCTATATCTTTACATGCGTATATTAAAAGGCCCGAGCAAATACAAAAACTAACAGTATATGAACAAAAGTTAGTAGGTCTATCTGCGTATAAAGTAGGTGAAGAGCACTTTGCTACAGGTAGAAATGGACAGATATATATTTTTAAAAATACATATGAAGGTATTACTTTGGAAACAGTAAAGGATATACTTTCAGAAGAACATATAACATGGCGTGAAGTAAAAAAGCGGCATTTTATAGGCTATGATCTAGATGATAAGATTGAAATTGAAATTATACGAGATATAAATACTAAGGCTATAATCGTTATATTAGAAAAAGACCGATAATTTAAATCTTGTATTAATTCTGTATTATCTAAACTATAAGGAGATTTAGTATATAAATGGAGTTCTTTGATTCTTTACTAAATTTATATAATACAAATTATGAGGTTAGCGGTGCAATTCAAGCTATAGGTCTTACTATTGCGTTTATTTGTATTCCTGAGTTGATTGGGAATCATGATAGCATAGAATCTTTTGCTCCTGCTAAGCCTATAGTGAGACGTGTAGTAAGGATTATTTTGTGTATCTTATTATTTTTAGAAATATTTACTTTGTTGGGGTTACTGATGGATAATGGTCTATTATAATCTAGATCGAATGAGGTAAATTAAATTTAATATAGGGAGAGACTATTGTATTTAGTGGATGAAATAATAGATTTTATAAATAAAATTGTTGATTCTTGGGTACTTGCGACCTTAATCTTGTTATGGGCAATAATATTTCCTCAATATACAGGGATTCGTTTTAATGGTGACTTTAAGCGTCTAGGTTCTATTGAATCAACTCTAACACGAATTATTGCAATCCTCATGCTTATTGGATTGTTTATAGTGGAATTTGTTTTTGACAATAAATAAGATGATTTAATTTATTTGTTTAGGACGGAATTATGAATGTAATAGAAAGATTGCTCTTTCAAGAAGGGTATTCTTTTCTCTTCGTGTGTGTAATATTAATTTTTTTATTTTTCTTTCCACAGTTTTCGGGGCTGAAAGAGAATAAAATATTAATTAAATATAGAATTCCTCCACGGCTATTTATATTGTTTATGTTGATACTTGTGATATTGATGCATTAATTTCTAGGCTTTTAAGATAGAAAAGTTGCTAATCCAATCATATATGGCATGATTGTCGAATTAGCTGCGTGTATGGTTTTTAATGCATCTGGTATATAGGTAACATAGAGGGATTTTAAGTATGAAATATAGAACAATTTATTCTATTGTTTGGTACATATTTTTAGGCTGTTTTAGTTTATGGCTAATTTGTGGATTAGGCTATAAGTTTTTGTTTAATGATACTATTGAGCAGTCTAGAATAGAACTGACGCAAGTTTTAAATGCAGCTTTTCCACGAGATCAATATATAATCGATGGAGATGTACATGATTCGAATAGAAGAAATCTCTTATCTATAGCTGTATCAATAAGCATAAAGAAAGATTCACAACATAAAGACATAAAATCAATAAAGCCCTTAAGTGGAGAATGGACTTTAGTTGATCAGATGACGTCTCGTTATGTATATGAAAATGAAACATATAGAGTATATGTAACAAAGGATTCAGAGAATGATGGGTATCGTGTACTGTTAGCTCGTAATAATTGGTTAGAAATATTGCATTTATAATTCATTATTAGGGATAAAAGCTTTTGTAGGTTGTTATATTATAGTGAGTTTATGGAGAAATATTACAATTATATAAATATGAATAAAATAATAGATTTTTTAAAGAGTCTACTACAACTATCAAAGGTATTGGTAATTACTTTTGGTCTATTTCTCTTTATAGGTGGGTGTTGGTTATTTCATGATTTACAGTATCGGTATGTAGTCGATAGCAGATACAATACAATTTTTGATAAGTCCTATAGTGTTTATCTTATTAAAAAAGGTATTTCGATGGACATTATTAATGATAAAATTTATGCGATGGATGATGATGTCTATGTTATTATCAATCAAGAGAACAATACAATTATTGTATATTATTTAAATCTAGAAGATGTTGCAACTATAAGTAATTTTACTAGATTACAACAACAGTATTACGGCGATAAGATGATCTTACAACCTATTGAAAGTTTAGGTCCATCTGAAACATTTGATATGTATAAGAAATTGTCAGAAGCACCTGGAAGGTTTAAATCGCAAGGTAGCAGAATTTCTTTTTAATAGCAGTATAATTTAAGATTCCAAGTTCTAATATTATGGTTAGGTCTTTAAGTATTTATTGTTAAGGGCTATTTTATTTATATACTTTAATATAAAAAAGGCGTTTTATGAGAAAAAAATTGTTATTAATATTTTTAGTAGTGGTGGCTATTCTTTTTGTAACTATTAATATTAGAGATACAATGCAACGGCCATTTCATCGTGAACGAGTAAATAACTTTATTACAGCTGCTAAAGATCTAATACAAAAGAATGAACAGCTAGAGATTACTGAAATAGGTGAAGGTGGACGTATGAAAGGTGGCGGTTGGGGAAATTATATCCGCTTTAAATCTAATCTTTCAGAAGAAAAGACTGTGGAGTTAATTATTCTTCCATTACAAGCTATTACAGGTAATGAGATGATAGGTAAAGTATCTGATTCAATGGTAACTTCTTATCAATTTGGATTTGCAAAATTTGCTGGAAATTTATTTTATAACGGGCCATATGATGGGAATTGGGAGTTGAGCATCATTAGTCAACCTTAGAATATAATAATATTAAATCAAAAAACAGATAGTTGATTATCTAAAATCAGCTATCTGTTATTTTTTGTACGCCGAATAGGCATGACTAAACCCCCAGTTAAACTGGGGGTCGATAAAAAATTCTTAGAGAAAAGGAAAGAACCTCCTAGTGATAGAATGAAGTTGGTCTGGCAACCACAACATTTCA